>CAVVSV010000027.1:0-128609 GCA_963750805.1 uncultured beta proteobacterium
ACAACCATACCCAAAGCGGGCAGCAGCCTGAGTCGAAATCGGCCGTGGCAATGATGAAAGTCGAATGTCAGCAGCGCACCGGTGATCATCACGTGCAGGCTGGGAAAGACGTCGTACACTCCCGAACCGCATCGACCAGCCCAGCGATTGAGTTCGGTGATCAGCAGACCCTCAAGCGGGACCGAAAACAGTCTGGCGAACGCCTTGCCTGGACCGATCGCCGGAATCAACAGATAGAACGCCAGGCCCAACGCGTAAACGCTTAGGATCCAACCGGCGAATCGGCAAGTGAATTCCAGCGGCTGAAACCCAGCATGGACGATCGCGACGATCAGGTATCCCAAATACGACAGATAAAACGCGCTCATCGTCTCCGTGATCCAAACGGATGTCATCGACTGCATCGCGACGGACGGGGTTTCGCCCAGCCATTGACGATCAATTGCAAGCAGCATCGAGTCGAGAGCGGTCAAGCCGATTGCTGGCACAAACCATGCCACCGACTTGAAGTACCAGAGAACAAAAACGAATCCGGAAAGCAATCGTGTCTTCTGCCACCCCGGATGCTGCTTCGCTCGATGGCCATCGCAAAGCCAAAGTACGCGGATGTGAAGCCGACCGCCTGGATGGTTGTCGTGTCAAGAATCCCGGCCCGAATGATAAGCACGATCGAGGTGTAGAGTCCCAGCAGGCAAAGCAGAAGTTCGTGTCGCATCAAGCGGTTGCCGGGTGCCAGCGGCGGCGGCTCCATTTCGCCATCGCGTGAAGTCGCTTCGTAGCCGGATACGCCCCATTTCAGGAAGCGAAGAGCGAACAACCGGAGTCCGGGAAATCCGGATACCTTGGCAACGCCGCAAAAGCCTGATTTCAAACCCGACACCGTGTTGCCCATTTCGGCCGCTGTTTCAGCCACGTTGTCGGCTCCGGCCGATGGGGCTGCTCGGTCCCAGCTCTTGCGGACAAACTCGCACACGAATTCGAAGTAAGAGTGAACGACCGGCGAGTCGCGGTCGAGCAGCTGTTGATGCAGCTCGCCGTGGAGTTGTTTCAAGTTGTACCAGGGAACGCGGGGAAAAAGATGATGTTCCAAATGGTAGTTCTCATTGCACATGAAGAATTCGGTCAACCGATTGGTCAAAATGGAACGAGTCCCTGGACGGGATCATCCGGCTGTTCCAGGAACGTATGCTGACTCGTGCACAATATTGACGAAAGTATTGATGATCAGCATCGGGATCAACCAAGTCTGGATCAGTGTGCTCCACGACACCGGTGACGCGAGCACGACAGCAATCAACAACAACAGCATCGCAACTTCGGACAATATCCAACGACGATCCGACGAATTCCCCTGGCGGTACCCGAGAATGGGAATCATCACGATATAGATTGGGTAGCCGACCAGCCGAATCGCACCCAGTGCATCGAAGAAGACGAGCCATGTCCAGTTGCTATAGTTGTCGTAATGATCTGGGTCGCCTTCGTGCCCCAGATGCTTGTGATGCTTCAGGTGCAAAACCTTGTACGCGGAACAGTTCTGCAAAATCCATCACCGTGGCGAGGCCTCTGGCCGTATCAAGCCCAGGAACGACAGGCAGCGGCAGTTTCTGTGCTTCCTGACGGGTCCCACCTTGGGCTTGCTGGGCTGGGGCATCGGCACCCAGCGCCGCGCCATTTTTGGGATGAATCCAGCGGGCCAGCGTGGCAAACATGTGCCGCACAATGATGGGCTTGGCAATATGGTCCACCATGCCGGCGCGGACGGCCTTGTCGCGGTCACCCTCCATGGCGTCGGCGGTCATGGCAATCACGGGAATGCCATTGAGCGACGGGCGCTCACGCACCTTGGCGGTGGCCTGGTAGCCGTCCATCACGGGCATCTGGCAGTCCATGAGGATGGCATCAAAAGAAGCATCATCTGCCAGCAGGTCCAGCGCTTCCTGTCCATTGCTGACCACCACCACGACCATGCCCGCGCTTTCCAGAAGTTCGATGGCCAACTCCTGGTTCATGAGGTTGTCTTCCGCCAGCAGCACGCGGGCACCGCGTAAATGAGTCATGTCGCGGTGCAGCGCAGCTGCTTCATCCACTCCGGCCTTCTGTCGGGCCACGGGGTCCTTTTGAACACCAACAGTCAGATGAAAGTAGAAGGTCGACCCATGCCCCGCTACCGAGTCAACACCAATTCGGCCGCCCATCAACTCCACCAATTGCTTGGAGATGGCCAGTCCCAGACCCGTGCCGCCATATTTGCGTGTGGTTGAGGCGTCGGCCTGGCTGAATGACTGGAACATGCGACCGCATTGCTCCGGCGTCATGCCAATGCCGGTATCGCGTACCCAAAAATACAGCTCCTGCGAATCGCCTTGGGTGGCTGCGGGTTTGACGCCGATGACGATGCTCCCCTGCTCTGTGAATTTCACGGCGTTGTTGCCCAGGTTCACCAGAACCTGACTCAAGCGCAGAGGGTCGCCACGCAAGGCCATTGGGGTTTGGGCCGAGACATTGAAACGCAATTCAAGCCGCTTTTCCTGCGCCTTGAAACTGAGCAGGCTGTGCAGGTTGTCCAGCACGTCATCCAGATAAAAGTCGGTCACTTCTACCGACAATTTGCCAGCTTCAATTTTGGAAAAGTCAAGAATGTCATTGATGATGCCCAGCAAATTTTCCGCGGAGCGATTCACTTTTTCGATGTAGTTGCGCTGTTTTGGCTGCAAATCGGTTTGCAGGGCCAGATGCGACATGCCAATGATGGAGTTCATTGGCGTGCGGATTTCATGGGACATATTGGCCAGAAAATCGCCCTTGGCACGGGTGGCGTCCTCGGCCCTGTCTTTGGCGGTGCGCAACTCTTCCTCCGCCAAATCCCGGCTTTCACCCACCAGCACGATCCACCAGGTGGTCAAGCTGGCCAGCACCGCGATGCCAAAAAAAGCCCGGCGCACATAGGTTTCCAAATGGGCGAGCGCCTCCGGTGCGAAAGCCCGGGTGGCAGCCGGCAAGGTCACCCACAGGGTCATCGCGACCACGGCCAGCATCGCCCCCCAGATTAGCGCAAAGTTGGCCACCCGTTTCGCTATTTGGCGTGAAATGGGCCGTGGCCACATGGCCGCAAGTAACGCAAAGACGCCGTCGCGGTAATGGTCCAGTGGGCTTTTGATGGCTGGCTTGCAAACATCCTTGCAATTGGACTCCAGCGTGCAGCACAGTGAGCAAATTGTGCCTGCGTGATACGGGCAATGAGCCGAATCTGCCTGGGCATAGTCCTGGCCACACACACTGCAGGTGACCAGCGTATGCGGGGTGTGAATCGGGAAATAGCTTTTGCGGGCAATGTAGTACTTGCCCCCCGTCCACCAGGCAATCACGGGGGCCAGCAGAAAGCTCAACACAGCGGCAATGAGCCATGAGTAAGCCTGCGCGTATTCGCCCATTACGCCACTGAACGCCACTATCGAGACCACCGAGGCCAGCGTCATGCTCAAAACACCCACGGGGTTCACGTTGTATAGATGCGCCCGTTTGAACTCCACCAGTGGCGGGCTTAAACCCAAGGGCTTATTGATGGCAAGGTCTGCCACTACCGCGCAAATCCATGCCACAGCAATGTTGGAGTAGAGGCCCAGCACACTATTCATGGCCTCGAACAAATCCAGTTCCATCAACAACAGGGCAATGCCACAGTTGAAGACCAGCCAAACAACCCGCCCGGGATGGGAGTGCGTCAGGCGGGAGAAAAAATTGGACCACGCCAACGAACCTGCGTAGGCATTGGTCACATTGACTTTCAGCTCCGACACAATAACCAGCAAGGCGCTGAGCACCAGGGCGGTCTCCGGGTTGGTCAGCGCAAACTGGAAGGCGTGGTTGAAAATCTGGATGGGTTCCTTGGCATCGGCAATGGCCAGGCCAGCGACCACGGCCACAGCAGCCAGCAGAGCGCCGCCAAGCTGTTTGATAAAGGCAATCACCACCCACCCCGGGCCACCGGTGAGCATGTTGGCCCACCAGCTCACACGGTTCTTGTCAGTGCGCTCGGGCATGAACCGCAGATAGTCCACCTGCTCGCCAATTTGCGCCACGAGCGAGAACGAAATTCCCGCCGCAACACCAAAGTGCATCCAGTCAAAGCCGTTACTCTTTGAAACGTCACCCTTGAAATTCACCAGCATCTGCACGGCATCGGGCTGGCGGGTGAACACAAAATAGAACGGCACGATGAGCAGGGTCAGCCAGAGCAGCTGTGTCCAGCGGTGAAACCGGTTGATGGCGGTGACCCCATAAAACACGATGGGGATCACCACCACCGAACAGAGTATGTAGCCCAGCCACAAGGGTACCCCGAAGCACAGCTTGACTGCCTGGGCCATGATGGCGGTCTCAAGCGCCAGAAAGATGAAGGTGAACGAAGCGTAGATGAGGGATGTGAAGGTAGAGCCGACATACCCAAAGCCTGCCGCCCGGGTGAGCAAATCCATGTCAATGCTGTGTTTGGCCGAGTAATGGCAAATGGGCAGGCCCACGGCAAATATGATCACCGCTGCAAACACCATGGCCCATATGGCATTGCTGTAGCCAAAGTCAAGGAGCAACAGCGCGCCAATGGCTTCGTAGGAGAGTGCAGAATTGGTGCCAATCATGGTCAGGCCAATCACTGCAGGCGACCATTTGCGAAAACTGGCCGGTGAGTACCGCAATGCATAGTCCTCTATGGACTCGTTGGCCACCCATTTGTTGTACCGACGCCGGGACGCGTCGACGGTGGTTTGCGTCATGGTGTTGTAGGGGCTTGCAGCCTGTCAAGTTGCAGCGCCTTGGCTGCCAGGTCAGCATCAGAGTCCGCAAATTGCGCGGCAATGGCACGAAATTCAACGTCCAGTGCCAGAAAAGCATCCACGATATCGGCGTCAAAATGATTGCCCCGGCCCTCCTTGATGATGCTCACCGCCTTCTCATGCGGCATGCCCTCCTTGTACACACGGCGACTGATGAGCGCGTCGTAAACATCGGCCACGGCCATTAACCGGGCCGAGATGGGAATGGCATCGCCAGCCAGGCCCTCCGGGTAGCCGCTGCCATCCCATTTCTCCTGGTGGTAGCAGGCAATGTCTTTCGCGTGGGTCAGGAATCCAACTTCCTTGCCGAGTTGCTTCTCGGCAGCCACAATCGCCGCGCGACCCAGCGTGGTGTGGGTCTTCATGATCTCGAACTCGTCCGGGGTAAAGCGGCCCGGCTTGAGCAAAATGCGATCGGGAATGCCCACCTTGCCGATGTCGTGCAGAGGTGCAGATTTGTAGAGAGCCTCAATGGTGGCGTCCGTCAGAAAGTAGCCAAACCTCGGGTGGATTTGCAGCTTTTTTGCCAAGGCGCGAACGTAGTTCTGCGTGCGCCGGATATGGTTTCCCGTGTCTGAATCACGCGTTTCGGCCAACGAGGCCATGGCCATGATGGTCACGTCCTGAATGGCAGTGAGCTCCTGGGTACGCCGGTTCACTTCGTCGTCCAGAAAGCTGTTTTGATCCCGCAGGAAATCTGCCGCCGCCTTGTTTTCAAGTTGTGTGCGCACGCGCGCAAGCACCACCGGGGGAGAAATCGGCTTGGTGATGTAGTCGGCCGCACCCAGCTCCAGTCCCAAACTCTCGTCCTCCGCAGAACTCATGGCCGTGAGAAAAATGACCGGAATGTGTCGGGTGTCAGGGTCAGATTTCAACTCGCGAATGACGTCGTAGCCCGAAAGGCCCGGCATCATGATGTCCAGCAGGATGATGTCCGGGCGCGGCAGTGAACGCGCAAATTTGAGGGCTCGCTCGCCATTGTTGGCGACCCGGACTTTGTAATGTCCTTTGAGCAGCGACGACATCACCGTCAGGTTATCGGGGGTGTCATCGACCACCAAAACGGTAGCCAAATCAAAAAAATTCAACGAGTTTGAGTCTGTCAATGGCGTCTCCAAAGCGCTTTTCAAAGCATTATGCAAGGACGGGAGTCGGCAGGGTCGGGTCCTGTTAGCGCGCCACTTTGCCCCACTCCTGCTCATAGGTGGTGACCAGAATCTGGTTCGACAGGCGGTTCACTTCCGCCGGCACACGGGCCATGTCCACCGGAAAGTCAAATAGCAAGGGCAGGGTATGCAGGTTCAAGAACCGCAGGCCATCGGGCAAAGCCGTGGGCAGGCGGTAGGGGCGGTGGCTGGCAATGATGTAGCCCCACTCGCCAAAGCTGGGCACATTGGCATGGTAAGGCGTGGCAGTAAAGCCAACCGACGCGATGGTCTGCACCACGGTCCAGAAACTCTGGCGCGCTACCAGCGGCGAGGTGGTCTGGATGACCGCGTAGCCACTGGCCGACAGGCGCTGATCCAGCAGGGCATAAAACGAGTTGGTGTAGAGCTTGCCAATGTTGAAGTTCGTAGGGTCGGGGAAGTCCACCACGATGACATCGAAAGTGTCTTGGGTTTGCTCCAGCCAATGAAAGGCATCGGTATTGATGATGGTGAGCCTGGGGGATTTGAGTGATGCACCATTAAGCGCGACCAGCGTTGGCTGCTCTGAAAAAAGCCGGGTCATGGCCGGGTCCAGCTCGACCAGCGTGACCGATTCAACACCGGGGTACTTCAGAATTTCGCGCACCGCCATGCCGTCGCCTCCCCCCAACACGGCCACCTTTTTGGGCGAGCCCGTGGACGTGAACGCCGCCATCACCGGGTGCACCAGGGCCTCGTGGTAGCGGTATTCGTCCCGCTCGGCAAACTGCAGATTGCCATTCAAAAACAGCCGGTGCCCGCCCTTGCCCTGCGTGACCACAATGCGCTGGTAAGGCGTTGCAGCGGTGAACACCACGCGGTCCAGGTAAAACTTGTCTTCGGCCAGCGTGGTGATGTGCTCGGCCCCGGCAAAGGCCGCAGCCAACACCAGCAAGGTGATGCCACAGGCCATCGCATGCGCGGCAAACTGGCGCAGCTCGTGCCTGAAAAGCCACAGCGCCCACACCGCCACGGCGGCATTCATCAGCCCGAACAGCAGCCCGGTGCGAATCAGGCCCAGCTGGGGCACCAGCAGCAGGGGAAACGCCACCGACACGGCCAGCGCACCCAGGTAGTCAAAGGTCAGCACCTGACTGACCAAATCCTTCAGCGCGACATTGCGTTTGAGGATGCGCATGACCAGCGGAATCTCCAGCCCCACCAGGGTGCCCACCCCAAACACCAGCGCATACAAGAGAAATCGAAACGAGCCCGGCGTATAGGCATTGGCCAGAAACAGCAAGGCAGGCAAGGCACCGCCCACCACCGCCACCAATAGTTCAATGCGCAAAAAATGCGCGGGCAACTGGCGCTCAAAAAACCGCGATAGATACGAGCCCACACCCATGGCAAACAGGTAGGCCCCGATGACGGTAGAGAACTGCAGCACCGAGTCGCCCAGCAGGTAAGACGCCAGCGCCCCCGCCGCCAGCTCGTACACCAGCCCGCAGGCCGACACCACGAAGACGGACGCAAGAAGCGCGACCTCCACCGGGCGCGGGCCCGGCGCCTCAACACGACCCATCAATGGATGGCGGCGGCGACGATCAGGCAGATGCCCAACGACATGGCAGCCACGATCAGCCCCAATGCCACATTCTGTTTCTCAACTATCTCTTCCCACAGGTTGTAGGGCGTGATCTTGTCGATGATCACAAAGCTGATCCAGAAAACGATAACTCCAATCAAGGCATACAGGATGGAGCCCAGCATCGCGGCGGGTTTGAGCCATTCAAGTCCCATGGGGATCTCCTTCAAAAAAAGAAAAGTGAAAATTCATTTGTGACCACCACCGCCGGAGAAACCTCCGAACGATCCACCCGACGTTCTGCTGCCGGAACTGCTGGACGATGAGCAGTTCTCAACGGCTCGGTCACAACTGCTGCAGCGGCTCATCAAAAACAGGAAGAACACGATGATGCCAAACAGCACCAGGATGGTGACGATGCTCAGGCCCGCCGCAGGACTGCCCGGCGACACGTCGGCGCGCTTGAGCAGGTCTTTTTTGTCCTCCAGCTTGAAGGCCTTGGCCACAGCATCGCTGCCAATCTGGCCACCGACGGACCAGGTCAGTTCGTTGGGTGTTCTTTCCATGGAGAGCATGTTTTTGCCCTTCTGGAAATCCAGGTTTTCCGTGATTTGGCCGCGGCTGACCTGCCAGTAAAACTCGCCCGCCACATAGGTAGTGCGGGCGGTGTATTTTTCCTTGAGCTGATAGAACTGCCCCAGGTAGGTGGCGGTCAAGCCGCTGGCGGCCATGACGGGCGCGCCAGTGGCAGGCTTCACAATGCTCCAGCCATCGGTGGCATCCACCAGAAAGGTAAAGCCGCGTTTGCGGTTGTAGAGCAAATACTCTTCCCAGCCAAAGTGCTCGTCAGTGTCACTGGGGTCCGTGCCAATGCGGTGCTGAAAACCCACCACCTGCCAGTCCACCCCCTGCAACTGACCGACGGAGCCCAGCTTGATCAGCGGCTGCACGGGCTCGTCCTGAATCGCGTGTTTCAGTTCTGACCCGATGCCTGTGGACAGATCAATCAGGCTGTTGCACGACGCGCAGGTGATGCTCTTGCTGGTGGCCAATGTGACAGAAATCGGCGCGCCGCAATTCGGGCACTCAAACTGGCGGCCCTTCTCGTCTTTGGCCGACTCTTCACGCAGGCCGGTCAGCTGCAAGTCTTCCAGCAACACCGAGGTGCCGATAGACAGCGATGGCGGCTGCGTGCTGTAGTCAATGCTGAAGACTTCGGCCTCAGCGCGGCCAATGGCACCCGTACCCTCGCTGCGCAGCTCTACCATGGCAAATTCGCGGCCCAATTCGGGCAAGCGCGGCAGCTCGCCCTGGGCGGAGATCAATTGCACCGTCTGGTTGGAGGCCACGCTGAATGGCTTGCCACTCAGGCGGATGCGCTTGCCCACGGTGAGCACTGCCGCCTCGGGCAGACCAGGCATGGACTCCAGCGGTGTGGTGAAGACGTAAGCGCCGTTGTCTTCGCTCAAAAAGGCCGAGGTGCCGTCCACCAGAACGGCATGCCACTCCGTCCAGGTGCCCTCTGCGTATTTGTACTGCAGCCGACCCACCAGGGTAAAGGCTTTCTTCTCGGCCCCACCCACGCCTCGAGCCCACACACCACTGGTCTGAAGTTGCAGTGGGCTGTGGTCGTCAAACAGCTCGGCCATCTTGCCGATGCGCGACAGCGTCTCGCCATTGCGCACCACGGTGCTCTGGCAGTAGCCACACACCGCATGGGTGGACTGCGCGCTGAAGAAATTGACCGGCGCCCCGCAGCCCGGGCACGGTGCCCGGTAGGTACGTTGCAGGGGTTCGGTGGCCAAGGTGGGGGCGGCAGTTGGTTATGCGTAGGTCAAGGAGGAGCCCGAAGGGCGGGGGACATGAAGCAGAACCATCTGCTACACCCGGCCTAAAGCTACACCAGCTTTTTCAGCAACTCGGCTTTCTTGGCGTCGAACTCATCCTGCGTCAGGATGCCCTTGCCCTTGAGGTCGGCCAACTTTTCCAGCGTGGCCATCACGTCTTCGGGCTTCATGCCCACGGCCTGAGCTGCAGCGGGCGCTGCAGCCCCACCGCCCTGCAGCCCCGCCGTCAGGTTTTGCGCCAGCACCTGGCCGAGTGCCACACCGGCACCCAGGCCCATGGCGTCGCCGGCAATACCGCCCCCCGACCCGGCGCCTTCGGCAAATTTGGGGATGGCCTGCGCGGTCTGGTACTGCATGAACTTGCCCATGTCGTTGCCGACCATGCCCATGCCGATTTTTTGGTCCAGAATCTTCTGCAGCTCTTCGGGCAGCGAGACGTTTTGCACCGTCATGCCTTCGAGCTTCAGGCCAATCTTGGCAAACTCGGGCGCCAGTTGGGTGGTCAGTGCCTGCGCAAACATGAGCTGGTTGGAAGCCAGGTCCAGAAAGGGAATGCCGCTGGACGCAATCGCGTTGCTGATGTTTTGCAACACCAGGCCGCGCAGCTGACCATCCAGATCCGCCACACCGTAGCTGGCACGGGTGCCCGAGATTTCAGTGTGAAACAACTTGGGGTCGGCAATACGGAAGCTGTAGTTGCCAAAGGCCCGCAGGCGGATGGCACCAAAGTCCTTGTCACGGATGGTGATGGGCTGGGGCGTGCCCCATTTCTGGTCCACCTGCTGGCGCGTGCTGAAGAAGTACACATCGCTCTTGAAAGGCGACTCAAACAGCTTGTCCCAGTTCTTCAGGTAGGTCAGCACCGGCAGCGTCTGGGTGGTGAGCTTGAAGGTGCCCGGGCCGAACGCGTCAGCCGCCTTGCCCTCGTTCACGAACAGGGCCATCTGGGATTCGCGAACGGTGAGGGAACCCCCGTTCTGGATTTCCATGTCGGCCATGGGAAAACGCCACGCCAGGGTGCCGTCTGATTCCTCAGTCCACTGGATAATGTCAATGAACTGTTTGCGGATGAAGTCCATCAAAGCCATGAGCTACTCCTGTTGATCGGGTGGAAATAGATGATACCTGCGCACCATGAAGGCAAGGCCGCCATTCTTGGCATACTTGAAGGCTGATGAAATACATCCCGCTTCCCCTGCACCACATTGAATCCGGAAAACCAGTACCCATCAACGTGTGGGACCCCCGAGGCAACCTGCTGATCCGCAAGGGTCAATCCATCACGTCGGAGAACCACAAGGAGCACCTGGCCGCGCACCAGGCCAGCGCCACCGAGGCCGACTACAAGGCCTGGCAACGCAGTTATGACCGCTTGATTTACGGCATGGTGCGCAGCGGCATGAGCATTGAGCAGATTGCCAAAACGCCGATGCCCGTCGAGATTCTGGAGATCGACTACGTGGTGGGCCACGAGGTGACGGGGGGCTGGATGGATCTTCACGAGGTGCTGGCCACGCTGCTCAAGCAAGGCGCTGCGGCCAAAAGCCCGCTGGAGCGCGTGCTGGGCATCCAGAACCGCGCCGCCAAGCTGTTGATGTCCGACCCGGACGACAGCCTTTTCACCCTGCTGCAGGCGCTGCCGGACCGCTCCTACACCTATTGCGCCAAACATGCCCTGCTGTCGGCCGTGTTGTGCGAGTTGACAGCGCAAAAGCTGGAGGTGCCCGAGCCCGTCCGTCCGATGCTGTTTCAGGCGGCGCTGTTAATGAACATCGGCATGGCCAAAGAACATGACGAGCTGGCGCGCCAAACCATTCCTGTCACTGAAGGACAGAAACACATCATTGCCGAGCACCCCCAAATCAGTGTCGACATTTTGCGCGGGTTTGGCCTCGTGAATGAAGACCTGCTGGACATCGTGTTGGGACATCACATGCCGGATGCGCCGGGCTTGCTGGCGCGCAACCTGGAATGCCGGCACATCCTGCACCTGGCCGACCAGTTCATCGCCATCATGACGGACCGGTCTACCCGCTCGGGCCTGTCGGCGCTGAGCATTGAAAAATCCATGCTGGCGAACCCGACAGGCGACACGGCGCGCATTGGCTCGGCCATGACGGCCGCGATCGGGTTTTATCCGCCCGGCACGTTTGTGTCGCTCGCCAATGGCGAAACCGCCGTGGTGGTGCGCCGGGGCGCCACAGCCAACCACCCGCTGGTGGCCAGCGTGATCAGCGCTGACGGCACGGTGCTGGGCCAGTACATCGCCCGCAACACCGGCGACAAGGACCACGCCGTGCACGCGCCGATTCGACCCGAGCAGCTCAAGCTCAAGGTTCACCCGGAGCGCGCCCAGGCGGTTGTCGAGAAATTGGCGATTCCCTTCAAGGCTGCTTCAAAGCACCCTTAGACGGTCAAATATCCCTGAAGTCCCTGTCATTGTTCAATAGTTTGCTTCTTGATTGATAGCAAATGTGGACAGGCAATTCCGGGTTCAAAGCCAATGCCTGCAAAGTTCTCCAACCTGAGGCTTAATCCACACCCCGACGAACTGGTTTGAACCTTCTGCGAACGACATCCATCAATGACATCCACCTCCCCTGCCGAGCCTATCGTCTGCGTGCGCGGCATCAACAAGACCTACGCGAGCGGTTTTGAAGCACTCAAGAACATCCACCTGGACATCCGGCGAGGCGAAATTTTTGCCCTGCTGGGGCCCAATGGCGCGGGCAAATCCACGCTGATCAGCACCATCTGCGGCATCGTCAAATACACCTCGGGGTCGGTAACGGTGGACGGCCACGACATTGAACGTGACTACCGCGCTGCGCGCTCGGCCATCGGCCTGGTGCCGCAGGAACTGCACACCGACGCGTTTGAGTCCGTGTGGGCCACCATCAATTTCAGCCGGGGGCTGTTTGGCATGGCACCCAACCCGGTCTACCTGGAGAAGGTGCTGCGCGACCTGTCCCTGTGGGACAAGCGCGACGCCAAGATCATGACCTTGTCCGGCGGCATGAAGCGCCGCGTGCTGATTGCCAAGGCACTGTCGCACGAGCCCAAGATCCTGTTTCTGGACGAGCCCAGTGCGGGGGTGGACGTGGAGCTGCGACATGACATGTGGCGCATGGTGCGGGAGCTGCGCGAACAGGGCACCACCATCATCCTGACCACGCACTACATCGAAGAAGCCGAAGAGATGGCCGACCGGATTGGCGTCATCAGCAAAGGCACACTGATTCTGGTGGAAGACAAGGCGGTGCTGATGCGCAAGCTGGGCAAGAAACAGCTCACGCTGACGCTGCAGCAACCGATGGCCACTATCCCGCCAACCCTGGCCGACTGGTCACTGGCGCTGGCCGACAACGGCCACGCGCTGGTCTACACCTTTGACACGCAAACGGAGGAAAACGGCATCGCCGCACTGCTGCGCGCCCTGGGTGAGGCCAAGGTTGAATTCAAGGACTTGCGCTCCAGCGAAAGCTCGCTGGAAGACATCTTTGTGAGCCTGGTTCACACCGACAAGGACGACCAAACCAGCACCGCATCCCGGGAGGCCACCGTATGAATATCCACGGCGTCGGTGCCATCTACCGCTTCGAGATGGCGCGCACCTTCCGCACGGTAATGCAGAGCATTGCTGCGCCCGTACTCTCCACATCGCTGTATTTCATCGTATTCGGCACGGCCATTGGCTCGCGCATGGGCAATATTGACAACGTCAGCTATGGCGCTTTCATCATCCCCGGGCTGGTGATGATGTCGCTGCTCAACGAGAGCATTTCCAACGCCTCGTTTGGCATCTACATGCCCAAGTGGTCAGGCACCATTTACGAGCTGCTCTCGGCCCCTGTGTCGTGGGTGGAAGTGCTGGCGGGTTATGTGGGTGCGGCAGCCTCCAAGTCGGTGATGCTGGGCCTGCTGATTCTGGGAACCGCGCGGATTTTTGTGCCCTACGAGATTGCCCACCCGGTGTGGATGATCGGATTTTTGCTGCTCACGGCGGTGACCTTCAGCCTGTTTGGCTTCATCATCGGGTTGTTGGCGGACAGCTTTCAAAAGTTGCAGATCGTTCCCATGCTGATCGTCACCCCACTGACTTTTCTGGGTGGCGCCTTTTACTCCATCAGCATGCTGCCGCCCCTGTGGCAGAAGATCACGCTGTTCAACCCCGTGGTGTATTTGATCAGCGGCTTCCGATGGAGCTTTTACGGCGTGGCCGATGTGCACATCGGCGTGAGTGTGGGCATGACGCTGGTGTTTCTGGCGGCCTGCTTGACGTTTGTGGCCTGGGTGTTCAAGACGGGGTACAAGCTGCGGAGTTGAGTTGTTAAGTCAATAGTGCCGCAAGTCCCCGTCAATGATCACCAGTTTGCTATACAAACCGTAGCAACAAACAAAGCCCTTCTCACCGCCGCCCACGCCGCTTGAACCACACGCGCAGGCGCCAAGCCAGCTTCACTCCCCCATAGCCCACGGCTGCGCCGCCCACCGCGAACATGCCCATGCCCAGCACGGTGGGCCAACCAAACTCGGACAACCACAATTGCGGGCCAGCGCTTTGCTGCGCAATGGCCGCCATGTCTGCCGTGCCCATGCCAAGCGAGGCCATCACCGTTGTGCCCGTTTGGTAGGCCAGCCACAGCCAGAACCCAATCGTCAAGGGGTTGGTCACCATCGTCATGGCCGCAGCCACCGGAATATTGGCCTGCCAGCGGGTGCAGTGAAACGCGGCCACCACCACCTGGGCTGCAGGAATGGAAAACGCCCAAAACGTGCCCACTGCCACGCCCCGCGCGACCGATTCATGTTGAAGGCGCCACAGCTTGGGGTTAAGCAGCGCAGGCGCGACCGGCTTTAACCAAGGGTGCGCGGCCAGCACGTCGCGAGAGGGCAACGAAGATCGGAAGCGGTCAGCCCAGCGGGTGGATACTTGGGTCATGGTGTCAGGGTGGATTGAGATGGCATGAATAGTCGTCCCTGAGAAACCCAAGGAATCCAGCATCCATGCGGGTTTGCGAGGTATTTGGGGCATAAATATTGCATGGATTTGCAGCATTAAAGCTTCAAACCTTGCAATACCATGGCACTGCGCGAGACCATCCACACGGCTGATTCGGACCTCTTTCGCCAAGAGCTTTGCAACATCATCAACCTGCGCCACCCGCTGGTGCAGTTGAGCCAGAAGATCGATTGGCAGTCGTGTGCCAGCAAGTTTGGTGGTCTGTATGCCAACGGAGTTGGGCGTCCGGGTCACCCCATCCGGCTGATGGTTGGACTGCAGTTGCTCAAACACACCTGCAACGTCTCTGACGAAGAAGTGGTGGCCACCTGGGTGGAGAATCCCTACTGGCAATACTTCTGCGGCGAACAATATTTCCGGCACGACCTGCCCATAGATCCCAGTCTCATGACCGGGTTTCGCAAGAGGATTGGTGAGGCTGGGTGCGAATTCATTCTGGGCCTGACCTTGAGCGCCGGGTTGGCCACCAAGACCGTTGCCAAGTCATCGCTGGCTGTGGTCAACGTTGACGCTACGGTGCAGGATAAGGCGGTCACGTTTCCCACCGATGCGAGGCTGTTGCACAAGGCGCGCATTGCACTGGTACGCCTGGCCAGCAAGCAGGGCATTGCACTGCGTCAAAGCTACGAGCGCATTGGCAAGGCGGCGTTTGTCAGGAGTCAACGTTATGCACATGCCCGTCAAATCAACCGTGCCGCCGCCCAGACCCGAAAGCTGCGCACCTACCTGGGCCGGGTCATCCGAGACATTAAACGCAAGATGCAATCTGATGAGTCAACACCATCACGCATGACCAAGTTACTGCAGGTCGCCACCCGTATTCACACGCAACCCAGAAAGAGGGCTGAGGGTGATCCGCCCAAACTGTACAGCGTGCACGCCCCCGAAGTCGAATGCATTGCCAAAGGCAAGGCGCACAAGCAGTACGAGTTTGGGGTGAAGGTGGGTATCGTCTCTACTAGCAAAGAGAGCTTTGTGCTGGCAGCCAGTTCCCTTCCTGGCAATCCGTATGACGGTCACACCCTGCAAGGCTGCATCGATCAGGCCAAACGGGTTACTGGCGTTGCGCCGAATGAAGCTTATGCAGACCGGGGGTACAAGGGACATGGCTGCAACACGGACACGTTCAAGGTGTGGATATCAGGAAGCAAACGTGGTGTGACCGATGCGATTCACAGAAAGCTCAAGCGGCGCAATGCCGTCGAGCCTTTGATTGGGCACCTGAAGTCTGATGGCCGACTGGCTAGAAACTTCCTCAAAGGTATTGAGGGTGACGCGATGAATGCGCTGCTGTGTGGAGCTGGGCACAACATGCGCAAAATTCTCAGGAAGCTACGGCTTTTTTACGCCTTATGTGGGTTCACGGTACGCCAACTGCTGGCACTATTGCTGCCTCCCGCACTAGTTCCACCGATCACAGCACCCCAAATTCAATAACGTTATCCACTTGGGAACCAGGAAAATCGAAAACGGGGTTTCTCAGGGACGACTGAATAGCGTTGACATGAATTGAAGTGATCTGGGAGTGGCATGCATGGTGCCAGCCCCGGGAGATCCTGCCCAGCAGATAAAAGCAGCTTTTCATTCCTTCTTTTACGAACTGATTTCTTCTTTTATTGAGGAAAATTCAGACTCTTCCAATTTACGTTTTTGAAGTTGACATGCAAACAATTGCTCCCCTGTGGCTATGGGCCACGTTCGTCGCCATCGTGCTCGTATCGCTATTTGTCGACTTTGTCGTGCTCAAAAAACAGGGCGCGCAGGACATCGGCGTGAAAGAAGCGATGAACTGGTCACTGGTCTGGATTGCACTCAGTTTCTTGTTCAACGGCCTCTTCTGGTGGGCCGTCAAAGACACGACCGGCTCAACGGATATCGCCAACACCAAGTCGCTTGAGTTTTTAACCGGCTACCTGATTGAAAAATCACTGGCGGTAGACAACATCTTTGTCTTTTTGATGATCTTTACCTACTTCGCCGTGCCCACGCATTTTCAGAAGCGGGTGCTGATGATCGGCATCATTGGCGCGATAGTGCTGCGCACCGCCATGATTCTGGTGGGCGGCTGGTTGCTGGCCGAGTTCCACTGGATTTTGTACGTGTTTGGCGCGTTCCTGATCCTCACAGGCGTGAAGATGTGGTGGGCCGCAGGCAAGGAGCCTGACCTGAATGACAACCCCGCTCTCAAACTTCTGCGCAAGCTCCTACCGGTCAGCAAAAACTACGACGGCGAAAACTTCTGGACGGTTGAAAACGGCAAAAAAATCGCCACCCCGCTGTTCATGGTGATCTGCCTGATCGCGCTGACCGATGTGATTTTTGCGGTGGATTCGATTCCCGCTATTTTTGCCATCACCAGCGACCCGTTCATCGTGCTGACCAGCAACGTGTTCGCCATTTTGGGTTTGCGGGCCATGTACTTTCTGCTGGCGGCTGTAGCCAACAAGTTCCACTTGCTCAACTATGGGCTGGCCGTGATTTTGATCTTCATTGGCAGCAAAATGTGCCTGATTGACGTCTACAAAATCCCCGTTCTGTTCTCGCTGGGCGTGGTGGTGGGCATTTTGGCGCTGACCATGCTGCTGAGTGTGCGCACGGCCAAGTCAAAGACCCAACGCCCAGGCTAAAGCGCAGGCCGCAGCAACCGTTGCACCAGCGGATGCTGCACCCTCTTCTCCGTGCCAATCGCAAAAAAGTGATCGGTCACCCCCTCGCACGGCCCAAGGCGCTGCACGGGGTAATGAACGAGCAGGTCGTCGTGCACCCACTCGCAGGCAGGGAAGATGCCCATGCCGCTGGCGCCAAAGGTTTTCAGCAAGGCGCTGTCTTCAAATTCCCCCACGATGCGGGGACGAATGGCGCGCTGCTCAAACCAGTGGTCCAGGCGGGCCCGTACGGCGGTGTGCCCGGTGGGCAGCAACACGGGCACCTCGGCCAGGCTGTGCGGGAAGTTATCGGCCGCCGTTGCGACCATGGCTGCCGTGCCATACCAGGCGATGTGGGATGAGCCCATGGCGTGGCTGTACAGCTTGATATTGGGGTTAGTGGGCGCGGGCCGGTCAGACAAAACCACGTCCAGGCGGTGCAGGGCCAGGTCGCCCAGCAGGTCATCAAACTCGCCCTCGTGGCACAGCAGGCGCAAATTGGGCTCCAGCATGGCAGGCTGTAGCAGGCGGCGCACCACCAGCTTGGGCAGACCGTCCGAGATGCCCACAGCCAGGCGCACGGCAGGCGCGCTGGCGGCATCGCGTACTTTGGCAGGCAGCCCTTCACCGAGCTGAAAAATCTGGTCGGCCTGCTGCATGGCGGCCTGGCCTGCATCAGTGAGCACCAGGCCGCGCCCGGCGGGTTTGAGTAGCGCATAGCCCAGCGCACGCTCCAGCTCACGAACCTGCGCGCTCACGGTTTGCACGGCCATGTCCAGCTTTTCTGCGGCGCGGGAAATGCCGCCCTCTTTGGCGACCACCCAAAAATAATACAAATGCTTGTAGTTGAAGGAGGTACTCATGACGCAGCCAGGCTCAGGTTTTTACGGAATATAAATAAGAAATTATCTGCTTTTTAGGAATTGGTTTGGCCTCTATCGTTAGCCTTCCTTAATCTCAACGGAGACAACACCATGCAGATCATTTTTGAATCCCGCTACACCGAAAAGAACATCAGCGAGGGCGAGGGAGCCCGGATGCGCGACTTGTCCATCGACAAGGTGCGCTTTGCATTGCGGCGCCTGAGCGGTCTTGTGCCGCGCGCCAAGGTTCAGTTCTCGGATGTCAATGGCCCGCGCGGTGGCGTGGACAAGCGCTGTCAGGTGGAGCTGACCACCGACCTGGCAGGCACGGTGGTCACCGCGTCTTTGGCAAAAGACTGGCGTACCGCGCTGGACCGCTCACTGGCGCGCGCCCGGCGGGTGTTGACCCGCAGCTTGCAACGTGGCCAAAAGCCGGTGCGGGGCCGCGCTGCAAGGCTTGCGCTGGAAAGCTGATGGCCATGGTTAATTGACAGGTTGACGAGCCGCACATGCAAGTATTTTCCGACCCTGCCATCCTGTTTTTTGTATTTGGCATTCTGGCCGGGTCGGTGAAGTCGAACCTGGAAATACCCGCGCCCATCTCGCGATTTCTATCGCTCTATCTCCTGATGGCTTTGGGTTTGAAGGGTGGCTTTGCGCTGGCCCAGTCGGGTTTGACTGTCGACGTGCTGGTCAGCCTGGGAGCTGCATTGTTCATGGCTTTTTTGGTGCCCGTGATCGGGTTCATGGTCCTGCGCCGCTTTTTGAACGGCTTTGATTCAGCGGCAATCGCTGCCACCTATGGCTCGGTCAGCGCGGTCACCTTCATCACCGCCGTTCAATATCTGGACAACCACGGCATCAGCTTTGGCGGGCACATGGCGGCGGCCATGGCGCTGATGGAGTCCCCCGCCATCGTGCTGGCCGTGGTGCTGGCCAACCACGCGCGGCGACAAGTCAACCCGGGCACCATGCCCGGTGCGATCGGCACCGACACCGCCACCAACCCGTCGCTGGGCCGCATCCTGCATGAAGCATTGACCGATGGGGCTCAGCTTTTACTGATTGGCGCCATGCTGATTGGTGTGCTCACTGGCGATGCGGGGCAGGCGGCCATGAAGCCCTTCTCGGTTGACCTGTTCAAAGGGATGCTTGCGTTCTTCTTGCTGGACATGGGCCTGCTGGCCGCGCGCAACATGGGCAAGTTAAAAGGGCAATCCGTTTGGCTGCTGGTCTATGCCATCGCGGGGCCTCTGGTACACGCCACACTGGCCTTCACACTGGGTTCACTGCTGGACATGTCAGACGGCAACCTCGCCCTGCTGATGGTGCTGTCCGCCAGCGCGTCTTACATTGCGGTGCCAGCGGTCATTCGCCATGCCATCCCTGAGGCCAACCCTTCGCTGTATTTCGGCATGTCGCTGGGGTTGACGTTTCCGTTCAATATTTTGGTGGGTATTCCGCTATACACCCATGTGGCGCAGTTTGGGTTTTGAAAGAGTTGGCACCCTACTGGACCAATAAAGTGACCAGAGTCCCTGCCAATATTCAATAGTTTGCTACTTAATACATAGCATCTAAAGTCATTTCCTGCCGTTCAACGCGCCTTTACTTCGGCGCCATCTTTCAGCTTAATGTCCGGATACACAACCACCCGGGTGCCGGGTGCCAAACCTTCAGGCACCCAGGCTTCGAGGCCATTGCGGGCTTGCACGATCGCTTCTTTCAGGCGCACGTGGTCGCCATCCAGCACAAACAGGCCCGATCGTGCGCCGATGGGAAACAGGGCGCTCACCGGCACCATGACGGCTTTGTCCACCACCTGCACCAGCACCCGCACATCCACCTTGAAGCCATCACCCAGGCCCTTCCAGGCGTCATGGGGCGTGGTGATGTCGATGACGGCATTCACGCGCTGCTCTTCCACACCCAGGGCCGATACTTTGGTAAAGGCGGCGGGCTCCACATAGCGCACCTTGCCTTGAAGTCCACCCGCGCCACCCCAGTTGAGCAACTGCACCGGCGTGCCGGGCACCACTTGCGCAGCTTCTTCGGTCAGGATGTCCACCACCACCTCCAGCGCGGCAGGGTCACCAATCTCCACCAACCCCGTGCCTGCCAACACCAGGCCTTCACTTTGCAAAAGCACCTTGAGCACCTTGCCCGCCACGGGAGATGTCACGACCACGTCTTCTTTTGAGTTCCGATCAGTGGTTGTATGTGAAGTGCCGTACTGGCGCAACGGCGCTCGGCTCTGTGCCAGGTCAAAGCGGGTGGCAGTCTCAGCCTGGCGGGCAGCTTCCTGCTCGGTGCTCCGAAGTTTCTCTGCCAGGCGAGCGGTTTCACCCTGGGCAGCAGAAATGAACCCCTGGCGCACCAGCGCCGTGTTGCGCTGAACGTCCTGGTGGCTCTGAGCCAGTGCAGCCTGGGCGGCGGCCAAGTTGGCCTGGGCACGCCCGACGCCCGCATCTGCCGTTCCCACCCGGGCGATCTGCTCGGCCTGACTTCTGGCGTCCAGCAGGATCGGCTCGGGAGGTGAAATCACACGGTCGGCCATGCCCGCAATGGCCGCGTTGTGGGTAATGACGATGGCCGTCGTCCCCATTTCGCGGTTGATGCGGGCGATCACTTCGAGCACCAGCTTGCCCGTCAGGTAGTCCAGCGCCCCCGTGGGCTCATCACACAACAAGACTTCGGGCTTTTTGACAATGGCGCGGGCAATTGCCACGCGCTGTTGCTCCCCGCCCGAGAGTTGGGACGGGAAATGATCGACCCGCTCCGCCAGACCCACCAGGGTCAAGGCCTCCACGGCAGGCATGGGGTCTTTGGCAATGTCGGTCACCAGCTCCACGTTTTCGCGCACCGTCAGGCTGGGAATCAGGTTGTAAAACTGGAACACAAAACCCACGTGATCGCGCCGGTACTGGGTCAACGCCTGGTCGGTCGCGTGGGTGAGGTTATGGTCGGCAAACCGGGCCGTGCCGCTGGTGGGGCGGTCCAGTCCACCCAGTATGTTGAGCAAAGTGGATTTGCCACTGCCGGAAGCACCCAGCAGCACAATGAATTCACCCTTGTAAATGGTCAGGTCCACGTCCAGCAACGCATTGACCTTGACCTCGCCCATATCGTAAATTTTGGCCAGGCCTTTGACCGCAAATACAGCCTCCCGATTGGATGACGCGGATGGCGATGTGGCGTCTGCACCCGGTGATGCTGAAGCCACGGCCAATGGATTCGTCATGGATCTCCCGATGTAGTGTGGCTCAAGGAGAGCAGTGTGAAAGGCCATGCCGCCCAAGTCTGTTCGCTGCCGCACAGACCAAGCCGCCGCAACCAACGATGCTTGTCTGAGGCCAGTTTTTCACTGGCCCCTCAGAGGATGTCTCCCATGAACAAACGTTTTGAATTCATTGTGTTTTCCGCAGCCGTGGTGGCGTTGATGGTGGTGGGCGGCTGCAGCAAGACGCCCGAGCCCGTGGCATCCATGCCCACAGTGACAGCTCCGGCTGCCAATGTGGCGGACAGTGACGTGACCGAACATGTGACGACGGCCCTCTACCAGAATGACGGGCTCAAGGGATTCAACATCGCCGTCGTGACGCTCAAGGGCGACGTGCGACTGACCGGGGTGGTGGACACCCAGGCGCAGATTGACGAGGCCCTCAAAATCGCGAAGGCGGCAGATGGTGCCCATACCGTTCATGACGAGCTCACGCTGAAAAAGTAAGCGGCGGGTAACCCCGATGTTTGCCAAGGGGCAATGCGGGGTCAATGGCCTTGTACTGGGTCTGGTTCAAGGGTGTGGCGCTTTACACTGGCCACTTCACAGAATGCCTGACCATGCCACCCAATCAAACGTCACCCACGCCCCTGAAGTGGGGCATCATCGGTTGCGGCAACGTGACCGAACGCAAAAGTGGTCCGGCGTTTAACAAAGTCACGGGCTCTAGGCTGGTGATGGTGATGCGGCGCGACGCGGCGTTGGCCGAGTCTTACGCTCAGCGTCATCACGTGCCCCGCTGGACAACGGACGCCGATCAGCTCATCAATGACCCAGAAGTCAACGCGGTCTACATTGCCACACCGCCAGATAGCCATCACGCCTATGCCTTGAAAGTGGCTGCCGCGGGCAAGGTGTGCTGTGTTGAAAAGCCCATGGCATTGAACCCCGAACAATGTGCCGAGATGGTGGCGGCGTTTGAGGCTGCCGGGCTCCCTTTGTTTGTGGCGTATTACCGAAGGTCTTTGCCGCGCTTTGCGCAGGTGAAGCGCTGGCTGGATGAGGGCGCCATTGGCATGGTGCGCCATGTGCACTGGGCCTTTACCCGCGCACCCAATGAGACCGACCGCAAGCAGACGCCCAACTGGCGCACGGACCCGGCCATTGCCTCAGGCGGTTACTTTGAGGATCTGGCCAGCCATGGACTGGATTTACTGATGCACCTGTTGGGCGACATCTGCCACGCGCAGGGCTTGGCCACCAACCAGCAGGGCCTGTACGCGGCGGCTGATGCGGTCACCGGCGTGTGGCAATATGTCAGTGGAGCCACGGGCTCCGGGTACTGGAATTTTGGCGCGGCCGCTGCACTGGACGCAGTGGTGATTCACGGCAGCCAGGGGCAGATTGAGTTCGCGGTATTTGACGAGCAACCCGTGCGGCTGCACAACGCTAGTGGCACTCAAAGCCTGACGATTTCACACCCGGAAAACATCCAGTACTTTCACATCGAGAACATGCAAAAACATATGAACGGCGAGACTTCCCACCCCTCGACCGGGCAGACGGCTCAGCGCACAAACTGGGTGATGGCGCAGTTGAACCAGCGCATTACATCGCCCTGAGGCCCTGCCAGCCAGTCCACAGGGCGGCCAGGATCAAAAACAGTCCCACGCCCCGGCCAATCAGCACCTGCCTTTGCGGGTTCTTGCGCAGCCAGGTTTGCAAACTGCCCGCACCCCAGGCAAAGCTGCCGTAAATCACGAGTTGTGTGATGGCGGTGATCAGGCCCATCAACCCCGCCTGCAGCCCCAGAGGGCCATAGTCAGCCCGCACAAACTGCGGAAAAATGGCGACCATGAAGACATAGGCCTTGGGGTTTACCAAACACGACTACAGGCCACGGACAAAGGTCTGCGCGCCATTGATGCGGGGCGCGCTCATTCCGGCTGGACCGCATCCGGTCGGTACAAACGCTGGTGCAAACCTTCACGCCGCCCGAGGGCCTTGACGGCGCGCATGGAACTGTTTGCCGCCATCGGTTTGTTTGTGCCCGATGGCGACCAAGTGATGCTGCACAGCCAGGCCGATGACCTGGCCTGGTATGCGCGGCAACTGGCCCGGTTGTCGTTTGACTTTGAAGTCATTGAACCGGTTGCCCTGAATCAAGCGGTGCGGGACTGCGCGGAGCGTCTGCTGGGGATGCTTCCGAACCGGGTTTGATTACTTTTTCAAATAAAATGGGCCTGAAGTCCCCGCCAATATTCAATAGTTTGCTAGTTTTTATGTAGCAAACCATGGATGGATGGGTGACAGGCTAGCGCCCCTTGGCCTTGCGCCACGTCTCAAAGTCATCTTTGGATTGCGGGTCGGTGGGCGGGTACAGGCCGAGGATGCTCCGACCCTTCAACACTTCCTCGGTCACAAAGTCTTCAAAGGCTGTCATTTCTACCGCTTCGGTGGCAATCTCATCGGCGATATTGGCAGGGATGACAACCACACCTTCACGGTCGCCCACAACGACGTCACCGGGCCACACGGCCACATCACCACAACCAATGGGCACGTTGATGTCCAGCGCCTGGTGCAGCGTGAGGTTGGTGGGCGCGGAAGGGCGGTGGTGGTAGGTGGGGAAAGGCAGCTCGGCAATTTCGGGCGAGTCGCGAAAACCGCCGTCGGTCACCACACCGGCCACGCCACGCACCATCAGGCGCGAGACCAGGATGGAGCCGGCCGATGCGGCGCGCGCATCTTTGCGGCTGTCGATCACAAACACGCTACCGGGCGGGCAGTCTTCCACCGCCTTGCGCTGCGGGTGGGCACGATCCTGAAAAACGCTGATGGGATTCAGGTCTTCACGCGCCGGGATGTACCGAAGCGTGAACGCCTCACCCACCATGTTGGGCAAGTTGGCATTGAGTGGATGCACGTCCTGGAGGAACTGGTTGCGCAGGCCGCGTTTGAACAAGGCGGTGCACAGCGTGGCGGTGCTCACCGTCATGAGTTTGTCTTTGGTTGTGGATTGCATGGTGTTGGGTCCTAAAAAATATCCGGTTCTGGCACCGGCGCGCCAAACGAGGTTTCCAGAAAGTCAAAGTCGCAGCCCTGGTCGGCCTGCAGGATATGGCGGCTGAACATCCAGCCGTAGCCGCGCTCGTAGCGTTTGGGTTCAGGCGTCCAGGCCGCACGGCGCAGTGCCAGCTCCTCCTCGCTCACCTCGAGGTGAATGCTGCGCGCCGCCACGTCCACCGTGATGATGTCGCCGGTTTTGACCAAGGCCAGCGGGCCGCCGATGTAGGCCTCGGGGGCCACGTGCAGGATGCAGGCACCGTAGCTGGTGCCGCTCATGCGCGCGTCCGAAATTCGAACCATGTCTTTCACGCCCTGTTTCACCAGCTTGGTGGGAATGGGCAACATGCCCCATTCCGGCATGCCGGGGCCGCCTTGGGGGCCGGCGTTGCGCAGCACCATCACGGTGTTTTCAGTGACATCCAGGTCAGGGTCATCCACCGCTTTTTTCATGGCGGGGTAGTTGTCAAACACCAGAGCCGGGCCGCTGTGTTTCAGGAATTTGGCCGCTGCGGCGCTGGGCTTGATGACGCAGCCATCGGGGGCCAGGTTGCCCTTGAGCACAGCCAGTGCGCCCTCGTTGTAAATGGCCTTGTCCAGCGACCGGATCACGTCGTCGTTGAAGACCTCCGCCCCTTCGATGTTGGTGCCCACGCTGCGCCCCGTCACCGTCATGGCCTCGAGTTGCAAGTGGCCCGTCAGGCGGCTCATCAACGCCGTCATGCCACCGGCGTAATAGAAGTCTTCCATCAAATAGGTGTCGCCGCTAGGGCGGATGTTGGCAATCACCGGCACGATGCGGCTCATGGCGTCAAAGTCATCCAGCGACACTTCGCAGTGCTTGCCCGCGCGGCGGGACATGGCCACCAGGTGCACGATGGCATTGGTGGAGCAGCCCATGGCCATGGCCACCACGATGGCGTTCATGAATGAATTGCGGCTCAACATGCGCGCGGGAGTGAGGTCTTCCCACACCATGTCCACCACGCGCCGGCCACATTCGGCCGCCATGCGGATGTGGTTGGCGTCCACCGCGGGAATGCTGGACGCACCGGGCAGCGTGAAGCCGCAGGCTTCGGCAATGCCGGTCATGGTGCTGGCGGTGCCCATGGTCATGCAATGGCCGTGGCTGCGGGCAATGCCGCCTTCGACTTCGGTCCATTGCGCATCGGTGATCTTGCCGGCGCGGCGCTCGTCCCAGATCTTCCAGGTGTCGGAACCTGAGCCCAGAATCTTGCCTTTCCAGTTGCCGCGCAACATGGGGCCGGCGGGCATGTAGATGCAGGGCATGCCTGCACTCATGGCACCCATCAACAGGCCAGGCGTAGTCTTGTCGCAGCCGCCCATCAGCACCGCGCCATCAATCGGGTGGCTCCGGAGAAGCTCTTCCACCTCCATCGCCAGCATGTTGCGGTACAGCATGGTGGTGGGCTTGACCATGGATTCGGACAGCGATAAGGCGGGCAACTCAATCGGGAAGCCACCGGCTTGCAACACACCGCGTTTCACGTCTTCGACACGTTGCTTGAAGTGGCCATGGCACGTGCCAATGTCGCTCCAGGTATTGACCACGGCGATCACCGGCTTGCCGACCCAGTCGTCCGGCCCGTAGCCCAACTGCATCGCACGCGAGCGATGGCCAAATGAGCGTACGTCGTCGGGCGCAAACCAGCGCGCTGAGCGCAGGTCGGTGTAGGTTTTGAGGTGCGGGGCTTTGTCTGCGGTGGTCATGGTTTTGATTTATGGCGTGATAGCGTCGGATCACAGTTTGGCGCAGCGCGATGTTAGCCGCATGACCGCTTGCCATGTCATGCAATAACCAGTGGCAACCGCTATATTTCGCACATGCTCACCCCATTGCAACAAGCTCGGTATCAGCAGGATGGCTACCTGGTTCTGCCGGACTTCAAGAGCGCCGCGGAGATCACCTCCGTGCGGGACCGGGCCCTGCAAATCGTTGACGCGTTTGACCCGGCACTCAATACGTCCGTTTTCACGACCCATGAGCAGAGTCGACACGTGGACGATTACTTCATGAATTCGGCCACCCGAATCAGCTGCTTTTTTGAGGAAGAGGCCTTTGATGACAGCGGCCAGCTCAAACAGGCCAAAGCACTGTCCATCAACAAAATCGGCCACGCGATGCATGACCTGGACCCGATCTTTGAAGACTTCTCGCATGGCCCTGCGCTGGCGGAGCTGGCGGCTGATCTGGGCCTGGCGCATTCGCAGCTGTGGCAATCGATGTACATCTTCAAGCAACCCGGTATTGGCGGCGAGGTGGGCTGGCATCAGGACGCCAGCTTCTTCGAGACGACGCCCATTACCGTGACGACTTTCTGGTTTGCACTGGAAGACGCCACGCTGGACAACGGCTGCCTGTGGGTGCAGCCGGGCGGGCATCGGGGGCCGCTGCGTGAGCGGTTTGTGAAAACCACAACGCCGACGGGTGATACCGCCGCCACGATGGAAAAGCTCGACGCCACGCCCTGGCCCGATACCCGCACCGCCGTGCCGTTGCCGTGCAGCGCGGGCACGGTGGTGGTGTTTCATGGCCTGCTGCCCCACTACAGCGCCCCAAACCGGTCACCGGTTTCGCGCCATGCCTACACATTGCATGCGACGGATGCCGCCTCGGTTTATTCGCCCAAAAACTGGGCGCAGCGAGGGGCAGACTTGCAAGTGCGTGGGTTCTGAGCTTCAGCCGCCATAGCCCCTATCAATCTATTAGGCAAATCCAATTGGTCTAATCAATAGCAAATCGCTAACATTCATCCCATGCCGATAGAAACCCTCTACCGGCAACCCTGAAACCCATCCACCGCACAGGAGTTCATGATGACCGTTACGCAGCGCCCCGAAATCAAGACCATGGCCAACCTCGAATCCGCTTTTGCGGGCGAATCCATGGCGCACATCAAGTACCGCTACTTTGCCAAGTTGGCCCGTGAAATGGGTGACGAGGCCACAGCCCGCACTTTTGAAGAAACCGCAGACCAGGAAGTCATGCACGCCTTTGGCCACCTTGACTTGCTTTACCCCAAGGCCACCATGACGCCCGCCAAGGCCCTGCAAATCGCCATTGATGGCGAGACCTACGAGTACACCGAGATGTACCCCGGCTTCCGCAAAACCGCTGAGGAAGAAGGCAACGCTGCTGCCGTGGCCGAGATGGACGAGCAGATTGAAGAATCCAAAGTGCACGCCGCCCAATTTAAAGCAACCTTGGAAAAAGCCCAGAAGCGTTTCGCCGCACTGGCCCGGGTGGAAGAACGCCACGCCAACCACTACAAAGCCCAATTGGCTAAAGTCATGGCTTGATGGCGGTTACACAAGAAGCAACTTGGTGCTACATATTCAATAGCCAACTCGTCAATAACGACGGGGACTTCAACACTTTTTAATAACTTTTTGGGAAACACCATGAAAACTTATGTTTGCATCGTTTGCGGCTTTATCTATGACGAGACCACCGGCCGGCCGGAAGACGGCATTGCGCCCGGGACCCTGTGGGCCGATGTGCCAGCCAGCTGGGAATGCCCGGACTGCGGCGTCGCCAAAGCCGACTTTGAAGCGGTAGAAATTTAACGGCAACCCCAACCGGCTCATCCGCATGACGCAACCGCTCATCATCATTGGTGCCGGCCTGGCCGGCTGGACCACCGCCCGCGAATTTCGCAAGCTGGACACCACGACCCCCGTGATGGTGATCACGGCTGACAACGGCGACTTTTATGCCAAGCCGTCGCTGTCCAATGCCTTCAACCAGAAGCGCACACCGGCGCAACTGGTCAGCACCCCCGCCGCCAAAATGGTGGAAACCTTGAATGTGACCTTGCTGGCGCACACGCAGGTGGAGGCGATTGACCCCGCCACCCGAACCATTCGCACCCCAAAAGGCGAGCTCAGCTACAGCAATCTGGTGCTCGCCACGGGTGCGCAGCCGATTCGGGTGCCGGTGAGCGGGGACGCCGGGGACCGGGTGCTGTCCGTCAATTCGCTGAGCGACTTCACGAGCTTTCACGCGGATTTGACGTCAGCGCGCGCAGAGGGTGCGTCCGCCGTTGGGAAACACGTGCTCATCATGGGCGCCGGCTTGATTGGTTGCGAGTTCGCCAATGACCTGATCGCCTCCGGCTATCAGGTGTCGGTGGTGGACCCGTCTGCCAGCCCGATGTCAGCGCTGCTGCCCCTTGAAGCCAGCCTGCAATTGCGTGATGCGTTGGCGGCTTTGGGGGTGATCTGGCATTTTGGTGCCACGGTCAAGTCGGTAACTGCCACGGGTTCGGGCCCGACCCATTTGCAGGTTGAGTTGTCTAATGGCCTCCAAGTCCCCGTGGATACTATGTTAAGCGCTATTGGATTGAGAGCAGATACAAAAATCGCCCAGGCAGCCGGCTTGACTTGTGACCGCGGCATCGTGGTGGATACTGCCCTGCAAACCAGCCAGGCGAACATATATGCATTGGGCGATAGTGCCCAGTACGCCAGCGCGGGCCATCGCACCTTGCCCTATGTGATGCCCATCATGAACGCCGCCAAAGCACTGGCGGCCACGCTGACGGGCCAACGCACGGAACTCGTCTTTCCCCTGATGCCGGTGGCCATCAAGACACCGGCGCTGCCGATTGTGGTGGCAGCCCCTGCGCCGGGCACGGAGGGTGAATGGCGACAGGCCGAAGAAGGTGTTTGGCAATTTATCGCACCAAGTGGCCAGCCACTGGGCTTTGTTTTGACGGGCAAAAACACGGCACGTCGTGGGGAACAAATCAAACTGTTGGCGGCTGTCTAGAAGCTGGCCAGGGACTGGCTGGCGGCAATATCGCTGTTGAATTGCGCAATGGCAATGTCAGTCAGCGCGTCGCCCGCCCATGCCTTCAGGCTGGCCGGAGGCAGCGTGACCGCTCCTGCACCGCAGCCTATCAGGCGGGACAAAACATCGGATGATTTAATGCTCGCCGCCAGCAGAATTGGGCCGCCAGCGGCGTCGTTTTGAACGGCAACGCACGCCTGCATCAAGGCCCAGACGTCCCGCCCATCGGCCACCAGACGGCCCACATAGGGCGCTACGTAGGCCGCCCGCAGGGACTGCGCCCACAGCAGCTGGACCGGGTTGGACAGCCCTGTCAACAACAACGCCTGCCCCGCCCGGGTCAGCGCCTGAATGCAAGGCAGCCAATCCAGATGACAGGGCAACTTGATCGTCAATCGCACCTGCGCCTGGTCAGCCTGAGCACGCAAGGTGTCCAGCCATTGCAAGGCCTGAACCGGGTCTGGCGACGGCAGTTGCACCATCAACTCCGCAAAACCGTGATCTGCAGCGGCTTTCAGCAAATGCACGTAAGTCGCCAGGTTGACGGGCAAATTCGCCTGATAGACCAGCGTGGGGTTGGTGGTGGCACCGACAATGACCGGGCATCCTGCTGGCAGGGCCCAGTCACTGACTTGCGCGGAGTCGATGTAAATTTTCACAGGAAATTCCGGTTTTGAATCTGGGCCTGGCGGGTTAGCCTGCTATTGTCGCTAAATGCACTGGCGCAGCGTCTCTGGATGATCCGCAATTCCGTACCGAATCATTAAAGAAAACGAGTTGATTTATTGCGGTTTTCTGATTTAATCCAGCCCCTGTTGATCACTTTGTCTGAAGAAAAAAAATGACCACACCAATTTGGGTACTGGGCGAAGCCCTGATGGACTGTGTTTCTCAAGCCGACGGCACACTGCGACCGTTCATGGGGGGCAGCCCGTTCAACATGGCGCGTGCAGCGGCACTTCGCGGGGCGACGGTGGGCTACCTCAACCCGTTGTCCACCGACAAGTTTGGTGCACAAATGCACGAGCAGCTGGTTCGGGATGGCGTTCAACCTTTGCTGCCCGCCAGCCGTTTGCCCACATCGTTGGCCGTGGTCCAGATTTCGAACGGTCAGCCCAGCTATGGCTTCTATCGCGAGGGCGTGGCCGACCGCGATTACACGGCCGACCAGGCACTGGCAGCACTGGCGGGCCACAAAGGCTCACCCGGGGTGTTGCACACGGGTTCGCTGTTGCTGGTGCCCCCTGAACATGAAAAAACCATGGCGGTTTTGCGCGGCGCCAAAGCGCTGGGCTGGACCATCAGCGTGGATGTCAACCTGCGCCCCAAACTGGCCGCCGACCTGGCGCACTATGTGGAGGCCGTTCAATCCATCGCGGCCCTGGCTGACTGGCTAAAGGCCAGCGATGAAGACCTGGAGCTGCTGGGTTTTGATACACCATCCCGCGCGACGGCTCCCCACATCGCACACCATTTTTCTGCCCAGGGGGCAAGCCGCATTGCACTGACCTTTGGCGGAGGCGGGGCCTGGCTGCAGGTGGATGGCGTGCAGGCGCAACAAGACGTCCCGCCCACCACCGTGGTGGATACGGTTGGCGCAGGGGACACGTTTTGGGGCAACTGCCTGGGCGACTGGGTGTTGCAGCGGGACGGGGCCTCTGACCGTGTAGCCAGCACTTTGCGCCAATCCATGCTGGCTGCGGCCATCAACTGCACCCGTGCCGGTTGCCAGCCGCCAACCCATGCAGAGGTTTTGGCAGCCAGCTGAGTGCAGCAGGCTAAGTATTGGGAGCCAATTCCCTACGCACTATCCCCGACTAGGGTTTTCCCGCGGCGAAGCCTACAATCCCTCTCCCTAATAAATGCTGACGGTTTGGCCCTTCGGTCAAGCTGATTCCAGCCGGAGACAAAGATGCCACAAACCACGGCCAAGGCCGACGAAAAACGCGCTGAACTTCGCCGCGCCGCGCTGGAATACCACGAGTTCCCGACCCCCGGCAAGATCGCAATTGCCGCCACCAAGCAGCTGGTGAACCAGCACGATCTGGCGCTGGCCTATTCACCGGGTGTCGCTGCACCCTGTGAAGAAATCGTCAAAGATCCGAACAACGCCTTCAAGTACACCAGCCGGGGCAACCTGGTCGCCGTCATCACCAACGGCACGGCCGTGCTGGGCTTGGGCGACATTGGCCCGCTGGCAGCCAAGCCGGTGATGGAAGGAAAAGGCGTTTTGTTCAAAAAATTCGCCGGCATCGACGTGTTTGACATCGAAATCAACGAGAAGCACGACCTGGACAAGCTGGTGGACATCATCGCCTCACTGGAACCGACCTTTGGTGGCATCAACCTGGAAGACATCAAGGCGCCTGACTGCTTTTATGTCGAGCGCAAGTTGCGCGAACGCATGAAGATTCCCGTCTTTCATGATGACCAGCATGGCACCGCCATCACGGTGGGCGCCGGCATTTTGAATGGCCTCAAAGTCGTCGGCAAAGATCCGAAAAAGGTGAAGCTGGTCACGTCGGGCGCGGGCGCTGCGGCCCTGGCGTGCCTGGGCTTGCTGGTCAAATTGGGTATTCCCCGCGACAACATCTTTGTCACCGACCTGGCTGGCGTGGTGTACGAAGGCCGTACCGAGTTGATGGACGAGGACAAGATTGTTTACGCCCAAAAAACATCGGCGAGAACCCTGAGTGAAATCATTGAAGGTGCAGACATATTTTTGGGCTTGTCAGCCGGTGGTGTGCTCAAAAAAGAGATGGTCGCCAAAATGGCAGCCAACCCCATCATCTTTGCGCTGGCCAACCCCAATCCTGAAATCACACCAGAGGATGTGAAGGCGGTACGCAGCGACGCCATCATTGCCACCGGCCGCACCGATTACCCCAACCAGGTCAACAACGTCCTGTGTTTTCCCTACATTTTTCGGGGTGCGCTGGATGCGGGCGCTTCCACCATCACCATCGAGATGGAAATTGCGGCAGTGCATGCGATTGCCGAACTGGCACAGGCCGAGCAAAGCGAAGTGGTCGCCGCCGCCTATGTGGGTGAGCAATTGGCCTTTGGCCCCGAATACCTGATTCCCAAGCCGTTTGACCCGCGCCTGATGATGAAGATTGCGCCAGCTGTAGCCCGCGCTGCCGCGGAGAGTGGCGTGGCGCTGCGCCCCATTGCAGATATGGATGCTTACATCGAGCGTCTGCAGAGTTTTGTATATGCCTCAGGCACCACCATGAAGCCGATCTTCATGGCCGCCAAAAAAGCTGCCAAAAAACGCGTGGCATATGCGGAAGGCGAAGAAGAACGCGTTCTGCGTGCTTGCCAGATTGTGGTGGACGAGGGGCTGGCACGCCCTACTCTGATTGGCCGCCCTGCCATCATTGCCCAGCGTATTGAAAAATTTGGCTTGCGCCTGAAGGAGGAGCTGGATTACGACGTGGTCAATGTCGAGCAGGACCACCGCTACCGCGATTTCTGGCAGACCTACCACCGCATGAACGAACGCAATGGCGTCACGGTGCAAGGCGCCAAGATCGAGATGCGCCGGCGTTTGACGCTCATTGGCTCCATGTTGCTGTACAAAGGTGACGTGGATGGCTTGATCTGTGGCACCTGGGGCACCACAGCCATGCACTTGCACTATATTGACCAGGTGATTGGCAAGCGTGCCGGCGGCAGCCCCAGCACCCCACAGGATGTGCAAATTTACGCCTGCATGAATGGACTGATGCTGCCCGGGCGCCAGGTGTTTCTGGTGGACACCCACGTCAACTATGACCCAACGCCAGAGGAGTTGACCGAGATCACCGTGATGGCGGCCGAAGAAATGATGCGTTTTGGCATCAAACCCAAGGCTGCCTTGTTGTCACACAGCAACTTCGGACAAAGCAACCACCCCAGTGCGCTGAAAATGCGGCGGGTGCTGGAACTATTGCAGACGGAAGCGCCGTGGCTGGAAGTGGATGGTGAAATGCACGGCGACGTGGCGCTGGACGGTCACATGCGCGCCGACATCATGCCCCACAGCACGCTGGCGGGTGATGCCAACCTGCTGGTATTCCCGACCATTGATGCCGCAAATATCTCTTACAACCTGCTGAAAACAGCCGCTGGGGGCAATATTGCCATTGGGCCTGTCCTGCTGGGGGCGGCCAAACCGGTGCATGTGCTGACAGCGAGCACGACGGTGCGCCGAATCGTGAATATGACCGCGCTCACCGTTGCAGACGCCAACGCAGCCCGCTAGATTCAACTTGATTTGGGGCAAGAGCAAGCGCTAACTTAGTGAATTAGTAAGCCTTTGTGATTTGCCTTAATTTTGGGCAAGCCCTTGCGTTTTCGGGCCAAATACGCGACACTAATGCACCGAAGCGTTTCGGGTTTACCCGAAGATTTCAGAAAGCTTTTTGGTGCATCAATTGTTGTCTGGCGGACTGGTTGTGAAAAGGGCTGCTGTGGTTCGCGATAGCTTTTCAAAGTGGGTCGTTGCTTTGTTGATCGCCGTCGCTGGTGGCATGCCGGGCTGGGTGGAAGCAAAAGCCAAAGTCCCGAATGAGTTGGCGGCCACCGTGGCGGTGGGTGAGTTACCCAAACAAGGCGTTGAAACCTATAGTCTGATCCGGCAAGGTGGTCCATTTGCCTATGAGAAAGATGGTGTGGTGTTTGGCAATCGGGAGCGGCTGCTTCCGTCTGAGAAGCGGGGTTATTACCGCGAGTACACCGTGAAGACACCAGGATCCCGTGACCGGGGTGCCCGCCGCATTGTGTGTGGTGGTCAGCCCAAATCGCCTGACGCCTGTTATTACACGGACGATCACTATGCGAGTTTTCGCAAGATCGTTCCTTGAGTTGTTTGTTTTTGGTTTTTTGTTATTTCAGAAAGTGATGTGGGAGTAAATATGTCTCTTCGTCAGAATACCGAGGCGCCCCGAAGCAGTGCGCCAGAAGCGCCACGCAGCGGGGCCAATGAAGCCCCCCGCGTTGGCATTGCCGACACACCCCTCAAAGGCGTGCGAACCAACATCGTTCAATCCATTCGTGCCTTCCGGGTTCAGGAACTGCAAGATACGGCCCGGGATCTGGGTCAGCATTTCCTGTATGCCAACCTGGCCAATGCGCTGACCAAGCAGGACGTGCTGGACATGATTGGCCAGCAGTTCATGCTGCCCGTTCACACAGGCAAAAACTTTGACGCCTTGTACGACAGCATGACAGACCCGGTGCACAAGTCCGGCCCACAGCCCGGTTTCATCGCCGTGCTGGAGCACATTCCCGCCAACGCCAAGTTCGACAAGGAAGCGCGAGAGCAATTGCTGGACATCTTCCGTGACGCTTCGGACTACTGGGGAGACCGGAAGATACCGTTCCGATGCTTCTATTCTTTTCTGTAGCCCGTTCTGCACACACCAGCCAAGCAGAACGGGCGAATGAGGCAAAAAGCGACACCACGCCCGAGGAAGCCGTCTCCGGCATTGAATTGACCACCGAAGCCGGCGAGAAAATGCCGACGGACAAACTGCTTGATGTATCGCCGTTGGCGCTGCGCATGAGCAGTCCGTTCAATGCAGGCTACTGGCTGGCAGCCGCCTGAACCAAGAGAAGTTTTTCTCCCCTGGAAAAGCCGCTCAAAAGCGGCTTTTTTTAATTGGCGAGAAGGTTGTCAGTGTGTGACTGTCATTGCCGGTGATGGTCCCACCGCCAGGGCCAGGGCGATGTACTCGTCGACTGGCACTTCTTCCGCGCGACGCTTCACATCGAAAGCGCCCTGAAACTGGCGGGCTTCCAGCCATTGGCCCAGTGTGTGGCGCATCAGCTTGCGGCGCTGGCTGAATGCCACCTGAACGATTTCGCTGAGCAGTTTCACATCGACCAATGCAGGGTTGGCGCGAGGAACCATTCGCACCACGGCACTGTTCACTCGAGGCGGAGGATCAAAACTCCCGGGTGGCACAAACAGCACGTTTTCCATCTCATAGCGCCACTGCAACATCACGCTCAGGCGGCCGTAGTCTGAGGTAGCAGGGCGCGCCACCATGCGGTCGATCACTTCTTTTTGCAACATGAAGTGCTGGTCCTCAATCACGTCCACAAAATCCAGCAAATGAAACAGGATGGGCGTGGAGATGTTGTAGGGCAGATTTCCCACCATGCGAAGCGTGTGGTTCTGGCCTTGGGTCTGCCCGGCTGCCAAGGTTTCACCAGCAGGCACTTCACTTTTGATAGCAAAGTATTCATGAATGACACGGACCAAGTCCACTTTCAGTACATCAGATTCGATCACGGTCAGCCGAGGATGCCCCCGCAGGCGCTGGGCCAGGTCGCGGTCCAGCTCTATCACTGTGAGGTGGCCCAAGCGTTCCACCAGGGGCTGGGTCAAAGCCGCCAGACCAGGGCCAATTTCCACCATCCACTGCCCCGGCTTGGGATCGATCGCATCCACGATCGCATCTATGATGCCGCCATCAGCCAGGAAATGCTGGCCGAACCGTTTTCGGGGGATGTGCTTCACTGTGGCGCTTCACGCATCTCTACATAGGCCCGGCCACGCAAATCCTGCGCCCACACGGCATAGGCTTCATCCAGTTTTTTCTCGCGCAGCTGATTGCGGATGACTTCGTTTTGCTCTTTGGCCGACAAGGTCGTGTTGCGTCGCTCGATGAGCTGGATCAAATGCACGCCAAAGCGGGAAATCAGCGGGTCGCTGACCTGGCCAGGTGCCAGCGAATTCATCACCTCCTCAAACTCGGGGACAAATTGGCCCGGGCCGGCCCAACCCAAATCACCCCCCTGGGTGGCACTGCTGTCCTGCGAATTTTCCCGTGCCAGCGCGGCAAAATCGGCCAGGCCTGTCTGGACCCGCCGCTTGAAATCAAGCAATTTTTCGCGCGCCGTCGCTTCGCTCAATTGGGGTGTTGCCCGCAGCAAAATATGACGGGCGTGGCTCTGGGTCACAGTCATTCCGGCAGCGCGTTTCTCAATGACCTTCAGCACATGAAACCCGGCACCGGAGCGCACGACACCACTCAGTCCACCTGCCGGCACATCACGTGTGGCATCCAGAAACAGAGGTGGCAGGCGCTCGGGGCTGCGCAGACCCAATTGACCGCCATTGGCCTTGTCGGGTGAGCTGGAAAGTTCGCGCGCAAGCGCAGCAAAGTCTTCTCCCGCCTTGGCACGCGTCAACACGGACTGGGCCTTGGTTTCCAGTTCCTTCACCTGCTCCGGCGTGGACGATTCCGGAACAGCCACCAGGATTTGGGCCAAATTGATTTCCTGTGCGGCGGGTGCGCCGCTCGCGGCGTTGCCTGCCTGCTGGTCCCGCAGGAATTGAGATACCTCCAGGTCAGACACACGCACCCGGGAATCGACTTCACGTTCACGCAGTCGTGTCAGCGTCAACTGGTCACGCAACTGCTCGCGAAACTGCGTGGGTGTCATGCCATCAATGCCCAGCTGTTTGTGCAGGTCCGCCAGTGTCATCTTGTTTTGCCGGGCCACGCTCAGCTCAGCCTGATCAACCGCTACATCTTCCACCCGAATGCCTTGCTCCCGGGCTTGCTGCAGCTGGGCTTTGGTATTGATGAGACGCTCCATCACCACGCGCAGCAATTCACTTCTCTCGGGTTGGGGCCGGCGTTGCAGGGCCAACTGCTGCGACAGGCGCAGCGCATCGGACCGGACTTCACTGTTGGTGATGGGCTCGGAATTGACCACCGCCACAATGAAATCTCCGCCCCGTGCACCATCCGTGGCACCGGCGGGGGCAGGCGCTGCAGGCCGAGTCGGCGAGGCCCTCAAGCCCTGCGCGTGACTTGAAAAAATTGTCAGGGTACAGAGGCTGGCCAAAGCCAGGGCCAAAACACGTTGGGTCATGATGGGTTCAATCGTAATTGCTGAAACGGCTGGGTGTGACAGTTTGCTCACGCAGAAACTGGTACCGGGGGATATTGTCCTTGAGCGTCTTCAGGGGATTGGCGCCGACCCGCACAAAGCCCACAAATTCGAGCTGGAACATGATGCGCTGGCTGGCGGTGGCAAGCCCGGTTGAGAGTTGCTCCACCACCACGCGGCCGAGCCAGCAGCCTGCATCGTATTCAAGGCCCACCACCGCATCGACCAGCTTGCGATCCTGCAAACTGTAGTTCAGGCGACCCACGCTGTACCAGCGACCTTCGCCTTGTCCCATGCCAGCTCCCAGCTCCTGGCCCCGGTCACCCCACAGGTCGTTCAGGGGCCACTGCCATCCAATGTCCAGCTGTTCGCTGGCGCCCCTCTGGTAGCGGTATGCGGCACTGACCACCCGGTAATTGCCCGGGCTGTAACGTGCACCTATGGTCGATCGGATCGACTGCTCGGTTTTGGGGTTGTACTGAATGGTGGAATCCACGGTCCAACGCGGGCTCCAGTTGATGGTGGTGCCCAACAAAATATCACTGAAGCGATCAGTGACCGCCACACCCCCAGGCAGGGTAACGTTCTGGTCTTCAAACCTCAGTCGCTGCGCGACACTGAAGCGCGCCGTCTCGGCACCCGTATCGGGGTCCAGCAGACGGCGTGGTCAGACCCAGGGTCAGCAGGTTGTTGTCCGAAATGCGGTCGTTCCCGACGAAGGCGTTCTCGGTGAAGATGCTGGCGAAGTTGAAGTCGTTGGCACCTGAATCGTAATTGGGCAGCAGGCTCTGGTTGCGGTACGGCGTATTCACATAAAAAGCGCGCGGCTCCAGCGTCTGGCGAAACGCTCTGCCGAAATAACTGGTGTCCCGTTCAAATACCAATCCGCTGTCCAGGCTGAAGGTGGGCACCACACGCGCAGCCGTCATGTCGCCATTGGTCAACGGCGTATCGAACTGGTAGCTGGCAGCATGCAGTTGAAACTTGGGCGTGATGTAACCGGCTGGCGATGTCCAGGTACGGCTTACCTGCGCCAGGCCAAAAGCACGCTGCCCGTTGGGTTGACCCGTCAATGTCCGCTCTGACGCAAATTGCGTGTAGTCTGCATCCACCGACAGGTCGAACCCATTGAGATCGGTGCGTGCATATCGCCCTGCAATCTGCGGCAGGCGATCGTAGGGCGGCGTGATGGGCGAGGTCACGTCCTGCAGGGTCTGCCACTTCAGGGTTCGCACACTGGCAGAGTAGTAGCCACGCGACCAGGACACGGTCGCATCGTTGGCCAGCAGGCGCTGGGTCAAAGACGACGTGGTACGGGTGAAATCCTTCCAGTAGTTGTCATCGCTGACGCGATTCAGGCTGACATTCAGGCCCACGGCACCAACGGCGTTAAAGCCGGTTTGAATCTGGCCAGCGTAATTGGTGGTCAGACCCCAGCGATCACTGTTGCGCAGCTTGTCACCCGGCATGACATTGACCCGCGCATCACCCGAGTAATTGGCCTCCAGATAGCGAAATTCGGCGCCCAGATCAATGCCCCGATTGGTCATGATGGTCGGGAAAAACGTTGCGTCGCGATTGGGAGCAATGTTCCAGTAGTAGGGTATGGTCAGCTCGGCCCCGTTGACGCTGTCAAAACCGATGGTGGGTGGCAACACACCGGATTTTCGTTTGTCGCTGAGCGGAAAGGTCAGGTACGGAATGGGCAAAATCGGAATGCCCTTGAAGCTGAGCAACGCGCCCTGCGCTACACCGACATCCTCTTCGTTGTCCAGGCTCATGGACGCGGCACGCAAAATCCAGTCCGGCATCCAGCTCGGCCCTGGTAGCCGTCTGCAGGTGGTGTAGGTGGCGTTTTTGATGACGGCCCGTTTCTCGTCAATGAAGTCCACCCGGTCTGCCGAGCCATGTCCGCCGTTTTGCAAAAACTGGTAGCTCGGTTCATTGAAGAATCCTTCAAAGGACTCCACCCGAAGCTCCAGAAGCGGCCCCTCATAGACATTGCCTGCGCGATTGATGCGCACATTGCCACGGGCTTTGGCCAGGTCATCGGGCTGGTAATACTCCAGCCGATCGGCGCGAATAACCGTGTCACCCTTGCGCAAAACGGCGTTGCCTTCCAGCACGGTTTCAAGGTCAGTGCGCCCCGTGGTGTGGTCACCGAACAAATACGTGGGCAGGGCCTTGCGGGCTTCGGGTGTGATCTGCTCATCCAGCCTGGGGCTGGACTTGAGGACCATTGCAGGCGCACTGCCCATCGGTGCAGCGACTGACGCATTGGTTTGGGCATGGCCCAGCGACACCACCCCCAGTAAAACAAGGCTGGCCATCAACACGGAAAAGAGCGGAACAGGGCGGGGCGAGGTCAGAGGCTGGCGCATGGGGTTTGTAAAATGGATTATCCATGAGCCCAAGCACCGAAATCCCCCCCGCCATTCCCTCGCCAGCGACTGATTCTTTGAATGCCTCCGCATTCAAGCCTGTTGTGTGGGCTGAAGCCGCACGGGAGGCTGCTTTCAATCAATGGGTTGCCAGCATCGCCGCCACGCAACCCCTGCACATGAACACACTGCAACTGGCCTCGGCCGATGCAAGCTTCAGACGCTACCTGCGGCTGGATTCACCCGCAGGAACCCGCATCATCATGGACGCGCCGCCCGCCAAGGAAAACTGCCGCCCCTTTGTCGAGGTGGCGGCGCTGATGGCCGGTTCCGGGTTGAACGTGCCCCAGGTGCTGGCCTGGGACGAGCCCAACGGCTTCATGCTGCTGAGCGATCTGGGCCATCAAACAATGATGCAGGTCATTCACCGAGACGACCCCCAGGCCAATCTGCCGCTGTATCTGGAAGCCGTGGACACGCTGATTGCCTGGCAACTCGCCTCCAAACCGGGGGTACTTCCCAACTATGACGAAGCCCTGCTGCGTCGGGAGCTGGAGTTGTTCCCCGAGTGGTACCTGGCCAAACATCGGCAAGTCGCTGCGGAAGGCGATGTGCGCAAGACGCTGGATGCGGCCTTCAAAGTGATCGTGGAACAAAACCTGGCCTGGCCCAGCGTTTACGTTCACCGGGACTTCATGCCTCGCAATTTAATGGCGGGAAAACAGCTTGGGGTGCTGGACTTCCAGGACGCGGTTTATGGCCCCATCACTTACGACATTGCCAGCCTGATGCGCGATGCATTCCTGACTTGGGAAGAAGACTTCGTCCTGGAAGTCACCATCCGCTACTGGCAAAAGGCACGTGCCGCCGGTTTACCCGTGGGTGATGATTTTGGCGAGTTCTACCGGGGTGTGGAATGGATGGGCTTGCAGCGGCATTTGAAGGTGGCCGGCATCTTTGCGCGCCTCACCCTGCGCGACGGCAAACCCCAGTACCTGGCTGACACCCCCCGCTTCATCCACTACATCCGCGCCACATGCGCGCGCTACCGCGAGCTCAAACCCCTGCTTCGACTGATTGACAAGGTCGAAGGAATTGCCCCCTCCAACACCCTGGCCTACAACAAACCACCAGCAATTTAGGTTGCAAGTCCCCGTCAATAATTAATAGTTAGCTATATTTACTATAGCGACCCACCTGTACCGCCCGCATGCCCCGCTTCCATTGCCCCGTGCCATTGGCCACTGGCGACACACTCGTCTTGCCCGCAGGAGCCGCACGCCATGTGCAGGTGCTGCGCCTGCAGCCGGGCGACACCATCACCCTGTTCAATGGCGGCCAGCTGGGGCAAGGCGGCGAGTTTGAAGCCACCGTCTCCCGCATGGGCCGCAGCGAGGTGGAGGTCACCGTTGGGGCCCACAACCCGGTGGAGCGCGACGCCGCCCGCCGCGTGCACCTGGTGGTGGGCATGCCGGCCAACGATCGCATGGACTGGCTGGTCGAAAAGGCCACCGAGCTGGGCGTGGCCAGTATCCAGCCCCTGATGACCGAGCGCAGCGTGTTGCGCCTGAGTGGTGAACGCGCGGACAAAAAACAGGCCCATTGGCAGAGTGTGGCCATCGCTGCCTGTGAGCAATGCGGGCTGCAACCGCGTGCCGGTGGTGCACCGCGTTTTGACCTTGTCGCAGTGGGTCAAATCGCAAACGGCAGGTGCCGCTCCCCGATTTCTGCTGTCGTTGCGCGAGGGCAGTCAGGCGCTGCAAACCGCCATGGCATCGCCGGCGGCAGATGCCGAATCATTCACCTCGTCGGTCACGTTTTTATCCGGGCCTGAAGGCGGCTTAAGCGAGGCTGAAGAACAGTTGGCGCTTCAGCACGGCTTTGCGCCCGTGTCGCTGGGCAACCGGGTGTTACGCTCTGAAACCGCTGCGCTGGCGGCACTCACCTTGATGGGACTGATGGCATGAACAAAAACCTGTGGTTACTGGCCGTTTGCCAAGGTCTCTTTCTCACCAACAACGTCACCTTCATCGCCATCAACGGCCTGGTGGGTTTGAGCATGGCACCCGTCGGCTGGATGGCCACCTTGCCCGTGATGGGGTACGTAGTGGGCGGAGCCCTGTCCACCGGACTGGTGGCCAAAACGCAAACCCGGTTTGGGCGAAAAGGCTCATTCCAGCTTGGGCTTGTGGTCGCCTTTTTGTCGGCCCTGGCCTGTGCCTATGCCGCCGTGGACAAAAACTTCTGGCTGCTGGTGGCCACCACCGTGGTGGCCGGCTACTACAACGCCAATGCCCAGCTCTACCGCTTTGCCGCCGCCGAGCTGGCCGCCGCGCCCGCGCGTGAGAAAGCTGTGTCCTTGGTCATGGCAGGCGGACTGATCGGCGCCGTCGCCGGCCCCAACCTGGCCGCGCAAACCCGCGGCCTGACCGCTGTGCCGTTTGCGGGCGCCTACCTGGCGCTGGCGGGCGTGGCCATCCTGTCCATGGTGATACTGGCCTTCATCAAATTCCCGCCTACGCCTCCGAAAAAAGTGATCACAGGCGGACGCCCCCTGTCCGTGATCATGCGCCAACCCCTGTTCATCGTGTCCGCCATCAGCGGTGCTTTGGGCTACGGTGTGATGAACCTGCTCATGGCCGCCACACCCATCGCCATGCAGCAGTGCAGCCTGCCGTTTTCGGATGTGGCGCTGGTGCTGGAGTGGCACGTGATCGGCATGTTTGCGCCCGGTTTTTTCACCGGGCATTTGATCAAGCGTTTTGGCACCCTGCAAATCATGGGCGTCGGTGTGGTGCTCAACGCCATGTGCATCACGATTGCCCTGTCAGGCGTTGACCTGCACCAGTTTCTGGCGGCGCTGTTCCTCCTGGGCGTGGGCTGGAATTTCCTGTTCACCGGCAGCACCACGCTGTCACTGCAAACCTACACCGCGGAAGAAAAAGACAAGGCGCAAGGTGCCCTCAACTTTTTTGTGTTTGCCACCCTGGCAGTGAGTTCATTTGCGTCTGGCGTGCTGGTCACCACGCGGGGCTGGACGCTGCTGAACTATGGCTCGATGGTGCCGGTGGCGCTGACGGGCGTGGCGTTGATTTGGCTGGCTTTGCGGCAACGGGGTAGCACAGTAACTGCCGCATGAGTTTCCGCGGTCAAAATGACCCGAAGTCCACGTCAAATATCGATAGTTTGCTCTCTATTCAATAGCGCTTAAGAGCGGCTGAGTCTCGACACGGATTGAGCCTAAATCAATTCGCAGCCAGTACATTCAGGGGTACGCCCAATGCAAGCGCCAGTTTTTTTAGCGTCGCGGTAGTTCCAACCCTCTTACCGCACTCAATCTGGCTCAAGTAGGCTTTGCTGACTTTGGCCGAATCAGCCAAGGACTGCAAGGTCAAGCCCTTGTACTCGCGCCATGCACGAATGGGGTGATTTCCATCAATCTCGGCCTTGACGACCTCCAGGGGAATGCGGGTGCCGTCATCCGTTCGATCAAATAGTTCCAAGTCAGCCGCATCTTCAGCGTCTTCAACCGCACCGCGAACGCGCTCCCACAGGCTGGCTGGCAGCACATAGAAGGCGGGCACCCCGTCTTTTTCAATCACCTGAATATTGCTCATTGGTACACCTGTCCTCTGGTGCCGATCTTGATGATCAGCAAAACAACCCGGTCGTCCACGACCCGGTAAATCACGCGCCACTCATGCACGCGCAGCCTGTACTCGGGCCTGCCTGCCATGCGCGTCACATTGTTGTGCGTGCCATGTGGGTCAGCCGCCACCGCCTCCAGCTTTTGCAGCACCAGCCCCCTTAAATCTTTGGGCAACGATGCAAAGACCTTTTGCGCTGGTTTGGTGAATTCAATCGAATACATGCTTCAATGTTAGCGTATTGCTAACTTTATGGCAAACAACCCATTGCGCAGAGTCAATGTCTCCACCGCGCAAATCGGGTGGTTTTTTGTCCAGGCCGTTGAGCACTTTGCGGCGGGAGGTTGAGAGTCAACAATGCATGAAATCCCCGTCGAATATCAATAGTTTGCTCTTAATTCAATAGTGTATTAAAGGATTGACACACCGGTTTTCAATGGGGCTTTGACGACACTTCTTCATTCAGCGCACTCGTCGGCAGCGTGAGCCAGTTTTCAATCAAGACACCAGGGTACTTTGCAAAGTCCTTGACGTTGTTGGTCACAACGATGGCCTTTAATGAAACAGCGTGAGCTGCTATCAGCTTGTCGAGGTGGTCTTTTTTGGAGTCACGGGTTGCCAGACGAATGGGGCCGTAAGCCACAGCAGCTTTCGCATCAAAGCCAACCACTGGAATATCTTCAACCAACTCCGCCAGAGTTTCACTCAAACCCTGCGGATCACTTGAAGCTGCCACACCATATTCCAGTTCGGCATAAGTGATGGCTGACATCACAACATCCCCCACCCGGCATTGGGCAAAGCGGCGTGCAACCTCGGCGGGCTGGTTCTTCATCAGGTAGATGCACATGTTCGTGTCCAGCATGTAGAGCGCCATTAAATCGTATCCCTTTCAACCTGCGCTTGATCGCTACGACCCTCAGCTAAAAAATCAGGTGAGAATTTGGCGAACTTGGACAAAACGCCTGAGAGTGACCTACGTAAGGGGCGGATGCGTATTTCATCACCTTGGCGCTCAATCTCAAGATCCATGTCCGTCCGGTCATAAGCCAAATCTGCCGGAATGCGAATGGCCTGTGAATTGCCATTTTTGAAAGCTTTGGTAGCGTGCATTTTTACCTCTCCGAATGAATGAGTTGATGAATGGATGTACGACGTGTGTATTTTAGTTCGTTACTCAATGCATGTAAACACTTGTGTGTACCATCTTCCTTGCTCGGATAGGCAAGACGCACCGGGCGTATCTCTGGGCGTATGCCTCAGGGTCGGCGTTCAGCCGAGAAAATTTGGCAAACCCCCAAGTCCAGTGCTCTGGCCCCCATTTCACGGGTTGAGGCTGACGGTGATTTGGTTTTTATGCTACAAAATATGAAGCAAATTATTGATATTTGACGGGGACTTTAGGCCATTTTGCTTGATACTTTACTCAAACCGCATTCTGGAACCAAATACCAGATTCGAAGGAATGCGGCATTGCAAGACTAGGCGCCATCGTTTTTTCCTAGGGGTTTTTCGCTGCCTGACTATTGAGAATCACCATGCCAAACATTGACATATCGAACAAGATAGGTGGCACCGCAAGGAAAAGTGATACGGACCGATCAAGACGGCTGCTGCACCCAAAAGGCAGCCAATCGGAATCCATTTGGGTAGGTGGAGCCAATCACAGCCCCGAATCGCATAGAAGCAAAGTGAAAAAAGAGCAATCCAACCTGGCACTCCAGCAAGTGTTGCAAAGTAGTCCCTCAATAGGTAATTTAGCAACCTATCCTCAGAGGTGGCATGTGCCTTGGTAACCTGGTCGATGGCGCTATTCGAGTAATACCACTCAGAGAGGTGAGCTGCAATAAGTGGTAGCCACCAAAGGAACAGAAATGCGCTTGCCAGGCCCGATGGAATGGCAATAAAGAAAAGCAGAGTTCTCATCGTGTGCGTTTTCGTTTTAGTAGCGGTCGTTGAGAAATATCAATCACTTTCGCCCGGATATTTCATCGGGATAAATAGGCAGTCTGACCGTGATGCACGTTGACCTTGGAATCTGACCCCCATTGGCCTGCTTCGGCGAGCGTACCCAGATCAAAAGAGGCCTCAAGTCCCCGCCAATAATCAATGGCTTGCTATCTTTTACGCAGCATTTTGAGCCGTTCCCTCAAAACCGCGCATCCAGCCACCCCTTCAGCTCCGCAAACACCGGCTCGGCGTCCAGTTCATTGAACAGCTCGTGATACAGCCCGTCAAAGCAGCGGGTGGTCACCACGGCCTGGGGCGCGGCGGCTGAGAAGGCGCTGCTGCCGGCGGGGTTGACCAGGGCGTCGGCACCGGCATACATCAGCAGGGTAGGCACTTTCCAATTGGGTGCGGCGGCCACGGTGGCGGGGCCACCTTCGGCAATGAAACGGGCCAGGCGAGCGGAGATGCGGTCGTGCACCAGGCGGTCGCTTTGGTAGGCTTTGACGACGGCCGGGTCGTGCGAAATTTTGGTGGCGTCCAATGCGTTGCTGACCTGCAGGTTGGGGACCACTTTGGGCAGTATGGCCACCAGCATTTTCTGGACTGCACTCAGGCCCGGGTCCAGCGCGGGGGATGACAGCACCAGTGCTTCCACGGGACGCACTGCCTGCGCAACAAACCGAGCGGCTACCAGCCCGCCCATGCTGTGGCCCAGCAAGATCAGCGGCGTGTGTTTCTCCATGCGGTTGCGGGCGCTGTCGATGATGTCGGCCAGGTCCACCAGCAGCCGGTCATCCGTTGGCAGCCCGCCGCGCGGCCCGCCGGATTCACCGTGGCCGTACTGGTCATAACCCCGCACGGCAAAACCCCAGGCATTGAGCCGCTGCGCGACATGGTCATAACGCCCCGCGTGTTCACCCAGGCCATGCACCAGCACCACCACGCCGCGCAAAGCAGTGCCAGCGGCACGGGGCCAGTCTTGCAACGCAATGTTGTCACCATCGGTGGCGGTGAAGGTGGACAGCGTGGACTCGGGGACTGCGCCGTCATAGGACTCTACAGATTCGGTCAGCAAGCTCAAGGATGCACCTCAGGGCGAATTTATTGGCGTGTTTTCAGGGTATTTTGGAGATCACGTGCGCCACGGCCGCGGTAAGCTTTTTGGCATACGGCACGTGCAAAAACTCATTGGGGCCGTGGGCATTGCTGCGTGGGCCCAACACGCCGCAGACCATCATCTGCGCCTGGGGGAAGCCTTTGGACAGCATGCTCATCAGCGGGATGGTGCCACCCTGGCCGATATAGCCGCAGGGCGCGCCAAAGTGGGCGGTGGACGCTTCGTTGAGCGCCTGCTCAAACCACGGTGAGGTGCTGGGTGCGTTCCAGCCCGTGGCACCACTCAAGCCCTCAAACGTCACACGCGCTTGGTAGGGCGCGTTGTCTTCCAGCAGTTGCTTCAACTCCTGCACGGCCGACGCGGCTTCAATCAGCGGCGGCAGGCGCAAGCTGAGCTTGAAGGCGGTATAGGGGCGCAGCACGTTGCCCGCGTTTTGCAGATCGGGGAAGCCTTCGGCACCGGTCACGCTCAGGGTGGGTTTCCAGGTGCGGTTGAGCAGGGCCTGCACCGGGTCGGTGGTAACGGGCAGGGCAAAGGTGGTGGAGCCACCGCAGTCGTAATGGGCCCAGGGGAAGCGCTTGTGCACTTCGTCACCCAGAATGGCTGCCGTGGCTTGCGCCTGCGCCAAGCGGTCGGCCGGAACTTCGCAATGAAAACTGGCGGGCAGCAAGCGGCCGGTGGCGCTGTCTTCCAGACGGTCCAGCACCTGGCGCATGATGCGAAAGCTGGAGGGCACCAGCCCGCTGGCATCGCCCGAATGCACACCTTCGGTCAATATTTCAACCTTCAGCACACCGCTGGCCATGCCACGCAGGCTGCTGGTGAGCCACAACTGGTCATAGTTACCCGCGCCCGAGTCCAGGCAGATGACCAGCGCCACGTCGCCCAGCCGGCCGGCATTGCGCAACTGGTCGATGTAGGGCAACAAGTCGGGCGAACCACTCTCTTCACCGGTTTCAATGAGGCCCACGATGCGGGGATGCGCCACGCCCTGGGACTTGACGGCTAGCAGGGCGGCGATGCTGGCGTACACCGCATAACCATCGTCAGCACCACCCCGGCCATACAGCTTGCCGTCTTCAAACTTGGGCGTCCACGGCCCCAGGTCGTTGCGCCAGCCGGTGAACTCGGGTTGTTTGTCCAGGTGGCCGTACATCAGCACGGTTTGGGTTGATGCGGCCTTTGCCTGTTCAACTCCGCGCCCCGTTGACGCGGGCACTTCAAAAAACAGCACCGGCGTGCGGCCTTCCATGCGGATGATTTCCAGTGTCAGCCCTTCGACCTTTTGCGCCTCCACCCACGCCGCCGCGTTGCGCATGACGGTGTCGATGTAGCCATGCTGTGACCACTGCGCATCAAACATAGGCGACTTGGCGGGAATGGCGATGTAGTCGGTGAGCTGGGGGACGATGTCGGCGTCCCACTTCTGGCTGACTTGCGCCAGGGCCTGCGCGGCATTAAGGGCAAATTGGGGGATGCGGGCGTTCATGGGTGGCCTATTCCGGTTGGGTAAAAGTTGAATGCTACTCCGCCAGGCCCAATTTGGCTGCCAACCCGATGCGCTGCAGCTTGCCCGTTGCGCCTTTGGGAATTTCTGCCAAAAACAGGATCTTTTTGGGCACCTTGAAGTCCGCCAGTTTGGTGGAGGCGAAGTCGCGCAGTTCACGCTCCGTCAGCATCTTGCCTTCGCGCAGCACCACCGCGGCGGCCACGTCTTCACCCAGCTTGGCGTGGGGCATGGCAAAGGTCACCACCTGCATCACGGCGGGGTGGTCCATCAGGACTTCGTCCACTTCGAGGGGCGAGATTTTTTCGCCGCCCCGGTTGATGATTTCCTTCAGACGGCCGGTGAGCGACAGGTAGCCGTCTTCCGTCAGCGTGCCCTGGTCGCCGGTGCGGAACCAACCGTGGGTGAAGGCTTCTGCGTTGGCCTTGTCGTTGTTCTCATAGCCCGCGGTGACGTTCTCGCCGCGAATCACGATCTCGCCGATTTCGCCTGCGGGCAGCAACTCGCCTGCCAGATTCATGATGCCCACCTCCGGACCGGCCGCCAGACCCACCGAGCCGGGAATGCGCTTGGCAGGTGGCAACGGGTTGCTGGACATCTGGTGCGCGGCTTCGGTCATGCCGTAGGACTCGATCAAGGGTGCGCCAAAGACCTTCTCCAGCTCGGCGATCACCTGCGTGGGCATGGACGATGAGGACGAGCGGATGAAGCGCAACGGGTTGGCCGCAATCACGTCCAGGTTGCCCGCCGCGCGCGACAAAATGGTCTGGTGCATGGTGGGCACGGCGGTGTACCAGGTGGGCTGGCACTCTTTCATCCAGCGCAAAAAACTTGCAGGGCATTAAAGCCCGGGGTGCAAAAAATGGCGCTGCCCACGGCCATGGGAGCCAGCACCCCGGCGATCAGGCCGTGAATGTGAAACAGCGGCATCACATGCAGCTCGCGGTCCGCCTGCGTCAGGCGCAAGGTGGCGCTGATGTTGCGTGCAGACGCGCACACGTTGCGGTGCGACAGCGGCACGATCTTGGGCCGTGATGTGGTGCCCGAGGTGTGCAGGATCAGCGCCACGTCGTCGGTTTGGGCCATACCGCCGCTTGCGCAGGCGTGCCTGCGGGGACGTCGCTGCTCAGATCGAAAGCAGCCAGCGCCCTGGTCCGGCAAGGCGTGCAGCTCCAGCACCGCGACGCCCAGCTTGGCCGCCACAGCGCGGGCCGGTGTGTCGCTGCCAGCGGCAACGATCAGGGCCTTGGCCTTGAGATCACTCAGGTAAAACTCGAACTCATCGGCGCGGTAGGCCATGTTCAGCGGCGCTGCGGTGCAGGCGCTGGCCACCGCCACAAACGCCGTGGCCATCTCGGGGCAGTTGGGCAAGACGATGCCCACGCGGTCGCCCCGGCCAATGCCCAAGGCGTTGAGCGTTTTGATGGTCTTCTCGATCTGCTGATCCAGACCTTCGTAGCTCAAGGGCACTGCGCTGGGGCCGGTGATGGCGGTGGCCAGCGGGCGTTTGTTGCGCGTGAGCCGCAACCATTTCGGGCAAGGTGGTGAAGTGGGTCATCGTCATAGATATGATTTTGATAGCAAACTGGTAAATAGATACGGGGATTCAAGCACTCTGATCGGCAAACAGCGCAATCGAGGTGCTTCAGGCGGTCAGACGCAGCTTGGCTGAATGACCGGCAAGGTTGTGGGCCAGACAGCGCGGTCAGCGCGTAGACGGCCTGAATGGTGCGGCGTAGGTGTTTGCGTGATATCACCCAGCTCGATCACCGCCCCCACCAGTGCCGCCAACTCCAGCGGACGGCCCGCTTCCACGTCTTGCAGCATGGAGGTTTTATGCTGCCCAACCGCCTGCGCGCCGGCAATGCGTTTCTCCAGGCTCACCTTGAACTGCACACCCAGCTTTTCGCCAATGGCTTGCGCCTCGCGCATCATGTTGGCGGCCAGTTCGCGGGTGCCGGGATTCAGGCAGATGTCTTCCAGCGTGGCATGGGTTAGCGCGCTGATGGGGTTGAAGCTCATGTTGCCCCAGACCTTGAGCCAGATTTCGGAGCGAATGTCTTTGGTGACCGGGGCCTTGAAGCCGGCCGCCTTGAGCGCATCGCTGATGGCACGGACGCTGGGCGTGTCGCTGCCGTCAAGTTCGCCCAGGCTGAAGCGGTTGCCCTCAATCACCCGGATCACGCCCGGGCGAATCACTTCGCTGGCCGGGTACACCACGCTGCCAATGACACGGTCTACATCAATGTAGCGGGCAATGCTGCCGTCCGGGTCCACCGCCTTCACGGGTTGCCCCAGCCAAGCTCTGCCCGGCCGCGCCGGGCAGTTTGTGAAAGTACCACCAGGGAATGCCGTTTTGCATGGTGACGACGCGGGTGCCTTCGTGCATCAGGGCAGGCAACTCGGCCGCCACGGCAGCCACCTGGTGCGCCTTGAGGGCGAGGATGATCACATCCTGTACCCCGGCCTCGGCAATCACCGAGGTGGCGCGAATCGGCTTGACCAGCAGCTCGGTGCCGTTTTCTTCGATCAGCGTCAAGCCGTTGTCCTGCACCGCGGCCAGGTTGGCACCGCGCAAGATCAAGGTCACCTCATGCCCGGCCAGGGCCAGCTTGACCCCCAACATGCCGCCAATGGCACCGGCGCCAACGATACAAAACTTCATCTGAGCATCACTTCCGGATTGGGTTAAAGAGAGTGCAGCAAAAAGTAAGCTGCGATCACATACAACACGCTGGCAAACACCTTCTTCAGCGGGGCAATGTCGATGCGGTGCGCGGTGCGTGCACCCCACGGGGCAGTGAGCATGCTGGCTGACGAGATGATGATGACGCCCGGCAGATACAGGTAGCCCACGGCTCCAGCAGGCATTCCGGTTAAACCCCACCCGGCCCACACGTAGCCCAACGTGCCCGCCAGCGCAATGGGAAAGCCCAGCGCCGCTGACGTGGCCACGGCGTTGTGGATGGTCACATTGCTCCAGGTCATGAAGGGCACCGAGATGAACGCCCCCCCGGCACCCACCATGCTGGAAAGCGCGCCAATGCCTCCGCCCACCCCGACCATGCCCAATTTGCCAGGCAAGACCCGGCTGGGTTTGGGTTTGCGGTTCAAGAACATTTGTGTGGCGGAAAACGTCACAAACAAGGCAAACATCAGACTCAAAACCTTGCCGGGCATGGCCACGGCCAGGCGAGCCCCAAGCATGGAGCCGATCAAAATTCCCGGCGCCAGACTCAGCGCCACTGGCCACAGCACCGCGCCGCGTTTGTGGTGAGCGCGCACCGATGACATGGACGTGAAACAAATCGTGGCCAACGACGTGGCAACGGCTATCTTCACCACCTGATCTGCCGGGAAGCCCCGGGAAGTCAGGATAAAGGTCATGAAGGGCACCATCAGCATGCCCCCGCCAATGCCCAAGAGGCCCGCCAAAAATCCTGTGACCAGGCCCAGGCTCAACAGCTCCAGCACCAGGGCTGCGTCAATGTTCAGCATCCGAGTTGGTCCGCCAACGCCAGCAGGTTTTTGGCATGAAAGGTGTTGTCGGGATTCGGGCTGACATCCTTGGGGTGGCCCGCGCCAAATTCGGTCGGTCGTTCGATGTAGGCGGTTTGCAAACCTGTGTCTCGGGCCGCAGCCAAATCGTCCTGATGCGCGGCCACCAACATGACGTCCTGCGGTGCCACGTCGAATACTTTTGATACACCGAGGTACACCGACGGATCGGGCTTATAGGCTTTGAACACCTCTGCCGACAAAATGCAGTCCCAGGGCAATCCGGCCCGCTTGGCCATATTGGTGAGCAGCCCGATGTTGCCATTGGACAGGCTGCAAATCGTGTATTTGGATTTCAGGCGGGTCAAGCCCACCACAGAATCAGCCCAAGCATCCAGCCGGTGCCACACTTTGTTCAGGTGCTTTTTTTGCGACTCGCTCAGGTATGTGATCTGGTAGCGCGCCAGCAACCCATCCAGAATCATGCGGTGCAAATCGTCAATCAGCGTCCAGCCCAGTTCGCCAGACATCACCCGGCGCATGGCGGGCTGGTAACCCGACCGCCAGGCCAGCGCAAATTCGCCACCATCAACCAGGCCGTCCTTCCCCTGCAAGGCCATCGCATTGACTTCGCGGACAATGCTGCCATGCCAATCCACCACGGTGCCAAAAATATCAAAAGCCAGTATCTGGACCCTGTCTCCGGTTTCGCTGTGATTTGAGCTCATCAATGGATTGTCGGTTGGCAGGCACCTGGCCCGCGGATTGTGTTGTCATGCCCGTGCGGCATTATTCAGCAATCCGGGCTGGACGCCACGGGTACGGTCAGGCGAGACCTTTTTCAGAAACCCTGGCCAGGATAAGGGTCCCAGGATCGGCGGCGGCTGGTGCCGCAGCACCTGAGCTGGCTTCAAGGCGACAATTTCATAGTCACCCGACGTAGCCACAACGTAGATGCCGCCTGCATTGACGGTCATCGCCTGAACTGCAGCACTGTCGTCCAGCCAGATACGGGTTTTGATCGCGATTTGCCCAGTGACGAGGTGGATCACGGTGCCAAGGGCAAGCCTGGTGTGAAGGCTTTGTCCGGCCAGCAAGGCCAGCGGCAGGTGCTTTGGATCGGGTGTTTGCATAGTCAACGCTCATTTCTTGAGGGTTTGAAAGCCCCGGCTTGCGGCTGGGGAACGTTCATCCATCGTAGGGAAAGGCCGTTCTTGGCAACAGCCACAGACCCAGCTTTTGATGAACAGAACAGCAGGGATATTTCACATCTGTTACGGTACGTTTTTGATTCATCTGTGTCTGTTTTGAGCTCGCCAAACCCAGGATCATTCGCCATGACCATCCAGATACCGCCGCCGATAGCTTCAGGCTCACAGCCCATTTACCAGCGATTGGCCTCGCATTACCGGGGGGCGATTCATGCGGGATCCCTGCGGCCGGGTGACCGCATGCCGTCACTTCGCGGGCTGATGCGCCAGCACGACATCAGCCTGTCCACCGCGATGCAGCTCAGCCGCCATCTGGAGAATGAAGGCTGGCTGGAAGCGAGGCCGCGATCGGGCTACTTTGTGCGCCGCCCGATGCGAACCACACTGGCGGCGGTGGCCGAGCCGCGCATGGATGTCACGCCCGACCCGGCGCAATACGTGGGCATTCATGCCAGGGTGTCCGATTTCATCGCGCGCGGGCGTCTGAGCACCGTCAAGACCAATCTGGCCGTGGCGCGCTGTGCGCCGGAGCTCTACCCCGGCGATGCCCTGCAGCAGGCCACCCTGCGCGCCTTGCGAAAGCGGCCCAAGCTGCTGGTCAGCGCCTCGTCGCCTAAAGGCAACCCCGAGTTCCGCGCCGTGCTGGCCAAACGCGCCCTGGCGCTGGGCATGGCGGTGGCACCGGGTGACGTGCAGATCACCAATGGCTGCATTGAGGCCCTGAACCTGGCGCTGCGTGCCGTGGCGCAACCGGGGGACACCATCGCGGTGGAGTCACCCACGTTTTATGGCCTGCTGCAGGTGCTGGAGAGCTTGGGCTTGCGGGCGCTGGAGATTCCCACCAGCCCGCAGACGGGTATCTCCATCGAACGCACTGGATCTGGCCCTGCAAACTTACGACAAGATCAAGGCCGTTGTGGTGGTGCCACACCTGCAAAACCCGCTGGGCAGCATCATGCCGGACAGCCACAAACAACGCCTTGTGACGTTGTGCGAACAAAGCCATGTCGCCCTGATTGAGGACGACACCTACAGTGAGCTGGTCAACGAAAGCACGCGCGGCGAGGTGCCGCTGCGCGCCATGAAATCATGGGACACCACGGGCAACGTGATCTACTGCGCATCGTTCCACAAAATTTTGGCCCCCGGTTTGCGGCTGGGGTGGATGCTGCCCGGGCGCTGGCTGGCGCGGGTGGAGATGCTCAAATTCACACAAAGCCGCAGCAATGAGGAGTTGTCCCAAATCGCTGCGGCTGATTTCATTGCCTCTCCCGCCTACGACCGGCACCTGCGCCGTTTGAGGGGTGCTCTGAATGGGCTGCGGGAAAAAACGGCCGAGTCCATCGCTCGCTTTTTCCCTCAAGGGACATGTCTGAATGTGCCGGACGGCGGCTTGTCCCTGTGGGTGGAACTACCCGACAAACTCTCCAGTGCCCGCGTCTTTGATGCGGCGCTGAAGGAGCAGATTCTGGTGACACCCGGCCTGATGTTTTCCAACTCCCTGCGTTTTGATGCGTATTTGCGGCTCAACTGCGGCTGGCCCCATGGGCCGGACATGGAACAGGCACTGCAGCGGCTGGGTCAGATTGTGGGAGAACTGCTTGCTCAGCCCAGGGTGGCGAAACTTAAAGAGTCAAGCTAGCGCGAAAACCTGAACACGGCGGTGCCCGCCATCAGGTTGGGTGCCATGCGCACCACGTGGCTGTCCTGCAAACCAAAGCTGTCCGTGATTTTGAGCTGGTTGCGCAATGCCAGCCTCTCAAAGTCGGAAAAGGTACCGACACGGATATTGGGCGTGTCGTACCACTGGTAAGGCAGGCGTTTGGTCACGGGCATGCGACCCATCAGCACACTCAGACGGTTGGGCCAATGACCGAAGTTGGGAAAAGCCACGATGCCGGACTGCCCCACGCGCGCGGTCTCGCGCAACATGATTTCGGCGTTGCGCAGATGTTGCAGCGTGTCGATTTGCAGCACCACGTCAAACGAGGCGTCGTCAAACATGGCCAGGCCTTCGTCCAGATTGAGCTGGATGACGTTGACACCCCGCTTCACGCAGGCCAGCACGTTGGCGTCGTCAATTTCGATGCCGTAACCGGTGCATCCGCGCGTCTTCTGAAGGTGCGCCAACAAGGCCCCGTCGCCGCAGCCCAAGTCCAGAACCCGGGAACCCTCAGGAACCAATGTGGCGATAACGTCCATAGTCGCCAAGTCACTCATTTGGCCACTCCAAGCTCTGCATAAATGCTATCAAAATAAGAGCGGACTACGCCCATGTAACGGGGATCATCGAGCAAAAAGGCATCATGTCCGTGGGGCGCGTCGATCTCGGCGTAGCTCACGTCGCGGCGGTTGTCCAGCAGGGCTTTGACCAGCTCGCGGCTGCGTTTGGGGCTGAAGCGCCAATCGGTGGTAAAGCTCACCAGCAAAAACTTGGCTGTGGCACGCGCCAGCGCCAGGCTGAGGTTGCCGTCAAACAAACGCGCCGGGTCAAAGTAATCCAGCGCGCGGGTGATCAGCAGGTAGGTATTGGCGTCAAAGTACTCGGCAAACTTGTCGCCCTGGTGTCGCAGGTAGCTTTCGATTTGAAACTCCACCTCTTGGGTGCTGTACAGGTATTTGTTGAGCTGTCCCGGGACGGAAGTTTTGCGCTGTTCTCTTCCGAATTTTTCATTCATCACGTCATCACTTAAATAGGTGATGTGCCCAATCATGCGGGCGATGCGCAGGCCGCGTTTGGGTTTGGTCTCGGGCTGGTCCCCATGCGCGTAAAAGTTGCCGCAGTTGAAGTCCGGGTCGGTCACGATGGCGCGGCGGGCGACCTCATTGAACGCAATGTTTTCGGCCGTCAGGTTGGGCGCGCTGGCAATCACCACGGAGTGCTTTACGCGCTGGGGGAATTGCAGCGCCCAGCTCAGCGCCTGCATACCACCCAGGCTGCCACCCATCACCGCGGCCAGGGTTTTGATGCCCAGCCCGTCCAGCAGGCGGGCTTGCGAAATCACCCAGTCTTCCACGGTCACAACAGGAAATGATGCGCCGTAGACCTGGCCCGTGTCCGGGTTCACATGCATGGGCCCGGTGGAGCCAAAGCAGGAGCCCAGGTTGTTCACGCCAATCACAAAAAAACGGTTGGTGTCCAGCGGTTTTCCGGGGCCAATCATGGTGTCCCACCAGCCTTCGGACTTGTCCTTGCCGGGGTATGTGCCCGCCACGTGGTGTGAAGCGTTCAGTGCGTGGCAGATCAGCACCGCATTGGATTTGTCGGCGTTGAGCGTGCCGTAGGTCTCGTAGCTCAAGTCGTAGTCGCGTATTGACGCGCCGCTTTGGAGCGGCAACGTTTGCGCGAAATGCATGAACTGAGGCGTGGCAATCAACATAAATAAAAACCCGGTGCTGCTAAAGGCAAGACCGGGTTGTCGGGCATCTTTAGCAGTACTTTTAACGCGCCCGCAAGCTGTAGCAAATCGGCGCAAACAAAGTATAGCAACGCCTGAAACATCGGGCAAACGTGGCGGCGATTCCCCGGAGCGTAGGCAACAAAGCGTTTTGCTTCGTGTCCCCCACCCGCTGCGCGGGTTCCTCCTTGACCTGCGCAAAACGCTTTGCCGCCCACACTCCTAGACCGGCTCAGCACAAACTCAGTCTGGTGCACGAGCCCAACTCATCGCACTTAGATGGCGCAAATCTATCGAAACTGGCGCAGATTTTGCTTGCTTTTGGTGCGCAAATAGAATTTTTCTCTATTTCGCACCATTGCAAAGCATTTCACACAAAGAGGACGATATGGAAGCACTAAAACAGGGCTCGGACGCCTTGTTCATTTTGTTGGGCGGCATCATGGTGCTGGCCATGCATGCGGGGTTTGCCTTTCTGGAGCTGGGAACGGTCCGTAAAAAGAACCAGGTCAATGCACTGGTCAAAATTCTGGTGGACTTTTCGGTATCCACGGTGGCTTACTTTGTGGTGGGTTACGGCGTAGCTTACGGCACGCATTTCTTCGTCGGTGCCGAGCAACTGGCGGCCAAGAATGGCTACGAGCTGGTCAAGTTTTTCTTTTTGTTGACGTTTGCGGCTGCCATTCCCGCCATCATTTCGGGAGGTATCGCCGAGCGGGCCAAGTTCTGGCCGCAACTGCTGGCTACCGCCGTCATCGTAGGTTTTGTTTACCCCTTTTTTGAGGGTATTGCCTGGAACCGGCACTATGGCGTGCAGGCCTGGATCAAGGCTGCCACGGGTGAGGAGTTTCACGATTTTGCCGGGTCCGTCGTGGTGCATGCGCTGGGCGGCTGGCTGGCATTGCCCGCCGTTTTGTTGCTGGGCGCTCGGGCCAACCGCTATCGCAAGGATGGCTCCATCAGCGCACACCCGCCGTCCAACATTCCGTTTCTGGCGCTGGGCGCGTGGATTTTGACCGTGGGCTGGTTTGGTTTCAACGTGATGAGCGCCCAGACCATCGACAAAATCTCTGGCTTGGTCGCAGTGAACTCGCTGATGGCCATGGTGGGCGGCACGCTGGTGGCGCTGGCGCTGGGCAAGAACGACCCCGGTTTTATCCACAACGGCCCGCTGGCGGGATTAGTCGCCGTTTGCGCGGGCTCAGACTTGATGCACCCCCTGGGGGCGTTGGTGGTGGGCGGCGTAGCCGGGGCCATCTTTGTGGTGATGTTCACGCTGACGCAAAACAAATGGAAGATTGACGACGTGTTGGGCGTGTGGCCCTTGCACGGACTGTGCGGCACCTGGGGCGGGATGGCGGCGGGCATTTTTGGCAGCAAAGCGCTGGGCGGCCTGGGTGGTGTGAGCTTTACGGCGCAACTGGCTGGCACGGCGATGGGCGTGGCGTGGGCCGCGGGATGTGGTTTTCTGGTTTACGGCCTGCTCAAAACCACGATGGGGCTTCGGCTGAGCCAGGAAGAAGAGTTTGACGGGGCCGATTTGTCCATTCATAAAATCAGCGCCACGCCAGAACGCGAGGCCAACTGGTAGCACCTGACCAGGCAGCGCTAGGCAGACCTGACTTCCACGCCCAACAACAGCCCCGACTGAACAGCCAGGGGTAGCCAGCCGCCAAAGTCCAGGCTGTTGCAGTCAGGCAGCGCCTCACCCAGCGACTGCCCGGCCAGCAGGGCATCCACAAAGTCGGCTTCACCCGGCAAGGCCTCGCGCACGCGAGGCTGGAAGTGATAGCGCCAAATCAGGGCAGTCTCAGCGGCAACATCGGCTGAGCCGCTACGCAACTTGCGGTTGACCTCACTCAAATCAGGTTGCCCGGCAACGGGCGCTGCAAGGTGGGCACTCACCGCACTGGCCACCGGCCAGGGGCTTCGCACCACCGAACATCCGGGTGAAAGCAACAAATCCAAGTCGTCTGGATCGTTGTCTGCCAGTAGCGCGAAACTGGCCGATTGGACGGCTAAGTCTGCAGACGTTGCACAACGGTGAAGGGCCCACTCAACTCGGGCTACGTCACCCAGATAGGGCACATCCGCCAATTGGGCATTGCCCTGAATGAACACGCTCAGCCCCTCACCCCATTGCGCCAGATCACCGCGCTGTGGCGGATGACGGTGCCAGAAATCGCTCGCCAGGGCGGCAAAGCTTTCTTCACCCAGCAGCTGGAACAGCACGGGGTAGGCAGTGGACAAGGCGCGCTGCGCGAGCATGTGGCCGTTGGCCTGGTAGGTTTTCAGGCCTCTTGTCCGCGTCGGATATAAGTAGTTAGCTACATTTTCAGTAGCAATTTCTGGCGGCCAGGCAAACAGTGCATCGAGCAATGCGCTCTGTTGTTCAGCCAGCCGGCTCATGGCGTTGCCGTTAAAACAAGGGCTGATGAGGCCTTGGCCAGACGGGCTTCATCCAGCAAAACATCCAGCGGGGGAATGTGCGTGTCCCATTCAATCAGGGTGGGCACGGGCCCAAAGCTGTGCACCGCGTGGCGGTAAATACGCCACACCGCATCGCAAACGCGGCTTCCGTGGTCGTCAATCACAATTTCGCCATATTCGTCATTGACGCGGCAATGGCCCGCCAAGTGCAGTTCACCCACACAAGCGGATGGAATGGTGTCGAGCCAGCGCAAGCACTCCTTCACCGGATCACCCGGATTGCCATTCAAGGCATGGGAATTGAGCGCGTTGACATACAGGTTGTTGACGTCAACCAGCAAGGCGCACCCGGTCCGCTGGGACAGCGCAGATAAAAATCCCGCCTCCGTCAGGGGCTCCTCATCGTCATCGATTTTCCAGCTCACGTAGGCCGAGAGGTTTTCCACCATGATTTGTCGCTTGAGGCGGTCCTGCACGTGCTGCACGTTGGCGCACATGACGTCGAGCGCTTCACTTGAAAACGGAATGGGCAACAAATCTGCAGCATGCACCGTTTGACCGCAACGGTTGCCGCGGGCAAAACAGGCGTGGTCGCTGATGCGAACCGGGGCAATACGCCGCACCAGGCCTTCCAGCTGATCCAGATGCCAGGCATCAACCCCGATTGCAGACCCCAAGGAAAGGCCAACCCCGTGCAAGCTCACCCCGTAATGGGAACGACCCTGCTCAAGGACGGAAAGCGCCGCGCCACCAGCCGCGAAAAAATTCTCGGAGTGAACCTCCAGAAAATCAAGCGCGGGTTGCCGCTCGATCAACTCCCGATAATGCGGAAACCGCCAGCCAATGCCAATGGGAATCTGGACTTGACCCTGAACCAGTCCTGCCGGCATGGCGCCCATCGTTTCGGGGAAGTTCAAGGTTGGTTCGATTGGCTGAGGTTCAGGGCCATTGACCGTGGTCAGCTCTTTTTCATTCCCTTGGCTTCCTCGGCAGACAAGCCCTTCATGGCCTTGCATGTGCCTTTCGCCACATATTTCCACTCGCCCTTGTCATCGCTGACTTTGGACAGGCCCGCGCACGAGTGGCTTCCTGACAAGTTGGCACAGTCGTTTTGACCGGCTTTGGCAATACCGAAACATTTTTCTTTTTCCTGGGCGGCGGCTGGGGCTGCCACCAGTGTGAGAGACATCAGTGAGACGGCAGCCGCCGCGACCATGGCACGTTGATTCATTTGGAGTACTCCTGAAATTGAAGGGATGACCAGCCCGCTGATTCAAATTTGACGTGATCGCATTTTTTATCAGCCAGACAGGCGTTCGTCTGTCAAACTGGGAACTTCTTACATCTTGTGTGACCAATGTCTCGTTTTATGTGCTTTAAATGTTTTTTGCGCCATTCCTTGGCCGACGCGCCAGCAGCACGCTTATCGGTGCTGGGCACGTTTGGCCTGAAAGATAAGCCCCGCCCATGACCCCAACCACTGTCAACTCGTTTGAACAGCAACTTGTTGAACATCAGGCTTACCTGATGCGCTTTGCACGCCTGCAACTCAGAAACGATGCCTGGGCCGAAGACGCGGTGTCCGAAACTGTCCTGGCAGCCCTGGCCAAGCCCCAGGCGTTTGGCAACCGATCGCAGCTCAAAACCTGGCTGGTGGGAATTTTGAAACACAAGATCATTGACACCTTGCGCCACCATAGCCGCGAGGCCTGCATCCTTGTCGGTGGGGAAGACGATGACGCAGATCCACTTGACTACATCGGCTTCAAGACCGATGGACACTTTTCCCAAGCGCCAGCCGATTGGGGCAACCCGGTAGAGCAGATCACCAGCCGCCAATTTTTTGAGGTTCTGGATGCGTGCGCCAACAAGCTGCCCGCCACGCAAGGCCGTCTATTTTTGATGCGCGAATGGCTCGAGTTGTCCAGCGAAGAAATCTGTAAGGAGTTGGATCTCACTCCGACCAACCTCTATGTTCAGTTGCATCGCGCCCGATTGCGACTGCGTGAATGCCTTGAATTGAACTGGTTCAAAAACCCCAACGCAACATGATGCGAATAAGACGTACCTGCAAGGAAGTGAGTGCCCTGGTGATTGCCAGGGAAGACCGGCAATTGCCATGGCAGGATCGCGTTGCCCTCAAACTGCACATGACCATTTGCCAGGCCTGCCCCCGCTTTGCTCGCCAGGTCATGGTGATGCGCAATGCAATGAAACCCTGGCGAAACTACGAAAATGGCGCGGGCAACGATTGAACTCATCGGTCAAAACAGGAGAAGTGGCTCAGCCTTCCCGCGGAAATTTGACAAACGAGTTGGTGATTTCGCCAGATTGCCGCATAATGGAGCGGTATTGCCGAAAAAATCGGTGTACTAGTTTGCGGTGTTTGGTCAGTTTCCCGTCTGCTTTTAGTCTTTGACTTGTTTGTTGACAGTGGGTTGATAGTGGGTCGATAGTGGATATTGGACTCCATCGCGTTTTTGAGTTAGTTTTTGAGGAGTCCTTTCATGGGCAACAAACTTTACGTGGGCAACCTGCCCTATTCCTTCCGTGACGAAGACCTGCAACAGGCATTCGCAGCTCACGGTTCCGTTTCCAGCGCCAAAGTGATGATGGAACGTGACACTGGCCGTTCCAAAGGCTTCGGCTTTGTGGAAATGGGCAGCGATGCTGAAGCGCAAGCCGCTATCAATGGCATGAATGGTCAGCAATACGGTGGCCGTGGACTCGTTGTTAACGAAGCACGCCCCATGGAGCCACGCGCTCCTCGTAGCGGCGGCTTCGGCGGCGGCGCCGGCGGTGGCGGTGGTGGCGGCTACGGTGGTGGCGCTGGCGGCGGCCGCAGCGGTGGCGGCGGCTACGGCGGCGGCGCTGGTGGTGGTCGCAGCGGTGGCGGTGGCTACGGCGGTGGCGGCGGTGGCGGTGGCCGTAGCAGCTACTGATCCAGAGCTTGGCATTCGCCAAACTGCTGAATAAAAAAAGGGGCCTTCAGGCCCCTTTTTGTTGCCCGCAACAAAAGGACAAAGACATCCTATCAATGGTTTTCAGGGGCTGCGGCGTGGTTTTCGCGCGCGCCCGGCAAACGCCCAGTCAAAAACCACATTGGGCAGCAATCGAAGAAGTTTGGCAACGACGCCCATCTGCCAGGGAATCACCCGGTAACTCACACCAGACTCAATGGCTTTGAACGCCTGATCCGCAAAGTCTTCCGGCGACATTAAAAACGGCATGCTGTACTGGTTTTGGGCCGTCAACGGTGTCGACACATACCCCGGACAGATCGTGACCACTTTGACACCACTTGCTGCCAGCTCCAGCCGAAGGCACTCACAGTAGCTGATCAACGCCGCTTTGCTCGGGCAATTGGCGCCGTGGCCCGCAAAGCCCCTGATGCCATTGACGCTGCCTATACCCACCAGCGTGCCGGATTTGCGCGCGGCCATGGCCGACAAAAAAGGGTGAAATGTAGCTGCCGTGCCAACATTGTTCGTCGCAAAGGTTTGTGCCATGACGTCGAGGTCTCCCCGGTCCGCCGTATCAACGCCAATGCTGATGCCCGCTGACGCTATGACCACATCCGGCACACCCTGCAACGCCAGGCAACTCTGGCCCGCTGCCACGATGCTGTCTGGACTGGATACATCTGCACTATATATTTGATAGCTATCTTCGCTTATTCGACGGGGACTTGCCCATGCTTTCACTTCTGAAGTTCGCCGGGCTGCCAGCGCCAGCCTGTACCCGGCCTGGTGAAATCGCCACGCGAGGGCTTGACCAATTCCGCTGGACGCGCCGGTGATGAATACGAGCTTGGACATGGCGGACTCACTTGGACTTTTCAGGGATCAAAATGCCTTTCACGCGCCCGCGCAATTGCATGACCTGTTCAATCCCGTCGTAGTCCATGGCGTCCCCCACAAAAGTGTCTTTGCCGCGAGTCAACTGAACCGGCTTGTTGGATTTGACTTGTTCCGTGTTCATGAACGCATGCAGAAACTCCCCTTTGAATTCCAGGCGCGGAGCCGATTTCTTGCCAATGACCGCCTCACGAATGACCAAGGCGTTGCCAAACAACTGAACTTCGGAACCATCAGCATTGGTCAGCGCACGGTTGGCGGTGGCGGTGGTCAATTGCCCCTGGTCGTTGTAGGAGCGTATGCGAACCTTGTCGATTTCCACAGTGTCTGTGTCGGGGAAGTGACGGGCCTCATTCCCCAAAACCTCACTTTTGAGCCGGCCCGTCGCATCAAAGGTTTTGACTGAAAACGTCTTCATGAAGTAGTCGGGGTCATGGGTGGCAGCCTTTTCGGTTTCTGGCGGCGTGAACACCGGTGTACTTCTGACCAACCAATACGTCCCCAGGGCCAACACGCCCATCAAGGCGATGGGCACGTACAGTGACAGACGGTCCCAGGCCGCTCTGAGCAGGCGAATCACCGGGTGTATTCCTCCAGCAGTCGCGCGTATTTGCCACTTGCCATCAGCAACACGTCACAAAACTCGCGAGCAGCACCCGAACCGCCGGATGCTTGCGTGACGTAATGTGCAATGGCGCGGTTTTCCACGTGGGCATTGACCGGGGCACAGGCAAAGGAGCAACGGGTCATGATGGGAAGGTCGGGCCAATCGTCTCCCATCGCAGCGGCTTGATCCCAGCCCAAGTCAAGCAAGCCAAGAATTTTCTCGGCAGCTGGGCGTTTGTTTTCCGTGCCATAAATCGCATGCTCGATACCCAAAGCCGCCAAACGAACGCGCAGCGGCTTTGAATCGCGACCCGTGATGATCACGGGGGTGATGCCCGCACGCTGCAACATTTTGAGGCCGTGGCCATCCAGGGTATTGAAGCGTTTGAGCGTTTCATCTGCTTCGGAAAAATAAAGTCCCCCATCGGTCAAAACACCATCCACATCGAAGAAAGCCACGCGAATGCCTTGTGCTTTCAGCAGTAGTTCAGGGGAATGATTCAGGGCAGGTGTCATGTTAGAAAGAGGCAGGTTCGCTAGATGACTTTGGCCCGCATCAGGTCGTTGCTGTTCAAGGCGCCAACGAGTATCCCCTGCCCGTCGACCACCAACACACTGGTGATGCGGTTGCGCTCCATCAAATCGACAGCTTCCACAGCCAACGCGTTTTTCAGGATGGTGCGCGGTTCCAGGCGCATCACCTGCTCTGCCGTAGTGGTGCGCAGATCGGTTCCTTTTTCGATCAGCCGCCGCAAATCGCCATCGGTAAAAATGCCCAGCACTCGGGACTCCGCATCCACCACGGCAGTGGCACCCAGGCCTTTGACGCTCATTTCACGCATCAGTTCGCTGAACGTGGCAGTTGCCGTGACACGCGGCACGGCATCTCCCGCTCGCATCACATCACTGACATGGGTCAACAACTTGCGCCCCAGCGCGCCGCCGGGGTGCGAACGGGCAAAATCCTCAGCCTTGAAACCGCGCGCGTCCAGAAGGGCGACGGCGAGCGCGTCACCCAAGGCCAGCTGGGCCGTTGTACTGGCCGTTGGTGCCAGATTGAGGGGGCAGGCTTCCTTGTCAACGCCACTGTCGAGCGTCAAGTCGGCATAACTCGCGAGGGTTGACCTGAGATTTCCGGTCATCACAATCAGGGGCACGCCCAGGCGCTTGAGCACGGGCAGGATTGCCATCAACTCGCCGGATTCACCGCTGTTGGAAATCGCCAGTACCAGGTCAACGGTTTTGATCATGCCCAGGTCACCATGGCTTGCCTCGGCGGGGTGGACGAACATGGCGGCCGTACCGGTTGATGCCAATGTGGCCGCCACCTTGCGCCCGATATGACCACTTTTACCCATGCCCATGACGACCACGCGGCCCCTGACCTGAAGGATCATTTCAACGATCTGGCCAAAGCCTGAACCTATGCGCGCCTTGAGGCCCAATATTGCAGCAGCTTCAATGTCCAGCGTTTCCTGGGCCAAAAATATAGCCCGGTCTTTCTTGCTGTTTGGGTCGGGTTGGGAAGCTGCCTGCATCGCCTCATTTTATCGGTCAGCGTCACGATGACCGGATAGTATCGAGCCATGACCGCTCTGGAGCTCACGCTTTTGTATTTGCTGGCCGCCGTATTGGGCGTGGTGGCATGCCGGTCTTTGAAGCTACCCCCGATGCTGGGCTATTTGGTGGTGGGCGTGGTCATTGGCCCCAATGCCCTGGCGTTGGCCCAGAACTCTGATGGCGTTCGTCATCTGGGTGAGTTTGGTGTGGTGTTTCTGATGTTTGTGATCGGGCTGGAGTTCAACTTGCCCAAGCTTCGCGCCATGCGTCGTCACGTTTTCGGGCTTGGGCTGTTTCAGGTCGTGCTTACCATTCTGGTGGCAACCGTGGCATCGCTGGGCCTGGCCATGTTGGCCCCCCACTACTGGGGCATGCGCTGGCAAACCGCATTGGCGCTCTCCAGTGCATTGGCCATGAGCAGCACGGCCATTGTGGTGAAGCTTATGGCCGAACGACTGGAAATGGATTCGGAACACGGCAAGCGTGTGATGGGCATTCTGCTGTTTCAGGATTTGGCGGTTGTTCCCTTGCTGGTGCTGATTCCCGCATTGGGTGCTACAGGGGAGCAGCTTTTTGAGGCCTTGGCTCTTGCTGCCGTCAAGGCAGCAATTTTGATCACCGTGTTGCTGGTTGGCGGGCAAGGTGTGATGAGATGGTGGCTGACCCTGGTGGCGCGACGCAAGAGTGAAGAGTTGTTTGTGTTGAACCTGTTACTGGTCACTCTGGGTTTGGCCTGGTTAACCGAGCTTGCAGGTTTGAGCCTGGCACTGGGCGCGTTTATCGCCGGCATGCTGATTTCAGAGACTGAATACAAGCATCAGGTGGAGACAGACATCCGCCCGTTTCACGACGTACTTCTGGGGCTGTTTTTTATCAGCATTGGCATGATGCTGGACTGGCGGTTGGTGCTGGAGCGCTGGCCGCTGGTTCTATTGCTCGTTACCCTGCCCGTATTTTTCAAGGTGCTGCTGGTGACCTTCATCGCGCGAGTTCTGGGGGCCACATCGGGTGTTTCCTTGCGCACCGGCCTGTACCTGGCGCAGGCCGGCGAGTTTGGATTTGTGCTGTTGACCTTGGCACAGAAAAATCAGCTGGTGCCCTCTGCATTGCTCAACCCGATTTTGGCCAGCATGGTGTTGTCCATGTTGGCCACACCTTTCATCATCATGTACAGCAACCGCATTGTGATGAAGCTTGTCAGCAGCGAATGGCTGCAACAGTCATTGCAGATGACCACCATTGCACGCAAATCCATCAACGCCAACAAGCACGTGATCATTTGCGGCTATGGTCGATGCGGACAAAACCTGGCCCGCATGCTGGAAGCCGAACACATTCCCTACATGGCGCTCGACCTGGACCCTGACCGAGTGCGCCAAGCAGCTTCAGCAGGTGATTCTGTGGTGTTTGGCGACGCAGCGCGGCTGCAGGCGCTGATGGCGGCGGGTCTGGCACGCGCCAGTGCGGTTGTGATCACCTACCTTGAAGTGCCGGGCGCCATGAAAGTGTTGGCCAACATCCGCAGCCATGCGCCGCAGGTGCCGGTCATTGTCCGCACCCAGGATGACCATGACCTGGAAGCCCTGCAAAAAGCTGGTGCAACCGAGGTGGTGCCGGAAGCCATTGAAGGTTCACTGATGCTGGCCAGCCACGCACTGGCCCTGGTCGGTGTGCCGATGCGCCGCGTGATTCGCATCGTTCAGGATCAGCGTGATGCCCGGTACAACCTGTTGCGCGGGTATTTTCATGGGGCGGATGACAACTCGGTCGACGAGTTGCACCATGAAAGGTTATCCACGTTGACATTGCCGATCGGCGCCAAGGCCATCGGCAAGCCATTGGGTCATCTGGCGCTGCATGCCGTGGGAGTGCGCATCGTGAGCCTGCGCCGTGCCGACGGCAAAACCATACAACCACTTGATGAGTCACTGTTTGAGAGCAGCGATACTCTGGTTTTGTCAGGCCAGGCCGAAGCGCTCAGCCTGGCCGAACAGAAGCTTCTCAAAGGCCTTTGACCAAACCAATCAGGCGATACCATGCAACATCTCAGCGTGAATCAATACCTCAAAGACAACATTCGCACAGTCCCGGATTGGCCAGCTCCAGGGGTGCAGTTCAGGGACATCACTCCGCTTCTCCAAAACGCCAAAGTGTTCCGGGTCCTCATTGACGCCTTTGTGCATCGGTACATGGACCCGGCCATGCGACCGGATGTGGTGGCGGGACTGGACGCTCGAGGTTTCATACTGGGTGCCGTGGTGGCTTATGAACTCAATGTCGGTTTCATCCCCATCCGAAAGAAAGGCAAGCTGCCATTCACGACGGTTGAGGAAACCTACGAGCTGGAATATGGCAGCGCCACGGTTGAATTGCACACAGACGCCGTCAAGCTAGGCAATCGCGTTTTACTCATCGATGATCTGATCGCAACCGGTGGCACCATGATGGCGGGTAAAAAACTGCTTGAAAAGCTGGGTGCGATCGTTATGGAAGGAGCGGCCATCGTGGACTTGCCTGAGCTTGGCGGCTCGGACAAGCTTCGCGCCAGTGGACTGTCGCTGTTCACCCTGGTCGATTTTGCCGGCCATTAGAGACGCCATGGACACCACGGTGGACGGGGTGTCAGATTCAGGTCACCGACACCCGTTTGCGCCGATTGGCCATGCGCCGGGAAACAATGGCACCCAAAGCCATGGCCAGGGCCAAAGCTATCTTGGGCTGCTTTTGGGACAAGTCCACAAACCGGATGTAGGTCAAATTCCAGACCTTGCACTCTCCCACAGCCTGCACGGTAGCGTTACGAGGCAATTCCGAGAAAAATGCGCCTTCGCCCACCGCTGACCCGGCGTTCACGATGGCCAGATGCACCCGGCCCGTAGCGTCCTCAAAATGAACGCTCAGGCTTCCTGATTCCAGAAAATAGACGGTGCGATCAGTTGATCCTTGTCCAATCAGAATTTGACTTTGCGCCAGCGTAAATGACTGAAGAAAGGGCGCCAGCGCCTCCCAATGCACGGGCGTGAGGATTTTGCTGAGGGAGTCTTCCCCCGTGTTGTGAACAACGGCCTCGACCAATCCCTTGATGGTGGGTTTGCCTGGTTGGGGAAACATTGAATTCATAGAGCGGACAGGTTAACTGCGTTTTTTGTCCCTTGCAAGCCAGACTCATTTGCCAATACAAAAACTTGAAAAGATCACCCCCAAAAGATCATCGGCCGTGAACTCTCCCGTGATTTCGCCCAAAGCCACATGGGCGAGTCTGAGCTCTTCGGCAAGCAAATCCAGTGCCTGTGCAACGCGCAGGTGGTCGGCCGCCAATGACAAGTGCTCGTCGACGCTCTTTAGCGCCTGCAAATGCCGCTCACGCCCCAGGTACAGGCCTTCCGCGCCCGACTGCCATCCGGAGACCTCAAGCAAGCGCCGCCTAAGTGCATCCAGACCCAGGCCGGTCTTGGCAGACAACTTCACAGTGGTATGCCCTTCAAAATCCGCAGCAACAACAGATTCGTGAAAGGCGGTATCGCTTTTGTTCCAGACATCGATGACCGGCACATTTTTTTGGATTTTTAGTGCCAAAGTCCGCGCCAGGTCTTTATCACTCGCTATGTAATCAATAGCGTCTCGCCGAGTCAGGTCATGCAGGAAAACAACCGCGTCCGCTCCCTCGATTTCTGACCAGGTCCGCGCGATGCCGATTTTTTCAACTTCGTCCACGCTCTCTCGCAGTCCCGCCGTGTCAATCACGTGGATAGGAACACCCTCTATCTGAATCGTTTGCTGAACCTTGTCCCTTGTGGTGCCGGGGATGGGCGTGACAATGGCCAGTTCGGCACCGGCCAGCGCATTTAGCAACGACGACTTGCCAGCATTGGGCTGACCGGCGATTACCACCTTGATGCCCTCCCTCAGCAATGCGCCTTGCCGCGCTCCTTGCGTCACCCGCATTAACCTGCCTTGAATCGAGGCCAGTTGACCTTCCGCATCCGCCTTCTGGAGGAAGTCGATGTCTTCTTCGGGGAAATCAAGTGTTGCTTCAACCAGCATGCGCAATTTGACAAGGGCAGCGCCCAACGCATGGATCTCTTTGGAAAACTCGCCTGCCAGGGACCGGCTGGCACTTCGTGCAGCCGCCTCGGTACTGGCGTCGATCAAATCGGCAACCGCTTCTGCCTGTGCCAGATCCATCTTGTCGTTCAAAAACGCCCGCTGCGTGAATTCACCAGGCCGGGCCAACCGGAGCCCTGGAAGCCGTGGTGCATGGCTGGAAGGATCCATTTCAGCCGCAGCCTCCAGGCAGCGGGACAACAACAACTGCAAGACCACCGGGCCACCATGGATCTGAAGTTCCAGTACGTCTTCCCCAGTGTAAGAGTAGGGCGTGGGGAAATGAATCGCCAGACCCTGGTCGATCACGGTGCCATCGGAGGACCGAAAAGGAAGGTAGGTGGCCTCCCGCGCCTTCAGGGGCCGACCACACAGCGGATGAATCAACGCCTGAAGGGACCGCCCGGACACCCGAATAATGCCGACAGCACCCCTGCCCGGGGATGTCGCGATGGCAACAATGGGCGCCGGATCAAAGGCCTGCATGGTTCAGGCGCCGATTCTCCTCAGGAGAACTTGGGCAAGTTGAACTGCGGTGGTACGCCCATTCGGGTATTGATGATCCACTGCTGAGCGATGGACAACACGTTATTGGTGATCCAGTACATCACCAGACCTGCCGGGAAAAAGAAGAACATCACCGAAAATGCCAGGGGCATGAACCACATCAGTTTGGCCTGCATCGGATCTGGCGGTGCCGGATTCAGCGCGGTCTGCAGCATGGTGGTGGCTGTCATCACCAGCGGAAGAATGTAGAACGGGTCTGGCGACGACAAGTCATGTATCCACAACGCCCAGGGCGCATTACGCATCTCGACGCTGGACAAGAGCACCCAGTACAGGGCGATGAACACCGGAATCTGGATCATGATGGGGAAGCAACCACCCATCGGGTTGACTTTCTCCTCGCGATAAATGCGCATCATCTCCTGCTGCATCTGCTGGGGGTTGTCTTTCAATCGCTCGCGCATTTCCGTGATTTTGGGGTTGATGGCCTTCATCTTGGCCATGCTGGCATAGGCTTTGGCATTGAGCCAGTAAAAAGCAGCTTTGAGCAACAAAACCAGAGCCACAATCGACCAGCCCCAGTTGCCAATGAAGCTGTGCAGTTTGTCGAGCAACCAATACAAGGGCTTGGCCAGAATGGTCAGCCAGCCATAATCCTTGACCAACTCCAGACCAGGCGCGAGGGTTTCCAGAACTTTTTCTTCTTGCGGGCCAGCGAAAAATTTTGCTTCGATGGTTTTGCTGGTTCCCGGCGCAATGGTGTCCAGCGGCGTGATCATGCCCACCGAGTACAAATTGGTGTCTACCTTTCGCAGGAACAGGTCGCGCTTGATGCCGTCACCCAATATCCAGGCGCTGGCGAAGTAATGCTGCACCATGGCAACGTAACCGTTCTCTGAGTTTTTCTCAACGTCTACCTTGCCCTTTTCGATGTCGGCAAACTCCACTTTCTGGTATTTTTTGGCCTCGGTGTAGATAGCTGGACCCGTGAAAGTTGAATAGAACGACGACTCGCCATGGGGTTTGTTGCCATCGCGGACCAGTTGCAGATATAGCTGCGGAGAGACTGTCAAAGTTCCGGTATTTGCCACCTCATGTTTGACCACCATGGCGTACTTTCCACGGTGCAGCGTGTAGCTCTTGATCAGCTTCACGCCGCCAATTTCTGGCGACTCAAACTTGATCACCAGTTCATCATTGCCGTCTTTGAGCGTTCTTTCGCCGGGTAGTGCCGTCATCACCACTTTATGGGTGGGGAAAGCGCCACCTGCGGCGCCGGCAATCAGGCCCGACTGGGCAACATACGTACGGTCTTTGCTTTCATCCAGAAGTACAAAGTTTTTGGCCTTGTCTGCCATGTCAATTTGTTTCACAAACTCAGCCTGAACCAGCGAACCACCTTCCGTGTCAAAGGCAAGCTTAAGCACATCGGTCGTGACGGTGATGCGCTCTCTGGAAGCCATGGCAGTCGCCGGTGCCGAAGAGCCCGGTACCTGGGCTGGCACCTGTGCCAGCGGCGCCGGCAACCCATTCGCGCCGCCAGCACTTGCAACAGGCACATCCGTGGGCGCAGAGGCTGGCGCTTTTACGGTGGCAGCTGACTGTCCGGCTGTTGGGAAAAATGTAGCTTTGTGGCCGTTATGAACCTGCCACTGGTCCCAGAGCAAAACCATGGAAAAGCCAAAGATCACCCACAAAATGGTGCGCCGGATATCGTTCATGAGGGTGTCTTTTGAGAAGATGGAGAAATCAGCCGCGTGAACGGCCGGGGTTTTTCAATGGGTACAGGATCGTGCCCTCCCGAGCACCAGGGCTGGCAACGGGCCAACCGTCTCAATGTCAGGTATGTTCCTGCTGTCGCGCCATGGGCTTCCAGTGCGTCAATGGCATACATGGAACAAGTAGGCTCAAAGCGGCAGGCCGAACCCAACCAAGGGCTCAACAAGAGGCGATAGGCCTTCACGACATGAATGAGCAGGGCCCTGATCATGGCAAAGTTTTGCTTTCCTGAGCCAATGCTTTATTAAAAAGCTGGCTTAACTCGGCACCTACTGCTGCTTTCAGCGCCTCTGAAGTGGCACTGATAAACTGAGCTTTGTCAAACCCCAAGCGCAAACGAACGACGTAGGCCATTGGTTTCATTGTTGATTCCAAATCCGAGCTCACGTTGTAAATCTGCCGTTTGATCGTGTTTCGCGTCACCGCTCGTTTCGCCCACCGTTTGGGAACCAAGGCACCCATCCAGACTTCATCTGAAGAAAACAAACGTTTTACTTGTGCGCCTGATGGCAAGGGCTTCTGTTGGGAAGTCGCTGCGCTGTCCAATGGAACCCGATGAAGCGCGAAGTGCACAGTACGTGAAATGGTGTTTCCTGCCAGCACGGTCTGGAATTGGGCTCGCGTTTTCAGCCGCTGCACTGAATGGGACCCGTCGAACAACAAGTTTGCGACAGACAGTTACAAACTTGGGTCAGGAAAATCCAAAGAAAGAAACCTTAGACAGCCAGGCGCTTGCGGCCCTTGGCACGGCGTGCATTGATCACTGCACGGCCACCGCGTGTTTTCATGCGAACCAGAAAACCGTGAGTGCGAGCGCGGCGAATTTTGGAAGGTTGGTAAGTACGTTTCATTTTGAAATCCCGGTAGTCGAGTACAGAAAAGCCTTCCATTATCGCAAATTTACTCAATCCCGGCAACACCTTAGCTTTCCATCAACTTGCAATACTTGAAGTTACTGGTTTTGTGTGTTGCCAATGCACTTCAGCTTGTGGATAAATCATGGATAAATTACAATTCCCGGCGCTCAAAAATAAAACTATCCACAGAATTTAAAAAGAATAATGCAAGAGGGACAACACAACAGCCCGGCGGGCGCACTGGGCAATGGTGACGGTCATATTCTTTGGCAGGCCTGTATCGACCAACTGGCGCAAGAACTTCCTGAGCAGCAATTCAATACCTGGATCAAGCCACTGTCAGCAGTGGTAATGGATGACCTGTCCAAGGTGACCATTCTGGTTGCCAACCGCTTCAAGCTGGATTGGGTCAGAGCTCAATACAGTGGACGAATTTCCGCCTTGCTCGAGAAACTTTATGGACAGGCTGTCCTTGTTGAATTGGCACTAGCACCCAGAGATGCACCCGTCAGGTCTTACGCCGTGACACGGGGTGCCGAGTCTGCCACCATTGAAGAACCTGCCGAATTGGGTGAAGAACGAATTCAAAGTGGCCCCAAAAACCGCCTCAATGCTGGGCTTACTTTTGACACGCTGGTTGAGGGCACTGCCAATCGCATGGCCCGAGCAGCAGCCATGCACGTTTCAACGACGCCAGGCCATCTTTACAACCCTCTGTTTATTTATGGGGGCGTTGGTTTGGGGAAAACCCACCTGATGCACGCTGTAGGCAACAAGTTGCTGCAAGATAAACCTCTTTCCAAGGTGTTGTATATCCACGCAGAGCAATTTGTCTCTGACGTGGTCAAGGCTTACCAGCGCAAGACTTTTGACGAGTTCAAAGACCGGTATCACTCGCTTGATTTGCTTCTGATTGACGATGTGCAGTTCTTTGCGAACAAAGAACGCACGCAGGAAGAGTTTTTCAACGCCTTTGAAGCCCTGCTTGCCAAAAAGTCACATATCGTGATGACCAGCGATACCTATCCCAAGGGTTTGGCAGATATTCATGAGCGACTTGTTTCGAGATTTGACTCCGGTTTAACCGTTGCGATTGAACCCCCTGAGCTGGAAATGCGGGTTGCCATCCTGATCACCAAATCCCGACTGGAGGGAACCGAAATGCCCGAAGAGGTGGCGTTTTTCGTGGCTAAAAACGTCCGCTCCAACGTGCGGGAGCTAGAAGGCGCGTTGCGGAAAATTCTGGCTTATTCACGCTTCAACCAGAAAGAAATCTCGATCCAGCTAGCTCGCGACGCCTTGCGTGATCTGTTGTCCATTCAAAATCGACAAATTTCTGTGGAGAATATTCAAAAGACGGTTGCCGACTACTACAAGATCAAAGTAGCCGACATGTACTCCAAGAAGCGCCCTGCCAGCATTGCCCGTCCCCGGCAAATCGCCATGTACCTGGCCAAAGAGTTGACGCAAAAAAGCCTTCCCGAGATTGGTGAACTTTTTGGTGGTCGCGACCACACAACTGTGCTCCATGCTGTACGAAAAATTGGCGGGGAGCGTCAGCAAATGACTGAATTGAATCAGCAGTTGCACGTCCTTGAGCAAACCCTCAAGGGATGAATCGTCATGAGCGTGACGTCAATGGCATCCAAAATTTGCAAAAGGACAACCCTGGGGATAATTTCCATGGTTTCTCGGACTTATCCACATGCATATGAAGCTTTTAAAAGTTGTTCATGTTTTATGTGCACTTCGGGAGCTAGGGTACGCACAGCCTTCAACAGTGTCCAAGTGCTTGATAAAAAAAGGGAAAATGCTGCTATCCACAGAAAAGCCTGCCCCTTATCTACTACTGCTAATTTAAATTAAAGAAATTAAAGAAGAGGTTGACATGATCGTCCTGAAGGCAACACAAGACAAAGTGCTATCGGTTTTGCAATCCGTGGCTGGTATCGTCGAGCGGCGGCACACCCTGCCCATTCTGGCCAACGTACTGATTCGCAAAACGGGAACTTCCCTGCAATTCACGACCAGCGACCTTGAAATCCAGATTCGCACTACGGCCGAATTTGACGGTGATGCCGGCAACTTCACCACCACGGTAGGTGCCCGCAAGCTGATCGACATTTTGCGCAGCATGCCTTCAGACCAGACGGTCTCGCTGGAGTCCAGTGCCGCGAAAGTCATTCTCAAGGGTGGAAAAAGTAAATTCACGTTGCAGACCATGCCCGCCGAAGACTTTCCTCTGGTACAGGAGTCAGCCGCCTTCGGGCCGGTATTTAGTGTTCCCCAAAAGACGCTCAAAGACCTTTTGGGCCAGGTCTCGTTTGCCATGGCCGTACATGACATTCGCTACTACCTCAATGGCATCTTGTTTGTCGCTGAAGGCAAGCAACTGAGTCTGGTTGCGACCGATGGCCATCGGCTGGCCTATGCCTCAGCCATGCTGGACGTGGAGGTTCCCAAACAAGAAGTCATTCTTCCTCGCAAAACCGTGATTGAAATGCAGCGTCTGCTCAGTGATGCAGATGGCGCCATTGAGATGCAGTTTGCCAACAACCAGGCCAAATTCACCTTTGAAGGCATGGAGTTTGTGACCAAACTGGTCGAAGGCAAGTTTCCCGACTACAACCGAGTCATTCCCAAAAATCACAAGAATATATTCACGCTGGGTCGGCAGGCGCTACTGGCTTCATTACAGCGGACAGCCATTCTCACGAGCGACAAATTCAAGGGCGTGCGCCTTAATATTGACCCCGGTACCTTGCGGGTGGCATCCAACAACGCTGAGCAGGAAGAGGCTGTGGATGAACTTGACATTGATTACGGCGGTGACAGCATCGAAATTGGTTTCAACGTGACCTACTTGATTGATGCCCTGAGCAATATGTCTCAAGAGATGGTTCGGGTTGAATTGTCGGACTCCAACAGTTCGGCTTTGATGACCATTCCAGAAAACGCCACATTCAAATACGTGGTGATGCCCATGCGGATCTGAATCCATCAAGCACCAAGCGCAACACGTCGCGACCGCTTAAACCCCCTCACACAGGGGGTTTGGTCATTCAAGAATGACGAATTTTGTGGACCCAGCCATTGATCTGGTTCTCAACTGATAGATAGAAAAGTACCTTATGTCCGAAGAAAACAAGCCCTCTCCAGCCCTGGATAACGCCGATGAAGGCGTTCATACGGGTGAAAGCACCTCGGACAGTTCCAACTTTCAGCCGGTGATTGACACCAACCAGGCCGGTGCAACAGAGGCCTATGGTGAAGGCTCCATCCAGATTCTGGAAGGGTTGGAAGCAGTGCGAAAGCGTCCCGGCATGTACATTGGCGACACCTCGGATGGCACGGGCTTGCATCACTTGGTGTTCGAGGTGGTTGACAACTCTATTGATGAATCATTGGCGGGGCACTGTGACGATATTCTGGTCACCATCCACTCGGATAACTCTGTGTCGGTGGTGGATAACGGTCGTGGTATTCCTACCGGCGTAAAGATGGATGACAAGCACGAGCCCAAACGCTCTGCGGCTGAAATCGCGCTGACCGAACTGCACGCCGGTGGCAAATTTAACCAGAATAGTTACAAAGTCTCGGGCGGCCTGCACGGAGTGGGTGTGAGCTGTGTGAATGCCTTGTCAAAAATGTTGCGCCTCACCATACGTCGTGATGGCAAGGTCCATGTGATGGAGTTCAGCAAGGGATTTGTACAGCATCGCATCACAGAGACCGTCAATGGGATCGAAGTTTCCCCCATGAAAGTGACGGGGGATACTGAAAAGCGCGGCACTGAAGTGCACTTCCTGCCCGACACCGATATCTTCCAGCAGAACAATGAATTTCATTATGAAATTCTGGCCAAGCGCTTGCGCGAGCTGAGCTTTCTGAATAACGGTGTTCGTATCCGTTTGAAAGACGAGCGCACGGGTAAAGAAGATGACTTTGCAGGTGCCGGTGGCGTCAAGGGATTTGTGAATTTCATCAACAAGGGCAAGACGGTGTTGCACCCCAACATCTTCCACGCCATGGGTGACCGCCAGAGTGACCAGGGTACCAACATCGGTGTGGAAGTGGCCATGCAGTGGAACAGTGGCTACAACGAGCAAGTGCTGTGCTTCACCAATAACATTCCCCAGCGCGATGGCGGAACCCACCTGACTGGTCTGCGTGCTGCCATGACACGGGTTATCAACAAATACATTGATGACAGCGAAATCGCCAAAAAAGCCAAGGTTGAAGTCACCGGCGACGACATGCGCGAAGGCCTATGCTGTGTGCTCAGTGTGAAAGTGCCCGAACCCAAATTCTCCAGCCAGACCAAAGACAAGCTGGTGTCCAGCGAAGTACGCGGTCCGGTGGAAGACATCGTCAGCAAACTGCTGTTCGACTACTTGCAGGAACGCCCGAACGACGCCAAGATCATCGTTGGCAAGATTATTGAGGCAGCCCGTGCCCGTGAAGCTGCCCGCAAGGCCCGTGACATGACGCGGCGTAAGGGCGTTCTCGATGGCATGGGCTTGCCTGGAAAGCTCGCAGATTGCCAGGAAAAAGACCCGGCATTGTGCGAAATCTACATCGTCGAAGGAGACTCCGCCGGTGGTTCTGCCAAGCAGGGTCGAGACCGTAAATTTCAGGCAATTTTGCCCTTGCGAGGCAAGATATTGAACGTTGAAAAAGCACGGTACGAAAAGCTTCTCACCAGCAATGAAATCTTGACACTGATTACCGCCTTGGGCACCGGCATTGGCAAGGCCGGTGGCACGACAGGTAACGACGACTTCAATGTTGCCAAATTGCGTTACCACCGCATCATCATCATGACCGATGCTGACGTCGATGGTGCCCACATCCGTACCCTGTTGCTCACATTCTTTTACCGCCAGATGCCAGAGCTGGTAGAGCGTGGCCACATCTACATTGCCCAGCCACCGCTCTACAAGGTGAAGGCCGGCAAGGAAGAGCTTTACCTTAAAGATGCGGGCGCTTTGGACAGCTTCCTGATGCGCATTGCGCTCATCAACGCTTCCGTGCATACCGGTGGCGAAAAAGGCACGGTAATCACGGGGGAAACGCTGGCCGAATTGGCCCGCAAGCACCAGTTGGCTCAGGCTGTCATTGAACGCCTTAAAAACTTCATGGATGCCGAAGCCTTGCGCTCGGTGGCCGATGGCGTGGCCTTGAATCTGGACACTGTGACAGAAGCGGAAGTTTCAGCCATCGCCCTTCAAGCCAAATTGCCGGATGCTGAAGTGGTCGGTGAGTTTGACGTACGGACCGACAAACCCATTCTGCGCATCAGCCGACGCCACCATGGCAATGTGAAAAGCAGTGTGCTCACGCAAGACTTTGTCCATGGTTCGGATTACGCCGCATTGGCTGAGGCGGCCAATACCTTCAAGGGCCTCCTCGGTGAAGGTGCCAAAGTGACCCGTGGGGAAGGTGAGCGTGCCAAGGAAGAAAAAGTCACGGACTTCCGCGAAGCCATGGCCTGGCTCATCACGCAGGCAGAGGGTGCCACTGCCCGCCAGCGCTACAAAGGTTTGGGTGAAATGAACCCGGCGCAGTTGTGGGAAACCACCATGGACCCGACGGTGCGACGCCTGTTGCGCGTGCAAATCGACGACGCCATAGAGGCCGACCGCGTGTTCACCATGCTCATGGGAGACGAGGTCGAACCGCGTCGCGATTTCATTGAAACCAACGCTTTGCGCGCTGGCAATATCGACGTTTAGGCAAACCAACAGCATGATGTCAAATTGAAAAAATGACATCCCTTTTTGCCCATGATTACAGGGCATTGGTTATTGGTGCAAGCGGTGCCATTGGCGGCGCTTTCACCAGTGCAATGCAGCGGGACTTGCGGTGTGTCCACGTAGAACAGATTTCCCGCGCCCACAATGGCTTTGACCTTCTGGATGAAAGCAGCATTGCGGAACAAGCGGCCGCAAGCGCGGGTGCCGGCCCGTATCACCTCATTGTCGATGCGACCGGCGCACTGACCATCGACGGTGTGGGGCCTGAAAAGTCACTGGCGTCGCTCCGGCCCGAACATCTTGCCAAAGCGTTTCAAGTGAACGCGATGGGGCCGCTGATGGCGCTGCGTCATTTCGCGCCCCTGCTAGCCCCGGGTGCCAGCATCTATGCCAAGCTGTCTGCGCGCGTGGGCAGCATTACCGACAACCACAAGGGAGGCTGGTATGGCTATCGCGCTTCCAAAGCAGCGTTGAACATGCTGTTGCAAACTGCAGCGATAGAACTGCAACGCAAAAACGCCCAATTGAGGGTGGTTGCACTGCAGCCCGGCACGGTGCGGTCGGCCCTATCAGATCCCTTTTCTGCATGTATTGGCGCGCTTTTGGAGCCAGATGATTCCGTTGCTGGCATGCTGACGGCCTTGCAGGGCCTTCAACCCCGTCAAGGGGCCCATTTCATCGACTACCGGGGCCAGAACATACCCTGGTAGTGCGTGTTCCAGGCGTCGGTGCGCGCGACGCAATTGATGCGGTGGATCATTGAAGACGTACTGGGGACGGAGGCGAGTTCTCAACGCTGCGCATTCCGGTGTGCAATGGCTTGGGCGGTGATGGCATCTCGCGCCGGAACATCGATACGGGCCAGGTTCTTTAGCTGCATGGCCATGCGCGGGTTCTTCTTCAGCAAGTTCTCGTGTCGTATCAAAAAATCCCAGTACAGCGTGGTGTAGGGACAGGCTTTGGGGCCGGTCGACAGCGCCGGGTCGTATCGGCAGCCCTTGCAATGGTTGCTCATGCGCTGGATATATTTGCCACTGGCCACATAGGGCTTGCTGGCCATCAGGCCGCCGTCTCCAAACTGGCCCATGCCCAAGGTGTTGGGCAGTTCCACCCACTCCACGGCGTCCACATACACACTGAGGTACCAGGTGTGGACCGCCTGGGGCTTGACCCCCAGCAACAGGGCGTACAGCCCGGTCACCATCAGGCGTTGGATGTGGTGGGCGTAGCCCAGCGCCAGCGTTTGTGTGAGAACGTCTTTCAGGCAGGCCATCTCGGTGTGGCCAGTCCAGTACCAGGCTGGCAGCGCGGCCTGTGCGTCCAGCGCATTGCGTTCCAGGTAGCTCGGCATGTTTGTCCAGTAGATGCCGCGCACGTATTCGCGCCAACCCAGTATCTGGCGAATAAACCCCTCAGCAGCCGCAAGCGGCGCTTGCCCAGTGCGGTAGGCAGTTTCGGCAGCCCTCACCACCTCGCGCGGGTTCAAAAGCTTGAGGTTGAGCGCGCTGCTCAGGTGCGAGTGGTAGAGCCAGGCTTCTCCCGTCCACATGGCGTCTTCATACAGGCCAAACAGGGGCAAGCGTTGTTCGATGAAAGCCTGTAAAGCCAACAAAGCCTGCGGGCGCGTGACTGGCCAGCCAAAGCTGAGCAATGTGCCGGGATGGCTGGCAAAACGGGCGTTGACCAGCGCAAGGACCTCTTGTGTGATGCTGTCGGGCGCAAAGCGGGATGGTGGTGGTACCTTCTGAGGGCCCGCTTTGCCGAAGGCTTCGCGGTTGTCGGCATCAAAATTCCATTGCCCACCCTCTGGGGCTTTGCCCTCCATCAGAATGCCGTGCTTCTGCCGAAGTTCGCGGTACCAATATTCCAGGCGCAGTTGCTTGCGGCCTTGAGCATGCATGGAAAATTCGCGCACGGTGCTGAAGAAATGCGTGTCATCGCGCAGGTCCAGCAAGAGGCCGTGCTGTTTTACTACGGCCCGCAGGCTTTGCAATACGCGCCAGTCGCCGGGGGCGGTCAGCACCAGCGCAGCCGGTTTCAGTTGAGTGATGGCTTTGCCGAGCTCACCTGACAAAGTGCCCAGATTGTTTGGCTCATCCATCTTTTTGTAGACCAGCGGGAGGCCGCGCGCAAGCACGCTTTCAGCAAAGTGACGCATGGCGCTCAAAAACACCGCAATGCGTTGCTTGGCTGACCAGACATGGGTGGACTCTTCGGCCACCTCTGCCATCCAGACCACGTCTTGTGTCGCATCGAAGTCCTGAAACGCGGAGGACTTTTCGTCGAGTTGGTCGCCCAGCACTATAACCAGATGCCGCACCTTGGCAGGAAGTGTTGGCTGCAAAGAACCCCATTCAGTCATGCGAGGCCTTGTTGTTGGCAAGACGCTTTTTGGCACGGCAAGCATCCGAACAGTACATCACCGATTCCCAGTTCTTGGCCCAGGCTTTGCGCCAAGTCATGCTGCGGCCGCACACTGCGCAGAGTTTGCTGGGCAGCGATTGCTTGTTGCCTTTGAAGTCGTTTTTCACATGGATACGCGCAGTTCCTTTTGGAGTTAAAAAATATTTTCAAGGGCGTAAAGCTTCGCAGCGCCGGCGACACAACTGGCACTGGCGATGCATGTCAAGGTCAGTCGCATGGGCAACCAGCCTTGCACTTGAAACCGGGGGTAAACCACACGGTCCACCGCAAAGCACGCACAGAGAATGAGGGCAATCATCAGCAGGCCTGCTGCTGGACTCAGCATTAAGGCCACCCATGAAAGAAGACTAGGCATCACGCCCCAACCCAGTATGGCCAGTGACTGTTTGGACGCGTCACGCATGACCAAGCCCCAATGGATAGCGCCAAGGAAACTGGCAATAGCCGCACCATACCCCGCCAAAGCAAACCCAACGAATGCGCGGTGACCGGGGTCTGCCAACCAAGTGGCCATTGCCAGCACAACAAATGGAAGCAAGCCAGCGTATCCCATGCGTTGCGCCCATATGGAGGGAACTGTTGCAGGAGATTCAGTCATTCGAAATCCGCTTTCTGCTCGGTTAGGTTCAACGCTTGCCCTTGCGCCGTGTCAGTATTGCCCGCTCCACAGCAGAGTGCATCGTTTTGCATAGCCAAACCCAATAAGTATTCGTCAAGCAACCGGGAGCCCAAACAAGCTGACTTATGGAGGCAACCCGGCAGTTGGCAAATTCTCTCTGAATCGGCGTTTGTTCGTGCCTTTGAGGGACATTGAAGACTGCATTCGATATCCTTCATGGCGCCAGGAGAACTCTGTTGTAACAATGGGTTCAAGAACTGGCATTTATGAATCTGAGCACCATCTATACCCATGCCCAAAATCTTTGCTTTATCCCTTTCTCTTTTCTTTGCTTACGGGCTAGCGCACGGCCAAGCCACGGATGGAACATCCATGGATCACTCCAAAATGGACCATTCAGCGCATATGAAAATGATGGCAAATGCCCAGCGCCAAGCTGTGGTGTCCGAGCGCGGAAGGGATGTGATGCCCTTTAATCTGTCTGTAACCACGCACATTTTTTCCATGACCAGCGAAGGTGCAATTCAGAAAGTCGTAGCTAAGAAATCCGACGACCTGGCTCAGGTAACGTTGGTTCGGCGGCATTTGCAAGAGATTCGTGAGCAGTTTCTCAAGGGAGACTTTTCTGGCCCCAGTCATATCCATGGAAATGAAATGCCGGGATTGGCAGAGCTGAGAAAGGCCAAGCCAGGACAAATAAACATCGCTTACAAGGACGTTGAAGGTGGGGCTGAGTTGTCCTACAAAACGGCGAACGCGTCACTGGTGCGGGCGTTGCACAGGTGGTTTGACGCCCAGCTTTCTGACCATGGTAAAGATGCGATGGAGGGGCGCGCCGGTCATGAAGGGATGCTGACGCAGCAAAGCAAATAGAGCTTCCGCAGCATTTTGAGCGGCTTGATAAAGTACACAATCCGGTAAAGCTTGAATGTTTCACCCTCAAAGGCGTAACGCTTCAATGTCCTCAAGGACGCCTTCACACAACCCAGAGGCCATGACAGACAAGCGCGAGAATGAAAAAACCGGACAACTACTGACCGAGCAGTTGGTCAAGCGCGATGCCCTTGCCCGCCAGGCCATTGTCCAGATCCAGCAGGAAATTGCGGTTGTTGACCGCGACCTTTTTGGTGTGATGACCTTGATGGCGGAGCGCGCCTTGGCACTGACAGGTGCCACAGGGGCCGACGTTGAGCTTGTCGAGGGCGATTGGATGATTTGTCGCGCCATTGCAGGAACCGCGGTTCAACAAATTGGGCAAAGTCTTGGCCGGCATCACAGCCTGTCGGGCATTGCGCTTGAAAGTGGCACCACGCTGGTTTGCGACGATGCCGAAACGGATACACGTGTGAACCGGGACATGTGCCGCGCCATTGGTGCCCGTTCACTGATTGCAGCCCCGCTTCGCGTGGGCAATCAGCTGATTGGCGCGTTGAAGGTGACTTCCAGCAAGGTGAATGCTTTCACCGCCCGCGACGCTGGCAATCTTCAGCTGCTTGTGGAAACGCTGGGTGTGACGATCGAACATCGGCGGCTGGCAGAGCAGCAACGCCGCTCAGTCGATCAGTACCGGCTGCTGTTTGACAACAACCCCCAGCCCATGTGGGTCAGTGAGTACCAAACCCGCCGATTTCTGGCCGTGAACGCTGCCATGCTGGCGCAGTACGGTTACACCCAAAGCGAATGTCTGGCCATGTCAGCGCGCCAGCTTTGGGTTGAAGATGAGGCCGAGGCTGGCCGCGCGCTTAAGGACATTCCGCATCCCTCGGTGCTTCACGGCTTCCAGGAGAAACATCGCAGAAAAGACGGGAGCATCATCGACGTGCAAGTGTCTGCCAACGCCATTGACTTTGACGGAAAGGTAGCAAGGCTGGTGCTATGCGTTGACATCACCGAGCGCCTTCGCGCAGAACGTGAATTGGCACGTGTCAGCCGGGCCCAAAGGCTTTTGAGTGCCTGCAATGAAGCGCTGATTCGGGCCAAGTCCGAGCAAGCCCTGCTTGGCGACATATGCAAAATCACTGTAGACATCGGTGGCTATTCCATGACGTGGGTAGGTTTCGCCCAAAACGATGCGGATAAATCGATTGCCCCAGTGGCCCGTGCTGGTTTGAATACGGGGTATCTGGACGACCTGAAAATGACGTGGGCCGACGGTGTGTTGGAGGGCCAGGGCCCCGCCGGCCAAACCATACGCTCTGGCAAATTGATGATTGTCGAGGATGTGTCCCTTGACCCGTCATTTCGCCCTTGGGCGGACAAGGCAAAAGGCAGCGGTTTTCGCAGTGTGGTGTGCCTGCCCCTGGCCAACAGGGCGGGTACCTACGGCTTGTTCTACCTCTACGCCTTAGAAATCGCCCGCATCAGCACGGACGAAATCCAGCTACTTCAGCAACTGGCTGCCGACCTGGCCTTTGGCATTGATAACCTGCGTGCCCAGGAAGAGCAACGCCGGGTGCAGGCTGTGATGCTGAAGGTGGCCGTCGCCGTTTCAGCCACGGCGGGCGACGAATTTTTTGAGCAACTGGCCAGCCACATGACCGAAGCATTGGGTGCCCAGGGTGGAATGGTTTCCCGTCTCTTGTCAGGCACACCGGCGTCTGCGCGGTGCATTGCAGCGGTTGTCGATGGTGAGCGGCGACCCGACTTCAATTTTGAATTGAAGGGGACGCCGTGCGAGGCTGCTCTGGAGGGGGGAAATATTGTGTTGCCAGCCCAGGTCCAGCAGCGGTTTCCAGCGTCCCCCTTGATGCTGGCCGTGGGTGCGCAAGCCTGTGTGGCGCGCAGTCTGGTGAATACTTCTGGCGATGTAATTGGGTTTATCGTGGCCTACTTTCGCCAACCCATCAGCGAGACAGACTTCATCGTTTCCACCCTTCAAATTTTTGCGGCAAGGGCCGCTGCAGAGATGGAGCGTCAAACGGCAGACGTGCAGATTCGCCATCAGGCTTCCCTGCTGGACAAGGCCCAGGACGCCATCATTGTGCGCACGCTTGACCACCGCGTGATCTACTGGAACAAGAGCGCAGAGCGTGTCTATGGCTGGACCGCCGCGCAAGTCATGGGCCGCTCCCTAGTGTCGGATTTGTACACCAACACCGACGCTTTTCAGGTGGCCCAAAAGACTGTGATGGAGCGTGGCGAGTGGACGGGCGAGATCCTGCAGCACCGAAGTGACGGAGGCATTGTCACCATCGAGGGTCGCTGGACTCTGGTGCGGGATGACAACGACCAGCCCCATTCGATTCTGGCCATCAATACCGATGTCACCCGGCGCAAATCGGCAGAGCAGGAAATTCAAAAACTGGCCTACTTCGACCCCCTGACACAGCTGCCCAACCGACTGATGTTGACGGACCGTCTGCAACATGCGTTATCAAACAGCTCACGGACCCACACGGGCGGGGCGCTCATGTTCATTGACCTGGACAACTTCAAGACACTGAACGACACCCTGGGTCATGACATGGGTGACCTGCTGCTGCAAAACGTGGCCCAGCGCCTGTCCGAGAACGTGCGCCAGTCAGACCTCGTGGCCCGCCTGGGCGGTGATGAATTTGTAGTGCTGATTGAAAACCTGGCCCATGACGGCGTCCATGCAGCGGACGGCGCCATGGTCGCCAGGGCCATTGGTGAAAAAGTACTTTCTGCCCTTCAGGCCCCGTACCTGATCGCCGGCAACGAACACCAAAGCACCGCCAGCATTGGCATCGCCCCGTTCATGGACCAAAGCACCAGCGTGGGCGACCTGCTCAAGCAGGCTGACATTGCCATGTACCAGGCTAAGGCGGCGGGGCGCAACACGCTGCGCTTTTTTGACCCGGATCTGCAAGCAGCGGTGACGGCCCGGGCGGCACTTGAGACGGATCTGCGCCAAGCCCTTCTACAGCATCAGTTTTTGCTGCACTACCAACCCCAGTTGAACAACCAGGGCGTTGTGACCGGAGCCGAGGCCCTGGCGCGCTGGCAACACCTGCAGCGTGGACCGGTGTCACCCAAAGAGTTCATTACTCTGGCCGAAGAAACCGGCCTGATTCTTCCCTTGGGACGCTGGGTGTTGACCGAAGCCTGCCGGCTGCTGGCTGACTGGGCGGGCAATAGCAGCAATGAGCACCTTACCCTGTCTGTGAATGTCAGCGCGCGCCAGTTCCGCCACCCGGACTTTGTGGCCAATGTGCTGTCCACGCTGGCGGAAACGGGGGCCAACCCCCGTCGGCTGAAACTGGAGCTCACCGAGAGTCTGCTGCTGGACGATATTGAGTCCACCATAGAAAAGATGACCTGCCTCAAAAACCATGGCGTAGGCTTTTCGCTGGACGACTTTGGCACCGGCTACTCCAGCCTGAGTTATCTCAAACGCCTGCCGCTGGACCAGCTGAAAATTGACCAGTCGTTTGTGCGTGATGTACTGACGGACCCGAACGATGCCGCCATTGCCCGCACCATCATTGCCCTGGGCCAAAGTCTTGGCCTTACCGTGATTGCCGAGGGCGTGGAGACTCAGGACCAGTGCGATATCCTGACCAGCCATGGTTGCCACGCCTTTCAGGGTTACCTGTTCAGCCGCCCGCTGCCACGGGCAGAGCTGGACGCCTATTTGCAATCGCGGCACATGAAGTAACAACCGCCCTTAGTTTTATTCGCTCATCACCCAACAGCAGCAAAAACCATGGCGGTGGGCGTCAACAAATCAAGCTGAACGACACTTCCAACATCCAGTCCCGCGGCAGCTGCAGGGGTGACGCGGCAAGTCAATGCATGCGGTGCGCATGAAACCTGGAGGCGGCAGCTTTCACCTAAAAACGTGACGTCGGTGACTGTGCCGCGCCACGCGGGGTTGCCGCTCCCGCCAACGGGCCGGACACCGACATCTTCAATTCTCACCACATAGTCGACTCGGCCTTCCGGAAGACCGGCCGCGTCTGCCAAACCCAGGAGTCTGCCGTTTTGGTCTTCCAGTTCTGCGTTTCCGTTTTGGGAATGACGCAACGTCATGGGCATTGCATTGATCTCGCCCAGGAACTCGGCCACAAAACGTGAGTTTGCACGCTCGTAAACCGTTCTTGGGTGCCCATCTTGCGCAATGCGACCATCTCGCATAACGATGAGCCGACTTGACATCGCCAGTGCTTCAGTTCTGTCGTGTGTCACACACACCATGGTCTTGCCGGTCTCACGGTGAATCCGACGCAACTCTTGCTGCATCTCCTCACGCAGTAGCCGGTCCAAAGCTGACAACGGCTCATCGAGCAAAAGAACGTCCGGGTTGAAAACAATGGCTCGCGCCAGCGCGACACGCTGCTGTTGGCCACCGCTAAGTTGATCGGGCTTTCGCGCGCCCAGGTGCCCCAGCCGAATCATTGCCAGAGCCTCGTCGACCTTGCGTTGTGCCGAATCGGGGCTTTCTCCCCGCACGCGCAGCGGGTAGGCAACATTTTGTGCCACGGTCAAATGCGGGAACAGAGAGTAGTTCTGAAACACCATACCGACGTTGCGCCGGTGCACCGGCAAGCTTGACACGTCGCGACCGGCGATCTGGATGGTGCCGGAGTCTGGCTTGACCATTCCGGCAATCGCGCGCAGGCAGGTTGTCTTGCCGCTGCCACTTGGGCCCAGCAGGGTGACGAACTCACCGGCAGCAATGTCCAGCGAAAGATTTTCTATGGCAACCGACGAGCCATAGGTTTTGCGCACATCGCGCAAAGAGACCATCGAAGGTGAGTTGGAATTGTTCATGGCGTTTTTTGCAATTGGGTCAATGGACGGCGTCAGAAGTTGCAGCGCCCGTATGGCGGCTCATCAGCCCCCACGAAGCAAAAAGCCCGATCACCAAAACCAGCATCAACAGTGAAGCCACGACGGCGGGCGCCGTGGTCAACTGCTCCTGCATGGTCAGGAACATTCGCACGGGAAGGGTTGTCTTCGTGCCGGCAATGAACAGGGGCGTGATCAGGTTGTCCAGCGAATGCAGGAAGGCATAGAGAAATCCAACAATGACGCCCGGTGCAATCAGCGGAAACACAACATCGCGCAGGGTTCTTAAACGTGATGCGCCGCATACTTGCGCTGCGTGTTCGAGGTTTTCATCGAGGCCGCGCAACACAGAGCCGGTAATCAGTGCCACCAGTCCAAACAAGCCAACAGCCTGGCCGAGCACGATACCCAGGTCGGTTCCCGCAATTTGTATTTTGGTTGCAAAGACGAAATAACTGATGGCCGTAACGATCTCGGGCAGAACCATGGGGGCGATCAGCAGTGCTGATCCCAAAGTTGCCCATCGTGGCGAAGATCGCGCGAAACCATAGGCAGCCAGGCAGCCGAGCGACGTTGCCAGCAAGGCGTCAATGACCGCATAACCGACGCTGCGCGTGGCAGCCAGCTGCCATGCACTGTCGCTGATCACCGAACGGTAGCCATCCAAGGTCCACGCACTTGGCGGCAGTGTGATGCTGTTCATGGGGCCAAACGAAAAAACAACCACAACCATTTCAGGCAATACCAGAAAGGCAAGAACGAGCATGGCGAAGAGGCGTGCGAGACCGCTGACGAAGCCGGTTGGAACCATGGCCAGGGCGGGGTAAAAAAAGCTGGCGGCAAAGGATTGTCCGGACCCAATGGCTTGTGCCGAGGTGTGCCCTTTTCCCATTCTGTCGTGCTTTCGCCAACGACCTATCGCACTCCGCAATACCGCAAAAGCCAACAATGGCAGAGCGGCAATCGCCAGCATCGACAAGCCCATCGCACCGGCGATTTCCCAGTCCAGGATTTGGGTTGCCTGCTCGACAACCAGCTGCGCAAATACAACGTTTTTGGCGCTGCCCAGAGCGACGGGTATCACGTACGCGCCCAGCGCCAAGACGTAAATGAGTGAGGCAGCCGAAAGAATGCCCGGCGTTGATTGAGGCACGAATACGGTAAGAAAAGATGTTGAGGGTGGCGCCCCCAAGCTGGCGGCGACCAGAGGGTGCTCCCGCGGAATCTTCTCCATCTGAGACCACATTGTGAGCACGGCGATTGGGCAAAGGATGTGCACCATGCCAAGCACCATGCCGAGCATGCTGTGCCCCAGAAGTTGAGGTCGTTCAATGACACCGGCCGCAACAAGCGCGGCATTCACCGGCCCGTCATGGGCCAGCAATGCAGCCCACGCGTACACGCGCACCAGCACCGAGGTCAGGTAGGGCAACGCAACGAGTGCGAGCATGACCATCTTCAGTTTCGCTGGCGCACGAGCGATCACACAGGCCAGCGGATAGGCCAAAAGCAGCACGATTCCAGCCACCCCCAACGCCAGCAAAACAGTGCGGCTTGCGACGTTCAGAAAAACAGCATCACCCAGCAGTCGTTGAAAGACGCCGACCGAAAGTCCACCAGCGCCCTGAAAGCTGCCTGCAATAAAAGCCATGAGCGGCCAAAGACCAAAGACGGCCACGAAAGTAATGGCCGGCAGCGTCAAACCAAAGGCGAACCCGTCGCCAATGGGTAACGCTCGCCACCAGCGGGTTCGTGGCGCAACGGTTGGGGCTTTGTCGCTCATGGTGGATTCGTGCGCTTTCGAGGTTTTACTTGGCCCGGAACGCGGTCCAGCGCTTGAGCGTTTCAGCCAGGTTGCTGGTTCCATCAGCGCCGGTTTGGCTGTAGTAGCCGTAATTCAGCACGCGGAAGTTTTCTGGCGAGGGACCAGAAAACGGCATGTAGCGCTGTTGCTCAGGCGTGAATTTCGCCAGCACCGCCTTTGACGGAACGACGATGCCATAGGACGTGTATTCGGCGTACTTGGTCTGATTCTCGGGCTTGAACCACCAGGCAAGGAAACGCTGGGAAGCAGCCTGACCATTGGGGGCCTTGGCCATGACGACGGCGAGTTGCCGTGCGACGACCGTTCCGGGTGGCGTCGCCAGCTTGATGGGTTGACCCGCCTTCAACGCGGCCAATGCGGCTGGTGCATAAGACCAGGTCATCACAGTGTCGCCATTGACCAAGTCCTGGATGCCTTTGGGTGCGTTGTCCCACAAGACCAGCTTGCTGCCCAGGGAGCCAAGCGCTTTCAGTGCAGCGTCGTAATTCAGTGGGTGGAGTTTTGTTGAATCAGCACCACCCGCGATGAGCGCATATTCCATGTTGATGGGTACGCCCAATCCACCCGACGCCACACCCCGGTTGCCAGGAAATTTTTGCGTATCAAAAAAATCTCCCCAAGTCTTGGGCTCGACAGTTGCCTTCGACGAGTAGACCAGTAGCGCCGATGTGTCCTGGGAGACGGCATGGTCAGCTTCTATCAGTTTCCCCTGCTTCATCGCGTCCAGGGTGGCCGCTTCCCAACCCGCGGTGTCGATGTTGGCGTAGATCTTGGCGGGCTTGGTGAGATTGAACACGTCAATCGGCACACCCAGGGCAATGTCGAAGGCGGGATTGCCAGCGCGTGCGACGAGTTGCATTTTGGCGCCATAGTCAGTATCAGAAAAAGTCAGTCCTTCGACGCTGGCGCCAGTCTGTGCAGCGTAGTCCTTGAGCAGCCGGTCTACGGCCTGGCCGTTAACGCCGGCAGCGTGGGCAATGACGACGGTATCTGCCGCATGAGCAGCTGGTGCGAAGGCTGTGATCAGCGCTGCGCCCAATAGGCTCGCCAATGCATGGCGGCGGGTTTTGCGAATAGTGAGTCTGGTTTGCATGAATGTCTCCTTGGGGTGGGTGATGAAAGGTGAGTTGCGCGGGTGAGGATTACCACTGAGCCGTTCGTTGGGGTCTCGGCCACTCGGTGGCGTCGAGCACATCCAGAAGTTGGTCTTTCATATGCTCACGCAACTTGGCGCGTGACTCGTCGTGGTACAGGTTGTTCAACTCGTTGGGATCGATCTCCAGGTCGTAGAGCTCGCCGTCACGGCTTCTGGCGGCGGCTGGATCGCCATGCCATATGACAAGCTTGTACCGTCCCCAGCGCAACATGGATGTGTGAATGGGGGGATTGGCGCTGTGGCCACTGTCGCGGTACAGCGTCAGGGCCCAGGGCCTCCAGTCATCGACCGCGTGTTGCGCCAGTGGCAACAGGTCACAGCCCTGGGTTGGCATGACATTGGCAAGACCCGCAGCGCCAAGCAGCGTTGGCGTCAAGTCGATGCTCTGCACAATATCGTCAACCACACGTCCGCCCGTCAGTGCGTTGGGCCAGTGCAGGATGAGCGGTACGCGCACGACGCCCTCGTACATCATGGGGCCCTTCAACATGATGGCATGGTCGCCCAGCATCTCGCCATGATCGCTGGTGAAGGCGATCAGCGTGTTGTCCAGCTGGCCGGCTGCGCGCAGCGTCTCGACAATGCGGCCCACTTCGGCGTCAATCAGCGAGACCATGGCGAAGTACGACGCGCGGGCTTCGCGGAGTTCTTTCGGCGAATACTCGGCAAATCCGGGTGCGTGCCCGCCATACGATTTGGCGCTGTAGCGTCGCTGCGGTTCAGGCTTGGAGTCCAGCTCAGTACGCGAACCTACAGGGCCTGGCAGCGTGGCCGCATCGTAGAGGGCGCGGTACTCCGCCGGGGCGCCAAACGGGTGGTGCGGGTCAAAGAAGTTGGCCATGAAGTAAAACGGCTGGCCGGCAGGGCGTGAAGCATCACCAATGAAATCGATGGCTTCTTGCGCAACCCAGTGGCTGTAGTGCGCCTCGGGTGCCACCACGTCCAGCGCCAGTGGTCCTTTGGCAACGTTGCCCGCCTCTTCTGAATCGCGTCGTGCCAGGATCACGCTGGTTTGGTAGACCTCAGGGTGGTTGCGTTCCAGCCAGTGGTGATAGGCGTTTTGGGGGGAGCGGTGAATGGGGTCGTGAGACCAGCGATAGACGCGGTAGCCATCGTCCAGACGCGGCTCATCAACGATGGAACAGGGCGACAGGTGCTGCTTGCCTGCCATGCCGCAGTCGTAGCCCGCGTCAGCCAGGGTTTTTGAGATCAGCGCCTTGTCGGCTGGCAGCGCAACGCCGTTAGCCCACAGTCCGTGATTCTGCGGATACAAGCCAGTGGCGTAAGTGGCCCGTGATGGGGAGCAGATGGTGTTTTGCACATAACACGTGCGAAAAAGCGCTCCGCGAGCGGCAAGCGCGTCCAGATGGGGCGTCTTGACGTGCGCATAACCTGCAGCGCCCAGTGCATCAAATCGATGCTGGTCGGTCATCAAAACAAGGATATTTGGGCGGGACCCGTTTGGCATTGGTGTAATTCCTAACTGCTCATATGAGCGACATATGCTACATTAGAGCACCCTATTTTGGGGCCGTCATCAGTGAAAACACCAATGTCTCAATCCGATACCCCCAGCAATCGCAACGACTCCGGCGGAACCAGCGCCGTCACCGCACTCAACATCGCGCGTCGCTATTACTCCGATGGACAGACCAAAAGCGAGATCGCCAAATCACTGGGACTCAGCCGGTTCAAGGTGGCGCGTGTCATCGACAGCGCCATGGCCAGCGGCCTTGTCGAGATCGTTTTTCACCCACCCAAAGACGGCATTGACTACGAGCTGTCAGCCGCTTTGCAGCACGCCTACGGGTTACGGCACACGGTCGTCCTGCAAGACGATGGGCTGGCGGGTGACGCGTTGCTTGAGCCTTTGGGCCGCGCCACCTCTGCGTTGCTGCATGAAATCGTGGGTGACGACGACGTGTTGGGATTCGCATGGACCCGCACGCTGGAGGTGATGAAGCACAGTGTTGGATCGCTTCGGGCCAAGGCGGTTGTGCAGCTTTGTGGTGCCTACCCGGGCGCGGGCGAAGGTCCCACTGCGATTGAAATCGTGCGGGACATTGCGCGCATGACGGGAGGGCGGCCTTATGTGTTCTACGCGCCATTGGTTGCCAGCGATGCACAGGCAGCGGCAGCAATGCACCGCCAGGCGGAGGTTCTGGCCGCCAACGACATGGTGGCGCATGTGACCAAGGCATTGGTCACCATAGGCAGCTGGTCTCAGGGGCAATCCAGCGTATGGAATGCGGTGTCTCCTGCCATGCGTGAGGAAGTAACACGCGCCGGCGCCGTGGCCGAAATATGCGGCAGCATTTATCTCGACGCCAATGGGCGCGAGGTGAGATGCGGGGTGAACGCGTTGACATTGGGTGTTGAAGCCAGCGCGCTGGCCCGCATACCGGACGTGATTGGCGTTGCCTTTGATGTGGCGAAAGCCAAGGCCACAGCAGCAGCACTGCGCAGCAAATTGGTTCGGTCCGTCATCACGCACGCGAAACTCGCGCGAGAGCTGGTGCAGTTGGCGCAGGGATCCGGTCAGGCGTAAGGCTTCAAGCGCAGGCTGCGACCCGCCTAGGCTTTCAAAGGCGCTGCCCCCTGGTGCAGGTTCAACCGCCGCGCCACAAAAATGGTGATCAGGCTGACCGTGGCACCCAGCAGACCCGCTACCCAATAGTTTTGCACCTGCCCCTGTGCATCCCGCCCGATGATGTGCCCGCCTATCAGCGCCGCCAGGCCCATGGAGGCGGACTGCACGCAGGCGTTTAGCGTCATGAAGGTTCCGCGCAGCGCTGGGTTGGCGGCCGAAGTCAGCATGGCCATGCCGGGAATGATGCGACCACTCATGAAGACGAATAACAGCGTCGTCACAGCCAGCACAAACACCAGGTTACCCGGGCGCAGCTGCGTCATGATCACCATGGGAACCGTCATCGCAATCGCCAGAAAACGGAAGGTTTCAAACTTGCCGTACGAGTCCGTCAAACGCCCAAACAGACGCGCGGTGACGATGGTGGTCACGCCGCCGCATAAGTAGATTAACGGCACCTGATCGGGCCGCATGCCCACATTGGTTTGCATGTAGATGGTGATATAGGGAATGACGGTGAAACCGGCAAACATCATGAACCCCGAGAACACAAACGCGCGCACGTGGTTGCGGTCTTGCAGGACTTCCCGAATGCGCTGCCAGGCCGAGGCAGGCGCGTGCAAGGTCAGGTGGGCATTCAGCGTGGGCAGGGTGATCCAGGCAAAGATGATGAACAAAACGCACAGCGTTCCAATGGCCAGAAAGGGTGCGTTCCAGCCAAAATGCGCGGCCCCATACAGACCCATGGGCACACCGGCCACGGTGGCGACGGAGAACGAGGTCATCACAATCCCCATCGCGCGCCCACGCCGCTCGAACGGAATCACATCACCCACAATGGTTTGCGACAAGGCCGACAACACCCCGCCGAACGTGCCTGCAAAAATCCGCGCCACCATCAAGGCGTTGTAGCTGGAGGCCAGCCCGCACGCCAGGGTGGCCCCTGCAAACAGCACGTACAGCGTCAGCATCAGCTTCTTGCGGTCGAACTTGTCGATGTAGGTGGAGGCCAGCAGGCCCGATGCCCCTGCCGCAAGCGTATAGGCGGACACCAGCAGGCCAAACTGCGAATCGCTGATGTTGAACAGGGCCGTGAACTGGGGCCCCAGCGGCATCATGATCATGAAGTCCAGAATGTTGGTGAACTGGATACCGGCCAGGGTGATCAAAAGCCAGAGTTCGCGTCGGGGTGTCAGGGTTGCAGGCATCGGTCAACTCTACCATCGCGCTTTGACTTCAGCCGGGCCACCCAATTTGACCCCTCAAGGATAAAATGTGCCTGAAGTCCCTGTCGAATCTCAATAGTTAGCTATAAAAGTCATAGTATGCCAACCTCCAAATCGCTCTCGCCGTCGACCCATGACACCACCCGCATTGACGACACCCGCATCAGTGCGGTGCGCCCGCTCATCACCCCGGCTCTGCTGGAGGAAATGCTGCCCGTGCCAGACGCCGCACTGGCGCTGGTGGAAGGCAGCCGCACCGCCTTGTCGCGCGTGCTGCACGGCGAGGACGACCGGCTCATCGTGGTGGTGGGGCCCTGCTCCATCCACGACCACGACCAGGCCATGGACTACGCCCGGCTGCTCAAGGAACAGGCCGATGCGCTGAAGGACGATTTGCTGATCGTGATGCGCGTGTACTTCGAGAAGCCCCGCACCACGGTGGGCTGGAAGGGCTACATCAACGACCCGCACCTGGACGACAGCTTTGCCATCAACAAGGGCCTGGAGATGGCGCGACGCCTGCTGCTGGACGTGCTGGACACTCGGCCTGCCCGTGGGCACCGAGTTTCTGGACTTGCTGTAGCCCCCAGTTCATCAGCGACCTGGTGAGCTGGGGCGCCATCGGCGCGCGCACCACCGAGAGCCAGAGCCACCGCCAGCTGGCCAGTGGCCTGTCGTGCCCGGTGGGCTTCAAGAACGGCACCGACGGCGGCGTCAAGGTGGCCACCGACGCGATACAGGCCGCGCAAGGCCGCGCACGCCTTCATGGGCATGACCAAGATGGGCCAGGCGGCCATTTTCGAGACCCGCGGCAATGACGACTGCCACGTCATCCTGCGCGGCGGCAAGAGCACCCAACTACGCCAAGGCCGATGTGGATGCGGCCTGCGCCCTGCTCAAGGGCGCGGGCCTGCGCGAGCAGGTGATGATCGACGTGAGCCACGCCAACAGCAGCAAGCAGCACGCCCGCCAGATCACCGTGGCGGCCGAGGTGGCGAGCCCAGATTGCCGCCGGCGATGCGCGCATCACCGGCATGATGATCGAGAGCCACCTGAACGAAGGCCGCCAGGACATCAAGCCCGGCCAGCCGCTGCAACACGGCGTGTCGGTGACGGATGCCTGCATCAGCTTCGCGCAGACCGTGCCGGTGCTGCAGGGGCTGGCGGCGGCGGTAAGGGCGCGGCGTAGTTGATGCTTTAGTCGTTTACTGTCATTGAAGTAGTTTCCATGCCCATCGCAACCCTAACAAACAGAGGCCAAATCACATTGCCAATAGACGTGCGCAAAGCGCTGGGTCTGAGAGCGGGCGATCAATTGGACTTTGTGGAGGTTGATGGTGGCTTTGTACTGGTGCCGTTGCACAGGAATGTCACCAGCTTGCGGGGCCGGTTTGCTGGCCGCGTCAGCATGCCTGTCAGTATCAATGAAATGAATGCTGCCATCGCGCGTCGCGCTACTCGGTAGCTTTGATAAGGGCGCGATACGCCATGCCGGGATGACGTTGCTGACCTGACGGGTCAGCCCGTTGCCTTCACATCAAGACGCCGCCACCTGCGCCGCCCCAGGCTGCTCCATCACCCGCCGCAAAAACTGCGGCGACACCCGCCAGGGCTGGCCGTTGTCGGTCATCACTGTCACCGTCTTGCGGTTGTACTTGACGATGATGCCGTGCAACAGGGGCTGCCCGTCGGGCTGAAACGCCACCTTCTGGCCAATGGCGAAATCCAGCATGTGGCCGTGCGCACGCATCTGCGCCAGAAATTTGAGCCGCGCCACTACGCGGTGGTTCAGCTCAATCAGTTGGGCTTCGTTGAGGGAGTCAATGTCGATCATGCGCTGCACCCCGCCGGTTTGTAGACGCGCTGGGTAGACGCCGGGTTGTTGGCCAGCTTGCCCGCCGGGCGGCGTGGGCGGCGCACGAACTCACCCCCGCAATTGGGGCACTTGCCACCCAATGGACCCTCGGCACACGCTACGCAGAAGGTGCATTCGAACGAGCAGATGCGCGCGTCCAGCGACTCCGGTGGCAGGTCGATGTTGCAACATTCGCAGTTGGGGCGGAGGGCGAGCATGGGGGTCCTTGGTGGAATGTTGCTGGAAGATTCTGGATTTTGCCAAAATCGCTATTTGGTGTGCTTAAGCGGGCTCAAGTCCCCGTGGATATTCAATAGTTTGCTATTAAAAATGAATGATCTTCAATAGGCTGCGTAATGACTTTTGCGCGTGACGGCTTTCCCTTGCAACAGCCAATCAATCGATAAAGTGGAACCGCCGGGCATGCTTTTCAAGAAACTCCGGATTCGGACGGAATCGCCCGGGCAACCTAATTTGCTGTCCGTCAAATTTGAGCAATGCGTCATTTAGGAAATCATTGCCACGCTCGTCCAAGAGACTTTGATTTGTCTTGACGGAGTAGTCCGGTAAAACTGTGATGAGTCCTTGGTCGTAAGCACGATCATGCAGGGCCGACAGGCAAAGGCCATTTTCTGGATTTAGACGGTTTACGGTGTCTTCAGCCCAGGGCACGATGTGGCTGGCAATGAGTAAACGCGGATTTTTCAGGCCTGTGATACAGCATGTCGAGTCGTAGCTTGTCATCACAGCTTTGCGAAAAACATATTGGTTTTTACGAACCTGAACGATGGCCTCTTTTGTTTCACCCTCTTTGAATAAAAAAGCGGCATCGCCAGCAGACGCTTGATTGATAGCCGCCATTGCCTCATAACTTCCCATGAGGTTTTCATATGCTTCACCGGCGATAATGGTCGTAGCGGTCCAATCGCCTCTGAACTCGTCCCAGACAGATTTGTCTGCGGCCGTGACGTTGTCAGATGCCTTGACATTTTGCTCTGCTAAGACAGGGTCTAGTTGCGTAAATGTCCGAAGCTTCGATGCGACCGACTGATTTGGCTTTTTGATTGTTTTGGCAAACTCGGATACAGCAACAGACTCGTTTTGAATCTCACTGGGTTTTAGCTGCAGATACAGGTAAAACGCAGCAAGCAATTGGTCGTGAGACCAGTCGGCCCTGTCCGCATCAAGTATTTCAAATATGAATCTGCTCGGAACTTTTGTTTTGGGTACAGCGGAAAGTAAGCTGATCTCGCCCCTGTACTCAAAAACTCGGTGGTGGCGCTGCCGATGGAAAAGATGGATTTCCTCTCCATTTGCTTTGGCCGCGAGCATTCTGCGTTCAGCGAAATGGTCGTTTGGACCCTCCCACTCAAGAATATCCCCGCGCAATACATCCTGATAGTTAGTGGCAGAGGCTTGCTTCTCTTCGGTGACAAATAAAACTATTTTGTTGTCTCCGAACGGTGTTACCACCCCCCTAGCCAGTGCTTGAAATGCCTTGTAGCCCCACAAATTTGCGAGCTCAGATCGTGTCCAAAAGCTGCCAACAGGGACGCTAGAAAATGAGACTGGCATCAGAACTTTTTGAATGGCGTGATTGCCAGTTCAATTGTGCAGTGTTTCCGCTCGTGAAGTGCCAGTGTTTGGTTGTAGTTGGGTTGGTTCACCCACCTTGGCGGTTAACCGATGTCCTCCTCCAAAGCACAGCACATTACTTTTTCTTACTAGCATAGTTCGAAATTGAGCTTCATAAACGCTCTGCTTGCTTCAAATACTCATTTGAGGTAATCTATAATCTTTAGAAAGGTAAGAAAATATGAAACTTTCAGTATCCATAGATTCCTCTTTGGCAGGATTCATGACCGCTTATCAGGCGAAAGCTGGTCTTAAAACGCGATCTGCCGTCGTGGAGCAAGCTGTGCGCTTTCTGGCTGAGCGCGAGGCAGAGGCCGAGCTGGCGCAGGCCTATGCTGCCAGTGCGGGGCAAGACATTGCAATGGCGCAAGAGGCACAGGCCACCTACAGCGACGGGTTGAGCCATGAGACGTGGTGAGATTTACTTTGCCGCGCTGGACCCGGCCCGTGGGGGCGAAACCCAAAAGACTCGCCCCGTGGTGGTGGTCAGCAACAACGTCGCCAACCGTGCGGCGGCAGTGGTCACAGTGGTGCCGCTCACCTCCAGTGTTGACCGTGTGTACCCGTTTGAAGTGTTACTAGCCGCTTCCCGCACCGGGCTTTCTAAGGACAGCAAAGCCATGGCACAGCAAGTGCGCACGCTGGACAAGGCGCGTCTTAATGCGCGGCCTGCTGGCGTGGTGCTGCCGGATGATCTGGGCAGGCTTGACACGGCTTTGCGGCTTCATTTGGGGCTGTAGTCCCTGCCAATCATCAATAGTCTGCTACACAAAACGGAGCGGCTGCGCCGCCCCCCAACCTACCCAATCGACTCCACTTGCCGCGACTGCTCATAGGCAGCGCCAAAGCGGTTGGCCAGAAAGTCGGGCAGGTTGATTTGCTCCTGGCGCACAAAGCCACTCGCGGGCAGCTTGCCTTCGCGGAACAAATCAACCGCCGCGCAGATACCGGCTGCGGTGGTGATTTGAATGGCTGACAGCGGGGCAGCGTCAGACCGGTCAGCAAAGATCTTGCGGGCAAACACCTCCTGCACCAGCGCGCCGCCGTGCAGGCCGCTGACGGTGACAAACACCAGCACCACGTCCTGCATGGTGGCCGGTATGGCGCGGCGCATGATGGCTTTGAGGTTGTCCTGGTCGTCCTGCAGGCGCAGGTCTTGCAGCAGCATGGCCATCAGGTCGCGGTGGCCGGGGTAGCGCACAGATTTGTAGTCCAGCGAGCGCACCCGCCCAGCCAGCGTTTCGCACAGGGTGCCCAGCCCGCCGGAGGTGTTGAAGGCTTCGTACTCGGTGCCGTCCAGCGAAAAGTGCTCCAGCCCTTCCAGCGCCAGCACGTCTATGCGCTGGCCATCGCGGATGGATTCGCAGGGGTGGCAATACTCGTTGATGAGGCCGTCCACGCTCCAGGTCAGGTTGTATTTCAGTGCGTTGGTGGGGAAGGCGGGCAGCGCACCCACGCGCATCTTGATGTCATGCAGAGTGTCAAAACCCTTGCTCAGGTGGTGCGCCACGATGCCAATGAAGCCGGGAGCCAGCCCACACTGGGGCATGAAGGCGGTGCGGGCGTTCTGCGCGATCTGTTTGATCGCATTGGTGGCGGCCACATCCTCGGTCAGGTCAAAGTAGTGGCACCCGGCTTGCAAGGCCAGCCGGGCCGTGGGCACGGCCAGCTGGTAGGGCAAGGCGTTGATGACTGTGTCTTGCCCCTGTAACGCGGGCAACAGGGCGGCACCGTCCTGCGTGTCGACCAGCCGGGTGGGGATGCCGGCCGATTGCAGCCCGGCCAGCGCGGCCGGGTTTTTGTCGATGACGGTGACCTGGTAGTCGCCCGTGGCGTGCAGCAGGCGGGCAATGGTTTGGCCAATATGGCCGGCACCCAAGAGGGCTGTTTTCATGGCGTGTTCCCTGGTTGGTGTGAAATGAAGGCGTCAGGGAAAGTCTAGGCAGGTTGGCTGACGAAAGAAACCGCGTGTTTGGCGATATGTCATCTCATTTCGCCGGAACGACGGCTAAGATAGTTGAATCGGCATGTTTGAAGGATACTTTGGATGGAGCGCTCCCCCGACTTGTCAGCCGCCCCACGGGACCAGACGGACCGCGACCTGATCGCGCTGCTGCAGGCCAATGCCCGCGAAAGCACGGCCACGCTGGCGCGCAAGCTGGGGCTGGCCCGCACCACGGTGGTGGCGCGGCTGGCCCGGCTGGAGGCGCAGGCCGTGATCGTGGGCTACTCCGTGCGGCTGGGGTCTGACTCGGGCGAGCGCGGCGTGCAGGCTTATGTGGGCATTTCGATATCACCCAAGGCATCGCGTGAAGTGATCCAGCGCCTGAGCCGATTGCCCGAGCTGCGCCAGTTGGCGTCGGTGAGCGGCGAGTTTGATTTCATGGCGCTGCTACGCGCCGAATCCACCATGCGTCTGGATGCGCTGCTGGACGAGATTGGCGAGATTGACGGTGTGATGAAAACCACCACTTCGGTGGTGCTGGCCTTGCGTGTGGACAGGGTGGTGTAGTCCATGACGCGCATGGCCGTGATTGACTTCGAAACCACCGGCTTGTCCCCCGGCGATGGCGACCGCGCCACCGAGGTGGCCATTGTGATGCTGGAAGACGGCGCGGTGGTGGGGCGGTTTCAGAGCCTGATGAACGCGGGGGTGCGCATTGGCGGTTTTATTGAATCCCTCACCGGCATCAGCAACGCGATGATTGCTGCTGCACCCCCGGCGGAGCAGGTGATGCGGGAGGCGGCAGCGTTTGTGGGTGATGTGCCCCTGGTGGCGCACAACGCCTCGTTTGACCGGCGCTACTGGCAGGCCGAGCTCGCGCGCGTCGGGCTGCCAGCGCCGCAGCCATTTGCCTGCACGGTATTGCTGTCGCGCCGCCTGTACCCACAGGCTCCCAGCCATTCATTGGGCGCGATGGCCGCGTTGCACCGCCTGCCCAGTGCGGGGCGGGCCCACCGGGCGCTGGCAGATGCGGAGGTCACGGCGTCGCTGTTGGCCCGCATTCAGGCCGATTTGTGCCAAAGGTATGAGGTGCAAGTGGCCAACCACGCGCTGATGATGAAGGTGCAGGCCTGCCAGCGGGCGGCGATGGACAAGGCGGTCCGCAAGTATCTGGCGGCAGAATTGGATACCAAATTGGCCTGAAGTCCCTGTGGGCATTGGATAGTTTGCTATAAAAAACAAAGTAAATAGATGCCGGTGTGTGGCGAGTTCGACCCCTTTCCCTGCACTTAGAGAGGTCAATCCAGACGCTTTCATGTCAAACACTAGGGTTTACCCTATACTGCATTGCAACATGACTCACTTCTGAAGGAGAAATTGTTATGACAGCAGCTACTTTGTTAACCCCCGGCCGTTCCACATTGGTTCGCCCGACCCCTTCCAAACCGGAGGCAGCTCCCAGCGTGGGCGTTGCCCTGCGCGAGTTGGCCACCGCGGGTCGGCATCTTGCCAGCGCCTTGTGGGCCGCAGCCACGCAACAACCGGTTGTAGAAGCCCGCGCTTTGACCGCATCCGAACAGGCAGAGCAGGTTCGCGCCATGGCCGATTTGCAGATGCGCTTTGATGTGCGGTTTGCACAGGAGCTCTACGCAATTGCCAACCGGCACGAGGCAGCAGCATTGCGCCAAGTTTGATAGTGTTTAAGGCCTGAAGTCCCCGCCTTTATTCAATAGTTTGCTTCATAAATAGGAGCAGACCAGAGCCTGCTGAGGCGTTGCGCCCGGCGGGTTTTTTTGTTTCCGACCGAACTTGGGTCATGCGGAGGTGTTCGTGTGGCCTTGAATGTGGCGCAGCACGCATCATCTACAGCGCCTGTTCACAATCGTTGGCTTGCCAACCCCGCTCATGCCGTTGATTCCCCTGTTTCTGATATCTGCCCTGTTACATGCCTGGGTGGGCTGGCGTGAGGCTCCGGCGCTGTCCACTGTGGCGGCATTCCCGGCAGGCGGGGTGCTGTTTGGTGTGTTGCTGGTGGTGTCCGCCCTGCTGATGCCACTGGGGTTTGCGGCGCGGCGGGTGTCGCGGGGGCGCATGACCGTGGTGCTGACTTGGGCGGGGCTGCTGTGCATGGGCCTGTTCTCCAGCTTGTTTGTGCTGACATTGCTGCGGGACGTGTTACTGGTGCTGGCCTTTGGCGTGACGCTGGCCGCCGGGCTGGTGCAGTCCAGCGCGGCGGACTGGCTCCACGCGCAACTGGCGTGGCTGCAAACGGGCAGCGCCGCGGCTGTGCCGGTGTTGGGCCTGCTGGCCACGGTGCTGGGCTTCTGGAACGCCCGGCGCACCGCCAGCGTGGTGCGGGTGGATGTGCCGATTGCCGGTTTGCCCGCCGCGCTGCACGGGTTTACCGTGGCGCAGATTTCAGACGTTCACGTGGGGCCAACGATTCGCCACGGGTACCTGGCCCGCATTGTGGCCAGGGTGAATGCGCTGGGTGCTGACATGGTGGCCATCACCGGCGACCTGGTGGATGGCCGGGTGGCCGACCTGCAAAAACACGTGGCCCCTTTGGCGGATTTGACATCGACCCACGGCACTTTTTTTGTAACGGGCAACCACGAGTACTACAGCGGCGCGCACGACTGGATTGCCGAGCTGCGCCGCCTGGGCGCCACGGTGCTCATGAATGAGCACGTGGTGTTGCACCACGACAGCGGCCATTCGCCCGACACGGGCACGGGTGCTGCCAAACGGGTGGGCACGGCCCCGCTGGTGCTGGCAGGCGTGGCGGACTTCACGGCCCATCACTTTGACAAATCCCACCGCAGTGACCCGAAGGCCGCGCTGGTGGGTGCGCCGCGGGATGCCGCCATCCGCCTGCTACTGGCACACCAGCCGCGCAGTGCGCAGGCAGCGTCTGACGCGGGGTTTGATTTGCAACTGTCGGGCCACACGCATGGTGGGCAGTTCTGGCCGTGGATGCATTTTGTGAAGTTTCAACAGCCGTTTACTGCCGGGCTCAACAAGCTCAAAAACCTGTGGGTGTACACCAACAGCGGCACGGGCTATTGGGGCCCGCCCAAGCGCTTTGGCGTTCCGTCAGAGATCACGCATTTGCGTCTGGTGATGGCATAAGTGGCCTCGGCCCTCGGTGGGCCGTATAGTCCGCAGCATGAAATTTTTGCTTCGACTCGGGGTGGTGCTGATGGTGGCCGTGCTGGTGTTTGCGGTGGCGGGCATCCTGGCCACCTGGGCGCCAGACCGCCCGGTGGAGGCGCTTAAAGGCCGCTGGGCCACAGCCCCCTCGCAATTTCTGGACGTGAAGATTGCAGCGACAAACTTGCAGGTGCACCTGCGCGACGAGGGCCCGCGCGATGACGCTGAGCCCATTGTGCTGCTGCACGGCACGTCGGCCAGCCTGCACACCTGGGATGGGTGGGCGCAGGCGCTGAAGGCCCAACGCCGTGTCATCCGCTTTGACTTGCCCGCCTTTGGCTTGACCGGGCCGCGCGCGGACAACCGCTACACCATGGACGCCTATGTGCAGTTTGTGCTGGCCACCATGGACACGTTGGGTGTGCAGCGCTTTGTGCTTGCGGGCAATTCGCTGGGCGGGCAGATTGCCTGGGGCACGGCGCACGCGGCGCCACAGCGGGTGACCCGGCTGATTCTGGTGGATGCGGGCGGGTATGTTTTCACGCCGAAATCGGTGCCGATTGGTTTTACCGTCGCACGCACACCGGGGCTGCGAACCCTGACGGAATACACCTTGCCGCGGGGCCTGGTCAAAAGCAGCCTGGAAAACGTTTACGGCAACCCGGCGCTGGTCACGCCCGAGCTGGTGGACCGCTACTACGAGCTGACGTTGCGCGCGGGCAACCGCAAGGCACTGGTATACCGCTTGGATCAGGGGCTGGCGGGCAATGAGGCGGATATCAAGTCGCTTCATTTGCCGGTGCTTATTTTGTGGGGTGCCAAAGATTTGCTGATTCCGCTGGCCAACGGGCAGGCGTTTGCGCGGGATATTGCGGGCTCAAAGCTGGTGGTGTTTGATGGCTTGGGCCACGTACCGCAAGAGGAAGACCCCGTGGCGACAGTACGGGAGGCAAGTAAGTTTTTGCAGCTGGGTGATGCGCACATGGTTAAGCCGTAAGATTGCACTTAATTGCATCCAGGAGCCCTGTGCATGGCTGACCGCCCACCTCACGAAATTGCGCGCGAAGCGTTGCAGCTGCTGACCGCCAGAAAGCTGCCACCAACCCCTGAAAATTATCAAAAGATGTTTCACGAGGTGGCGGGGACGCCGCGCCGTGTTCCTTTCCCCATGGAAGAGCTGGAGCTGATTGCCAAAGGGCTGCCGGCCAAGACGCCAGGTCAGGTGCGGCAGGTGGGGCTGCTGGAATCTGCCATCAAGCGTCTGAGCTGGGAGGGTGTGCGCACCGCCTTGCTGACTTATGGGACTTACATCCCCTCATCCGACACCACGGCCAATGGCGTTTCGAACAGCAGCTTTGGCGGGTTGACCTCCACCCCGACATCGCCCTCTGGCCCGGCCAAGGTGGCCAATGATGGCGCACCCGCGCTGACCCATGATTTCCTGGAGCAGATTGCGCGCCTGATTGAGTACGCCCGCCCGGCCCTGGGCGAAGACGATGTGCGGTTCACCCAGCAGACGCAGGAGTTGCTCAAAAATATTCGCCAGCCCGATGCTGACGTGACGCGGGTGAAGTCGATGCTGAGCAACTTTGGCCACCGCCTGTCGTTTGCCGCCGAAGACCAGGCGGAGATCAAATCGACGCTGCTGCATTTGCTGCACCTGATCATCGAGAACATTGGCGAGTTGAGCGTGGACGACCGCTGGCTCAAGGGTCAGATTGATGCGCTGATGGTGGCCAGCACACCACCGCTCACATTGCGCCGTCTGGACGACGTGGAGCGCCGCCTGAAGGACGTCATCTTCAAGCAGACCGAAGCCAAGGGCCGGGCGCTGGAGGCGCAGGAAGAAATGCGGCTGATGCTGGCTACCTTCATCCAGCGGCTGTCGCAGATGGCGGAATCCAGCGCCAGTTTTCAGGGCAAGATGGAAGACAGCGCGCGCCTGATTGAGCAGGCCAAGTCCATCATTGACCTGACCCCGGTGATGAAAGACGTGATTGGTGCCACGCGAAACATGGCCTCTGACAGCCGGTCGATCCGCGATGAACTGCGTGGCATGAAAGAAAAAGCCCAGGCGGCAGATGACCAGATTGCCAAGCTGCACGAGGAGCTGGACCGCGTCAGCGTGCAGGCGCGTCATGACTCATTGACGGGTGTGCTCAACCGCAAGGGGCTGGATGAGGCGCTGGCGCGTGAGGTGTCCAACGTGCGGCGCAAGGACACGCCGCTGTGCATTGCCATGCTGGACATTGACAACTTCAAAACCATCAACGACAGCAAGGGCCACACGGTCGGTGATGAAGCGCTCAAGCACCTGGCCACGGTGGCCCGCGAAGTCATGCGGCCGCAGGACACGCTGGCCCGCTATGGGGGTGAGGAGTTCATCATCCTGCTGCCTGACACGGCATTGGACAAATCGGTCGAGGCCATGACACGCTTGCAGCGTGAGCTCACCAAGCGCCTGTTTTTGACTGGCAGTGACAAGTTGTTGATTACCTTCTCCGCCGGGGTGGCGCAACTGGCCCCTGATGACGATGGCGCTGATGCCATCAAGCGCGCCGATCAGGGCATGTACCTGGCCAAGAGGGCCGGTAAAAACAGGGTGTTGGCGGCATGACAACGCTGATTCTTGGATTGTTCATTTTTCTGGGGGTGCATTCGGTGCGCATCGTCGCCGATGGCTGGCGCACCCGAACCCGTCAGCGCATGGGCGAGATGCCCTGGAAGGGCGCCTATTCGGTGGTCTCGCTGCTGGGGTTTGCCTTGATCGTCTGGGGTTTTGGCCTGGCGCGCCAGCACCCGGTGCAGTTGTGGAGCCCGCCCGTGGCCATGCGCCATGTGGCAGCGCTGCTGACCTTGGTGGCCATGGTGTTGCTGGCAGCAGCCTATGTGCCGGGCAACGGCATCAAGGGGCGTGTGCATCACCCCATGGTGGTGGGCGTGAAGGTGTGGGCCTTTGCGCATTTGCTGGCCAACGGCAATGTGGCGCACGTGGTGCTGTTCGGCTCGTTTTTTGTGTGGGCGGTGGTGAACTTCAGCGCCGCGCGCCGTCGGGATCGCGCTGACGGAACCACCTACCCGAAAGGCAACCCGACGGGCACGGTGATTGCGATCGTGGCGGGAACGGCAGTCTGGGCGGCCATCACATTCTGGCTGCATGGCATGGTGATCGGTGTGCGTCCACTGGGTTGACCAAGCGGGCACCCGGATGGGGCGCCTACTTGATGCCGATGGCCCACTGGATGATGTACTTGGCCACAAAGCCCGTCATGCCAAACGCCAGGCCCAGAAAAATCACAAAGGTGCCAAACCGGCCGGCCTTGGATTGCCAGGCCAGGTTGCCAATGATGAACAACATGTAGAGCATGAAGCCACCCACGCCAAACGTGAGGCCGAACGAGGCGATTTGTTCTTCAGAGTAGCCAAACATGGGTCGAACCGTGGTCTTGCAAGGCTAGCGCGCGGGGACGTGGCTCACGTCCAGCAAGTCGCGGTAGGCATGCCAGCTGCCATGACCGAGCATGGGCACAATGGCAATCAGCGCCAGCAGCGCGGAGCCCAAACCCAGCAAGGTGAAGCCCATGATGAGTGCGGCCCAAAAGGCCAAGGGCATGGGGTTGGCCAGCACGACTTCCCAGCTGGTGAATACGGCCTGTTTGAGGGTGACGCGCCGGTCGAGCATCAGCGGCACGGCCACGACCGTTGAGGCAAAGATGGGAGCTGCCAGCAAGCCACCCAGGCCCAGCCAGATTTCAAACAGATAGCCTTTGGGGGCCAGCACCACGTGGCGGACAAATTCAACCGGGGTGGTGATGGGGACGGGTGAAAACAAAGTGATCAAAGCGGCAGATGTCAGCACCCAGCCTGTGCCTGCCAAAGCCAGCAAGGCGCCAAACTGCACCAGGCACCAGTAGTCGTTGCCAAATTTGTTGGTGTGCTTTTCCTGCCAGTACAGCCAGGTCTTGAGAACCACCTCAAGATTGGGCTTTTCCCGGCGCTCCACCGCCCGGCTCAGGGCGTACAAACTGGTGGCCAGCACGGGGGCCACCACCAGAAAGCCGGACAGGGCGCCGGCCAGCAACCAGAAGCGGTTGTGGGCCACCATCAAAATGGCCGCCCCGCCGAGGGTGAAGACCAGCCCGTGCAGGAAGCTGATCCAGCCACATCGCGCCATGTCCCGCCACGCCAACGCCAGCCAGGTCAGCGGCTGCATGAGGGTGATGGTGCGAACCTGGGGCAAAGGGGTAGTCATGCGGGTTGCCAGTTTAGGGGGAAGTCAGAGCCAGCCGCTTGATGTGAATCAAGCCCAAACGGGGAAGGACACCCCCGCCAACCCAAGGATTTTGCAGGGAATGGGATCGGGCCCGGATAATGCACATTTATTTTGCAGGAAAAGCCACCATGGCCCGTTCAATTCTGGAAGAGTCCCACATTCACCCTGCCATCCGCGAGAAGATCAGCACGCACGAGCAGGGCATTGTGAAGGAAGTTCAAGCGGCCGTGGCTGCCAACGCGGTCGTGGTGGTGGGCATGGGCATGAACCCGTTTCCCAAAAAAGCCCGCAAGATGCTCGACGATGCGGGCGTTCCGTACAAATACCTGGAATACGGCACCTACTTCAACACCTGGCGCCAACGCAACGCGTTGAAGCTGTGGACCGGCTGGCCCACGTTGCCCATGGTGTTTGTCAAGGGTACCCTGGTGGGCGGCGCCAATGATCTGGAAAAACTCATTGCCAGTGGCGAGCTGAAGAAGATGCTGGCGTAGCCGTGGCGATGCGATCAGCCGGCGGTTAAGCGCAGGCAGCGAACTCCAGGCGGCAATCGGGGGCAGGTGGTCTCCATGCGCGCAAGTCGCTCATGTGCCGCAATAGGTGCGGTAACAGGCGGTTTGCGCCGGGGGCGCGGGCTGGGCAAACCCGGCGTCTTCCGCACGCGCCTCAAACGGGTGCGACAGAACTTGCAGCAGGCGCTCGAACGGCGCCAGGTCATCGTGATCGACAGCAGCGGCCAGGGCGGCCTCGACCTGGTGATTCCGCGGGATGTAGACCGGGTTGGCAAGGCGCATGGACGCTGCCCGTTCTGCGGGGCTTTTTTTGGCCCTTGCCTGTGTGCACTCGTGCCAGCGCCGCAGCCAGGGCGCAAACGCAGCCGGCGTATCGCCAGCGCTGCCTGAACCCCCAGCGACACCCAGCAGGGCATTCAGCCCGGCATCTTGCCCCGCTGCAGCGTCCGACAAATGGGCAAAAGCCAGCGTGAAGTCCACCCGGTGCTGGTGCAACAGCGCCAGAAAGTCATTGGCCAGTTCGCGATCCTGGGGCGCTTCGTGGTCCAGCCCGAGCTTGGCCCGCAATACGCCACGCCAATGAACGTCGAAGCGTTCAGCAAAGCCTTGCACCACCGCCAGTGCGCGGGGGACGGCGGACTCGGCGTTGGTGTCGATCAGCGGCAGCAGGGTTTCGGCCAGCCGTGCCAAATTCCACTGCGCAATGGCGGGCTGATTGCCATAGGCGTAGCGGCCCGAGGTGTCGATGGAGCTGAACACCGTGGCGGGGTCGAATTGCTCCATAAACGCACAGGGGCCGTAGTCAATCGTCTCGCCGGAGATGGTCATGTTGTCGGTGTTCATCACGCCGTGGATAAAGCCTACGCCCATCCAGCGCGCCAGCAACCGGGCCTGGCGCTCCACCACCGCTTTCAGGAACGCCAGGTAGCGGTCTTCCACCCCCATGAGCGCTGGGTCGTGGCGCGTGATGGCGTAGTCGGCCAGCTGGCGCAGCAGGGCCTCGTCGCCCTGGGACGCGGCGTACTCGAACGTGCCCACGCGCAGGTGGCTGGCGGCCACACGCGTGAGGATGGCACCGGGCAGTTCGCGCTCGCGTTGTACCGTGCCACCAGTGGCCACAGCCGCCAGGGCGCGCGTGGTGGGAATGCCCAGGGCGTGCATGGCCTCGCCCATCAGGTACTCGCGCAGCACCGGCCCCAGTGCGGCCAGGCCATCCCCCCGGCGCGAAAACACCGTGCGGCCCGAACCCTTGAGCGCCATGTCTCGGCGCATGCCGTGGCAGTCCACAATCTCACCCAGCAACAGGGCCCGGCCATCGCCCAACTGGGGAGAAAAGCCGCCAAACTGGTGCCCGGCGTAGGCCTGCGCCAGTGGCAACGCTTGTGCAGGCACGGCGTTGCCCGCCCATATGGCAAGGCCGTCTGCCGATGCCAAAACATCTGCGTTCAGACCGAGTTCTTCGGCCAGGTCGCGGTTCAGGCGCAGCAGCCGGGGTTTGGGCGACCCTGCCGGTTGTGTCGGCACATAAAGTCCCTTGAGATCACGCGCGTAGGTGTTGTCAAACGCCATGGCAATGGGCGAGACCGGCACACCAGCGGCGCGTTCACCGCCTGGGCGGATGGTGGCAGTTTGCAAGGTCAGGCTCCTGATTCAATGGGCATGCGGATGCTCGGCTCAGTGGCTGGCCGTCGTGCGTTGAGGCAGCTTCCAGCCCGGGCGCGCAAAGTGGCAGGTGTAGCCATGGGGGATGCGCTCCAGGTAGTCCTGATGCTCAGGCTCGGCCTGCCAGAACGGGCCAGCGGGCTTGACTTCGGTCACCACCCGGCCGGGCCACAGACCCGAGGCATCCACATCGGCAATGGTGTCCAGCGCGGTTTGCTGCTGCTGCGGTGAGGTGTAGTAAATGCCGGAACGATAGGACGCCCCCCGGTCATTGCCCTGGCGGTCGGGTGTACTGGGGTCGTGAATCTGGAAGAAAAACTCCAGCAATTCGCGAAAGCTCATGCGCTGCGGATCGAACACGACTTCCAGCGCCTCAGCGTGGGTGCCATGGTTGCGGTAGGTGGCATTGGCCACGTCGCCGCCGCTGTAGCCCACGCGTGTGCTGATGACGCCCGGCATCTTGCGCACCAGATCCTGCATGCCCCAAAAGCATCCCCCAGCGAGGATGGCGGTTTCATTCGTACTCATGGTTGAACTCCTGTTTGGCCCGGTCATAACCCACCAGATTGGCAAGCCGGGTTGCACTTGCCCAATCCATGACGCATCAGTCAGCGCCTCGGCGTTGCCTGATGCAGCTTATTGTTTACAGGTGTCATTTTGAGCCGAAGTTGCATCCTGCAAGGCCGCAGACCGTCTTGTCCATGATGCCGTGTGTCCATTTCAACCCTGAACGGGCCCCTCCATCAGGACAGACCCAGCCTTCTAAGTTGCCACTCTAAGGGCGGCAGGCTGCGTGCAAGGGGCCTTTCCCTGGGTGATTGCCCCTTGCAGAGCGCATCAGATCATGACGCGATGCCCATCAAGACTTTGCAGGGGCTGCCGGTTTGCCACCCATGTCAGCGTGTCCACCACGGTGCCCACCGCCATGACGCGATCCGCGTTCGCCGCCGGTGTGCAGCACATCAAACACCGCCTTTTGCTCGGACGTCAGCGCCGCGTAAAAGGTCTTGGTGGCGTCAGCGCGTTTGTCCATCTCTGCGTCCCGCATGCCGCGCATGGCCTTCATTTTTTCAATGCGCTCGGGTGTGGTCAGCTTTTGCATCTCGGCGCGCATGGCATCGTGGGTCTTGCCCATGTCAGCCGGTGGCTTCATCGCCGCGGTGTAGGCGGTCCAGGCGCCTTCCTGGGCGGGGGTGATTTTCAGTTTGACCTTCAAATCGGCATTGCGTTTGTCCATCATGGCCTGCATCCTGGCGGGGTCCATCTTGCCCATGCGGTCGTGGCCCATGCTGCCATGGCCCATCATGCCGCCGTCACCCATGGATTGACCCATGGGGTGGGTTTGGGAAAACGCGGTAAAGCCAACGGTGGCGATCAAAGCGGCAACTAAAACTGGCTTGAAAACTGATTTCATACAACATCCTTCGGATAGTTTGGTTTCGGGTCTGGAGCCAGGGATTGGCTTCAGGCTGGATGCAAGTGTCATCGGCTCATGTATCGCGCCCATGAGGCGCAATTAAGGTTTTGTAAAGTTGCGTGAAAAAGATCTGCGCCTTTTGATGGGATGATCAGGCCCTTCAATTTTGGAGCAACGACACAATGAATTTAGCAATGGTCAAAAAGGGTGCAAGTGTTTAAGAACATGATGATGTACAGGATTGCTCCTACTTGGGAAGCGACGGTAGCCAGTATGGAAGCGGGGCTGGAATCTTCCCGCTTCGCAGAATGCGGTGCGTCGCAAGACAAATCAATCGGCTGGGTGGAACCGCGTGGCGAGGCCCACGGCCCCTTGGTGGAACAGGTGGCGGGCCAGCTGATTTTGAAGCTGATGGTGGAGGTGAAGGTGGTGCCAGGCTCCGTCATCACCCGCAAGCTCAAGGAACGCGTCGCCCAGATTGAGGCGACCACGGGACGCAAACCCGGCAAGAAGGAAAGCCGCGATCTCAAAGACGAAATTCGCCTTGACCTGATGCCTATGGCCTTCACCAAGCAGTCCACCATTGGCGTCTGGATTGACCCCAAGGCCAAACTGCTGGTGATTGACGCCGGTAGCCAGGCCAAGGCCGACGAGGTCATCACCATGCTGGTTAAAGCGCTGGAAGGCTTCAGCGTGACTCTGATCAACACCACCACCTCACCGGCGGTGGCCATGGCACGCTGGCTCACCACGCAGGAGCCGCCGCAGGGCTTCAGTGTGGACCGCGAATGCGAGCTGAAGTCAGCCGACGAGAGCAAGGCTCTCGTGCGCTATTCGCGCCACCCTCTGGACATTGACGAGGTGCGCCAGCACATTGAGAGCGGCAAGCAGCCGACCCGTGTGGCCCTGACCTGGGCCGACCGCATTTCCTTTGTGCTCACCGAGGCCTTCACCCTCAAGAAGGTGGCGTTTCTGGACGTGGTGTTTGAAGGCGCTTCGACCGGAAAGGATGATGGCTTTGACGCGGATGTGGCCATCGCCACCACAGAGTTCGGTGGCCTGATTCCCGACCTGTTGCTGGCGCTTGACGGGGAGATGGTCAGCGGGTGAATTTGCGGGGACTTGCAAGCAAAATAGGCCTGAAGTCCCCGTTAATATTCAATAGTTAGCTATAAAAAACATAGCTTACATCTTGCCCGGCAACCAGGTCACGATGGCCGGGAAGGCCATCAGCAACAGGGTGAACAGCATCATGATGACCACATAGGGCAAGGCGCCGCGAATCACTTCGCCGATGCCGCCCTTGTCGGGCCGCACACCTTGCACCACGAACAGGTTCATGCCCACTGGCGGGGTGATCAGGGCCAGTTCGCACATCAGGATGATGAAGATGCCGAACCAGATCGGGTCCACGCCCAGCGCCTTGACGATCGGGTAGGTGATGGGCACGGTGGCCACCAGCATGGACATCACGTCCATGAACATGCCCAGCACGATGTAGAACGCAATCAGCACCAGCAGCATGCCGGTGGCTGACAGGCCCAGCGAGGTGACGGACTTGGTCATGGTCTCGGCCACGCCAGACAGGCTGATCAACAGGTTCAGCACAAAGGCGGCGGCCAGGATCAGCATGATCATGCCGGTGGTGCGTGCGGTCTGCAAGAAAGCAGGTCTCCAGCATGCTCCAGGTCAGACGGCCAGCCTTCCAGGTGAAGACCAACGCGACCACGACACCCAGCGCTGCGGACTCGGTGGCCGTGGCAAAGCCGGTGTACAGGCTGCCCATGACGATGCCGAAGATGACGATGCGGAGGAATCAGATGCACCAGCTGGGCCAGCCGCACTTTCATCGGTGGCAGCTCTTCGCGCGGGCACATCCTTGCTCAAGATGCTGCTGACCAGGATGTACAGCATGAAGAAGCCCGTGAGCAGCAAGCCGGGAATGATGCCGGCGATGAACAGCTTGCCGATCGAGTTTTCGGTCAGCGAGCCATAGACGATCATGTTGATGCTGGGTGGAATCAGGATGCCCAACGTGCCCGCCGGCCGCCAGGCTGCCCAGCGCCTGCGGCATGGGGTACTTGCGCGACTGCAGCGAGGGCAGCGCCACGGTGCCCACGGTAGCGGCCGTGGCCACCGACGAGCCTGATGTGGCCGCAAACAGCGCGCAGCACGCGATGTTGGTATGCAACAGCCCACCGGGCAATTTGGAGAGCCATGCCGCCATGGCGCCGTACATGCGGTCGGCCATGCCGCTGCGCAATAGCAACTCGCCCAGCAAAATGAACAGCGGCGCGGCTGTCAACAGGTTGTCATTCAGCACGCCCCACAGCATGGCGCCTGACGACGACAAAAAAGGAACGCCGAAAACGATGACACCGGCACCCGCCCCGACCAACACCATGGAAACGGCAATCGGCAAGCCCAGCAACATCAGCACGATCATCAGCAAAAACGAAAGGGAGAAGGACAGCGTGCTCATGCCTTGCCCCCTGATTGCGCGTCAGTGCGAACGGCCAGATCGTCAAGCTCTTCTTTGAGCTCTTCCTTGGCCCCCTTGGGGTGAAACTCCTCCAGCACGGCCGCACGCTGGCCCGTGAAGTAAAGGTAGCTGGCACGTCCGGCGTAGCCCACACCATAAATGGCGAAGACGACCAGCGCGGCGTACCACACGGATTGGGGATAAATGAGCGGCGTTGCCCAGGGCGTTTGGGCGCTGCTGCCGTATTCAACGGTTTTGACAATCACCCGGTAGCAGACACCGACAAAAAACAGGGCCAGGGCGGCTGTCAGAACTGCGGAGAGCCAGTTCATGAGCGCCTGAACGGCGGGCGAGAAGCGCTCGTGAAACACATCCACCCGGATGTGGCTGCGGCTGGTGATGGCCAGGCTGAAGCCAATGGCGGCTCCGACCGCCAAGGCGTACCCGCCCAGCTCGGCCGCACCCTGGATGGAGAAGTTGAACACCTTGCGCATCACGGTCTCCACGGTCACCAGAAAAGACAGGCCCACCAGGGCAAATCCGAAGAGGTTTGCCAGCAGCCGCTCTATGCCCTGTTTCATGGTGTCTCTTTACTTCATGCCAACGGCAGTGCCCACCGTCTTGCGCCAGTCGGCCGCGCAGCCAGGTGCCGTTTTCTCGCAGGTCTCGATCCAGGTCGGCAGGGAAACGTCTTTCATGGCGTTGTGCACCAAGGCAATGTCTGCGGGTGTGACGGCTACTTCGAGCAGTTTGAATTTCTTCAGGGTGCAGGGGTCTTTGCCCGCATTGCAATTCGCAGCGTCGGTGGCCAGCTCTTCCGAGTATTTCCAGATGTCGTTCTCAAGTGCGGTGAAAGACGCTTGCAATTGGGTCTGCTGCGCAGGGCTGAGTTTCTTCCAGGCGGGCAGGCCGATGGCATAACCGTTCATGGCGAACTGCAGGCCGATGTTCAGCACGTGGGTGCTGACTTCAGGCCAGCTGGCCGAATTGGCCGACAGGTTGCTGGTGATGGCGCAATCGACCACGCCCAGTGACAGACTCTGATGCACTTCGCCAAAGCTCAGTGGGATGGGGGTGGCGCCCAGCTTCTCGAAGAACTTGGCCGAGTTCTGGTCGAACACGCGCACCTTCAGGCCTTTGACATCGGCCAGCTTGGTGATGGGCTTTTTGCAGAACAGCACTTGGGGGCCTGCGGGCCAGACGCTGAGCAGTTTGCCGTTGAAGCGACTTTGCAGGCGCTTGTCCAGTACGTCGTAATAGGCCTTGGTGGTGGCGCGGGCGGTTTTGAAATCGGGGTTCAGACCCACCAGGTCAAAGCCCATGGTCAAAGGCTCGTCACGCGAGATTTGCGCCATACGCAAGGAGACGATGTCAAACAGGCCGGATTCCAGAATGCGCAGCAGCTCGGTGTCTTTCACGCCCGTGGTGTCTTGCGGCTTGTATTCGATTTCCAGCGGCATGCCGGATTTTTGGGCCAGGGTTTCAAAGAAGGGTTGTTCCTTGAATTTCTGGATCATGCCGCCCGCCAGCGGCTGGCCAACGACTTTGAACTTGATCTTGTCCTGGGCAAAGGCGGGTGATGCGCCGATCAGGAAGGCGCACAGGGTGGTTAGCAAACGAAGTTTCATGGGAGAGCTCCTGGGTTAAAAAAGGTTGAGGCGAAATTGAATGGTTCAGACGGTGTCGAGCCGTCGGTTCATGTCGACGGAAACCTGGGCCGCACGCTCCAGCATGGCCCGGTACACAGGTTCCAGTTCTGCGGCCTGGGCGTTGGCGTGATCAAGTTGGTTGCGATAGTCCCGCATCAGGGAACGTGCCTCTGCGCGCAAGGCCCGCTCGTCAACGGCGGTGACTCGACCAGACTCAAACACCACAGCACCGTTGACGATGGTGAAACGCACCGAGCTGCCATCCTCGCAGTAAATAAGCTGGCGCTGCAGGTCGTTGAGAGGGGTGAAGGCATGGGTGTCCAGGTCCAGCAGGCAGATATCGGCCAGTGCGCCGACTTTCAGTTGGCCCAGATCCGCCGCGTGGCGGATGGCGCGCGCACCGCCTCGCGTGGCTGCGTGCAGGAACTCGCCGGCTTGTGGCCACAGGCGGTTGTCCGCTTGCGTGAGGGTTTGCAGCAGGGCGCCCGTTTTGGCGACTTGCCACAGGTTGGTGGTGTCGTCGGTGTTCATTTCGTCGGTGCCCAGGCACAGGGGAATACCGGCTTCCCGCAGCTGACGCCAGGGCATGACACCGCTGCCAAGGCGCAGGTTGCAGACCGGGTTGTGGGCCACGGTGCAGCCGGAGCGTGCCAGCAGCTCGATGTCATGCGTATCAATCCAGATCGCGTGAATCACCATCATGCGTTCATCCAGCAAGCCCAGGTCGTGCACGTATTGAACGAGTGACTTGCCATACTTCTCGGTGCCCAGCACCCGCTGCAGACGGGTTTCAAGGATGTGGATGTTGAAAGGCAAATCGTGCATTTTCGAGAGGCGCGACAGACCTTCAAAGTAATCTACCGAAACGCGCTGGGGCGCCGAACAGGAAACCGCCGCGGCCAGCCTGCCATCCGCAGCGCCGTGCCAGCGGGAAATCAGGTGTGCATACAAGGCCAGCAGCTCGTCGGTGCTCTGCCGGGGTGCGTCATCCATGGCCTGGCGCTGCGAAGGACTCAGCAATTCGGCCATGTAGGGGTACTTGTCGTACTCCACCACATTGGGCTGATCGATGGCCACTGTGGCGCGTATGCCCACGTCGGAATAGGCCTGCATGATGGCGTCGATACCCTGCCGGCCGGCGACGGGCACATGGTAGGCATCGTCGTGCACGCAGGTGATGCCCCGGCGCAACATTTCCACCGCACCGAGTTGGGTGCGCACAAACATCAGGCGCTCGGTGTCTGCGGCATCGGACAACGGAGGCACCTCGTACAACATGAACAGTTCCAGCGGCATGCCGTCCAGGCACCCCTTCATCAGGTTGCCGGGCGAATGGAAGTGCGCGTTGATCAGGCCCGGCATGGCCAGCAGGCCCGCGGCATCCACGGTGCGGGCGACGGGCCCTGTCCAATGATTGGTCGCATCAGGTCCGATAGCGGCGATGCGCGTGCCCTGCACCACGATGTCGGCGTTTGGCCATTCCGTACCTGCGTCGTCCAGTGTCAGGACTTGGGCATTGCGAATGACCAGCGCACCTTCCATGCTTAGCAAACCTCAGAGAAGAGGGAGCCCCACAGTGCGGCGGCGCCACGGGTATCTACCCCGCACAGTTGCAGGCCGTGCCAGACGCCCAGGGCGGTGGAGTCGTAGACCGGAATACCGATTTCGGCTTCCAGCGGCGCTGCCATGACCGCTGCGGGGAAGTTGGTGCACAGGCACACAATGGCCTGAGGCTTCGCAACCGCGACAGTCCGCGCCATGGCAGCAATGTCTTCGGTGGGCACGCTGGCGTAAGAGAGGTTGTCGCTAAGTCCTGATTTGGCATGGGACACGCAGTCAAAGCCCTCTTGGGCCAGACACGCCAGCGTTTTCTGTTGGGACGCGTCGGAATAGGGGGTGACTACGCCAATGCGATGAATACCTTTGGCTTTGAGCAGCGCTTTCATGCCCAGGATGGAAGTGGTAGCGGTGATGCCCGTCTCAGCATGAATCCGTTTGACGAGCGCTTCGGTCGTGATGAATGCCGATGCCGGCGCCCTTGCTGCCATTCCACACCAGCACCTGGGGTGCCGCATGGGCCAGCAGTCGGGCAGCTGCCAGCAGGCCATCGATCGCATAGCCGTCCGGCGACGGGTCGGTGCTGCCGAACACCGGCGTGCGCGAAAAATGCGCCGATACCTGGGCAAGAGGCGCGTGATGCCCAGCGTGATCCGCTCGACCACGGTATTGCCGGACGGCGTGATGGTGCCGATGAAATGTCGTTGGGCTGCGTAAGCTGCTGCGGCGGCTAAGGGTTGCGTCATGTCAGTAGCCCATCATCCGTGGCAGGGTCAGCACCAGTTGCGGCACGAACATGCACACGATCAGCAAGCCGTACATCAGGGCAATGAACGGCCAGACATGTTTGGCTGAGTTCGCCCAGCGAGATCTTGGCGACGCCGCAGATCACGAACAGCACCACACCGACCGGCGGCGTCAACATGCCGATCACCAGGTTGAAGACGAACAGGAAGCCGAAATGCAGCGGGATCGATGCCGAACTTCATCGCGATCGGATGCAGCAGCGGCACCAGCATGATGTAGGCGGCGTTGGACTCCAGGAACATGCCCACCACCAGCAGCAGCCAGTGCCACCAGCAGCAGGTAGGCGGTCGGGCTGCTGGTCAGCGACTGGATCAGCACCAGCAGCTTCTGCGGCAGCATGTCGATCGTCAGCATGTAGGTCACGACCGAGGCGAAGGCGATCATGGCCCCGACCACCGCCGAGGTGATGGCGGCGCGCACGATCGCGTCCGGCAGGTCGGACAGGCGCAGCTTGCCGGTCACGAAGAAGCCGATGCACCAGTGCGTAGACCACGGCGATCGCCGAGCCTTCGGTGGCGGTGAAGGCGCCGCCGACGATGCCGCCGATGACGATGACCGGCATCATGAAGATGATGATCGAGCGCTTGAGTTCACGCACCGACCGCGCGCAGCGAGAACGGCGCTCGCCGGTCAGCGGAAAATTGCGCGCGCCAGGCGATGAAGGAGCACATCGCCAGCATGCCGATCACGAGCAAGAGGCCGGGCACGACGCCGGCCATGAACAGGCCGCCGACCGACACCGATGGGCCCGGCCATGAAGGCGTAGACGATCATCGCGCCCGACGGCGGAATGATCGGGCCCAGGTTGGCCGCCGCCGCACAGATCGCGGCCGAGAAGCCCACGCCATAGTGCTTGCGTCAGCGACGGCAGCAAGGTGCTGCCGAGCGCGCTGGCGTCGGCCACCGCGGCGCCGGACACCGTCGACAGGCCCATGCCGGCGAGCACGGTCACGTGGCCCAGCCCGCCGCGCATGCGCCCGACGACGGTGTTGGCCAGGTCGATCAGGCGCTCCATCATGCCGGCCTTGAGCATCAGCTCGCCGGCCAGGATGAAGAACGGGATGGTCATCAGCGGAAACGCGTTGACCGAACTCATCATGCGCGAGGGCAGCAGGTTGAAGTCGACGTTGCTGGCCATCAGGCCGGCGACCGCGGCAATGCCGAGCGACAAGGGCCAGCGGCATGCCCAGCAGGGCGATGCCGAAGAACACGAGAATGATCAGCAGGCTCATGATCTCTTGCTGCGATCGGGTCACCTCGTGGCGAATGGTACTGCGGCCTGACAGGCCGGCGTCGCCCGTGCTGGTTTCGCGCAGTGAGTCGCGCTGCCAGATCAGGTGCAGGGCGCCATGCACGCCGCACACCGCCAGCGGCACGATGAACCACGCCGCGCTCGCGGGCAATCGACGCCATCAGCTCATCCCATTGGTCCCAGGCGATCACGGCCGATTCCCAGGCCACGAGCAGCAGCAGGCACGCACCCGACGACAGCGACAACTCGCGCCACCAGGGTTCGCAGCGGCTGCGGCAGGCGCGCGGCCAGCATCTCGATGCCGATGTGGGCGCCCCCTTTGAGTCCCAGCGGAATCGCCAGAAAGATGGACCAGACGAAGCACAGCCGCGCCAGCTCGTCGGCCCAGTCGATCGAGCTGTTGAACAGGTAGCGCAGCACCACCTGGGCCGACACCACAGCCACCATCACCGACGATCATGCCGACCAGCGACCAGCCCGCTGCGACGTCCAGGGCGGCGATCAGCCATGCCAGAGGTCGCAACGGGCCGCGTCTGGCCACGGGCGCATACGGAAGAATCCGCTCATGGCGCAGTCCGGTGCCGCGGTCGGCGTGACGGATCAGCCGCCGGCCTTCTTCAGCTTCGGCCAGCACCTGGTCGACAAACGGCGCGCCCAGACGCTTCTTGACGTCGTCCACGACATGGGCGGTGGCCTTCTTCATGGCCTCACGCTCGGACGCCGGCATTTCGGTGTAGGTCATGCCTTTCTTCTGCAGTTCGACCAGCGCATCGGCGTCGGCCTTGGCGGCCACGCTGCGCTGCCAGGCGATCGCATCGCTCATCGCGGTGCGGATGATCTTCTGCTTCTCGGCAGACAGGGCGTCGAACTTCTTCTTGTTGGCCGCCACGGCGATGAAGTCGAAGAAGTGACCGGTGTTGCTGACGTGCTTCTGCACTTCGTAGAAGCGGCTGGCCAGGATCAGCGAGAACGGGTTGTCCTGACCGTCGATGACCTTCTGCTCCAGCGCCGAGTACACCTCCTTGATGTCCATCGGCAGCGGGTTGGCGCCCAGCGCGCTGAAGGTGGCCAGATGGGTCTCGATCGGCTGCATGCGGATCTTCAGGCCCTTGAGGTCGGCCATGGTCTTGACCGGCCGCTGGCTGTTGGTCACCTGGCGCAGGCCCAGTTCCATGAAGCCCAGCGAGGTGAAGCCCTTGGTGGCCATCTTCTCCTCGATCAGGTCGACCGCCGGGCCGTCCATGACCTTGTAGGCCACTTCGCGGTTGGGGAACATGAAGGGCAGGCTGACCGCCTCCAGCTCCGGCACCGTGCGCGACAGGAAGGCCATGCCGACCCAGGTCATGTCGATGCGTGCCGGCACGGGTCTGCGTCACGTTTTCCTGGGCGCCGCCGAGTTGCTGGTTGTCGAACACCTCGATGATCAGCGAGCCCTTGGAGGCCGCATCGACCTCCTTCTTGAACTGCTGCATGGCGATCGACGAGGAGTGGTCCGAAGCGAAGTTGCCGGCGATGCGCAGACGCTCCTGGGCCAGTGCCGAACCGGAGGCAATGGCAAACGCGGTCAGGGTGAATGCGATCTTTCGAAGTGTGGAGTGCATCATGAATTCCTTGAAGTTAAATTAGAAAAACCAGGTTTCAATAAATGGTATGCAATTTGCAAGCCAGATTGAATGCCATACAAAAGTGAAAATTTTCCTTTGAAATCAGTAAGAATCGCGCACCATTGCGGTGTGGGAAATCGAATTAAACACCTAAATGAGGCAGGAAAAGTAGAAATGTTTGTTTATAGTGCATACAAGCTGCCCAACAATTCCATGGGCCATGCCACGCAATTTTGGTGCCAGCTTCCGCTCCCCCGTCCGGTTTCAAACACCCGTCTTGATGGACGAAAATCGGCCTCTGGTGTTTGAAAGCGCCGTTCAAATCAGGAGCAACAGGGTGGCCAAAGCAACAATGACAAAGACGGCGTCCAAAGACAAGCCGGCCCAATCTGCGACGCGTCGCACGCGTGCGCTCAGCTCGGACGAGATCTTCGAGCGCCTGTTGGTGGCCATCATGGAACACCGGTTGCCCCCGGGTACCCAGTTGGTGGAGGCCCGCCTGGCAGAGATTTTCAAGGTCAGCCGGACCAAGATTCGCGAGGCCATTGGCCGCCTGGTGCATGACTGCATTGCGACCAATATTCCCAACCGGGGCGCTTTTGTGGCCAGCCCTACAGTGGCTCAGGCGCGGGAGGTGTTTGCCGCCCGCCGCCTGATTGAGCCCGCGTTGGTCCAATTGGCCACACGCAGCGTGACCCCTGAGCAGTTGGCTGGCCTGCGCGAGCACTTGCAAAAAGAAAAAGCGGCACGCCTGGCCGGTGATGCGCGGCAGATCGTCGTCTTGTCCGGCGAGTTTCATTTTCTGCTGGCTGACATGGCGGGCAACAGTTTTCTGGCCCGGACATTGCGGGAGCTGGAAACCCTGTCGGCCTTGATCATCATCCTGTTTGGCACCGCCAATCACCAGGTGTGCCCCGGCGATCACCCGGCCCTGGTGGATGCCATTGAGCAACGTGATGAAGCCCGGGCGGCCGAACTCATGGTCCATCACCTGAACCATGTGGAGCGCTCGGTGCAACTGGAGTCGCCTGAAAAGCCGCCCGCCACCCTGGAACAAATTTTTTCCTGATGGGAGACAGCCCCTCATGCGCCTGCTGATCCTGAATCCCAATACCTCCGAGTTCGTGACGCACCGCGTCGCCATGCAGGCGCGTCAGAGCGTCCGCGCCGATACCGAAATTTGCACCGCAACGGGTACTTTCGGTGCACGGGTCATCAGCACCCGCACCGAGCTGGCCATTGCCCAACATGCCACGATGCAGGCACTGGCTGAGCATGCGGGTGGCTGTGATGCGGTGGTCCTGGCGGTGTCGTATGACACCGCGCTGTATGCCGCGCGCGAAATGCTGTCCATTCCCGTGGTGGGGATCACCGAGGCGGCCTGGCTGTCGGCCTGCCTGGTGGGGACCCGAACCGGCGTGGTGATGTTTGGCAAGCGGGTGTTGCCGATTTACCAGGAGTTGGCCGTTCTGTACGGGCTGGATCGGCGCATTGCCGGCTGGCGCGCCCTGGAAAGCACGGCCCCCTATGGCGATGGCGACCAGACTGACGTCGACCAACTGGTGATCGCGGCGGCGCTTGATTTGATTGAGCAGGACGGTTGCGACGTGGTCGTGCTGGCCGGTGCCGTGATGGCGGGAGTTCCGCACCGCCTGCAATACCGCGTGCCGGTGCCGCTTTTGGAGGGTGTTTCATGTGCCGTGGCGCAAGCCGAGATGCTGGTGCGTTTGGCGCTGCCCAAGCCTTCCACTGGCAGCCTGGCGGCGCTGCCCCAACGTGAAGTGGTGGGTGTGAGCCCGGCGCTCGCAGCGCAATTTGGCCAAGCCTAGAGTAACTGCCCAGAAAGTGTCCGCATGAAACCGCTGAATTTCCCGCTGCGCCAACATGGGCGATACGCCTACCAGCCCATCACCCAACGCCCCGACTTCTGCTGGCCCGGCAATCAGCGTCTGGCGGTGTTCATCGCGCTGAATCTGGAGCACTACGCCTTTGGCGAAGGCATCGCGGAAGACCTGGTCCCCAACATGCCGCCGCCCGACGTGCTGAACAACTCCTGGCGGGACTATGGCAATCGCGTGGGCGCCTGGCGTTTGCTGGAGGCTTTCCAGTCGCTGAAGCTGCCGGTGTCGCTGTTGCTCAATTCGGAGCTGTACGGCGCCTGCCCGCAGTTGATTGATGCGTACCGTGCGGCGGGTGCTGAAATCGCCGCCCATGGCCGCACCAACTCTGAACACCAAGGTGGCCTGAACGAGGCCGACGAGCGCGCGCTGATTGACCTGGTCACCCGCGAGATCGCCCGCCACGAGGGCCAACTCCCGGCCGGCTGGTTAAGCCCCTGGATTGCCGAGACACCGTTGACACCTGACCTGCTGCACGAGGCGGGCTACACCTATGTCATGGACTGGTGCATGGATGACCAGCCCGTTTGGCTGGCCACCCGCAAGGGCCACATTCTGAGCCTGCCTTACCCCCAGGAAATCAACGACAGCGCGGCCATCATCGGGCGGCAGGTGAGTGCCAGCGAGTTCGCCGACATGATCATTGACCAGTTTGAAGAGCTGCTGGCCCAGTCGGCAGGTCAGCCCCTGGCCATGGGCATCGCCCTGCATTCAATGATCGTGGGTCAGCCGTTTCGCCTGCGCCATTTGCGCCGCGCGCTGGCGCACATTGCCAGCAAACGGGATCAATGCTGGCTGGCCACCGCTGGGGACATTGCCCGGTATAGCCAGAAGGTGATCCCTGAACCACGGCTGCCGGTTGCTGGCACAAGCCGTGCGTGAGGTCGGTATGACCCAACGCAAGCGCATCGGCGTGTTGACACCCTCCTCCAACACGGCGCTGGAGCCCTTGACCTGCGCTTTGTTGAGCGGTGTGCCCGGTGTGTCTGTGCACTTCTCGCGGTTTTCCGTCACGGAGATTTCACTGCGCCCCAACTCGCTGAACCAGTTTGATGACTCCAAGATACTGGAGGCGGCACGCCTGCTGGCCGATGCCCATGTAGACTTGATTGGCTGGAGTGGCACCTCGGCCAGCTGGCTTGGATTTGAGACTGACGCAACCCTTTGTGCGCGCATCACGGCAGCGACGGGCATTCCGGCGACGACCTCGGTGCTGGCCATCAATGAGCTGCTTGAAAAGCAGGGCGCCCGCACCCTGGGTTTGGTGTCGCCCTACATCCATGATGTGCAGCAGCGCATCATTGCAAACTATGCGGGTCTGGGCATTGAGACCATTGCGGAACAACATCTGGACCTGACCGTGAACTTTGCGTTTGGCGAAGTGCCGCCAGACACCTTGCGCCGGATGGTGCGTGAGGTGGCCCAAGCCAAGCCCGACGCCATCGTCATCATGTGCACCAACCTGCACGGTGCGCAGCTGGTGGACGAGTTGGAACAAGCGCTGGGTATTCCCATCTATGACTCGGTGGCCACAGTGGCATGGAAAGCGCTTCAGACTTTGGCTATTGCTCCGGGTCAGGTGACCGGCTGGGGCCGTCTGTTCCAGAATTTTGCCTGAGGCCTTCACAAGGAAATTCAACATGTCTACCCCGCCCTTTGATTTGCTCATCCGCAATGCGCTGATCGCCACCGCCAGTGACACCTATGCGGCGGACATTGGCATTCGTGCTGGACGGATTGCCCAACTGGGCACGCAGTTGGGTGTGGCCCTGAAAGAAATCGACGCTGCGGGCCGGGTGGTCACGCCAGGCGGAGTGGACGCCCATTGCCACCTCGATCAACCCATGACACCGCCCGTGCGCATGGCCGACAACTTTGACACCGGCACGCGCGCGGCGGCCTGCGGTGGCACCACCACAGTGATTCCCTTTGCCGCCCAGGAAAAGGGCAAGTCCCTGCGCGCGGCAGTGGCCGACTACCACCAGCGAGCGGATGGCAAAGCCCACATTGACTATGGCTTTCACCTGATCGTGAGTGACCCCACGCCCCAGGTGCTCAATGTGGAGTTGCCCGCCCTCATTGCCGAAGGCTACACGTCGTTCAAGATCTACATGACCTACGACGACCTGAAGTTGAACGACGGCCAGATTCTGGATGTGCTGGACGTGGCTCGGCAGCATGGCGCGATGGCCATGGTTCATGCCGAGAACGCGGATTGCATTGAGTGGCTGACCAAGCGCATGGAGGCCTCGGGGCGCACGGCGCCGCGTTTTCATGCCCAGTCGCGGCCCATGCTTGTGGAACGCGAGGCGGCCCACCGCGCCATTGCTTTGTCGCAACTGGTGGATGTGCCCATTCTGATTGTTCATGTGTCCGGGCGTGAGGCGGTGGACCAGATTCGCTGGGCGCGCGGGCAGGGCCTGAAAGTGTTTGCAGAAACCTGCCCGCAATACCTGTTCTTGACAGCCGATGACCTGGGTCTGGACGACAGCTACCACGGTGCGCGTTGTGTCTGCAGCCCACCGCCACGGGACAAGTCCAACCAGGAGGTCATCTGGAATGGCCTTAATGATGGGCTCTTCACCGTGTTCTCGTCGGACCACGCCCCTTTCAATGTGGAAGGAACCGAAGGAAAAAAACCGGACGGGAAAGAGGTGCCGTTCCGCTACATCCCCAATGGTCTGGCTGGCATTGAGACGCGCATGGCGTTGCTGTATTCCGCTGGCGTTTTGGGCGGGCGCATGACCTTGCAGAAGTTTGTGGAGCTCACATCCACCAACCCCGCCAAGGCCTATGGCCTGCACCCGCGCAAGGGGGCGATTGCGATTGGCTCGGACGCGGATCTGGTAATCTGGGATGAGCGCGAGTTTGTCCTGCACAACGCCCAACTGCACCATGCGGTGGACCACACGCCCTACGAAGGCATGGCACTGAAGGCGTGGCCGGGTTGCACCATTGCCCGGGGCGAGGTGGTCTGGGACGGCCAGACGTTTCATGACCGGGGCGGCCAGGGCCAATTTTTGAAGCGGGGTGCGCCCACCTTGTTGCCCCGCGCACCAGGACAAAGCGCATGAGACTGCTGTTCATCAACCCCAATATCTCTGACAGCGTCTCGCAGCTGATATTGAGCGAGGCGCAACGCAGCGCTGCACCCGGCACGGAGATCGAAATCATGACTGCTCCGTTTGGCGTGGCCTACATCGAGACGCGGTTTGAAGCCCTGATTGGTGCGTATGCCGCCGCCCAGATTGCGGCTGAGCACCACGCCCGGTTTGATGCCGTGGTGGTCGCCGCCTTTGGCGACCCCGGCCTGGCGGGTTTGCGCGAGGTACTGCCCGTACCCGTCACGGGTCTGACCGAGGCGGCGCTGGCCAGCGCCCATTTGCTGGGCAACCGCATCTCCATCATTGCCATCTCGCAGCGCATTCAGGCCTGGTACCGCGAGGTGGTGACCAGCTACGGCATGGGCTTGCGTTTGGCCAGCATCCGGGCGCTGGACCAGCCGCTGTCGCGCATCGATGGTGTGCAAGACGACCATTTGCAGGCGCTGAAATCGCTGGCCGAACGGGCGGTGGCAGAAGATGGTGCCGACGTGATCATTCTGGCGGGTGCGCCCTTGGCGGGACTGGCGCGTGCGCTCAAAGGCCAATTGCCAGTGCCGGTGGTGGACGGTGTCTCCAGCGCCGTGCACCATGCGCAAACGCTGGTTTCACTCCAAGCGGGTCTGGCCAGCGCGGGCAGCTTTGCGCCACCGCCATTGAAAGCCAATACCGGGTTGCCACCCGCCATGGTGGCGCTGCTGCAAACGGCCAGTCGCCACAGGTCGCAAGGGTAGCCCTGACTGCGCTGGGGGCTTCGATTGAGCATAAGATGACTCCCTTGTCCCCGCCCTTGTTGAATAGTTTGCTATTGAATATGTAGTGACGGGTCCATCCATTTGAAGCCGATTTCTGGAGCCCCTTGATGAGCGACATTCCCACGACGCCCCCCGAATACGTCCCCCCCACCGTCTGGACCTGGGACAAGGCCAGCGGGGGCCGGTTTGCCAACATCAACCGCCCCATCGCGGGGGCCACGCACGAGAAGGACTTGCCAGTGGGCAAGCATCCATTCCAGCTTTACTCGCTGGCCACGCCCAATGGTGTCAAGGTCACCGTCATGCTGGAGGAGCTGTTGGCAGCGGGTCACAGTGGTGCCGAATACGACGCCTGGCTGATCAAAATCAGCGAAGGTGACCAGTTTGGCAGCGGCTTTGTCGGCGTGAACCCCAACTCCAAGATCCCAGCATTAATGGACCGCAGCGGCCCCAAACCGATTCGCGTGTTTGAGTCGGGTGCCATCCTGCTGCATCTGGCGCAAAAGTTTGGTGCTTTTCTTCCAACCGATGCGTCGACGAAGGCCGAGTGCCTGTCGTGGCTGTTCTGGCAGATGGGCAGTGCGCCCTATCTGGGCGGCGGCTTTGGCCACTTCTATGCCTACGCCCCCACCAAGATGGAATACCCCATCAATCGATTTGCCATGGAGGTCAAGCGCCAGATGGATGTGCTGGACCGTCGTCTGGCTGACAATCAGTACTTGGCGGGCGACGAATACACCATTGCCGATATCGCCGCGTGGCCTTGGTATGGCCGCCTGGCCCTTGGGCTGGCGTATGACTCGGGCGAGTTCCTGCAGGTTCAGGACTACAAACATGTGCAGCGCTGGACAGCACACATTGCGAAACGCCCTGCCGTGAAGCGCGGCGGTATGGTGAACAAGGTGATGGGCGACCCCGCCACCCAGTTGCACGAGCGCCATGACGCCAGCGAACTGGATGCGCTGGTCAAGCCTTGACGGCTGCAATTTAGATTAAAAAGGCCTGAAGTCCCCGTCCATATTCAATAGTTTGCTATTGAAAAAGTAATAGTTGACAGGCGGTTCTCCCGCTTATCAGGGCCCAGGCAACAGCCCCCGGGCGGTCAATTCGGGCGACACGTTGTGCCAGGCGACGTCAAACCGGCCCGTGGCCCGCGCATCGGCCAAGGTGGTGTTTTGCAGGGCATGCGCGGTTCCGGCCAATACGCTGTCGATCACGGGGAAACCCACGTCATCCTGGATACCTGCCGCAATGCCTGCCAGACCGGCACCGCCCAAAATAATGGCGTCAACCTTCAGTGCGTGCTGGGTCTCGCGACAGGCTTCGGCCAGCAAACGCCGCGCGGCGACCGGGTCACTGGCGAGTTGGGCGCCGGTAGGGGCCACGGTGTGAATACCGGCCAGTCTGGTTTCATGTCCCAGGTCGCGGGCCAGTCGGATGAGCATGGGTTTCCAACGCTCGCCGCCCGTCACGATGGCAAACCGGCCATGGCGGGCCGCCTCCAAGAAAGCGGCGTCCGCCAGGCCAGCGACAGGTGCCAGGCTGGTTTCGCGCAGGGCCAGCAGGCCCGGGTCGCCAAAGCAGCCGATCAACACCGCATCCGGGGCCGGTGCGGGCTCGGCCAGCGCCGCCGACCAGGCGTCCAGCGTGGCGTGAGCGGCCACCGCGTAGCTGGCTTCACACGCAATATAAGGCGCACCAAAGCGGGCCGTGACGGTCCGCACGGTGACATTGGGCCCGGCGGCCTTTTGCGCGTGGGTCTTCAACAGCTGGCTCACGCTCTGCGAGGTGTTGGGATTGATGATTAACAAATGGCGCATGGGCGCATGATCTCAGGAAAAAGCGGCGAAAGCTCTGTGCTGCTAGGTTTGACCGGGTGTATTGGCACCAAAGAGCGACATCAAATCCGGTGTGTCGTCGGTCGTTGATGTGAACTGCAGTTGGGATTCGAGTTGCATCAGGTGCTCGCGCATCAGGCGAGACGCTGCCTGTTTGTCCCGCAGGCGAATGGCATTCAGCAGTGCGTGATGCTCCTGACAGCCACAGGACGTGGCGTCAACACGGGGTTGGTCGGGGTTGCTGCCGTAAGTCATCAGGATCAGTGAGGTGCGCGACACCAACTCCCGCAGGATGCGCCCCAGTGTTTGATGGTTGGCGGCATTGGCAATGTGCAGGTGAAAATCTCCCGACAAACGGATGGCGCGGCGCATGTCGCTCGCCAGTCTTGCCGCTTCTTCATCAGCAATGCAACGCGAAAGAATCGCAATATCTTCCGTCCCCGCGTTGGCGATGAAGCATTCAATCAACGTGGGCTCGATCATGCGGCGCACCTCAAACACCTCGCGGGCTTCGCGCTCGGTGGGCTGCGCCACGGTGGCCCCGCGGTTGGGGGTGAGGGTGACAATTTGCTCGTTGGCCAGGCGCACCAGCACCGGGCGAATGCGGGTGCGCGACACGCCAAAGGCTGTGGCCAGGCGGTCTTCAATCAGCTTGGTGCCGGGCGGCAAGCGATGGTCCAGGATGGTGGCCACCATGCGCTCGTAAATATCGTTTTCGGTGAGTGCAACAAAATCGATCATGGGTGGATAGGAGACCTGCGTGAACGGGCGTGCCAATGGTGTTGCAGAAACGAGTTTTACTTTTTGCGGCTGCCCAGAAGTTTGGACAGCCCCACGGCCAGCCCCATGACGATAAACGATACCACCATCGTGACGGTGCCCAGCGCATAGATGGACGGGGTGGTGACTGTGGTGGTGAGGCCTTGCAACTCCAGCGGCAGGGTGTTCACATCGCCAATGGCTTGCGAGGTGCGGGCAATTTCATCCCAGCTCAGGGTAAAGCCAAACATGCCAATGCCCACCACGGCAGGTGCAATCAGCGGCAACACGACGTAGCGAAAACTTTGCCACGGGGTGGCACCGAGGTCTCTCGCCGCCTCTTCATAAGCCGGGTTGAAACGGTTGAAGATGGCAAACATGATGAGCAGGCCAAAGGGCAATGTCCACGTCAGGTGCGCACCCAGCGCAGAGGTATAAATGCCCAGGGCGGTGCCGTAACTTTCCAGCGCGCCTTCCATGCCAAAGGCTTCCATCGCCTTCTTGATACCCCCATCGAGCAGACGGAACTCCAGACCAATCCCCAGCGACACGATGATGGACGGCATGATGAGGCTGGCGACCACGGTGAAAAACAGGAGGTTGCTACCACTGAGCTTTTTGCGAAAGGCCAGACCTGCCAGCACGGAGAAAACCACGGTGATGGCCATGACCGTCAGCCCTAGGCCGAGTGAACGGTACAGCGCAGCGCCGATATCCACGACGCCCAGCCCTTCCGCCAGCTTGTGAAACCAGTGCAGGGACAGGCCCCGCATGGGAAAAGTCAAGCCCCCCGTCGGGGCCCTGAAAGCTCAGCACCACAATGACCAGCATGGGGCCGTAAAGGAACAACACGTAGGCCGCGAAAAACGCGGCAAGGAGCCAAAAGGCCGCGGGGCGCTTTTCGGTGTTCATAGCTCTTTTCGGATATCGACCATGCGCGTCAAGGCCCAGATGATCATGAGCACCAGTGTCAGCAGCACCATGGCATTGGCCGCCGCCAAAGGGAACTGCAGGTAAGACGTTTGCACCTGGATGATCTTGCCGACCGAGGCAATTTGCTGCCCGCCCATCACGCCAATGGTGACGAAGTCGCCCATGACAATGGTGATGACAAAGATGGAGCCAATGATGATGCCGGTGCGGCACAGCGGCACGATGACATTCCACAGGGTTTGCCAGGCGGTTGCGCCGCTGTCGTTGGCGGCTTCAATCAGGCTGCGGTCAATGCGCATCATGCTGTTGAATATGGGCACGATCATGAAGGTGGTGAACAGGTGCACAAAGGCCAGCACCACCGAGAAATTGGAAAACAGAAGCCACTCCACCGGCTTGTCGACCAGCCCCGCGGACATCATCGCATCGTTGACAAACCCGTTGCGCCCCAGCAGTGGCACCCAGGCAATCATGCGGATGACGTTGGAGGTCCAGAACGGAATGGTGCACAGCACGAACAGCAGCACCTGGATGCCGCTGGATCGAACGTGAAACGCCAGAAAATACGACACCGCGAAACCAATGACCAGCGTCAGAAACCACACCAGCAGGCAAAACTTGAAGGTGGACAAATAGGTCTTGAAGGTGACGCACATTTCGTCGCCAGAGAGGCAGCCCTCAAAGATGGCAAGGTAGTTCTTGAAGGTAAAGGCGGGCAACAACTCGTACTGGTTGTAGTCCCAAAAACTGACCATCAGCACCAGGGCCAATGGAATCAAAAAGAAGAGCGCAAACACCGTGGTCAGCGGCAAAGCCTGCCACCAGGCCGCAACGCTGCGGCCGGGGGCA
>CAVVSV010000028.1:0-65627 GCA_963750805.1 uncultured beta proteobacterium
CTCACCAAGCAACAGGCCGTGGAACTGGGGCACGTGGGTATTCGCGTCAACGCCATCGCCCCCGGCCCGGTCGACACCGAGATGGCCAAGCTGGTCCACACCCCGGCCATCCGCGCGGATTACCACGACACCATTCCCTTGAACCGCTACGGTACGCCCGAAGAAATCGCCTCGGCTGTTGGATTCCTGTGCAGCCCGGCGGCCAGCTTTGTGACCGGCCAGGTGCTGGCAGTGGATGGTGGCTTTGATGCGGCAGGTGTGGGTCTGCCAACAATGCGGGGGCAACCAGCAAAAGGTGCCTGAAGTCCCCGTCGATATTCAATAGTTTGCTATCAAAATTTAACAAATAGTAGTACCCATGCCCACCAAAACTGACATCTCTTCCTTTCTGGCCGTCGAATTCCCCCAATCCAAATGCACGGTCGAATCGGTTGGCAACATGGCGGCAACCATCCGCCATGAGATTGGCGTCGACGAGTTGCGCCCGGGCGGTACCGTGGCTGGCCCGGTCCTGATGACGGTGGCCGATGTCGCGCTGTACGTGGCGATTTTGGGCGAGATCGGCATCGTTCCCCTGGCCGTCACAACCAACCTCAACATCAACTTTTTGCGAAAGCCGGCGGGCAACAAAGCCATCATTGGCGAGTGCAAACTCATCAAAGTGGGCCGGACCCTCGCCGTGGGCGAGGTCACCCTGTTTTCAGAGGGCTCGCCGGATGCAGTCGCACATGTGGTGGGCACCTATGCCATCCCCAGAGCGGCTACGAAGTGAAGACGGCGACCTTTCCCGCAAGGCCGACACTATGTATTATGTAGCAAACTATTCAATACCAACGGGGACTTCAGGCCGCTTTAGTACTTCAGCGCCGTCGATTTGCCCCAGAACACCCGGTAGGCAAAGACGGTGTAGCCAATGATCACCGGCAACACCACCACCACGCCGCAAAAGATCACCCTCAGTGCCTCCGTCGAACTTGCAGCCTGCCATATCGTGATGCGGTCCACCACCAGCCAGGGAAACAGGCTGTAGGCCAGACCGTAAAACGCCAGCAGAAACACACCAACGGTGCAGGCAAAAGGAACAGCGGCACCGTACTGGTTGTTTTGGGCCAACCGCGTCGGCAAGCGCCTGAGGCTGCGCGCCATCACCACAAACAAGGCCAGTGTCATCGCCGGAATAGGCAGCAACATCACGATGTTCGGGAAGCTGAACCATTTGTCGAATATGCGTTCGCTGACCAGGGGCGTCATGAGTGAAATCGCCAGCACGCCGGCGGCCGTGAACCACAGACTGCCGCGCGCCCAGGCCACGGCCTTGAGCTGCAGGACACCCTCGGTTTTCATGATGAGCCATCCTGCGCCCAACAGGCAGTAGGCCGCCACCAGGCACAGACCGATCACCGCGCTGAACAAATTGCTCCGCAAGTCGCCCTTGAATCCGGTGATCAGACCGCCCAGCATGAAGCCCTGCGACCATCCCGCCAAGACGGAACCTGCGTAAAAAGCGCGGTCCCACAGCGGCTTGTGCTCTGCGCGGGCCTTGACGCGAAAATCAAAGGCCACGCCGCGCAGGGTGAGCGCAATCAGCATCAGGGCCACTGGCAAATACAGTGCGCCAAGAATCACGCCGTGCGCCATGGGGAACGCCACCAACAACACGCCAACCCCCAGAACCAGCCAGGTTTCATTGGCGTCCCAGAACGGACCGATGCTGGCAATCATGGTGTCTTTTTGGGTGGAGTCGTCCGCGCGCCGCAGCAACACACCCACACCCAGGTCATAGCCATCCAGAATCACATAGGCCAGCATGGCCAGCGCCATCACACCCGCAAACACCAGGGGTAACCAGCCTGAGGATTGCGTCAGGTTGGGGATCAGGTCAGCCATGTTGTACCGCCATGCCTGAATGAGCCGATTGAGGAATGACGCCGATCGCCACGTCCTCCTGCAGCGCCGCTTTTTTGGCCAGATGAAACACCACCGAGACGTAGGCAAACAGCAGCGCCACATACAGCGTGAGGTACAGCGCCAGCGTGAAGGCAATGTTGGAAGCCGGCACGGTAGAGGCCGCCTGTGCGGCGGTCAACACACCCGAGACCAGCCAGGGCTGGCGGCCAATTTCGGTGACGTACCAACCTGCAATCAGCGCGACCCAGCCGGCAAAGGTCATGGCCACAAAAATGCGCGCCAGCCAGGGCGTCATGCCGTCCATACCCTGGCGGCGGATTTTCCAGACGCTGAACCAGCTCACGGCCAGCATCAGTAACCCCATACCCACCATGATTCTGAAAGCCCAAAACACGGGTGCCACGGGCGGGTGTTTGTCACCGAAGGATTTGATACCTTTGACCTCGCCGTTCCAGTCGTGGGTCAGGTACAAAGAAGCCAGCTTGGGGATGGCGATCTCGTATTGGTTGGACTGCGTGGCCGCATTGGGCCAGGCGAACAATACGGCACTGGCCCCGGTCTGGGTTTCCCAGATGCCTTCCATGGCGGCGATTTTGGCGGGCTGATGGTGCAGCGTGTTCACACCGTGCAGGTCTCCCACAAAAATCTGGATCGGAATCAGAAATGCTGCGACTACCACACCGGTTTTGAAGGTAGCCAGCACGTCGGCACCCCGGTCATTTTTGAGCCATCGGTAGGCACTGATGCCCGCCAGCAAAAATGCCACGGTCAATCCCGACGCGATCAACATGTGGGTCAAACGGTAAGGGAATGACGGGTTGAATATCACCTCCAACCAGCTGGTGACATGGGCCTGACCATTGGTCATCTCGAAACCTGCTGGGGTGTGCATCCAGGAGTTGAGCGCCAATATCCAGAAGGCCGATGCGGTGGTGCCCGCTGCCACCAGAAACGTGGCCAGCGTGTGCACCCGCTCACTCACCTTGCCACGGCCAAACAGCATGATGCCCAGCATGGTGGCTTCCAGAAAGAATGCGGTCAGCACCTCGTAGGCCAAAAGCGGACCAGCCACGTTGCCCACGGTGGTCATGAAGCCCGGCCAGTTGGTGCCAAACTGGAAACTCATGGTGATTCCGCTGACCACCCCCAGCGCAAACGTGAGCGCAAAAATCTTCACCCAGAACTGGTACGCGTCCATCCAGTCGGCTTGGCCCGTGGCGACAAAGCGGGTCTTGAAAAACAGCAATGCCCAGCCCATGGAAATGCTGATGGTGGGAAACAGGATGTGAAACGTCATGTTGGCCGCAAACTGAATGCGGGCCAGCGCGACGGGGTCAAAGGTTTCCATTGGGTGGGCCCTCAGGTTGGGGGGATACAGGCGACACTGGCGCTGCGTCAGGCGACAAGGAAAACACCTGCTTCACCTTGTCTTTCATTTCGATGAGTTTCTGGACTTTGGAGCCCATCTTCATCAGGCTGGCCAATGTGGCCGAGTCCATCTTCTGAACATCATCGAGCCAATCCGTCATGAGCTCGATGAAGTCATGCATTTGCGTCATGCGCGCCTGGGCATGGATGTCTTCAGCCACGCTGGGCTGCTCCATCAGCGCCTCACGAAGCATCGACAGTGTGGGGTCAATCTCGCGTTTTCGCCGCTCGGCCGCCAGGGTGCGAAAGATGGCCCAAACGTCTTCCGGCGCCTGGAAATACTCACGCCGGTCATTGGGCTGGTGAATCAGTCGCACCAGGTTCCAGGACTGCAGTTCCTTGAGACCCATGCTAACGTTGGATCGCGAAAAGCTCAGTGCCTCACCCACTTCGTCCGCGTTCAGGGGTTTCAGCGACACATACAGCAGTGCATAAATTTGACCCACGGTCCGGTTAATGCCCCAGCGGCTGCCCATTTCGCCGAAGTGAAGAACAAAGCGCTGTGTCAAAGGGGGAAGGTTCATGGCAATTGGGATTTCAGGAAAATTTGAATTTTCAGTATTTTCTGAAATTACAGGAATTCATGCATGGGATTTGAATTACCCCCCAATTCATCAGGGGCAATGGATTCGGATGGTCGTCGTAAACCGGCCTCATCGCTATTGATTTAGTAGCTAAAAAACACCATGGGGCGGGGACTACAGTCATAATTCAGTCATAAGGAGAGGGTCAATGACTGATTCGGAAGAACTGGGGCACCTGTTGAAGCAACGCCGCATGGCAGATGCGGACCGCACCGCGACGGACGACGCAATTTTTGCGCGCTTCGGCTGTGTCAAAGCCGTGATGTTCACCGACCTGGTCGGGTTTTCACGCCGCGTTGAAGAGTTTGGCATCCTTCATTTTTTGCAGCTGATTCAGGAATCCGAGGAAATGTTTCTGCCCCTCATCAGCCAACACGGTGGCCAGTGCCTCAAGCGGGAGGGTGACTCACTGCTGGCCGTTTTTGATACACCACAAGCCGCCCTGTCCGCCGCCCAGTCCATGGTGGTCGCGACCGAAGCCGTCAACCCCTCACGCAACCCCGAAGATCAAATTGACGTGTGCATTGGACTGGGCTTTGGCCAGGTGCTGCGGATCGACGACAACGAGGTTTGGGGCGCCGAGGTGAATGCGGCATCCAAGCTGGGTGAGGAAATGGCCCGCGGGAGCGAAATACTTGTCACGGAAGATTTCCGCCTGGCATTGCCCGACGAAAAGTTTCTGGAGCACGGTGTGCTGTTCGGAACAAGGCCTGCGTTTCGCTGGCTCGGCTGATCAGGTTTCAGATCGCCAAACCTGCAAGGCGCACAGCGCAGCGAGCAGACTGGCCCCCATGGCGGCCCAAAACACGGAAGCCAGTCCATAGTGTGTGCTGAGGGCGCCACCTGCCAACCCTCCCAATACACCTGACAAACCATAAGCAATGACCGTGTTGAGGGCTTGGCCGCGCCCCCGCAGGCGGCCCGAAAAGTGTTTTGAAAACAACGCCGCGCTGGCCGTGTAATGGGAGGCAAAGGTCAATGCATGCAGTGCCTGGGCGAACACAAGCACTGGCAGGATCGAGGCGCTGGTGGCCATCAGCCCCATGCGAAGGGTCATGATCAAGGACGCTGCCACGAGCCACAGTGGCAAGCTCAAGCGGGGCAGCCAGCGGCCCTGCGTGAAGAACCAGACCACCTCTACGGAAACCGAGACGACCCACAAGACCCCGATCAAGGTCTTGCTGTAGCCCAGCGAATCCAGGTACAGCGATAAAAACACATTGACGCTGATATGGGACATAACATGAAAAAACAGGGCCCCAAACAACCACTGCACGGGTCGCTGGCGCAGGATGGGCCAGAGCGACAGCTTTTCCTGATGGGGCAGCACCGCCTCTTTCAGGTCGGGCATGAACCACACACTGGCCACCACTGCCATCAGGGTCAAGGACGTCCACATCGGGAACCGACCCATACCGTACTGCTGAAACCAGCCGCCCGCCACAAAGACAGTCACCATGAACCCCAGCGACCCGCACAAGCGCACGCGCCCATACAGCCTTACGTCAAACGATCCACTTTGGCTGACAAGGTGTGCCATGGCGGCTTCACTCATGGGTGTCATGGCACTGGTGTGCGCAAACATCACCAACAAAACGATGGCAAGCCAGACCACACTGGTCGCTGAAACGACGGTTTGGTCGTAGTTGAGCCACAGGCCCGCTGACACCAGAAGTGCGGCCGTCGCCCCGTATCGAAGCAGTTTGACCCGCTCACCGGTGCGGTCACTCCAGGCCCCCCAAGCGTAGGGTGCAAACAGCCGGGTCACCGCCGGTATGGAGGTCAGCAGGCTGATGGTGAAAAGATTCAGCCCCAGGCCTTTGAGCCAAAGCGGCAGGTACGGGTTGAAAAACCCGACGTGAGCGAAGTAGCTGGCGGACAGTGCCGCAAACGGGGCGAGTTGGCGGCGGGTAGTCACCTAGGCGCGTCGCAATGCCTCAATGTCGGGTGTCGAGGTGTGTACATCGCCACACTGGGCCCGGTGCCGCAGCACATGCTCCATCACCACCAAAGCGAGCAGCGCTTCGGCGATGGGCGTCGCGCGAATGCCCACACAAGGGTCGTGACGGCCCTTGGTGACCACCTCCACCGAATTGCCAGCGGTGTCGATGGAGTCGCGCGGCGTGATGATGGAACTGGTGGGCTTGATGGCAATGCTCACTTCCAGGTCTTGCCCGGTGCTGATGCCGCCCAGCACTCCGCCTGCATTGTTGGTCAAAAAGCCTTGGGGTGACAGTGAATCGCCGTGGGTGGTGCCGCGCTGCGCCACACTGGCAAAACCGGCACCAATTTCCACGCCCTTCACAGCGTTGAGCCCCATCATGGCGAAGGCAATGTCGGCATCCAGTTTGTCGTACAAAGGCTCACCCAGACCCACGGGCATGCCAGATGCCGTGACCCGAATGCGGGCCCCGCAGGAATCGCCCGCTTTGCGCAAAGCGTCCATGTAATCTTCCAGAGCGGCGACGTCGGCCACGGGCGCATAAAACGGATTGTGGGCAACGTGATCCCACGACTCAAAGGGTATGGTGATGTCGCCAATTTGGGTCATGCAGCCGCGAAATGCCATGCCAAACTTTTCCTTCAGCCACTTCTTGGCCACTGCACCGGCAGCCACCGTGGGCGCGGTCAGTCGCGCACTGGAGCGCCCCCCGCCCCGAGGATCCCGGATGCCATATTTGTGCAAGTAGCTGTAGTCTGCGTGGCCGGGGCGAAACGACTGCAGGATGTTGCCGTAATCCTTGCTGCGCTGATCGGTGTTTTTGATCATCAGGCAGATGGGCGTGCCCGTGGTCTTACCCTCGTACACACCACTGAGAATTTCAACGGCATCGGGCTCGTTGCGCTGCGTGACGTGGCGGCTGGTACCAGGACGCCGACGATCGAGGTCGATCTGGATGTCCGCCTCTGTCAGGGCCATGCCGGGAGGGCAGCCATCAATCACACAGCCAATCGCCGGGCCGTGTGATTCACCAAAGTTGGTGACTGCGAATAGGTTTCCAAGGGTGTTGCCGCTCATGCCCCGAATTATCCCCGACGCGGCCCCCTTCTCAACGCTTCAGTTCTCGCGCGTTTCGCAAAAAATCTATCAATATGGGGCTGTCATCCAGGGTGTGGACTTCGCTTCTGGGACGAAATTCCGGATGCCACTGCACGCCAGCCACAAAACCTTTTCCATCTTTGCGTATCGCTTCAATGATGCCGTCTTCTGGGCTACGCGCCTCAACCACGAATCCGGGCGCCAATTCCCGAATGGACTGGTGGTGGATGCTGTTGACCAGTCCGCCCCGGGACTGGGGGAACAGGGACGCCAGATGGGTTCCAGGGACAAAGTCCAGCGGGTGCAAATTGCGCTCATACATCTCAGGCTTGACATGGTGCAAAGACCCAGGAAGTTGGGTTTGAATGTCTTGCCACAAGCTTCCTCCAAAGGCGACGTTGAGCATTTGCAGCCCGCGGCAAATACCAAACACGGGCTTGCCCGCGTTGACAAAGGCCTGGATCAGCTCCTTTTCATATCGATCTCTCACCGCGTCACCGCGCCAGGCAGGGTCCAAAGCAGTCTCGCCGTAGGATTCGGGTGCAACATCATTGCCACCTTGAAGAAGCAGCCCATCCAGCGCGTCAGCATAGTGTCCGAAATGGAGCTCATCACTCTGCACCATGCTTTGCGAATCCACCGCGGGAACCATGACGGGTAACGCCCCGGCCCTCATCAACATGTGGGCAACCGACTGCTCCAGATAGTGAAGCGTTTTCGTCCATACCCCGCCCAGGTCCAGAACGGGACCGGAAGGGTAGTAGATACGGGCAGATACACCAATGAGCAATGAAGGAGATTGAAAAGGCATAGGGCAGTTAGACTCAATCGAAAAAATAGGTTCCGTGGCCTGCAAAGTTCGCCGGACGCAGCCATGCTGCGGCCAACAGCTTATTCGATTCAGGATGAATCTTCAGACGCGCACCGATTTTTCGATAACCCGGCCAATCGTCGGGCCCTGCCAGACATGCAGCGCAACGCAGTTTTTGAACGAATGCGGAGGCTATCCCGGCCAGGTTTGATGGGTGCGCGTTCAGGCCGGATGTGACTGATTGAATTCTCTGCGACGGGTTTGTTGGGGCACTTCCAGTTTGCCCATTCGCAACCAGACAGTGTCTGCGGGGATATCGTCGATTTCACCCATGCGAGAGGGAGTCAACCAAGCCTCATCGGCTTGAATCCGTTCCCGCGCCACACCCAAATTTTCAAGAACTGCCATCAAAACACCAAGGCGACGCAAACGGTTGGCCCGGGAGGTCGCGTCTGCGCCGCCCAAGAGTAACTTGCGACGGCACTTCTGCATGTTCCAAACTCTGACCCATTCGTGCAGTGCATCAATTTCATTGGCACTTAACGAGCATTTGCCGCATTCAAAAAAAACAATCGTTACGGCCTCTGCAGGGGTGTCTCGGCCCGCTTCTTTTGACGGTTCCCAACCGGGTCCGGCCAAAAGGTCTGCACTCACCGTCGAGGCATTTTTGCAATCAACACGGTCACCATACTCCAGTTGCTTTCCCATGCCTTATTATATTTGTGCAAATATTAATTGACAAGTCAATGGCCCGGCAATTTCCCACAATCGGAAGATCAATCAATCCGATGGCTAGCCGCAGGACGTCAGGACACGACCAGTTCCGGGGAACGCCTCAACAATGCGCCTGCCAGAGTTCCGCAAAAGTCATGCAGATTTTTCTGCCCTTCGCCCCCCGTCTCGGCCCAAACCTTTCGCATCCACTGAACCTGATCGTGTTCCAGCACGTCTTGTTCCAGCCAGGACAGAAAGGTGGATTCGCGCTCTGACAAGCCGGCCTCACGCACCATCGTCAACAAGGATGTAAACCAATCCCGCATCGGCGTCATCCTGCCTGAAAACGGGTTGATCAGTTCGGCATCAATGCCATCCCGACAGGCCAGGAAACGATTGCATTGGTCCAGGTTAAACAGGCTGCTTTCTGGTGCTTGCAGGATATTGTTGAGTGCCAAACCAGCGCAGCGTCGCACAAATACGGCCAGTGCCACAGATCTTTCGACGGACAGGGGCATGTCAAAAGAGCGGACTTCAATGGTTCCATATTCAGGTTTCGGTCGCACGTCCCAATACAGATCCTTCAGGGAACTCGCCAGTCCGGTATTGTAAATATCCTCAGTCTTGTTTTCAAAATCCGTCCAGTCTTCAAAGGCGGGCATGGGTCCGGAAAAAGGATAAACCAGAGATTCAAGTGGCCTTGACGCACAGAAGCCCGTTTCCATCCCTTGATGAAATGGTGAAGACGCGGCCAACGCGATGAAAAGCGGCGTCAATTTTTGCAGCACATTTCCGACTTTGATTGCGTCATCGGAACTGGGCATGCCAACGTGAACATGAAGCCCGTAGGTTGAAAAACGCTTGGGCAAAAATCCATATTTTTTCTGCAGGATGTCACCACGCTCCGTCTCCGAGACAACCCGATCATTCCAGAAATGCAAGGCGTGATTGCCACCACCACGCAGGTCCAGCTTCATGCCCGATGCAGCCACCTTCAGGCTTGAAAGGTGCTCCATGGCCTCATTCAGCATGTGGTCTGCATCGCTGTGCACGGTAGACACAAATTCGATGGTTGATTGGGTGGCTTCGGGCATGAACAGCTTGCGGGATTCTTCAGGCAATTGGGCCATCAATTCCCCACACGAGGGCGAAAGAAGACCGTCCTGCTCCTTGATGATCTGCAACTCCATTTCGATGCCGAAAGTCAGCGGTTTTGAAACATTAAATGTGGCCATGGTTATCTCCTTGATTTTTAAAATGATTAAGTCAGGCAATGCCGACCCAACGCTCGGTCAAGGGTTCCGCATGACACTTGCACACCAGTTCCCGAAGCGCAATTTGCCCGTTTAAAGCCCCTATGCCGGGCCCATTACAAATTGGCCAGGGGCGTCTCCGCTGCTCCTTCATCTGCTTTCAGAAGTGCGATCAGCTGGCCCAAGTCCTCGTCAAGGCGCTCCAGCGTCTGCACATTCAAACTGCTCAACGCCTCTGGCAACACGCCTTCAAAGGGGCCCGACACTTTTTTCAGCAGCCGAGACCCCGCTGGCAAAATCTTGAGTTCTACATTGCGCCGGTCATTGGGGGACTTTTCCAGGGTGATCAATTCCTTGCGCAACAGTGTTTTGATCAAATTGCTGGCCGTAGACTGGTGAATTTCCATGCTGGCCGCCACTTCGCCCATCCCGATTCCCGGCCGCCCCTTGATGACGCTCAGTGCCCAAACCTGCGCACCACCCAAACCGACCTGTTTCTCCATTTGACGGAAATGGGTGCGCACTGCATTGAAAACAACACGAAACCGTCGCAACACTTTGGCGGGGGAAACAGCCTCAATGGAAGAGGAGGATGAAGTTTTCATGACCTTTGCCTGAATGAATTTGATATCCCGATGATAGGCCGTCATCAGGTCAAGGATCCCAACGCGGGACGCCTTTGAATATTTTCAATAAGCGACCAAATCACATTTATATTGTAGCAAATGTATAATTTCGCCTTTAAATCCATTTTTATCGATGACAAGGCTGAAACTTACCCATGAACCATCTCAAATCAATAGCCATCGTGGCCTCAAGTGTGCTTTTTCTGGCGGCCTGTAGCAGCACGCCAGCGGTCAAATCCGAAGACAAGTCGGCGGTGGTTCAACCCACCGCATCGCAAGCACCAACTCCGGTTTCCAAGCCCGCTGTGCCCTCAGCAATTCCCATGGCCGTGACCCCGCTGGCCCCCTACCTGGATCCAGCCAATCCGCTGTATTCCAAGCGCAGCGTTTACTTCGACTATGACAACTTCGCCATCAAGCCGGAATTCACACCCATGCTGGAGATTCACGGGAAATACCTGGCGTCCCACCCCAACGTTTCCATCCGCGTCGAGGGCAATACAGATGAGCGGGGAAGCAGCGAGTACAACCTTGCATTGGGTCAAAAGCGGGCAGATTCCGTCGTGCGGGCTCTCAAGCTTTACCAAGTGAAAGAGGCTCAAATGGAGGCGATCAGCTGGGGCGCAGAAAAACCCAGGGCACCAGGACACGACGAACTGTCTCTGTCGCAAAATCGACGGGTGGATTTGGGTTACCCCAAAAAGTAATGGCTCCAGTCCCCGTCAGCCGCCTGATGCGGGACTGACAGCCAAGGTAACGGATCAACCTCCCATTGCTGCAAGTCATTGGGTCGCCAGTTGCTCCCTGATTCTTTTCATCAGCAAGTCTTCAAAGGTATGGAAGCCCTTGCCGCAATGCGCCAATTCGCCCAAAGCAAAAGCGGCACCGGTGCCAAATGCTTCACGCTTGATTGAGTCGTGGGTCAGGCGCACGGTTTGATAGGGGAATCCAAAGATCACTTCGTGGTGCCCCACGATGCCGCCAAGCCTCAGCGAGGTAATCTTTTCCGAACCGAGCTCCAGGCTGGCCGCAATTTTTTTGGCTGTTCCAGAAATTTCAGGTTTTTCCTTGAAATGTTGTTCGACAATTTCAACATCTGCAAACGGCGCAATGCTTCTCAATAGTTTCGATGCCATGATGAGAAAATTGATGCCCAAGGTGATGTTGGGGGAGCACAAAATTCGTGTGTAGTCCCCAAGACTGCGGGCATAGTCAAGTTGCTCTTCAGAATAGGACGAAATGGCACTTACCAGCATGATTTCGCGACGTTTCAGTTCTTCGCCGTACAACATCAACGACTCGGGCATTGAGAAATCAACCAGGGCATCAACCGGATGGGCGTCAAGCCATTTTGGAAAGTCAATCGCTTCAAGGCCCAACAGGGGAATGTCACTGCCCTCTATGGTCGTTCCAACAGCACCGGCCCTTCGCCGCGCAACCCATTGCAGCTTGAAACGCGGGTCTTCCCCCAAAACCCTGGCCACCGCGTTACCCGCTTTGCCATAGCCAATCAGGCCAACCTTGATCATTGAATTATCTCCTTTGGGTTTTTCTGCACTGTTCAGCATTGCTATTTCCGCATTGCAACAAGTACATTTGTTGCAATGTATGATAAAGCCAAACAGAACAAGACACTGAATTCCAGCATCAATCCACATGCGTCAACATCCCCATATTCCAACAGCTTTCAAGAATGAACTTTCTGACTGGCATTTATGGACGGGTCGCGCGGTAGTCATTGCATCTGCTGCGCTGGCGGGTTTGACGGTGGTGGCCTTTACCTGGCTTGCCGAGCACGCACTGGCTCAGTTCTTTACGTTTCAACGGACCTATTGGTGGGGACCCTTGATCTGGATGCCTGCATCCACGGCAGCCATCGTCTGGCTCACCATGCGATTTGCGCCGGGAGCCTCCGGTTCGGGGATTCCGCAAGTGATGGCGGCGCTGGAGCCCCAAGCCACTCGTGGTGTGCGCAAACTGTTCATCTCCCTCAGGCTGGCGTTTGCCAAAGTGTTTTTGACTACCTGGGGATTGCTGGCGGGTCTGTCCATCGGCCGGGAGGGGCCGTCGGTTCAAATTGCGGCCGGTGTCATGCACCACGCCAGGCATTGGATGCCCAAGCGCGCCAACATTTCCGATCACAGTTTGCTGATTGCTGGCGGTGCAGCCGGCATCGCGGCCGCCTTCAACACACCCTTGGGTGGCGTGATGTTCGCCATTGAGGAGCTTTCCAAAAAATCAGGCCAAAGAAGCAACAGCCTGGTTCTTGTTGGCATCGTGGTGGCAGGTCTGATGGGCGTTTCCGCCTATGGCAATGCCAGCTATTTTGGCGTGATTCGAGTTTCCGGCTTTGGCTCGGCACTCCTGTTTCCGGGCACGCTGCTGGCCGTGTGTTGCGGGATCGCGGGGGGACTTTTTTCCCGCCTTCTGATCGTTTCGCTCGCGGGAATTTCTCCGGACTGGTTCACCAACAAGCGCAAGCATTTCCCGATATATTTTGCCGCTGGTTGCGGATTGGCCGTTGCCATTGTGGGTGTGGTGAGCCACGGTCAAACTTACGGCAGCGGCTATGCGCATAACCGTGCCATGCTGGAGAACTCCAACGACACCACCTCGCTCTATGTGCTTCTGAAGTTTGTAGCGACCTGGCTCTCAACATGGGCCGGCGTGCCCGCGGGCGTATTTGCGCCTTCCCTGGCCATCGGCGGTGCCTTGGGCAATGACATTGCACAACTCACCTCCTATGCCAACGCACCCACGTTGATTGCGCTGGGCATGGCCGGTTTCCTGGCTGCGGTCACGCAGGCACCACTGACAGCGTTCATCATCGTCATGGAAATGGTTGACGGGCACGCGCTGGTGTTGAGCCTGATGGCCAGTGCCATGGTGGCCAGCGGCGTTTCCAGGCTGATCAGCGCTCCCCTGTACCCGTCCTTGGCCGAGCTGCAATTGAAGCGCATCAGCGGTTCGCCTATGCCAACCAAAGACACGCCCAGCACCTGATATTTCTTGCTTCCTGGAACGGTTCATGCTTGTTGTTGCACTGCACCAAATTGCATCTTTTAACCGTTCAGGAGTCCTCTCATGCTGGATCGCACCACTACGAAGTTTTCTCACGTCAAACCCGGTGATACTGCCTTTGTCTCAGGCGGATTGCGTGATTTCTTTTTGTACAGAGACCTGGGCATTGCCGATGCCACGCATGGAAAAGTGATTGCGCACCTGGTCAAGGCCAATATGGCACCAGAAACAGGCACCGGATGGCACCGACATGAAGCGGAGTTCCAGATTGTCATCATGACCAAGGGCTGGGCCAAGTTCATGTACGAAGACAAGGAAACGCTGGTAGAAGCGGGTGACGTGGTGCATCAGCGCCCTGGCATACGGCACTACCTGTTTGATTATTCGCCGGACATGGAATACCTGGAGATCGTTGGACCCGCCGACTTCAAATCGGTGGATGTTGAGCCGGTGTGCGCCGTTCCCGAACCTTCCCCCTGGAAATAGACAGTCATCCCGGCAACGAATTGGAAGCGGTCAAAACTCTGCTTCCAGTTCGTCAATGTCCTCCGGTTCTTTGTTGGCCTCGGCAATCCATTCTTTCATGGCTGGCAAATCCATGATGCGTTGGCAATAGGCCAGAGAGGCCTTGTCCAGGGGCACGTCATAGGTCAGAAACCGCGTCACCACGGGCGCATACATGGCGTCAGCCACGGAGGGCAATTTGCCAAACAAAAGGGGCCCCCCGTAAGTTGCCAGGCACTCGGTCCAGATCTCAAGAACACGGTCGATATCGCCCTGTGCACGGGACCACACCTTGAAGTTTGGAAAATGGGCCTTGATGTTCATGGGTAGCGCACCACGCATGGACGCAAAACCGGAATGCATTTCGCCACTGATGGCACGGCAGTGCGCCCGTGCCGCCGCGTCCACCGGCAACAGTTGTGCTTTGGGCTTGATTTCATTCAGGTACTCGGCAATTGCCAACGTATCCCACACCTTGATGCCACCATGTTGCAACGAGGGCACCAACATGCTGCTGGACAGCAGCAACATTTCGGCCTTCATGGCCGGATCGTCCGGAGAAATCACCTTTTCCGAAAACTCAAGCCCCGCCAGTCTGGCCAGTAGCCAGCCCCGCAAAGACCAGGCACCATAATTTTTGCTGCTGATCGTCAAAACGGCTTTGGCCATGAAAGTTCCTTGAATCGTGAGTGATAGGCCCTGTTCCCGTGCAAGGGTTGTGCCAGATACAGGCCGGTGTCTCACTGTACGAGGACTGACGGCAGACTGACTGGCCCGTAAATTGCCTCATGAAACTGACACGGATCAATCATCCGCACACAATCAGGAAACTCATGCTGTACCAAGCCTTTCAAACCCAGACCGACCTGATGTCTCCGCTGCGACTGATGGCACAAGCCTTGGGGTCCTCGCTCTGGATGGGCAAGACTGAAGGTTCCCCGATGCGAAAGCTGGCGGCATCCATGGAAGTTTTTTCCCGGTTGCGGCTGACGCACACGCGCCCTGCGTACGACATCACAACGCTGAACGTGGGCGGACAGGAGGTTGCCGTCACCGAGGAGGCCGTCGTGACGCTGCCATTTGGCACTTTGTTGCGTTTCAGGAAAGACCCCGCCGTGGACTTGCCCTACCAGCCGCCGGTGCTGCTGGTGGCTCCTTTGTCGGGCCACTTTGCCACGCTGCTGCGTGAAACCGCGCGCACATTGTTGCAAGACCATGACGTCTACATCACCGACTGGCATAACGCCCGGGACGTGTCACTCAAGCATGGGGCATTTGGTCTGGACGATTACATCGACCACATGATCCATTTCACCGAAACGATTGGCCCTGGCACCCATGTGGTTGCAGTTTGCCAACCCTGCGTCGCAGCACTGGCCGCCACCGCCATCATGGCCGAAGACGACAACCCGGCCCAGCCCTGCAGCCTGACACTCATGGCGGGCCCCGTCGATTGCCGTGTCAACCCCACAGGCGTTAACACGCTGGCGACCAGCAAACCCATTGAATGGTTTGAGAAGAACCTGATCAGCGCCGTGCCCATGCCCCACAAAGGCTTCATGCGACGGGTGTATCCCGGTTTTGTACAGGTCAGCGCGTTCCTGAGCATGAATCTGGACCGGCACAAACAATCCTTCAAGGATTTGTACCACCACCTTGTCAATGGCGACCTGGAAAAGGCCAATGTCATCCGCGTGTTTTACGACGAGTACCTGGCGGTGAATGACTTACCCGCCGAGTTCTATCTGGAGACGGTTGAAAAGGTGTTTCAGACCTATGACCTGCCCCTGGGCAAGTTGACTTACAAGGACCGCATCGTCAACCCGGCCGCCATTCGACGGACGGCGTTGATGACGGTGGAAGGGGAGCGGGACGATATCTGCTCAATTGGCCAAACCGTCGCCGCGCAGGACCTGTGCACCGGTATTCGCCCTTACATGAAAACACACCATGTGCAAACAGGCGTAGGGCATTACGGCGTATTCAGCGGCAAGAAGTGGAACCAGCAAATTTACCCGCGCGTGCGGGAGATGATTCACGCCAGCGTAGCGTGATATTGGATTGGCCAATCGTCAGGACAGCTTGCCTTCTTCTTCCTCTTCACCGCCTGGCCAATCTCGGATGTAGGCCTTGAGCATTTTGTTTTCGAAATTCTGACTGTCCACCACGGCTTTGGCGACATCGTAGAAGCTGATCACGCCCATCAGCATTTGCTTTTCAATCACGGGCATGTAGCGGGCATGGCGCTCCAGCATCATGCGTCGCACTTCGTCCAGCTCGGTTTCGGGTGTGCAACTCAGCGGACCATTGTCCATGGCCTTCCAGACCGTGGTGGTTCCCACACTGCCGCCATTTTTGACCACTGACTTGATGACTTCCCTGAAAGTCAGCATTCCCACCACTTTGCCGTGCGACATGACGACCAGGGAGCCAATGTCGTAGTTGTCCATCACCGTCATCGCTTCGGACAACAGATCTTCAGGCGTAGCCGTGTACAAGGTGCCGCCTTTGACTCGCAGAATGTCGCTGACTTTCATGGTGATCTCCTATTGAATCGTTAATGACGGGCCGTGGCTGAAATATAGCCCACAATCTGCACACTCAACCCATCTATTGATGGCTTTGCCGCCTATTTTGGAGACCCCATGTCCGGCTATTCTGATCCCGGTTTTGACACCCTGGCCCTGCACGCAGGGGCTGCGCCCGACCCCGCCACCGGCGCGCGGGCCGTGCCGATTCACCTGACCACCTCGTTTGTGTTTGAGTCCAGCGACCACGCGCAGTCGCTGTTCAACCTGGAGCGTGCCGGCCACGTCTACTCGCGCATCAGCAACCCCACCAACGCGGTGCTGGAGCAACGTGTGTCGGCACTGGAGGGCGGCATTGGCGCCATCGCCACCGCCAGCGGCCAGGCCGCCCTGCATTTGAGCGTGGCCACGCTGATGGGCGCTGGCTCGCACATCGTGGCGTCGACGGCTCTGTATGGCGGCTCGCAAAACCTGTTGCACTACACGATGCGGCGTTTTGGCATTGACACCACCTTTGTGAAGCCTGGCGACATTGACGGCTGGCGCGCGGCTGTGCGGCCGAACACCAAGCTTTTTTTTGGCGAAACCGTGGGCAACCCCGGGCTGGATGTACTGGACATCCCCACCATCAGTTCCATAGCGCATGACGCCGGTGTGCCGCTGCTGGTGGACTCCACGCTCACGTCTCCCTGGTTGATGAAACCGTTTGAGCACGGCGCAGACTTGGTCTATCACTCGGCCACCAAATTCCTGAGCGGCCACGGCACGGTGATTGGCGGCATTGTGGTGGATGGGGGTAGTTTTGACTGGGCTGCCGCGTACGAAGCCTCAGGCAAATTTGCCGAGCTGGCCGCGCCCTATGAAGGCTTTCACAACATGGTGTTCACCGAGGAATCTACCGTGGGAGCGTTCCTGCTTCGAGCGCGTCGCGAAGGCCTGCGTGACTTTGGCGCCTGCATGAGCCCGCATTCGGCCTGGCTGATTCTTCAGGGCATCGAAACCCTGTCGTTGCGCATGGAGCGCCACATGCGCAACACGCAAAAAATAGTCGAATTTTTGGCCAGCCAGCCCTTTGTGGGACGCGTGGGGCATCCTCTGCTGGAATCCCACCCCAGCCATACGCTGGCGCAAAAGTTGTTGCCCCGTGGCGCGGGCTCGGTCTTCAGTTTTGATCTGAAAGGCAACCGGGAGCAGGGCAAGAAACTCGTGGAAACGCTCAAAGTATTCAGCCACCTGGCCAATGTGGGTGATTGCCGCAGCCTGGTGATTCACCCCGCCAGTACCACCCACTTCCGAATGTCCGATGAGGCGTTGACCGCAGGTGGCATCACGCAGGGAACGATTCGGCTGTCCATCGGCCTGGAAGATGCAGACGACCTGATTGACGACCTCAAACGGGCCCTGAAAGCGGCCCAGAAAACAGGAGGCTGATCATGGAACTTCAAGTCAACGGCCACAAGACCTATTGCTACACCGGTGGCAAACCCTTTGACGCCGCCAAGCCCACGGCGGTTTTCATCCACGGCGTGCTCAATGACCACAGCGTCTGGATTTTGCAAACCCGCTACTTGGCCCACCACGGATGGAATGTGCTAGCGGTGGATTTGCCCGGCCATTGCCGCAGTGAGGGCCCGCCACCGGCCACGGTGGAAGAAGCTGCCGATTTCATCATTGCCCTGCTGGCCGCCGCCGGGGTTCAGGGGGCCGCTTTGGTTGGCCACAGCTTTGGCTCACTCATTGCGCTGGAAGCCGCTGCGCGCGCGCCGCATGTCGTGAACCAACTGGTCCTGGTGGGTACGGCCTACCCCATGAAGGTGTCTGCCGCACTGCTCGACGCATCACAAAACGAGCCGATGAAAGCACTGGAAATGATCAATATCTTTTCCCGAGCCACGCTGGCCCCACCACCTTCCGCATTGGGGCCCGGCACCTGGGTCTATGGCAGTTCTACGGCCCTGAACAAGCGCGTGCTGGCGAGCAACAAAGAGGTCAATGTTTTTTATACGGGATTCAAAGCCTGTGACAACTATTCAGGTGGTGAAGTGGCCATGGCCAAGTTAACCTGCCCGGTGCTGTTTGTGTTGGGCGGCGCTGACCAGATGACCCAGCCCGCCGCAGCCCAGAGTCTGGTGAAAGCAGCGCGCCACGGCCAGGTCGTCTACCTGCCGGTGGGCCACCACCAGATGACCGAGGCGCCAGAAGACATGCTCAAAGCATTGACAGAATTCCTGAAGGCATGATGGTCTCGCAGCGCATGTCAGCCGCGCGGGCGCAGGCCATTGCGGACAATTTTGATTTACGGGATCTGCCTGCAGATTTCTATGCCAACCCCTACCCGGTGTACGACGTGTTGCGTGAACAAGCGCCCATCAAACACATGCCCGACGGCTCGTATTTTCTGACCCGACATGCCGATCTCGTGGAGGTGTATCGCGATGCACTGACCTTCAGTTCGGACAAAAAGGTTGAATTCAAGCCCAAGTATGGCGAGCAGTCACCGCTGTTCCAGCACCACACGACCAGCCTGGTGTTCAACGACCCGCCGCTGCACACGCGCGTGCGCAAGCTGATCATGGGCGCCCTCACCCGCCGAGCCATTGCCGACATGGAGCCGGGTTTGATCACCCTGGTGGACGGTCTGCTTGATGCCATTGAAGCGTGTGGCACGGGCGACTTGATTGAAGACTTTGCTTCCGCCATCCCGGTGGAGGTCATTGGCAATCTGTTGGGCGTCCCGCATGCCGACCGCGGACCCCTTCGCGGCTGGTCACTGGCGATTTTGGGCGCTCTGGAACCCCGGCTCACCCCGGCCCAAGAGGCACTGGGCAACCAGAGCGTGAGCGACTTCACGGCCTACCTGTCGGGACTGATCGCTGACCGGCGCCAACGCCCTGGCAACCCGCAGCACGATGTGCTAACCCGCCTGATTCAGGGCGAAGGGCTGGACGCCCTGGGTCAGCCCACGGGGGAGCAGTTGAGTGCGGCCGAGCTGCTGCAAAACTGCGTTTTCATTCTCAATGCCGGACACGAAACCACCACCAACCTGATTGGCAATGCCTTGGTCAGCCTGCAGGAATGGTCAGATGCCAAAGCTGGTCTGCTCCTGAAAATGCAGCAGACTATTGATATTCCACGGGGACTTGAGGCCGATTTGACCCTTGCGGTGGATGAATTCCTGCGGTTTGAGTCTTCCAATCAGCTCAGCAACCGCCGCGCGGTCAAAGCCTGTACGGTGGGTGGCACATCACTGGAAGCTGGTGCACTGCTCACCCTGTGCATCGGAGCCGCCAACCGCGACCCGGCGCAGTTCGCCAACCCGAATGTCTTGAACCTGTCCCGAGGTGACGAGCGGCTCGGCGAACCCGCCAACCGTCACCTGGCCTTTGGTTTTGGAATTCACCAGTGTGCGGGCTTGAGCCTGGCGCGACTGGAGGGCCGCATCGCCATCGGTCGGTTTTTGCAACGCTTCCCCAACTACCGCCTCACCGCACCACCCACACGGGGCGGACGGGCCCGGTTCAGGGGGTTTTTGCAGGCCCCGTTTTCCGTCACCTAGACGCCTGGACGGCAAAGCGTTCTGCGCAGGTCAAGGGGGAGCCCGCGCAGCGGTCGGAGGACACGGAGCAGAACACTCTGCCGCCCACACTCCCGGCCGCAAAATGCTCACTTATTCATAGCGCATCACGCAGATTCAACGCGGACAAGCGGGCGTTTTCCCATAAATTCTCGGTGGAACCAACCTAGGCTACAAACGAGCCAGCACCTGAGCCTGCGTGGGCAAGGGAGCGACTGCCCCATATCCTTGAACTGAAATGGACGCGGCAGCATTTGCGTACTGCGTTGCTGCAAAGATGTCATCGCCCATCGTGAAACGCGCCAGCAAGTTGCCGCAAAAGCAGTCGCCTGCACCAGTCGCATCCACCAAATTCACTCGCCGACCAGCTACGCGTTCGCGGCGATGACCGTCGCTCACAAGGGCACCATCACCCCCGAGTTTGAGCACAACCGATTTAGCGCCGTGGGCATGACTCCAATCCACAATGGCTTCTGCTTCCGAGAGCCCAGTCAAGGCGACCATGTCTTCAAGGCTGGGCAAAAACAGGTCGCTCAGACCGACCGCTTCGCGGATGGTCGCTTGGGCGGCTGCCAAGCTCCAAAGCTGGAGTCGCAAATTGGAATCTAACGATACCTTTGTTTCCGCGCTGCGCGCCAGGCGCATGGCAGCAAGTACCGTCTCGCGGCCCGTCTCTGATATCGCCAGGGAAACTCCGGAAACATGCAAAATTTTCGCGTTTGATACCGCTTGCGCCCATCCACCTTGTACCAGATTGGCAAGTGTCATTCGGCTGGCAGCGGAACCCGCACGCATGTAGGTAAATTCGTGTCCCGCTTCGGCGTGATGCACAAAGTAAATAGCGGTGGGGCAAGTAGCGTCGCGCTCTATGGCCTGAGTGGCAACGCCTTCACGCTGCCAGAGCGCTAGCAACATATCACCAAACCGGTCACTCCCCAGACGCGTGAGATACGCGGTTTTGACGCCAGCCCGCGCGGCGGCAATGACGGCGTTGCTTGTGTCGCCGCCAAAGCCCTGCAAGTAGTTCGGCACGCCCGCGCGGCTCTGGTTGAACTCCACCATCGCCTCACCCAAGGCCACTATATCAACAGCTCTATCCATAAGCTAATACAAACCCATGCCTCCGTTGACCTCAAGCACCTCGCCGGTAATAAAGGATGCGCCAACTGACGTGAGATAAAGTGCTGCATTGGCTACGTCTTCGGGCCGACCCTCCCTGCGGAGTGGCGTTCGCTCCACGCCGGCTGCACGCCCTTGAGGCGTATTGAATACATCGTGAAAACGGGTGGCAATCAGGCCGGGCGCGATGGCATTGACCCGGATGCCCTGAGGGCCCACTTCTTTTGCCAGTGCGCGGGCATAGGTCAACAATGCACCTTTGGCAGCACCGTAATGACCGGCACCCGGACCACCGCCATCGTGCCCGGCTAAAGACGACATGATGACGATGTTGCCTGAGCCGCGGGGCAGCATGTGCCTGAGGGCCTCCCGGCAGCTCAGAAAGGCGCTGGTCGCATTCAACGACATGGCCTTGTTCCAGAACTCCAGCGATGTGTCGACGCACTTCTTGCGCTCAATCAGCCCGCCAGCATTGGCAATCATCGTGTCCACGCTGCCGAATTTAGCCAAAGCCTGTGCAAACGCGCGGGCAATCTCGTTCTCATCCGTGACATCGGATTTAAGGGCCAGCACTTTGTCGCCAAGTTCCGCTTCGAGTGCTTTGGCTTCATCGGCACTGGACCAATAGGTAAACACCACGTTGTCGCCACGCGCAGCGTGCGCCCTGACGATGGCTGCGCCAATGCCGGACGCGCCGCCCGTGACAAATGTCGTTGCAATTGAAGTATTCATGCTCTTTTACTTTCTGAGGTTTTGACCTGGCCCCATGCCGCGGTCGATTCACGCTTGACCAACTCGGGCATGAACACCAGTTCATGTGCCGGCTCGTCATTGTTTTTAATGCGTGCTAGCACGCGCTCCACGGCCGCTGAGGCCATGATCTTCATAGGCTGGCGCACCGTCGACAGCGCAGGGCTCAGGTAAGTGCCCAAAAACATGTCGTCAATGCCCATCACGGACACGTCCTCCGGCACGCGAAGCTGACACTGCCGCAGTCCGGATAGCAGGCCCATAGCCAGCATGTCATTCATGGCAATAAAACCGGTGGTCGCAGAACCCATGGCATGCAGTTCAACGCCCGCCGCACGACCCAGCTCTGCCATCTCCATCTCGGTTTGGCCAGGTGTCACGTCACGGATGAAGCTTTCGAACTTGACATTCTTGAGCGTGCAGGCCTGTCGGGCACCTTCTAGACGGGCGATACGATTCACCGAACGCAGTGGGGCCGACACATAAGTCACGTCACGATGCCCCAGCGATATCAGGTGCTCGGCCGCCATGGCACCGGCTCTGAAGTTATCCAGGGAGACGTAATCTATCGTCAGCGGCGTGTGCTGTGCGGTGCGGTCAAAACTGACCACGGCAAGACCACGCTTGATCAGAGGCACCAGGTGCTCCTGAGCCTGTAAGGCGGAGCCCAGAATTACACCCTGCACGCCTTGTGCCATAAATGCCTGGGCATAAGCCTGCTCCCGTTCGGCACTACGTTGGGTATTGCACAGCAAAACCCCATATCCAGCTGCGTTGGCGGCCTCTTCAATCCAGCGCGCCAAGGCACCAAAAAACGGATTAGCAATCGACGGTACCAGCAGCCCGATCATCGCCATATGCCCGATTTTGAGACGCCTGGCCGATTGATTCGGACGAAACTCAAGATCAGCAATTGCCTGCCGAACTCGCGCCAGAGTTTCAGCGCGCATCCGCGTTTCGCGCCCATTAAGCACGTTAGACACCGTGCTGATTGACACACCAGCTTGCTGTGCCACGTCTTCAATCGTTGCAACGGTACTTTTATCCATTTCGCTCAAAGCCCGAATAGCCGCGGCAGCCAAAGCGAAATGGCTGGCAGGTAAGTTACCAGAATCAAGACGGAGAACAGGATGCCAAAGAAGGGCCACATGGCGTGCACCACTTGCTCAATCTTCAGTTTGGCCACAGCGCTGCCCACAAAAAGCACTGCGCCCACGGGAGGCGTGATCAGCCCAATGCCCAAGTTCACCATCATGATCATGCCAAAGTGCACGGGATCCACCCCGATGGCTTTGACCACCGGCAACAAGATGGGGGTCAGAATCAGGATCAGGGGTGCCATGTCCATCAAGGTGCCCAAAGCCAGCAGCATGAGATTGATGAGCGCCAAAATCACATACCGGTTATCACTGACCGAGGTCATGGCCGTGGTGATTTTCAGCGGGATCTGCATCAGCGTCATGATGTAACCAAAGCTGGCCGCAAACCCGATCAGGATCATCACGATGCACACCGTCTTGACCGTGCGGTGCATCAGCTTGGGCAGGTCTGTCCACTTGTAATCCCGGTAGACAAACATGGTCACAAAAAATGCCCATAACACCGCGATGGAGGCTGACTCGGTGGCCGTGAATACCCCCGTCAAAATGCCACCCAAGATGATGAACATGGTCATCAACCCCCAAAGAGCATCCGCACTGATGCGGATTGCTTCACGCAGCGGAATGACGCGGCCTTTGGGGAAGTTGCGCTTGCGGGCCACGTACAGGCAATAAATGCACAGGCTCAAGCCCAGCAGTAAACCGGGCAAAACGCCTGCCATGAACAGCGCCGCCACAGACACCGAGCCGCCAGCGGCCATGGAGTAGATGACCGCGTTATGGCTGGGCGGAATCAGGATGGCTTGCACCGAGCCACTGACGGTGACCGCTGTGGCAAAGGGCCGTGGGTAACCGTTTTTCTCCATCTCCGGGATCAACACCGAACCAATGGAGGCGGTGTCCGCCACGGAAGAGCCGGAAATGGCACCAAAGAAGGTGGATGCCAGGATGTTGACCAACGACAAACCACCCCGTACAAAGCCCACCAGCACGCCCGCAAAGGCGACCAGGCGGCGTGCCATGCCGCCTTCGGCCATGATGGCCCCGGCCAGCACGAAGCAGGGGATGGCCAGGAGCGAAAACTTGTTAACACCGCTGGCAATTTGGATCATGACGCCATCCAGCGGCAGGTCGATCCAGAGCGCACCAACCAGGGCTGACAAACCCAGCGCGAAGGCCACGGGCATGCCGATGAGCATCAGCAGGGCAAAGCTGCCAAGGAGTACAAAGGCATCCATTTCAATTGGCTCCAGGCGCGACTTGCGCATCGTCGCCATGGTCAAAGGTGACCACCGCACGATGACTTTGAGAACCCATGAAGAAGTTCTCCAGCACAAAAAGTAAAGTCAGAAAGCTGCCAATGGGCAGTGGCAGGTAGGTGTAGCCCACGGGCAGCCAGGGCAATTCCGCGATCCCCTGGCGCATCATCTCCATGGACAGCTTGCTGCCCCACACGATGACAAACAGGCTGATAACCAGCATCAGCAGGTCCACCAGCTTGGCGCATAACCACTGCACTGGCTGGGGCAGTCTGTCCGTCAACATGCCAACGGCGATGTGTCCCCCTGCCCGATAGGTCGCTGCAGCACCGAAAAAGGTAAAGATCACCATCAACAGCACCGCAACTGGCTCGGGCCAGCTCGAGCCCGCCCCCAGGACGTAGCGTGCAAAGATGCCCCAAGGAATGATCAGGCTCATCAGCAAGATGGCCATGCCAGAGATCCAGATGCATGCCAAGTAGACGTTGTCAAGCCAACGGTGAACTGTTTCAGTCATGGTGGTGTTCGGTTACCAAAAGTGGGGGCTGTTAGAAGCAGGGCCACTTACTTTGTAGCTTCGATGCGTTTGATCAGGTCGGGAAACTGAGCGCCGTACTTCACGCGCATCGGGGCGGTTGCGTCGTAGAAGGGCTTTTTGTCCAGGGCCACGAACTGAATGCCGGAGGCTTTGAGCTTTTCGACGTATTCACCGACAGATTTGTCCCACAGTGCGCGTTGTTCCATTTGGGCTTCGCGGGAAAATTTCATGACCAGCGCCTGCTCGTCTTTGCTCATTTTGTCCCAGGTGACTTTGGACATGACGAACAGTTCGGGCACGATCAGGTGGGTGGTTTGTGAATAGAACTTGGGCCCAGCGGTGTATTGGTTGCTGGCAAAGAAGGTGGGTTGGTTGTTCTCGGCCCCATCGACCACGCCAGTTTGCAAGGCACTGAAGGTGTCGTTGTGGCCCATGCTGATGCCATTGCCGCCCATGGCGTTCATCATTTCAATGAACATGGGGTTGCCCATGACGCGGATCTTCTGGCCTTTGAGGTCAGCCGGTGTCTTGATCGGGTTTTTGGTGTACATGCTGCGCGAGCCGCTGTCCATCCAGCCCAGGCCCACCAGCTTTGCCGAGCTGGCGGTAATTTTTTCCAGAATTTCTTTGCCAATAGGGCCGTCGATGACGGCACGCATGTGCGCCTCGTCACGGAACAGGAAGGGCAGGTTGAATACGTTGACATCGGGAACAACCGGACCCATCGGGCCTAACGAGATGCGGGCAATCTGCAGCGCGCCAATTTGGGCTTGCTCGATCATTTCCTTTTCGCTTCCCAAAATTCCGGACCCGGAAACATTTGAGTTTTCAATTTGCCGTTGGTCGCTGCCTCTAGCTTTTTACCCAGGCTTTCCAGCGCCACCACACTTGGATAGCCAGCGGGCTGTACGTCCGACATCTTCAAGACAGTCTGCGACATGACCGTGGCTGGTACTGCCAACGCTGCACCGAGGGCTAAGCGATGAAAAAATTTTAAAGATTTCATATTTGTCTCCTTTGAAGTAAATGATGGTTTGATAGGTTTTCTTAAACTCAGCGTATCAAGGATTTATTTGCAAAACTTACATTGTGTATCGTTTTACAACTTGTAGTGTATCGTTGTACTACGATTCTTTACTAAGCATTAACCCTGCTTTCGACTGAACGTAGATTCAATCAGGAAATGTCAGTACCTTTAGAACGCGACCCGCGCCTTCAAGCGGGTAAGCGAACTGCTGACAACACTTAGCGGTTGGGGAACGTTGCCAGTACTTCAGTCGACTTTGCAGGAGGTTGATTCAATGGAACAGTCTCACTCACTTCCATTTTCATAGCACGCTTCGTATATTCAACGCGGACAAGCGGGCGTTTTCCCACAAATTTTCAGTCGAATCCACCCGCTCCAGCAACAACAACTCCATCAGGGGGGACAACGCCGTGGCGTCGGGGTCCGCCAGCAGCACATAGCGCGACGCGGCGCTGGACGCCATCTCATCCAGCGGCCCCACCCAGTCCAGGAAAACCAGAGTGGCAAGCACCGGCTCCAGCTGGAGCGATTCCACCTCCAAGCGTGACGCCAACTTCAGCAAAGTCAGGCCTTTGATGGGTGTATCCCGTACGCGCTCAAGCTGCTGGAGCGCCTCAACGGCCAACTGGAATTGCCACCCATGGGCGGCGGAATGCCGGGCCACTCCCGCGAGCAGGCTGGGCAGGTAGGCCGCAATCACCGCGCCCAGCAACACAATGACCCAGGCGACATAAATCCAGACCAACAAAATGGGCACGGTGGCAAAAGCGCCATACACCACCGAGTAGGTGGGCATCGTCGCCATGTAGATGCCCAGAAGCTTTTTGGCCGCTTCAATGCCCAAGGACACAAACAAACCGCCCGTCCAGGCATGGGCCCATTTCACGTGGGTGTTGGGCACATACCGGTACAACGAGGCCAGACCTGCGGCCAGCAGCACGAACTCCAGACCGTTCAGCAACAGCTGCACGCCACCCGGCAAGCGCCCCACCACGCCCTGAGACGCCGAGATCGCATAGGACGTCAGGGTCAGGCTCGCCCCCAGCAGCAACGGCCCCAAGGTGATGACTGCCCAGTAGATCAGCACGCGCTGGCCCAACTTACGCGGGCGACGCACCCTCCAGATACGGTTCAGCGTGCGGTCAATGGTCAAAATCATCATCAGTGTGGTGGCAAACAGCACCGCCACCCCCACCGACCCCAGCTTGCTGGCCTTGCCGGAGAACTGCGTCAGGTAGCTCATCACCTGACGCGCGATGTTGTCAGGCACGAGGCTGTCAATCAGCCACTTTTGCAGCACGCCCTGCACCGTGCCAAACATGGGGAATACCGTGAAGACGGCGAGTGCCACCGTGATGAAAGGCACCAGCGCCAGCGTGGTGGTAAATGTCAAGCTGCTGGCCGTCAATGCCAACTGATCGCCGGCGAAGCGCTGGCTCAGTGTTTTCGCCGTGGTCCTCCATGGAAACCGCGACAGCGCCACGAACCAGCGCGCCAGCCGCCAGCGAAAACTCAGGCGAAGCTGTGCCACATCTTCGGTGGACGTGGGTATGGAGGGCAATCCGGTGAAACGACTCATGGCCGCTATGATGCCACCCCAATGACAAACCAAAATTCAACCCCCAACAAATCGGTCAATGTGATTCGGGCGCTGGCTGTGGCAAGTCTGGTAGGGCTCATCGTTTTGGGTGTGGCCTGGGAACTGGTGCTGGCCCCCATCAAACCCGGCGGCTCCCTGTTGGCCCTGAAAGTGCTGCCCCTGTGTTTTCCGCTGGCGGGCCTGCTGAAAAACCGCATGTACACCTACCGCTGGGTCAGTTTGATGGTGTGGCTTTACTTCACCGAGGGTGCCGTGCGCGCCTGGAGCGACCGGCCCCCCGGAAACTACCTGGCCATGGTGGAGATCCTGTTGTGCCTGATCCTGTTCGCGGCCTGCACGCTTCATGTGAAGCTTCGGTTCAAACACGCAAAAGCCTCCCCAGATACATCGGGTGAAGTGTCCGCTGCACCGCAAACACCATGACCCCAAAAGACGAATTCCTGAATGGTCTGCGCCAGATTGTGGGCGCAGCCAACGTGTTGACCGAGGGCGACCTGAGCGCGTGGGAACGCGACTGGCGCAAGAGAAATCAGGGCCAAGTCCTTGCTGTTGTTAGACCTTGCGCTACCAAAGAAGTAGCAGACGTGGTCAAACTGTGCGCCTGGTATCAGGCCGAACTGGGTGTGAGCATCGTGCCCCAGGGAGGCAACACGGGTCTGGTTGATGGCTCAACGCCCGATGCGTCAGGCCAGCAAATTGTGCTGAGCATGACGCGCATGAACGTGGTTCGCCGTATCGATGCGGCCAACCTCGCCCTCACGGCGGAGGCCGGTTGCGTCCTGCAAAATCTGCAACTGGCTGCCGCAGAAGCCGGCTTTTTGTTCCCGCTGAGTCTGGCCGCAGAAGGCAGTTGCACGATTGGCGGCAACCTGGGTACCAATGCCGGTGGAACCCAGGTGCTGCGCTTTGGCAATGCCCGCAGCCTGTGCCTGGGGCTGGAAGTAGTGACCCCGCAAGGTGACATTTGGCACGGCCTGTCGGGCCTGCGCAAGGACAATACCGGTTATGACTTGCAAGACCTGCTGATTGGTTCTGAAGGAACCTTGGGCATCATCACTGCCGCCACCCTCAAGCTTTACCCCCTGCCCGCCGCCAAACTCACAGCGTGGGCAGCCGTCCCTTCACTCGAGCACGCCGTGACTCTGCTGGGCTTGGCCCACCAACATCTGGGTGCCGGCTTGACGGGGTTTGAAGTGATGGGCCAATTCGCGCTGAGTCTGGTGGACAAGCATTTTCCGCAGCAGCGGGTGCCCCTGTTCCAGCAAACACCCTGGTGCGTGCTGCTGGAGAACTCGGACCACGAGTCAGAACAACATGCCCGTGCCCAGTTTGAACGCCTTCTGGAAACCGCGCTCGAGGCAGGCTGTATCACCGACGCCGTCGTGGCCGAAAACCTGACGCAGGCCAAGGCGCTGTGGCACATCCGTGAAAGCATTCCGCTGGCGCAGCCGCTGGAAGGGCTGAACATCAAACACGATGTGTCCATCCCTGTGTCGCGGATTCCCGAATTTGTGCGCGCGACGGATGGCATTTTGGAAACCGCCCTGCCGGGTGTGCGTCTGGTCAATTTTGGCCATCTGGGTGACGGCAATCTGCATTACAACGTGCAGGCGCCGCTGGGAAGCGATCCGTTGGCCTTCCTTAATGACCATGAAGATGAAGTCAACTCGCTGGTGTTTGACTCTGTGTCGCAGTTTGGCGGTTCCATCTCGGCCGAACATGGCGTGGGCCGCATGAAGATTGACAAGCTGGTGAAACACAAATCCCCCGTGGCGCTGGAGATGATGCGCGCCATCAAGCGGGGTCTGGACCCCACGAATTTGATGAACCCGGGGCGGGTGGTGCGGGTTTAGAGGACGAATTTCCGCGCCGGCCGTTTAAGATGACGGCTCCATCCAAACTGTCGCCAGAGGCACCCATGTCCACCCTCACCGAAGAACAAGCCCGCGCCTACATGCACAAACTGCTGGCCGCCATGCGCCAGGCGGGCGGCTCTGACCTATTCATTGCCAACGACTTTCCGCCCAGCATGAAGGCCAACGGCAGCATGCAGGCCGCTGACCCAGCAAAAGCTGACCGGCGATGTGACCCAGATGCTGGCGCATGCGCTGATGAACGACAAGCAGCGCGGCCGAGTTTGCCAAGGAGATGGAGTGCAACTTTGCCATCTCGATTCCCAATATCTCGCGCTTTCGGGTGAATGTGTATGTGCAGCAGCAAAACGTGGCCATGGTGTGCCGCACCATCGCCTCGGAAATTCCCAATTTTGAGAAGCTGGAGCTGCCGCCCGTGCTCAAAGACGTGATCATGAACAAGCGCGGCCTGGTGCTGGTGGTGGGCGGCACGGGCTCGGGCAAGTCGACCACACTGGCCGCGCTGATTGACTACCGCAACAGCACATCGGCCGGGCACATCATCACGGTGGAAGACCCGGTGGAGTATGTGCACATGTCCAAAAAATCACTGATCAGCCACCGCGAGGTGGGGGTGGACACGCACTCCTGGCACCACGCGCTGAAGAACACACTGCGCCAGGCACCCGATGTGATTTTGATTGGCGAAATTCGCGACCCCGAGACCATGGAGCACGCCATTGCCTTTGCCGAAACCGGTCACCTGTGCCTGGGCACGTTGCACGCCAACAACGCCAATCAGGCGATTGACCGCATCATCAATTTCTTCCCAGAAGAGCGGCGCAACCAGTTGCTGATGGACTTGTCGGCCAATCTGCGCGCCATCGTGTCGCAGCGCCTGGTGCGCACCGAAGACGGCAAGGGCCGCAAAGCCGCGATCGAGATTTTGCTCAACACGCCCACCATTGCCGAGCGCATTTTCAAGGGCGCGTTTGGCGAGATCAAGGCATGATGGAAAAGTCGCGCGAGCTGGGCATGCGCACCTTCGACTGGGCGCTGTTTGAGCTGTACAACGATGGCCACATCGGCTGGGAAGAGGCCATTCGCAATGCCGACTCCGCCAATGAATTGCGCCTGGCATGAAGCTCAAAAGCAAACGTGGTGAGCCCGAATCCGCGCTGGCCGGTGGCCCTGCCCTGTCGTTTGACAAGGACCCCACGCCCGAGGAACTGGAAGCCCTTCGCAATGCTGAAATGGAAAAGCAAAAGCAGAAGAAGCGCGAGCTGGAGGACGCCGACCTTGAGAAAATGCGCCAGGCCAAGTTTAAGGCCGGCTGAAGACACTATGACGACCAACCCCAACCCTATCCGCTCCCAATACGAAGATTTCATGCGCCATGTGGTTACCACCGGCGCGTTCAAGGCCGATCGCACTGGCACCGGCACCAAAAGTGTGTTTGGCTACCAGATGCGCTTTGACCTGAATGAAGGCTTTCCGCTGGTGACCACCAAGAAGGTGTTTGTCAAAGCCATCATCGGCGAACTGCTCTGGTTTTTGATGGGCTCGTCCGATAACAACTGGCTCAAAGAGCGGGGCATCACCATTTGGGATGAATGGGCCAAGCCTGATGGCGATTTAGGCCCGGTATACGGCGTTCAGTGGCGCAGTTGGCCTATACCGGATGGCGGGCACATCGACCAGATTGCCGACGTCATCAAAACCCTGAGAACCAACCCCGATTCACGCCGCATCATCGTGAGTGCCTGGAACGTGGCTGACCTGGGCAAGATGGCGCTGATGCCCTGCCACGCTTTCTTCCAGTTCTACGTGGCACCCAGCGAAACACCGGGCGGCAAAGGCAAACTCAGCTGCCAGTTGTACCAGCGCAGCGCCGACATATTTTTGGGTGTGCCGTTCAACATTGCCAGCTACGCGCTGCTAACCCACATGGTGGCGCAGCAGTGTGATCTGGAGGTGGGCGACTTCATCTGGACCGGGGGCGATTGCCACATCTACAGCAACCATGAAGAGCAGGTGGCTTTGCAATTGAGCCGAGCACCGCTGCCTTACCCTACCCTCAAGATCAAGCGCAAACCGGCCTCCATGTTTGAGTACGACTTTGACGACTTCGAGTTTGCCGGCTATGACAGCCACCCGGCAATCAAAGCCCCTGTGGCGGTGTGACCTGTCATGCGTTTGAACCTGATTTTTGCCCGGGCACGCAATGGCGTGATTGGTAAGGACAATGCCCTGCCCTGGCATTTGCCGGAGGATATGGCGCACTTCAAGCGCACCACACTGGGCTGCCCGGTCATCATGGGGCGAAAGACCTGGGACTCGTTACCTGAAAGATTTCGCCCTTTGCCAGGACGTGACAATATCGTTCTGACGCGCGGGGATTGGCATGAAAGAAGCGCCAAGTCCGCATCCACCATAGAGAGTTCGCTACAATTTTGCGAGCAATTGATTCCTGTTCCAGCCGAAGTCTGGGTCATCGGTGGTGCGCAGATCTACAGCGCCACCTTGCCGCTGGCACGCCGCGCGGTCATCACCGAGATTGACCATGATTTTGAAGGGGATGCCTACGCCCCCGTGTTGGGCCCGGAGTGGATCGAGACCCACCGCGAATCCCACACAAACAGCCAAGGACTGGCCTACAGTTTTGTGACGTTGGAGCGGCCGTAATTGAAAAACGGACTGAACCGGGTTCTGCGGGGCACGCACTTCAAGGGACTGCTCAATGGCGTGGTGATGATGGTGCTGATCCACGTGATCGGCACGGCAGGCTACATGATCATAGGCAGCCCCAAGGCGACCTGGATCGACAGCTTCTACATGACCTTCATCACCGTGGCCACCATCGGTTATGGTGAGGTGATTGATTTGACCAACCACCCCATGGGTCGGTTGTTCACGGTGTTTATCGCCACCATTGGCATCGCGACAGCCAGTTATCTGTTTTCTACGCTGGTGGCGTTGCTGCTCGAATCCGAATTCAATGTTGCATTAAGGAAGAAGCGCATGGAAAAGAAAATCGCCGCGCTCAGCGGACATTACATCGTGTGCGGTATAGGCCGCGTGGGTACCAATGTGGCGAGGGAACTGCTGAAAACCAACCGTCCCTTGGTGGTGATAGAAAACGACCGGGCCGCGCTGGATCGCTGGCTGGAGCACCAGCCTCACTCCCTGTACCTGCATGAAGACGCTGCGGATGATGATGCGCTGCGCGTGGCTGGGTTGCAGACGGCGGCCGGCGTGTTTGCCGTCACGGGGGATGACAGCCACAACCTCATGGTGTCTTTGTCGGTGAAGTTGATCAACCCCAAAGTCCGCGTGGTGGCGAGGGTGCACGATATTCGAAACATCGACAAGGCACGCCGCGCCGGGGCTGATGAGGTGGTCTCACCGGACTTCACGGGCGGCATGCGCATTGCCTCTGCCATGGTGCGTCCGCACGTGGTGAATTTCATGGATCAAATGCTGCATACCGACGAAGGGCTGCGCGTTGAAGAAGTCACGGTGCCCAGCGACTTTGTGGCGGCACCAGTCAGTGAAGTGGCCCCCCGGTCTAAAGATTACCTGCTGCTTGCGACCCATGAGCAAGGCCATTGGGTGTTCAACCCCGAGGATTCACACATCGTGACTCCGGGCTCCACGCTGGTGCTGATGGCCAACCCCGGCGCTCGCGCCAATTTTGAAAAGGCGCTGGCTGCCTGATGTTGAGCCAGGCTTTGACCCCTTGCTGACTTGGACAGGAAGAAATATCCCATGAAATTTGCTACCTGAATCGTTAATTCGTGTTTCTTGTAGTTTCATGATGCGTCAATATTTCACGTAACTCATTGTTTTTATTTAATTTATTGAATCAGATCGCATCACGATAAATCACAGCATCACGTATAATTTGTGTAGCTAAACGTGTAGCTAGCATCTTGCAGGCTAGTTAACGTTGGCGAAACAGGGGGTGCCATGAGTCAGCTTTTCAATAAGCTAAGTGACGTTCAAATTCGGCAGTGGATAAAAGCAGGCAAGCCTGTTGCGGTAGCAGATGGTGGTGGCCTTACCTTCACCCTCTCAGCAGGTGGGACGGCCTCATGGATACTTAGATATCGGTACGGTGGGAGACTCAAGGAGCTCACCATTGGGCGCTACAAAGATAAATCACTCTCCCGCGCTCGCGAAGATGCCCGACAAGCTCGCGACAAAATCCAAAACGGTATTGATGTTGCGCGACAAAAACAACTAGATCGAATGAAGCTTGCGAAGCAAAAGAGCTTTCGTGAACTTGTCAATGACTACATGAAAAAGGTATCCCCTACCCTTGCCAGCTCCACTGTCAAACAAAGAAATCAGCAATTCAACAAACTCATACTTCCGAAACTAGGATCCGTGCTTGCAAACGAGGTGGAAACGGCGGACATTGTTTCGTTGGTTGAGCGTGTAGGCAAAAATAACTCCATCAACGTAGCGGAGTTGGTGCTGACGGCTGTTTCTGAAACGTTTAAGCACGGAATCGCTCAACATGCCGTAACTGCGAACCCCTGTCTGGGAATATCAGTGACCGCCATTTGTGGCCGCCCAGAACCAACCAGACAGCGACTCATGCTGACCGAAGTTGAATTGCAAACAATACTTCCTCGGTTAATTTTTATGGGTCCAGAAAATGCACTGGCGGTAAAAATACTGTTAGCCACATGCACTCGCATAGGTGAGCTTGCACGCGCCGAATGGGCGCACATAGATTTTCCGCAGGCAGTGTGGCACGTCCCGGCAACAAATAGCAAAACAGGTCGTGGTTTCACGATACCGCTTGCACCGGCCGCTGTCGAATGGTTTAAAGAACTTGAGACCCTGGCCTGCAGCTCTAAGTATGTGCTTCCGGCACGGCAACGGCGTCGAACTAAGAATCACGAGGGTGAGATTTACTTTGAGCAACGCACCCTCAATTCAATGCTCCATAAGCTATTCAAAAACATGGAAAAGTCTGGGGTCGAATTCAGAAAATTCACACCCCACGACCTTCGTAGCACCGCAAGAAGTTGGTTGACATCTGATCAAATTGGAGCAGACGTCATAGTTGCCGAACGCTGTCTAAACCACGCTGTGGGTGGACTAGTTGGTGTTTACGATAAAAATGACTACATAGCGGAACGCAGAGTGGCACTCGAAAAATGGATGGAAATCATTCTTAATTGTGAGGCTGCCGAAGTTTGAAAGGTGCCTGCAGATCCAAAACCGGGCGCTTGTATGGCACAAAGTTTTTTAGTTGTTGGCCTGCCTGTTACCTGCGGTTAGAGTTCAGCCGTCGATCAAATCATTCACGACTGAATGGCAGGATCAGACACCACCGTGCAACGCGGCGGGCAGCAAGAACACTTCATCCCCCTGATTCATTCTTCTTGTCATGGCATCACAGCCAGGGCTAGCCGCCGCATTTGCACTTCTAAGCAAATGAACTTTCTAGGAGTAATGCAATGGCTTCAGCCCCAACCACCAAGATCGGTAACGGTCAACTGCCCACCGGATTCGTTAGCCCGTTTAAACGTGTTCCCATGCAGGGTACCCATGACGACATGCTGGCCTGCGCCGCAACCCTGTGTGGAAAATCGCTTGAAGATGTGAAGAAGGTGGCCATCACCTTGGGCATGCGTGCTAACGGCCCGTTTTACATGGACGAGAGCTTGTTCCGCAAGATACTTTTCAACCTTAGCGACCTTGCCTGCAGTGACTACAAGGACTTCAAAAAAGTGGATGCATTGCCGAATGTGGCAGTGCTCTGCGGGGCATTTTCAAAGTTCGATGAGAGCTGCCGACATGTAGTGTTCCACCATGTAAAGGGCACTGACAAATTTCAGAGTTTTTCATATTTGCTAGACCCCGCCCCATGGGTGGACCCCAAGTTTCACATCACCACAGACTTCAGCGAATTCAGCCTTGAACCGCAAGCCTGGTTCATGGAGATAACTCAGAGAAGCAACCCAGCCGGTAAAGCAAAGTAAAGGAGCGGCCGCATGAGCACCCGAACCATTGCACTAAGGCCCCTGCGTGATCTGCTGTCGCGGTTGCCCATGCTGCCTTTGACAGCCGCGAAGGAGATTGATTACCCAACCGCGGACGCAAGTTTGCTTGCGACCATTCAAAGTGATGCAGAAACAACCATCCAAGTCATTCACCGGGGAATCTCAGTCATCGGTGATCTCCTTAGCCACAGCGCGGTGCCCATCGAGGATGGCACTATCTCGGCTGATTCGGTGGAGTCTTTGGGCTACCTGTTATCCGAACTGGGTGACGGAGCAGCGGCCTTGATGACCCTGGCAGCGCATTGCCGCCACGAGACGGCAGACTGGGTGGGTCCAAGTGTCAGGGGGCAAACATGATTACATCAGTGCGTTTAAACGCCTCAGGTCTACCCATCGACTTTGAATCTGAGTACACCAGAGTGGTGCAGAACGATGATCATGACTGCTTGTTTGCCGTTATCGGAATGGTGGCAGGTTGCACAGCCCAAGAGGTACGGGCAGTTGCGGTTGCCAACGACCACATACCGGAACATGGCCCGTACACCGTTGTCGATGATGGCAGTCTGGCAGCATTCTTGGCAGCGCATCATGGATGGGTTGCCTCGGTCTGGAAAGAGTGCACTTCAACCTACCAGATCAAAAGTGATGTTGCCATCCTGCTTCTTGAGGCAGGCAAGTTTGCGGGACGCCATGTACTGTTTGCCCGTCAGCGCAATCGCGATGGGCAACCCAATGTCGAGCACATCATTGATCCGGGTTACTGGGTACCAGAGGAGATGCAAATCCGCACCATCAGTGACCACGAGTTGTCTTGGGTCATAGAGCTGCATGAGATGTCGCAAACATCCGACTATTGATCCTGTCCATTCAACCAACCAAAAAGCCATGGCCTAACCGTCATGGCTTTTTGCATTCTGGGCTCCGCTTCAGGTGCTCAGTTCATTCCCTCAAGGAGACCTCAAGTGAAAGTCAATCAAACCCCCAAAGAGCCTAACGTATCAAGCGATGGAGGCCCAACATCAAATATCAATCTCCCGTTGTTTTCCATGGGTCAGATTGTTGCCACACCAGGTGCGCTTGCTCTTTTGGCACTGCATGGAGTACCGGCCACGGGACTTCTACAGCGTCACGTCAGAGGCGACTGGGGTGATTTAGGTCGCGAGGATCGCAAGGCCAACGACGATGCGGTTCATAACGGAGGGAGGATATTTTCTTCCTACCTGCTGAAGCGAGACAAGGTATTTGTCATCACCGAGGCGACGGGTGATGACGGCGTCACCCGCGCCAGCACGTGCATTCTGAAGCCTGAAGAGTACTGACATGGGCATTGATCGTAAGGACACGGTGCGGTTTCTTGGTTGTGTTGACATCAAAAGCCGGTCCCGGGACCTAAGCAATGGACGAACACCATGACGGCCGACAGCACCAAAGTTCCCAAAGCCCGAAGAGAATCATCTAACCGCGTCATTGCCCTGACGCAGGCTGCCCGTTCAGAGTCCACCCGTCGCAGCTATGGGCGGGACGTTCGCCACTTCAAGGAGCATTCAAAGATCCCGGCAACGCCTGAAATGGTGGCCGAGTACCTGGCGAAGTTTTCGAGAGTTTTGTCGGTAGCAACCCTGCAACACCGCCTGATTGCAATTAACCAAGCCCACACTGACAAGGGGTTCGATAGCCCCACGAGGGACAGACTGGTCAAGCGCACTATGCAGGGTATTCGCCGTACCTACGGTGTTGCCCAGCGTCGCGTAAAAGCCTTGGTCAAAGATGACCTGCTTGAGCTGTTGGTTATGGTTGCCAAACAGAAGCCGATGAAGGCTGCGCGGGACCGTGCTGTTCTTCTGGTTGGTTTCGCCGGAGCCTTCCGCCGTTCGGAACTGGTTGCGTTGACAGTTGAAGACATTACGCCGCATGCCCATGGAATTGAGCTTCTGATCCGCAGGTCAAAGACCGACCAAGAAGGCGAGGGTCGTACAGTCTTCGTTCCGTTGGCAAAGTCGGAGGAGCGCTGTCCAGTGAAGGCCTTGCAAGCTTGGCTCGAACTGGCTGGCATAGGTTCCGGGCCCATATTCCGGCCCATCAACCGGCATGACGGCATTGCTGGGAATACAGCATTGACAGGTCAGTCCGTGGCGCTGATCCTGAAAGCAGCCGTCACCAGCTCAAAGGGCATCGACGCGGCAAAGATAGTTTCAGGTCATTCGCTTAGGGCCGGCTTCGTGACAGAGGCCGCAACGGTGGGCATGCAGACCAGCACCATCATGGGCCAGACGGGACATAAAAGCCTGGAAATGGTGATGCGTTACATCAGGCCAGCACAAAAGCGTCAAATCCAAAGCCTTCTTTAGCGAAGGTGGATTTTTTGGGCTGGCGACACCACGGTTGCATCAACCTTGTGGATTTGCGAAGCCGCTGAATTCATGTAGCTGGACTTTATATGCTGAGGGCCATCTGCTGACGTTAGCAAGTGACCGGTAACGGGAGAAGCCAAATCTTTCCTTATTCACCAGCCCGGCGGATGCGCCCAGATTTCAGTTTGCTGAGATTGCTTCAAAGCATCCTCAACCCATATGCCAAGGTATCGCACCGTGCTTTCATCTTGGTGTGTCCCAAAAGTAATTGAAACGCCCGAATGTACTTCGTGCGCCGCGAGATCAACCATGTCTTAGAACGGCGAATCGATTGGATACCCGAGAGCCTGGGGTTTGTGACGCTGCGGCTTTTGACTCAGGTTCAAGTGGCTTTGTCGGGCCGTATTCTGAATTGAGTGAGCCCAGATTATCGATCATAAAAGCGTTTCAGTCGTTTTTACTCATATAAGCGTTAAAGTCGCAAAAATTCATTGACAGATCGATTTTGAATGACAATAATCGCTTAAAACGACTGAATAGATAAAAAATATGCTGGAAGTAAAGACAGAAAAACCATGGTTGACGCCAGCCGAAGTGGCTGCCGTAATGATGGTTTCGCCGATCACGGTACGCAGCTGGTCTCAAAAGGGGCTGCTGGAGGCAGACATCACCCCAGGCGGGCACCGCCGCTACAGCCGCGAGGTGGTGGAGCGCTTCCAAAGGACCTGGAATCCGAACAGCAACAAGGGCCCCATCCGTATCCTGATCGTCGATGACGATATAGCTCTGGTGGGATTTCTGTCGGAATTGCTTGGCGATCATGGCAATGCAACCATTATCGAAACTGCCACGGACGGCTTTGTGGCGGGCCAGAAGTTGCTCACCTTCCGTCCGGATGTGGTCCTGATGGACCAGATGATGCCGGGCCTCAAAGGCACGGACGTTTGCCGGCACATCAAGGCGCTTCCCGGCAACGCGCCCATCCGTGTCCTGGCCATGAGCGGCTATTTGACACCCGAAGTTGAAAAAGAGTTACTGGAGGCAGGCGCTGAACGCTGCTTCGCCAAACCACTGGACACCGCGCTCTTGCTGCAAACGATAGGCATAGATCCATAACTTACCGGAGACCCGCCATGGACCAAGTTCTCGAAGACCTGCCGCCAGACGATCTGATGACCGATCCCATCAGGGTACTGATTGTTGACGACGATGCGCACCACCGCGCACTGGAGAGAGACCTGCTGGACTCGCCTGCCTACAAGGTTTCCGAGGCCGAATCGGGTCTGCAGGCGATAGACATACTTGGTTCGCAGGGATTTGACGTCGTCCTGCTGGACAAGCGCATGCCGGGCATGGACGGTGACGAAACCTGCCGACGCATACGCAAGGATCCGCGCCTGAGCCTGCTCCCTATTCTGATGGTCACCGGCAACAGTGACATCGACAACCTCACGGCCAGTCTGGCCGCAGGCGCCAATGATTTCTTGCGCAAGCCCTACGACCCCATGGAACTGCTGGCGCGGGTGAATGCTGCAGCCAAGAATAAACGTCTGACCGATCAGTTGGACAGCGCGGAGTCACTCTTGTTTGCGTTGGCCCGCATGGTGGAGGCCAAGGATGGCACCACGGGCGACCATTGCTCGCGACTGGCCCACACCGGCGTATTGCTGGGCAAGGCGATGGGGCTGTCGGCGGAAGAACTGGTGGCGCTGCGCCGCGGAGGGATACTGCATGACCTCGGCAAGCTGGGCATTCCTGACAGCATTCTGCTCAAGCCAGGCAAGCTCACCGCCGAGGAATGGGACATCATGCGCCAGCACGTGGACATCGGCGCGCAGATCGTTGGTGGCCTCAAGAGTATGCGCCTGACCGAGACCATCGTCCGGCACCACCACGAGCGCTGGGATGGCGGCGGCTATCCGAATGGCCTCAAAGGCCAGGAAATCCCGCTGCTGGCACGCATCTTTCAGGTGGTTGACATCTACGATGCGCTGGCCAACACCAGGCCATACAAGCGCGCCTTCACACGTGAGGAAGTCATCGCCATCATGGAAGAGGAAACCACCAAAGGCTGGCGCGATCCAGAGATCGTCGCTATCTTCCTCAACATTTTGCGCAATGACCCTGCATCCCTGGAGTTGCCAAGTGGAGCCAGACCCGATCTTGGGCTAAACCTGTTCAACGCCATCCAAAGTACCGGCGTGATTGACTGGTGCCGCAAGGACTTGTAGGCAAGCCTGCCAGCCTGCCCGGCAATAACGACCCGGCTTTCTCGAGGTTTTGTATGAGATCTTTTGTTTTTCCGGAAACACTTGCTGGACAGCGGGTTCTCGGTCGGCAGCTTTGGACTGTACTCGGGGCCGCCGTGCTGATGGCCGCCTCTTATCTGTTGCCGCTGGACACGCTGCATGTCTCCTTGCACGCATATGTGCCCATCCACACTGTGCTGGAGTTTCTCGCCATCCTGGTCTCGGTCTTGGTGGTCGCGATTGTCTGGTTCACGCCAACGCGCGAAGTCACGCCTTCCTCGGTCATCCTGGCGTCGGCCTTGATAGCCGCAGCGGGGCTGGATTTCCTGCATGCCATGTCTGTGAATGGCATGGGTGAATTTGTGACGCCCAGTTCCCAGCAAAAAGGCCTGGCTTTCTGGATGGCTGCGCGCACGTGTGTGGTCTTGGGGTTTCTGGTGGGTGCGTTCCTCCCGCGATCTGCCCAGCTCAGGCGAGCGGCACGCAATCGCCTGGGCGCCGGATTCGCGGTCTTTGCCCTCTTAGTGGCCTATGCTGTCCTGGCGCACGAATCGTGGGCGCCCGTGTTCTTTGTTGCTGGACAGGGCACCACGCTCTTGAAGTCCAGCTGGGAGATCGTGCTCTCAGGCCTGATGACCGTGGCGGCCCTGCGTTTGTACGCGACGGCCCGAAATAGCAATGAGTCTCACGACGCGCTGATGTTCGGTGCTGCGGCTATCTCCGCCCTGGGCGAGTTGTTCTTTGTCAATTACCTTGTTGCCAACGACGCCCAGAACCTGCTCGGGCACCTTTACAAAATACTGTCGTATTGGCTGATCTTCCAGGCCATCTTTATTCTGAGTTTGCGAAAGCCGTACGAGCGGTTGGCCCTGCAGACCCGGCAGCTGGCCGATGTCAATGAGTCCCTTCGCGCTCAATCTCTCGCGCTCGAATCGACCGCCACCCCCGTGATGCTGACCGACGTGCAGGGCGTCGTGAATTGGCGCAATCGGGCTTCGCGTTCTCTCGTGCCAGACGTTCCTGAGGGCAAAAACAGTCTCTTTGGCGATTTCTTCACGCCTGACCCACTTGACGCCATCCAGATGCGCAATAGGCTGGCCGCGGGCGAGGTCTGGCGCGGGCGCATCAAGATGGTGTTGCCAAACGGGGAAGAGCTTGTCAAGGACAGAATCGTAACGCCGGTGCGCAATGAGGAGGGCACGGTCGAAGGCTATGTGGCGGTTTCAGAGAACGTCACCAGTAGCCTGCGAAGGGAGGCACAGCACAAGCGCATCCTGGAGACGGCCATGGACGGCTACTGGGTCGTGAATTCTACCGACGATTCCCTTATCGAGGTCAACGAGGCCTACGCCCGGATGTCCGGCTATACGACCGCCGAGTTGCTGACCATGCGGGTCCAGGATCTGAAGATAGACGATGACGGGCATATTGGGCTCAAGCGAGTCAATGAAATTCGTGAGTTGGGGTACGGCCGGTACAAGTCCAGGCATCGCAGGAAGGACGGCGGCGAATTGATTGTCGAGGTGTCTGTCACTTACGACGCGCAGACGAATCACGTCTATGCGTTCATTCGCGACCTGACCGAGCAGGAGCACGCATTTGCCTCCAGGCAGGAGCTAGAGCGCCAGTTGCAGCATGCCCAGAAGATGCAGGCCCTGGGTCAGCTCACCGGCGGCATTGCGCACGACTTCAACAACATCCTGGCCTCCATCCTGGGTTATTCCAATCTGGCGCTGAGCCGCTTTGCTTCGGATGCGGAGCCCAAGCTCACCAAATACCTGAAGGAAATCGTTTCCGCCAGCGAACGTGCGCGCGATCTGATCCTCAAGATGCTGGCATTCACCCGAACCACGCCGGCAACTGCGGCGAGCCTGATCTCACCTGCGGCCGTGGTTAGGGAAGTGGAGGAGATGCTTCGTCCCTCCATTCCCACATCCGTTCAGATGCGTTGCCTCATTGAAAGCGAGCAATCTGTGCGCATTGAGGCCGGCGACCTCAATCAGATCCTGGTGAATCTGGTCATCAACGCCCGGGACGCCATCAGCGGCCAGGGCCTGATCGTCATCCGGGTGCGAAACGTCAATCTGGACGACGAAGTCTGCGCCATCGGCAAGCAACGGCTGCACGGCGATTTCCTTGCGGTGGAGGTTTCCGACAATGGCATGGGCATCAGCCCGGAAAACCTCGCCAGCGTGTTCAATCCCTTCTTCACCACCAAGGAGGTCGGCAAAGGCACCGGCCTAGGGCTGTCCGTCGTACAGGGGATTTTGCAGAAGTGTGGCGGCCATGTGGTGGTGACCTCCCAACTGGGGCGCGGCAGCAAGTTCCAATTGCTGTTCCCCATCGAGCAGCAAGCACCGACAGCCACCAAAGCCGAAGACCCGCCAATCGCTGCCATTGCGCAAAGCGAAACGGGACACAACATCTGGGTGGTGGATGACGAGAAAGCCGTGGCTGGCTTTGTGAGCGAGTTGTTGCTTGAGGAGGGTTATCGGGTGCGCGTCTTCAATGATCCTCTGGCGGCATTCAGCGCGTTCAAGGCTGACCCACATGGCGTGGATGTCGTCATCACTGACCAGACCATGCCGGGCCTGTCCGGGATTCAATTGGTGGATCTCATGCGCACCCTCAGGAAAGACCTGCCAGTGATCATTTGCACGGGCTACAGTGATGGCATCCCTGCCAGTGAACTGGAAAAGCACGGCATCGAGAAACTGCTGATCAAGCCGATTGCCGCCAGCAAACTGCTTCAATCGATCACGGATGTTTTGGCCCAGCAGACGGAGGCCTCAAAGTGAAGCGCCTGAGCACGTCGAGTCAGCTCATTCTGCTGGTCAGTGTGATGTCTTGCCTGCTTCTGTTTGTCGGGTCCATAGGCCTGATTGGCATCTACAAGACCAACGATGGCTTGAAAACGGTGTATGCGGACCGGACCGTGCCCATGTGGCAGTTGTCGGAGGTTCAGCGTCTGTTGCAACGCAATTGGCTGATCCTGGCCATCGGGCAGGACGTGAGGTCGACTGAGTTCAACGCCAGGTTCCTCCCAGATGCCGAGGACAACCTGCAAGCGGTAAACGCGTTCTTCGCCGACTACCTGAAGACCTATCTCACGCCAAAAGAGAAAGAGATTGCAACGCTCTTCCAACAGGCCCTGGAAGACTTTGTGGTGAACGGCTACCGCCCAGCCCTGGCGGCGCTGAAAGCGGGAAACTATCATGAAGTACATCGTCTGCAACTGGATGTGATGATCCCTAAGGCGGAGCCCTATCGCCGTCATATCGAGGCCTTGACCCGAATGCAACTGGATATCGCCAGCGGTGAATACAGTGCTGCCCTGGCCCGTTTTGAGACCGTACGCAATGCGTCCGTCCTGTCCATGGTGTTCGGGTTGCTGTTTGCCTTCCTGTTCGGCGGCTTTCTGGTGCGCAGCATCGTGCAGTCCCGGCTGGAATTTGAACGTTCACTGGTGGCCAAGCGGGAGCTTGAGAGGCAACTGCAGCAGTCCCAAAAGGCTCAAGCCCTGGGGCAGCTGACCGGCGGTATAGCCCATGATTTCAACAACATCCTGGCGGCCGTCCTGGGTTACGCGAACCTGGCGCTGGACAAGCATGTGCCGGACAAGGACTCCAAGCTCGCCAAATATCTGCGCGAGGTGATTTCCGCCAGCGAGCGGGCACGCGATCTGGTGGCCAGGATGCTGACTTTTACGCGCACCAAACCCAGTGACAGCGTCAGCCTGATTTCTCCAGCCACGGTGATTGATGAAGTGCTGTCCATGTTGAGTCACTCCATGCCTGCAAGCATCGAACTGACGAAGGCAATAGAGGACGGAGGCAACATTCTGGTGGACGCCGGCGAGCTCAATCAGGTGTTGGTGAATCTCATCATCAACTCACGAGACGCGATTCATTCCCAAGGCCACTCGCATGGCCGAATAGAGATTGTCGTGCGCCGGGCGGATGTGCAGAACCAGATCAGCTTGACCACACAGCGACGGTTTTCCGGGACGTTCCTGGCGATTGACGTGTCCGATACGGGCAACGGTATCCCGGCAGAAAACATTTCAAGAGTGTTCGATCCCTTCTTCACGACCAAGGATGTAGGAAAGGGAACTGGGCTTGGGCTGTCCATGGTTCAAGGCATCATGATGCGAGCCGGCGGTCATATCCTGTTGGACTCCAGGCCCAACAAAGGCACGCGCTTTCAATTGTTGTTTCCAATCCCCACCGACGAACCGGCCAAGAATCAAGAAAAGCCTGAATCCAACGCGATGTCCGCCGGCAGTGGACAACTGATCTGGGTGGTGGACGATGAGCCCGCTCTCACAGGCTATCTCGATGAATTGCTGACGGACTGGGGTTACAAGACGCGCGTGTTCAACAACCCGCTGGCGGCCTTGGAAGCTTTCAGGACGGAGTTGCCGCCATTGAAAGTCCTGGTCACGGATCTGACCATGCCGGGACTTTCGGGAGCAGCTCTGGTCACGGCGATTCGCCGAATCAAGGCCGATGTCCCGGTGGTCTTCTGCACCGGTTTCACCGATGGTTCAGACGGCATGGAAACGCCGAACTTTGAGCGCTCAAAGCTGCTGGTCAAACCGGTCTCCGGCGCCGACCTGGCGAGCGCTTTGTGTGCATTGCTGCGCAACTGAACCGCTTCAATAGGAATTTGATCAACCTGGTTTCGGATGCGCATTGCGCCGCCAGAGCACGACCAATCCGACTGCCGCCAACAATAAGGCAGCAAGGGCTGCAAGTCGCCCGGGCTCCAATTGCATCATTGGCGAGCCGTTGCCCTGGAGGTCCAAGGCCGCGAACACAATCCAATCCGAGTCAGGAACCGGTGCATAGGAAAACAACCTGTCGCTACCCAGGTAGTCCGGGCCTCGCGCAGTTCCCTCACGATTGCGCAAGACCGTCTTGGCCACATCTGAGTTGGCAGGCCGGCCAATGCGCAGCATGCCACCCTCCGAGCGCGCGACGATGGTTCCATCGCCATTGATGATGCCGACCAGCACATTGTGTGGCAGATTGTTGGGGGAACCGATCAGATCAAGGTTCAGCAGATCCACGGACAAGGCCAGGGCACCTGCAAGCTGACCGGTACCATTCTTGATCGGGAGCAGCAGTCTCGCAGTCCAGCGCTCAGAAGAGTCGGCCTGCGCGGGCTTTCCAACAGTGAATTGCTTGGTGCGAACAACTTGCAAGAAATCATTTGCCAGAGCAGGCAGGGAAGCCTGACCCTGGCTCGAAGCCTTTGCGTCGCACAGCACCTGCCCGCTGGCATCCAGGCGGACCAGGTTGGTGTACACAGGCTGGGTTCGCCTCAATTCCTCCAATACCGCTGGACAGTGTGTGGCAGTGCGCCCCTGATTTGCCGCGTCATCGGACAGTTTTGCCAGCAGGACTTTGGATTGCTGCAGGAACTGGGTCGTTCGCAGCAGTGACGATTTGCGTGCAGCGTCGGCCGCCTCCTGAGCCTCAAGCATCTCGTCCTGATACTTGCGATAGGAGTCAAAGGCCAGCGCCGTCGCCAGTCCAAGCACGCCGCAGACCACTACCCCCAGGACAACCGGGCGAACTGGGCGAACTGGGAGCGTAATCTGCTCTTGGCCAGAATGCGCCTTCCCTTCGCTGGAATGGTTCATGAAAGTTGCCCTCCGTGCGCAGACCGATGCCCTCGCATGGCCCGCTGTAATCATGCGCTTTCTTGAGCCTTTCGGGAATACTTTGTTTCCAAAGATATCTTATTGAACAATGCGCTCGGGTGTCACTGAGCGATTCGCGAAAATTGTGCCTGGCAGCGAAATCCGACAGGCGTCTAGACGTGGGATTCGTCCAGCTTGAACACGGAAACCGTGCCAACGAGCTCCTTAGCCTGGCTCTGCAGGCTTGAGGCTGCTGCGGCCATTTCCTCCACCAGTGCGGCGTTCTGCTGAGTCACCTGGTCCATCTGTTGTACTGCCTCACCGATTTGGGCCACGCCCTGGCTCTGCTCGCGGCTGGCGGCGCTGATCTCGCCCATGATGTCGGTGACGCGGCGAATGGAGCCAACCACCTCGGTCATGGTGGTGCCTGCCTGATCCACTAGTGCGGTGCCCTGCGTAACGCGCTCGACGCTGGCATTGATCAATCCCTTGATTTCCTTGGCGGCGCCTGCCGAGCGGCTCGCCAGCGAGCGAACCTCGGATGCCACGACCGCAAAGCCACGGCCCTGCTCACCCGCACGAGCCGCTTCCACGGCAGCATTCAGAGCCAGAATGTTGGTCTGGAAGGCAATGCCGTCGATGACGCTGATGATGTCGGAAATCTTCTTGGAACTGTCGTTGATACCTTTCATGGTCTCAACCACCTGGGCCACCACTTTGCCACCCCGGATCGCCACGGCAGAGGCGCTTTTGGCCAGCTGGTCGGCCTGTTGGGCGTTATCTGCGTTTTGATTGACCGTGGCAGTGAGTTCCTCCATCGAGGCCGCTGTTTCTTCCAGGGCGCTGGCCTGGGATTCGGTGCGGGCGGACAGATCCTGGTTGCCTTGGGCAATCTCTGCACTGGCGATCGACACAGACTCGGAGCTGGAGCGTACGGTGGACACGATCTGCATCAGGTTGATGCGCATGTCTTCAAGGGCGTGCATTAACTGAGACACCTCATCCTTGCCGGTGGTCGAGACGGAGACTGTCATATCGCCCTGACTGATACGCTGCGCCGTAGTCACGGCTTTATTGAGCGGGTTGGCAACGTGACGGCTGAACAAGATGCCGACGACGACACCCGAGACCAACCCGATCAGCACCAGGACCAGCGCCAGATTGCGGCTACGGGTATAGATCGCGTCGTTGGCTGCGGATACCTTTGCGGCATCTTTTTCAGCCTGCGCGGTAAGCTTGGTCATGACATTGCCCAGATTGATACTGGGACCCGCCACCTTGACCTTCAAGTCGTCCAGAATTTCGGCGGGTGCAGGGAAAGCGGTACTCGCCAACTTCGACAGCAGGGCATTGGAATTCATGCCATCGACCTTGACGGCTTCCAGGAGTTCCCGCATGTTCTTGTTGGATTCCTCGCTGAGCGTTAGTTTTTGCGCACTAACGAGGTTGTCCCGCGCCTTCTGTCGACTCTCGTTGATGCGACCCAATGCGCCCTGACGCTCTTGCTCGTTGGCCGCGAGGATAGCATCACGCAATGCAACAACCGCCTTCAACCGCTCGACGTTGGCCTCCTTGAGATAGGATATCCCCATCAATTCGTTGGCGTAGAGACTGGTGTCAGCGTCGTTCAGCTTCTTCATGTTGACGATGCAGAAGAGACCGATGAAGCCACCCATCATGGCGCCGATGACGAAGGCGGCGATCAGTTTTGTTGAGATTTTGAAGTCGGATAGTTTCATGACCCGTTTTCCCTAGTGCGTGTGAAGTTACATGGACACCATGGCCGCCTTTTGCAGGCCAGCCAAAGGTGTACGGCGCTGTTAAAAGGTTTCCCAATCTTTGTCGCCACCAGCCGTGGCCGCCAGGGCCTTCGGAGCTCCGACCCGTAGCTTTGGCATGGCAGTTTCGGAGCTCGCGCCTGCAACGACTCGACGCTCAGCTTGCTTGTAGGCGGCGGCAGGCTTGGCAGCACGCACTTTGACTGGCGCCGTCAGATCGGACTGAGAAGAGGATGGGTCCAGCTTGAAGACGGACACGGTGCCAACCAGGTCTTTAGCCTGGCTCTGCAGACTCGAAGCTGCTGCGGCCATTTCCTCCACCAGTGCGGCGTTCTGCTGAGTCACCTGGTCCATCTGCTGTACGGCCTCACCGATCTGGGCCACGCCCTGGCTCTGCTCCTGGCTGGCCGCGCTGATCTCGCCCATGATGTCGGTGACGCGGCGAATGGAGCCCACCACCTCGGTCATGGTGGTGCCGGCCTGATCCACCAGTGCGGTGCCCTGCTCAACACGTTCGACGCTGGCATTGATCAATCCCTTGATTTCCTTGGCTGCGTCTGCCGAACGGCTGGCCAGCGAACGGACCTCGGACGCCACAACCGCAAAGCCACGGCCCTGTTCGCCGGCACGAGCCGCTTCCACGGCAGCATTCAGAGCCAGAATGTTGGTCTGGAAGGCGATGCCGTCGATGACACTGATGATGTCGGAAATCTTCTTGGAACTGTCGTTGATACCTTTCATGGTCTCAACCACTTCAGCCACCACTTCGCCACCCTTGATGGCCACAGTGCTGGCGTTCTTGGCCAGCTGGTCGGCTTGACGGGCGCTGTCTGCGTTCTGCTTAACGGTGGAGCTCAGTTGCTCCATGGAAGCTGCGGTCTGCTGCAAGGCGCTGGCCTGCTCTTCAGTACGCTGGCTCAGATCGTTATTACCTTCGGCAATCTGTGAGCTGGCGGTAGCCACGGATTCAGATCCCTGACGCACCTGATTCACCACGGTCGATAAACTGTCGTTCATCGACTTCAATGCACGCATGAGCTGCCCGATTTCGTCTTTGCTGCTGCTTTGAATACTGGTGCTCAAGTCACCTGCGGCAACGGCTTCGGCCAGCTTGACGGCGCCGCGTACCGGCACGGTGATGGAGCGGGTGATCAACCAGGCCAGCAAGGCTCCGATGGCAATCGCGATCAGCAGGACCGCCATGACGCCAATGCGGGTCCTCGAGAAGGTCTCTTGCGAGGTCGCATAGGCCGCATCAGCACCTTTTGACTGAAACGCGATGAGTGTTTGGATGGCGCCATCCGCGGCATTGAAGGTTGCTCGTGAGTCCCCACTGAAATAGGCCCTGGCTTCGTCCACCTTGGCGGTTCCCTCGCGCGACAAGGCGATCAATTTCGGGGTAGTCGCCGCATAGGCCAGAATGCTTGACTTGACCTCATCGGCCAGCTTCCGTTCTTCGGGTGACGCGATCGTGACCTCATAGCGTTTCCAGGTTTCCGCCGCCTTTTCTCGGTGCGCTTTGATATCGTTCTCCTGGACTGCGAAATCATCCGGTTTGGTGGCCAGCAGGTGACGAGACTCACTGCGCTTGATGGCAGACAGTTCCGAACTGAATTCACCCAGCGTACGGGACGCGACCAGCCAGTTGGTGGCGATCTCCGTGGTGGAATCATTGATCGCAGACATGCGACTGACGGAAACCGTGCCGATGACAGCGGTCAATGCCAACACTGCTGCGAAGCCCAGAATGAGTCTCGCGCCGATTTTCAGATTGGAAATGTTCATGATGTTCTCGCTTGTGAGTTATTGAACGGTTTGTGAAAGAAGACCCATCTCTGCGCTCGACATGAGCTTTTCGATGTCTAGGAGGACCAGCATGTGGTCCTGCAGGGTGCCAATGCCCCGAATGTGGCTGCTGATGATGTTGGCGGACACCTCCGGCACCGGGTGCGTCTCTTGATCCGTGAGGGATACGACATCAGAGACGCCATCGACGACCATGCCCAACACCTGGCCGCCCACGTTGATGACGATCACGACGGTCAGGTGGTCATAGTCCACGGTTCCCAGGCCGAACTTGATGCGCATATCAACGATGGGGACGATCACCCCACGCAGATTGACCACACCCTTGATGAATTCCGGCGCATTGGCCATGCGGATTGGCTGCTCGTAGGAGCGGATTTCCTGGACACACAGGATGTCGATTCCATAGTGCTCAGCGCCAAGTTTGAAAGCCAGGTATTCGCAGGCGCGGCCCATGCCCACCGAAACCGGGCGCCCCTGCGAGACAGGCATCGCGGTAGATGTTTTATTTGTCATAGATCTCCATTCCTGCGAAGTTAAAAAAAGCGATCAAAACGCTTCAATAGATCGATTTTATAGAAATAAATCGATATGTCAAGCGTTAAAAACGATATATATAAAAATATCGATACTAGCGATATTGTCGGAACTCCAAGTGTGTTTTTGCCGACAATCGATCAAATCGATGGGTGGCAAGTTTTGGGACCACGAAGTTCGCAACGCTGAGCGCGGCACAAACGTGCCGCGCTCAGCAGGCTCAAACGCCATCAGCAGCGCTTGGCCAAGTACCAGTCCAGAACCGCTCGCAAGGTGAAATGCTCGTGCAACTGGTTGAATGTCAGATCCTGTGTGCAGCAATTGCACGCGGGTCTGGCCCGCCGCCAAGCGCATGTGCGTATCGATGATTTCTCCGGTTGGCTCCTCCGTCCCTCAAAATCGACGGATATTCCTACTGGTGGGGCAGGGGTGCGGCTAGGAGCCCGGGCGACAGAAGTTTTTCGCGAGCGCAGCAATGACGATTGACGGCTCCCCGTCGTTTGGTTTGCAATGAACGCGTCCGTCAACAGCTTCGTCCGGTTGTGGCGTGATGGCCGAGACATCCTGTTTTGAGCGCAGATCCTGGTTTTCCTTGCTTTTTCTTCCTCAGCAGGCCTGCATGGTGGCCATTCTGCGCAGATTGAGCGCCATGCAGACGAGCTTGAACTCGGCCTTTGTCTTCTGTAGCCCTCGCATGCTGAATTGTCTGAATCCCAGAACACTCTTGATCCAGCCGTTGGGTGGCTCAGCAATCCATTTGCGCTTTCGATAGTCTTTCTTTCCTTGCTCTGTTTCGAGCTTGGCGGCCATCGCCACCGTGTGCGGGTAGCGCTGTGCATCCCTGGGCTTGGCCAGCACCTTTCCTTCGCGACCCAAGGCGATCACCAGTTCTGTATCAGGATTGCTTATTGCCAACTCGGCCATCACCGATTCACTTCGGTAGCCCGCATCGGCCAAGACTTGAGCGGCTGATGCGCCCGTATTTTGCGTCACGGCGTTCAGCACCATGGGCAGTTGTTGCACGTCCGAACTCGTGTTGACGACTTCGGCGGCCACAATGATGTGTGCCGCCTGCATAGCCCTCATCGTCAAGCGCTTCTAAGCCTTTGGCAGCATCACATTGATGGTGGTGCTATTGTCCTCGTCCGATACGGCAAGTTCGATTTGGCCGTTCTGCGCTTGCGTCAACAATTTGGCGGAGTAGGTGCCTAGCCCCGTGCCGGCTTCTTTGCCTGCAGTCACATATTTATCAAAGAAGCGTTCCCGGATATCTTTGGGTACCGCCCCCTTGTTGACTATCGAAATTTTCAGGGGAGTCTGGTCATAAAACCGAATCAGGACAACGCCACCCTGGGGAGAAGCTTCACACGCATTTTTTACGAGGTTCATAAAAATTGAAGAACATAGGGTGGCGTCTCCAAACCCTTTGGGCAGTGGCGAACCTTCAGGCATGTCGGTCTCCAGAAGAATCTGAAGTACCTTAGATGAGAACGTCGCCTTTGACAACTCGATACATCTGCGAAAGATGTCCCCAAATTCCACTGGTGCCGCTTTGAGTTCAAAGTGTCCGGTCTCAATCCTGAACAGTTCAAATGAGAGATTGATCATGTCCAGCGAGCTCATCGCCGTTTCTTCTATCAGCGCCAACTGCTGTCTGTCTTCCGCACTCAGTCCACTATTTGTCAATAATCCGCGCACTAGACCGACCACACCAGCCAAAGGTGCTTTGATATCGTGGCGCGTAATCCGCTCCACGTCTTCACGAAGCTGCGCGACTTCCAGCATGCTGTCATAGTCTGCCTGCAATGACTTGCGCATTTGCACGTAGCGCATGAAATTGCGCACGCGCAAGAGCAGTTGGTGAGAATCAATGGGCTTCGTAATGAAATCCACTGCTCCCAAGTCAAGCCCCCGCTCGCGCGCGTCATTGCCCGTCATTGCCGTCACGAAAATTACAGGGATCGTTTCTGCATTGGGATGCTCCCGCATGCGCTTGGCGACCTCAAACCCATCCATGTCCGGCATCATGATGTCGAGCAGCACAAGATCAGGTGGGTTGTCAGAGCAACATATCTCCAACGCCTTCTTGCCGTTCTGAGCCAGCTTGATCCGGTATTCCTGTTTGAGCAACTGGGAAATCAGGATCAGGTTGTCGGGGGTATCGTCCACCACAAGGATGGTGGGTTTCTCATTCTTGCGGGCCAGCCCGTGCGCAAATTCCAGGGCGGAAATGACTGGCCGTTGGTCTGTCAGAACATCCGAAGGAACCGGCGGCGCAACGGTAACGGTCTGAACAACAACTTCGCGAACCACCTTTCGTGGTTTCCAGGCAAATGCATTTTGCAACCTCTCCAGCAACAGATTGCTGGAGTACGGTTTTAGAAGTACACAAGTAACGCCCGCCTGAATAGCCTCTTGAACCCGGTCGCGGTCCGCCTCTGCTGTAATCATCAAAAAAGGCAGTACGAACAATTTATCGTCTGAACGCACTTCCCTGAGCAATTCGATACCCGACATGACAGGCATGTTCCAGTCTGAAAGAATCACGTGGACCGTCTGGCGTTTGAGAATGGCCAAAGCCTCCTTCCCGTCCTTGGCCATCACGATCTTGTCGGCACCCAGTTGACGCAACTGATTGGCCGTGACGCGTCGCATAGTCTCGAAATCGTCAACCACCAGGAACACGAGATTCTTGTCTAGATGCTCCAGCTTGTCCAAATTTTGAGATGCCATGTCAAAGATCTCCTTGTTTCAGGGCATTTAGCGCTGCGTCAAAGTCACAGTTCGTAACCGCGGTGGCGACCCGGTTTAGGGTCGTCGCCATCGGTGTACCCTGGACCAGTTCCTGTAGGGCTTCCACCGCATCGGCCGCTTCCAACTCGCCGTCACGAAGCAAGGCAGTCAAACGGTCTAGCGCTTGCTTGACCAACGCAGGGTCCGCGGAACTGACGGCGGGTGCAGGGGTCGCAGGACTTGGTGCAGCACCGATGCCTTGCAAGGCAGCTATGACCGGCACCAGTTGTTGAAGAGTGGCTGCCAGCAGGCGGTCAATCTGCGCTGCATCGGCCTGAACAATGCAGGCATGCTCCAACTCGCCAGCTGCTGCCTGCACGCCTTTGGCACCAATATTGCCCGCTGTGCCTTTGAGCGTGTGCGCTGCACGCGCGGCGGCGCTGGCGTCCGAATCCACGCGCGCAGCCGCAAACAAATTGGCAAAGTCACCCTGGCTGTCTCGGAACTTCACCAGCAGGCGGTTGTACAGTTTCACGTTGTCCATGGTCGTGGCCATGCCCGCCCTGACATCAATGCCTTCAAGGGTGGAATTCAAGGTAATCGTGCCGGTAGTCCGCGCCATCAATGAATTCTCTGCTACGGAGTTTATAGCGTCTGCCGCTGGGCCTGACAGTGTACCTTGGGTTTGATCCACTTGGCGATGGTGTCGAACATGTTCTCCACATTCAGCGGCTTGGCGATGTGGTCCCACATGCCTGCCTCAATCACCTTTTCTCTGTCGCCGGCCATGGCATTGGCGGTCATGGCGATGATGGGCAGGTCTTTGAAAGCCGGGTTCTTGCGGATCTCGCGGGTGGCGGTGTAGCCGTCCATCACCGGCATCTGGCAGTCCATCAGCACACCATCAAAGGCGCTGTCTTGCGCCAGGATGTCCAGCGCCTCCTGGCCATGGTTGGCCAGCACCACTTCTATCTGGGCGTTGCGCAGCAACTCCATCGCCAGTTCCTGGTTCATGTCGTTGTCTTCCACCAGCAGCAGGCGTGCACCGGCCAGTTGCGCCATGGCGCTCGGACTGGGTGTCGGCCTTGCTCGTGGCCCGCGTTTCGACCAGCCCGCCCTTGCCCAGGGCTTCGCCCACGGCCTCCAGCAGCGTGGAGGAGGTCACTGGTTTGGTCAGTACCACGTTGAGCTTGCACGCCGCGCTGCAGGGCCGCGCCCATGGCTTCCTCGCGCCCATAGGCAGTGACCATGATGACCGTGGGCACGTGCTGCAGATCTTGGCCGCGCAGGCGCTGGATCGGTCTCTACGCCATCCATCACCGGCATTTTCCAGTCCATCAGCACCAGGTCGTAGGGCAGGTTCTTTCGGTCGGCCTCCGCCACCATGCGCAGGCCTTCTGCGCCGTCCCACGCTGCGTCCACCTCCAGCCCGAAGGACTTGGCCATGGTGGACAGAATTTCGCGCGCGGCGGCGTTGTCGTCCACCACCAGCACGCGCACGCCCAGCAGCTCATCGGCCTGGAACATGCGCCGCGCCTGCGGGCGTGTCCTGCACGCCAAAGCGGGCATGAAAGTGGAAAACCGAGCCTTTGCCGGCTTCGCGACTCCACCCAGATGCGGCCTTGCATCAGTTCCACCAGATTCTTGGAAATGGCCAGCCCCAGGCCCGTGCCGCCGTACTTGCGCGTGGTGGAGGCATCGGCCTGGCTGAACGCACTGGAACATCTTGCTGCACTGCTCGGGTGTCATGCCGATGCCGGAGTCCTTGCACCCAAAAATGCAGCTCCACGCCGTCGGCATCCTCGCCACGGTCTCAATGCCGACAACGATTTCACCCCTGTCGGTGAACTTGACCGCGTTGTTGCCCAGGTTGATCAGGACCTGGCCCAGCCGCAACGGGTCGCCCAGCAGCGCAGTCGGCACATCGGGTGCCGCGTTGAAAAGCAGCTCCAGCCCTTTGTCTTCGGCTTTCATGCCGACCAGATTGGCCAGGTTGTCCATCACGTCTTCCAGCCGGAAGTCGATGCTCTCCATGCTCATCTTGCCGGCTTCGATCTTGGAGAAGTCCAGAATGTCGTTGATGATGCCCAGCAGGTTTTCGCCGGAGCGGTGCACCTTCTCGATGTAGTTGCGCTGCTTCTTGTCCAGGTTGGTCTGCAGGGCCAGGTGGCTCATGCCGATGATGGCGTTCATGGGCGTGCGGATTTCGTGGCTCATGTTGGCCAGGAAGTCGCTCTTGGCCTTGGTCGCTTCTTCGGCAATCTCACGCGCACGGCGCAATTCAGTGACATCGAAAAACCAGGCCAGTTTTGCAGGAGTGCCTTCATAGTCAATCTTGAAGTAAGAAGCCAGGGTCCAGAATGGCGCTCCATCAATCGTCTTGAGGGCCATCGACCGGTTGACGATGTGCCGTCCGTCACGCAGTTCGGCACGTACCTCTTCAAGCGCTTGCTTGTCCTGATAAAAAATACGCGGCGAAAGGTCTGACAACTGCTCCAGTTTCACGTGCAGCATGTCCGCATAGGCTTGGTTGGCGTAAAGGATGTCACCTGTCTCCAAATTGGCGACGTGAACCGATATCGGACTGGTGTCCAGCATTTGGCGCACCTGGCGTTCACTGGCTGCTATCCTCTGTTCTGCTACCTTGGCTGCAGTGATGTCCTGGTAGGCACCATACATGTAAAGGATTTTGTTGGTTTCAGGTTCCCGTACCGGTTTGCCCGCCGCATGAACCCAGATAATCTCGCCGTCAATGGGGCGCTTGTACGCGTAGATGGACTCATAACTGGGATATTTTCCGTCGATGGCACCCTGGTAGCGTTCTGCTGTAAGTGCCGCAGTTTCGGCGTTGGCTTCCTGCAGGCGTGCAAACCATTCACTGTCCAGGTTGTAAAGCCCATCTTCCTTGATGGGTTCGCCCAGAATGCGAGCGGCACGTTCGGACTGGTAATAGTGATCCGGCTTGGAATAGTCGACGTACCAGTAACCGCTGCCTGTCAATTCAAGCGCAACGTCTGTCAGAAAATTGGTTCGCCGAATTTCCTCTTCCATCTGCTTGCGCTCCGTAATATCGGTCGCCGTTCCACACAACCCATAGACCTGACCGAGCTCGTCAATCAAGGGAACTTTGGTAGTGAGGTAGTGACGCATGCTGCCGTCGGCACTTGGCACTTCTTCCTCAAACGTTGCAGCGGTGCGTGACTCCATGACAGCGTGGTCCTGCGCCTGGATTCTTGCTGCCAGCGCTGGCATGAGTTCTGAATCAGTGTGTCCCAAGGCCTGCTCGGAAGTGATCCCTGTAGCTTCCTCATAGTATGCATTGACCAGGGTGTGGCGCCCTTCTTTGTCTTTCATGAACACAACGGATTGCATGCTGTCCACAAGGGTGCGCATCTGCTGTTGGCTGGCCCGAATCGTCGCCTCCGCCTTCCTGCGTTCTGTAATGTCTTGCAGCATCCAGACCGTACCCTTGTCCAGGTCAGACGGGTCAATGGCCGCACCACTCAGTTGGCACCAGAAACGCGAGCCATCAGTGCGCACCAGCTCCTGCTCGCGCTGGTGCATCTCACCCTGGGCAAGTTGCTCGTAAGCGGTGCCGCCCCCGGTCTCATAGTCTTCTTCGCTGGCATACCAGGAGCGGGTAGGTTGTCCGATATGGGCGCCTTCCCTGGCTCCAAACAGGACGTCCAATTTGCTGTTGGCCCGCACGATGACGCGGTTCTTGATAAAGGCGATACCTAGTGTCGTTGCTTCAAACATGGCCGTCTGTTCGGCATTGGCCAGCTCCACGGCCTCCTGCGCCCGGTGACGTTCGGTGACGTCACGGATCGACGCACACACGCAGACACCGCGCTCCCCGACAGCAGGCAAACGGCTGAGCCCCACTTCAATTGAAAATTCAGAGCCGTCCTTGCGCAGACCCTTGAGCGCACGGCTGTTGCCGCCCATGTCCTTGGGGCGCCCATCATCCATAAATTGGGTGCGTAGCCGGGGATGGCCGGACCGAAACGCTGTTGGCACCAGCATTTCCACTGGCTGGCGCACCAGTTCATGTTCGGCATAGCCGAAAAGGTCTACTATGCGGGGGTTCACCATAGTGATGATGCCGTGTTCATCCGCCACAAGCAGTCCATCCGGCGCAGATTCAATGATGCCGCGGAACCACGCTTCGGTCGCATGGATGGCGTTGTTTTGTGCCTCAAGCTCGACGGTTTGCTCTTCCAGTGTGGCTGCTTGCTCCTGCATGGCGGCAGCCTGTCGGCGTGTCTCTTCAAGCAACTTGTTGGTCCGGACGTTGCGCTCCAGAATCTCAAGGTTCATCGCCAGCACCGGGATAATTCCGTCAAGCAATGCCTGCTCTTTGGCGCCAAATTTTTCCAGGGTTGCGATCTCCAGCACGCCCAAAAGCCGGTCGTTGCGCAACACTGGCAGGACCGCAATGGCTGTGGGCGCTGCATCGCCCAGCGCAGAACCAATACGGACATAGTCAGCTGGAGGGTTGCTCAGGGTAATGGGCGATCGCTCCAGTGCGCATTGCCCCACCAGCCCCTGCCCGATGGCAAAGTACTGGTCCAGCGACTTGCGCTCACGCAGGGCATAAGAGCCAAGAAGGCGCAAGCGTCGCTGCTCCTCCTCATGCACATAAAAGACGCCGTGCCCCAAATGCACCAACGGCCCCAGACGGGTAAACAGGACTTGAGTCAGCTCTGCAAAGTTGGTCGCAACCTGCAAGGAATTGGAAATTTCCGTCAGGTTGGATTTGATCCAGCCCTGAACATCCCTTTGACGGGCGCCGTCTTGCAGAACCTGGATGGAACGGACCAGCCCGCCGACCTCGTTGGTGTAATCGCTGTGGGGTATCCGGGCGTCCAGATTTCCCCGCGCCATTTCATCCACCACCAGCCGTACCCTCTCGGCAGGCATCAGGATGGATCTCGAAACCAGCCAGCCCATTAAAAGCGCGATCGCCAAGCCCGCCGCCAGAACGGCATAAATCTGCTGGCCACTTTCCCGCGCCTGCTTCAGAGCCAACTTTGTTGCCTGATCGGCACCCGCCTCCTTCAGTACGACCACTTTGTCCATTGCCTCAGAGGCGATTTGTCCGCTCCTGCCGAATTCCACTGAGCCGACAAATGCCATGGCACCGGCCAGTTCACCGCGAACAATCTGGACTTTGGCCATGTCGACGTTGCGCTGATAGACTGCAATGGCATCGTTGAAGACGGCCAGCGCTTGCTTGACATCCTCACGGAAAACGCGCCGCTGTAGTTCGCCGAGTTCGTGCTGCAGATTGCTCTGGGCATCGGCCAGTTGCCTTAGCGCCAGCTCACGCCCGGCGACATCCGGCGCGATCAGCGCCTGACGTATGGCGCGGCCGATGATCACGTATCGCACCTGGGCATCCTTGGCATTGGAGACACCCAGCAAGTCACTTTCATAGGTTCGCTCAAGCTGACTTGACAGCTGGCTCTCTACCTTGACGCTGAACATGCCGATCGCCACCGGTATGGCAAAGAGAACAAAGAACGCAAGCATCAGCTTAGTGACCAGGGTGCGCTTTTCTAGCGCTGCAAAAAGCGTTTTCATATCGGGAATTCCTCTGCCGGTCTGACAGTTGGCGGCTGGACAAGCGGCGGCGCGTGGCGCCGCAGGATTTCCAGATTATTGGCAAGAAGGACTGCCAGGTCTTCAAAGCGCTCCTGGCAAGCCGCATCAGGCATGGACGGCATCGCGATCTCCAGTGCACCGATCAGTTGGTCTTGCACCACCAACGGCGCCAGCAACAAGGCACGCGCTGAAGTCGTACCCAATCCGGAGCGAACGGTCCAAATGCCATGAGGTGGCGTGGCAATCGTCTGCGCCCTCCGGTCAAGGGCAGCCTGACCCAGCAGACCCTCGCCCAGTGTCAGCGTCGGCGCAGCCACGCCGTCGCATGCGGCGGCGCCGGCGAGCTCCAGAACATCAGTCTGCGGGTTGGCAACATACAGCACGCCTTGCATGGCTCCCAGCAGTTCACGCACATCACGAAGAAATGCTGTGGCCAACTCCTGCACGCTCTGACACCTTTGCAAACCCAGCGCCACTGCGGACACCTTGGCCCGATAGGCTAGGTTGTCGGACTGCTGCGTCGCATAAACCTGCAGTTGGGCGCCGGACTGCTGCTGGGCATGGTGTCCACTCAAGAGGTGAAGGCACAGCCAACCGATCAGTAACGTGATCACGCCACCCAAGCTTCCCCGCGCGATATGTGGCCAGGGGTCCACCGACAAGCCCAAGTCTTCAATTAGGACCAGCCGCCAATCGCCCGACGGGTCGTTCCAGCGCACGGCTGCCGACGCAACGGCGACAGGCCGGGTGTCGACGCGCTGCAGTCCATCAATGGCTCGCAAGGGCAGCACCTGCGGCGTTTTGGTCTCGAAAAAAGGACCAAATTGTTTCAAGGCGCGTATTTCCGCCAGGCGCGCACCATCCGGTGCACCATCGATATCGCCCACCCAATCTGGCTTGCTGCTGGCAAACACAATGCCCTGCGGTGATAGCAGCAAAGATTCAATACCCGGGCGACCCTTTAGCAAGCGGTCAACCCGGTCCAGATTTGTCCGGGCAACTACAGCACCTGAGCCGCTGGTAGAGATTGCCTGCTCAGCAAACACAGGCGCCGTGAAGTAAAGCGATCGGTCACCCCGAGCCATACTCACTGCGGCATATACACTTGACTTTCCCTGGGTGGCCATTTTGTAATACGGTCGAAACTGCACGTTCAGGCCAGTGGATGGCTTGCCGACGCGGTCCCAAGATGTTTTGACAATACCGTCTTCTCCCACCACAAAGAGCCCCTCGGCATTAAATGCGTTGCCCACGGTACTCAAAGTCACATAAATGTGGGCATCGGCAGACAACAATCCGTTGGTAGCCTCCTGTTTGATGTCCCTGTCGATCAGGCCCAACAGGGTAATCGAGCCCATCAAGTTGCCATTGAGTGTGGTCGAGGTAATTTCAAGGCTGCTGCGCTGCGTTTCGGTCTGCAGCAGGGACAATCGCTGATCCACATCCCAACGATGGCTAATCCATCCCAGCAAGGCCGCCACTGTGAGGCTTGCAGCCCATACCGCGAGCCAAGCCGTCGGCTTGTGACCAGATACAAAGCGCGCAACAGTGTTCACAAGGATCCTCCGGGCACCCACACACAGGTCGACGTCATAGGCTATGCCGCCGGGGTTCCAACCTGCAAGGCCAGTTGCCTGGCTTTTTCTTCCATATCGTGGTCGGTATCGGCGTAGCGAAGGGCAATGGCCCGAAATTCATCCTGCAGCGCCAGAAACGCATCGACGATATCGGGATCGAAATGGCTGCCTTTGCCTTCCACAAGGATGCCGACGGCCTTCTCGTGGGTCATGCCGTCCTTGTAGACGCGCCGGCTGATGAGGGCGTCATACACATCAGCCACGGCCATCAGGCGAGCCGAAATGGGAATGGCATCACCACTGGCCCCGGTGGGGTAACCGCTGCCATTCCATTTTTCCTGGTGGTAGTAGGCAATTTCCTTGGCGCAATTGAGAAAATCCACCTTCAGGTTGAGTTGTTGCTCTGCGCGCACGATCGCATCGCGTCCCAGAGAGGTGTGGCTTTTCATGATCTCAAACTCTTCGGGCGTGAACTTTCCCGGCTTGAGCAAAATCCGGTCCGGAATGCCCACTTTGCCAATGTCGTGCAGCGGCGCCGACTTGAACAGTGTGTCGATGGCTTTACCGCTCAGGTAGTCGCGAAAGCGGTAGTGGGTGGAGAGCTTTTCAGCCAGGGCCTTGACGTAATACTGGGTGCGCCGTATGTGGTTGCCCGTGTCGGAGTCTCGCGTCTCGGCCAACGAGGCCATAGCCATGATGGTGACGTCCTGCACGGCGGACAGCTCTTCGGTTCGTTTGGCAACTTCGGCTTCCAGATATGCGTTCTGGTCCTTTAGAAAATCGGCCGCTGCTTTGACCTGCAACTGTGTGGCCACCCGCGTCATTACGATAGGAGGGTTGATGGGCTTGGTGATGAAGTCAGCCGCGCCCATCTCCAGGCCCTTTTTCTCATCCTCAGTGGCCGTCATGGCCGTCAGGAAGATGATGGGAATATGCCTCGTCTTGGGGTCATCCTTGAGGATTTTGCAAACGTCATAACCTGACATGCCCGGCATCATGATGTCAAGCAAAATCAAGTCAGGCGGACTATCGCTCTGGGTGAACTTGATCGCCTTCTCACCGCTATTGGCGATCTTGACTTTGTACAGGTCTTTCAGCAGGCCTGCCATGAGCGTCAGGTTGTCCAGCGTGTCATCCACGACCAGTACGGTTGCTTTTTGGGTGAAATCCAAAGGATGTGACAAATTGCTCTCCAGGCAAAAGGTTTAACTTTTTCCCCACGCAAACGCCTCAGCAAGGCCCATTGCTTTGGCGATTCTATGCCCCGTTTTTCGTCGACAAACTGGATCAGCCTAAAGTTTCAAGACAGTGTCAGAATATTGGGACATTCCATTGAAAGTCTCCGTCAGATTTGAATTTTCGGCTACGAATTTTGGAGTCCATCGCAGTCCGACAGGGCTCCAATGGTTTGCTGCCAGCCACTGCGCAGATGCCCGGCTGGGCCAGTCAATCTCTGCATTGAGCCGGTCGTTGACCGCCACCCTCGCCCCGGCCACTTCGCGGCTGTGGCCATTGGCCCCCATGTGGCGCGTGATCAACCAGTTCATCGCCAACTCCATGAGCACATCCAGAAACCAGCGTTAGTCAGAGATGATGGCTGTTCTGAGTGCAACGAAGCCTGCTAATAACCAGCACCTAGAACCAAATCCAAAACTCGCAACACATAGAACTTTTTCCTGGGACTTGGGGCTTCACAACTGACACTCGCCAGTGACTGTTTGTGACCCGGACTTGCCTTCAACCTGCTAGACACCTATGGTTTCAAACGCGGGAGTCTGCAATAGTCTTGAAGTCCGGTGCCAGACGGCCGGTCAGCCACATCACTTCCACATTGCGCTGGCACTCACGCTCCAGGCTGCGGCTGGACGGGATGCGGCTGAGGTACCCATAAAGGTAAATCTTCAACATGACCGCAGGTTGATAGGACGGGCGCCCTGGTGTAGCGGGAGTGGCTCCTTCAAAGCCCAGAGCCACCATGTCCAGCTCATTGATGAACGCGTCCACCACCCGCACCATATTGTCTTCGCCAACATAGTCATCCAGGCACTCCGGCAGTAAAGTCACCTGGTTCCTGTCTTGGCCCTCTACGAATCTGGACATATTCAATCCTCCAAAAGGCTTGATATGTCATAGCAAACATCGCGCCAACTTCAAGGAGTTTTCACACAGTCTGGCTGCAATCCAGTCGCTCGCCATCACAACTGGCCGCTGCTTTCCAATGTCAGCTTTAGGGTGGTTAGTTAGAACAATTGGATTTCTGCTTTGGGTCGAATGTGTGAATTGGCGGTTCTTCAGTGGGGGTCCGCTCCCAGCCCAAAACGGGTGCTCGCTTGGGCAAAATGCATTCCACAAAGCAGGCAGTCATTCCTTGGTTGCGAGTGACAGGTTTAGAGCAAATTGATTGCAAACCGCTCCACCCGTTATGGGTGCGATTGCGGCAATAGGTCCATAGCACGCCAGCTATCGATAACTCGTTATTGTCGTTAGTCAGTATTGGCTGTTTTTTTTGGGGGCTTACTACCTATCAAAAGCCACCTGCCGAGTGGCTCCTGTGGGCTGGAAGCTGCCGTCCACCAATGTCAGGTATGAAGAATCCCAGTTCTAGACGTACTTCAGCGCTGCCACCATCAGTGCTCGCAATTCATACTCGGTAAAGGGTTTGGCCAGGCAACCCTCAGGGCTCGTCAGCTTTGCCTGGCAATGGGGTCGGTCATGCCCGTATCTCACGTTGGCATGACCAGCGGCGCGGGCTCCAGTGCCTTGAAGTTCACAGTGAACGACGCGCCTTTGTCTTGGTTCGGCGCAATCTTCAACTCCCCCCCAATTTGCCGTGCCAGGTCACCCACCAACCGAAGCCCGAGTGAGTTCTTGCGCTTCTCCTCGAAGTTATCTGGCAGACCCACTCCGGTGTCGCACACCCGCAAGCACCACTGAGTCGCTGTGTCCAAAGGTTGCAACTCAATCCTGACGTGACCCGCGACACCTGCCGAGAATCCGTGCTTGAAGCAATTGGAGATCAACTCGTTAACCAGCAGACCGCAGGGGATGGCCTGATCCATGCTGACCTGCACCGAGCCCAGGTTGAGCTCAAGCTGAACGACGCCCGAATTCGTGAACTGTGCTTGAAATGCCTGTGTGGACAGTTGTCTGAGGTACCTACCCAGGTCAACTGATGCAAAGTTGCCGGTGCGGTAAAGCGATTCATGAAGCAGCGCCATGGTGCGGATGCGGGCCTGCATATCGCCCAGAACTGCCTTGGTATTGTCCACCGTGCTGCGTCCACTCTCCAGACGCAGCAAGCTGGTGATTACCTGCATGTTGTTCTTGACGCGGTGGTGTACCTCTTTAAGGAGGGCGTTCCTTTCTTCGAGCGCCGCCTGCAGTGCATGTTCGGCCAACTTGCGTTCGGTGATGTCCTGAAAAAAGCCTGATACTTTGCCGTGCCTTCGATCCGGCTTGCCCACTGCATGAACACTGCGCCGGTTGCCTTTCGCGCTGATGATTTCCAATTCCAAATCAAACGGCTCGTCCTGCTCGATCGCGCGCTGCACGGCCTGCCCGATAATCGGCCGCGACTCGGGCGTGTAGTAATTGATGCCCTCGTCCACCGTCAGCCGATCGGTGCCATTCAGTTCATAGATGTCGTAAACCGCTTCCGTCCAAGTCGTCTGCCCGGTTTGAACATCAATCTCCCAACCCCCAACTCGCCCTATTTTTTCGGCATTAGCCAGCAAGGCTTGGGTGTGCCGCAGCGCTTCTTCAGTTTGTTTGCGCTCGGTGATGTCCTGCACCGTACCGCGCAACCCAACGACTTCACCAGCTGTGTTGAGCACTGGACCACCACGCGTGTTAACCCAATACTGCGTTCCGTCACTGCGCAGCGCCGGCAAATCAAGGTTGTACGCAATTCCAGTCCTCACCGCCTCTTGAACCGCGGCATTCAATACTTTCCACGCATCAGTTGGAAATAACGTGCCGTTCTGTTCCGAAAATGGTGGAATTGAGTCCCTTCCACACATTCTGCAAAGTTCTGCAGACGCAATGTTTTTATCGGTCTTGGCATCCCAATACCAGCTTCCAATATGCGCCGAATTCTGTGATTGTTCCAATTCAAGTTCGCGATTTTTGCGGCTCGAAATGATATCGAACGTCGATACGAAGTGTTCGGGTTCAGGACTGTAGACACTCACGTCAAACCAATGCTGTAACGCCTCAACATAGGTTTCAAAACGTTCTGGCTTTCCTCCTGAAGCTACACGCCCATAGATCTTTATAAGATTTTGGTCAGTTTCTAAGATGCCAGAAATGACTTCACTGACACTTTTGCCCTCTACCGGGCCCAAACCAGTCTGGCTGTGAAATGCCTTATTGGTATAGATATAGACGAAATCAGCCGGAATTCCGCTCTCATAGATCACTCTGCAATATGCGATCCCGTTGAGCATGTGCTCAAAAAGATTGTCGAAATCAAATTTGGCTGTGCTCGTTCCTTTGGCAAACAAGGTTGCCTTTTCAGGAATGTGGACATGAACCGATTCTTTACCCAATTTGATTTCCTTTTTGGAAAGGGATTTGTAACGGGTTCCTTGACTTACCCTAAATTCTCACGATAACCGCTTGCGACTTGAAGTTCAATATGTAGCCCGTGTTATTGCCACCACCTTTGTCAGTTTCCGCGACCTAACGCTAACAACAATAGATTTGAAGTTTACGCACATCCAGCAAAAAGTCACATTATTAGGTCAGGTTTTGAGAGGGCACACGGAAAAGCTGATGAGCCATTAAGTGCCTTTTGCCAACCGCCAAATCTAGGAATCATTCGACCGCACTCGGTCGAACACAGCTGCACCTTTCGACGAAACATCTACAACATAGCTGCCTGCCGATACCTGGTTGCCAATGACAGCTTTGCAGCGGTTAGATCACAAATCGCTGAGTCCATCGCGGAAATGCCGAATTCCGGAATAGGCGGTCTTTAAGGCAGTTAAGGAGGAGGTCAACTCGGCAGGCGGGAGCTGCCCATCACGAATACCTGCTAGGTGTTAGTCCCATTGCATATCGAATCAAAGCTCGAATGCACGTGCTCAATCAAAACTTCCCCGACTTGCCTCACGAATCCGGCACAAATAGCGGTCCACCTCCGTCAGAACTTCGTCTCTCTCAGCGGACGGGATTTCAGTCACTATGTCCTTCAATGCAAATGAAATCATGACCCAGGAATCTCGAATCTCGCCCAGCGCGCTTGCCAATTGAACTAACTGCTCATTTGGCGATGGCTTAGAAGGTTTATGCACCACGCACACCCTCGCTTTTAAAACGTTTCCCATTCGTCGTCCCCACCTTTAGCAGGGGCTGCCGCTTTGGTCAGGGTCTGGCTAACTGGCTTGGCGGGTGCAGACAGATGGGCAGTTCGTGCCGGGGCAGTCAGCTTGGCAGCTTCCGGGCGCTTATTGGCGATTGACTTGAGCGCCGGAGCGCGCACGGCCTTGGCGCCTGGCTCGACTCCGTGTTGGCTGATATTGCCACCCAGGTTAAACACCGCTACCGTCTGCACCAATTCCTGCGCCTGCGATTTCAAACTACTGGCAGCTGCGGCCATTTCTTCGACCAGCGCAGCGTTTTGCTGCGTGGCTTGGTCCATTTGTATTACGGCCTCTCCCACTTGCGATACACCAGCCGACTGTTCGCTGCTGGCAGCGCTGATTTCGCCCATGATGTCGGTCACGCGACGAATGCTGGTCACCACTTCGGTCATAGTCTCGCCAGCTTTGTCAACCAATGCTGTTCCTTGCTCTACACGCTCAACGCTGGTGTTGATGAGGGTTTTGATCTCTTTGGCTGCCTCGGCACTGCGACCGGCCAGCGAGCGTACTTCAGAGGCGACCACGGCGAAACCGCGACCTTGTTCCCCTGCGCGGGCCGCTTCCACGGCTGCGTTCAGCGCCAGGATGTTGGTCTGAAAGGCAATGCCATCAATCACGCTAATGATGTCAGCGATTTTGCGGGAGGCTTCGTTGATGCCTTTCATGGTCTCGACCACCTGGCCAACCACCTCGCCGCCTGATATAGCCACTGTAGAGGCACT
>CAVVSV010000029.1:0-24205 GCA_963750805.1 uncultured beta proteobacterium
GGTGTCGACAAGGGATTGCAGTCCTTCAATGGCATCCCATTGGCGCTGCACACGCTTTTGCGCCTGCAAATGCAAAGTGTGGGGCCGCTGGCCCAAGTGATGATCAACGCCAACCGCAATCTGGCTGCCTACGAGGCCTTTGGTGCCTCTGTATGGCCCGATGTGATGGACAATTTCGCGGGGCCTCTGGCAGGCTTTCTGACCGGCATGGAACGTTGCGAGACCCCCTATCTGCTGACCGTGCCTTGCGATACGCCTCTTTTCCCCTTGGACATGGTTGCCCGCCTGGTCAGCGCCATGGCTGAGCACGATGCAGACATCGCCATGGTGGCCGCTCCGGAAACTGACGCCCACGGCGTCATCAAGGTCCGTGCCCAACCCGTTTTTTGCCTGCTGCGAGTCGATTTGCTGGAAAGTTTGGCCGGGTTCACGCAGTCGGGTGGACGGAAAATCGACGCCTGGACCGCGCAACACACCACAGTGACCGTGCCCTTCGATCGGGAAACCGACGACCCGCTCGCCTTTTTTAACGCCAATACCCTGGCAGAGTTGCATTCTCTGGAACGCACCTGAAAGATCGACGGAATCACGCCATGAAAACACTGGACCAGATTGCTGCGGAGTTGCAGGGCTATGACCCTCAGGCGCTGAGCGCCAAGGCCGTCAACGAATTTTTGACCCACATGGTGCAACCGGTTGTCGAGTTTGAAGCGGTCCCGGTGATGGCCGCTTTGGGTCGCATTCTGGCCGCGGACGTGATTTCCCCCGTCAATGTGCCGCCCCATGACAATTCGGCCATGGACGGCTACGCGTTTGCGGGCGAGCAACTCACCGCCCAAACACCGTTGACACTCAAGGTCGTAGGCACAGCATTGGCCGGTGCTGCCTGGCGCGGTGTTGTTGGGCCGGGCGAGTGCCTGAAAATCATGACGGGAGCAGTCATGCCCGCCGGGCTGGACACCGTGGTTCCCCAAGAATTTGTAAGGGCGCAATCGGACGGGAATGGAACGTCAATCTCCTTGCCCCCGGGCTTGCTCCAGCGGGGCGACAACCGCCGCCATCTGGGGGAGGACATCAGGCTCGGGCAGGCTGCGCTACAAAAAGGAGAGCGCGTAACACCGGCAGCACTTGGACTTGCAGCCAGTTTGGGTATTGAATCCCTGACGGTGGTGCGTCAGTTGAAAGTAGCCTATTTCTCCACAGGGGATGAAATTTTGAGTCTGGGCGAGCCGCCCCGCGAAGGTGCCGTTTATGACAGCAACCGCTACACCGTGTATGGATTGCTCACCCGAATGGGAATCCAGATGATTGACTTGGGTGTGGTACGGGACGAGCCTGTTGCTCTGGAGGCCGCCTTCACACAAGCGGCTGCCGTTGCAGATGCCATCATCACCAGCGGTGGTGTGAGTGTGGGAGAAGCCGACCACACCAAGGCCATGATGCGACGCCTGGCTGGTGACGCCGACAGTGCTGGTGGCGTGGCGTTCTGGCGCATCGCCATGCGACCGGGCCGGCCCATGGCGGTGGGGCGAATTCCTCGAATAGAGTGTACAAAAAGTCCCTTAAGTCCCCGTCCAAATTCAGTAGTTAGCTATGAAAATAGTAGTATCCCCGGCACTGCGATTTTGTTTGGCTTACCCGGCAACCCGGTCGCGGTGATGGTTACTTTTCTGGCATTTGTGCGCCCGGCACTTCTCAAGATGATGGGCAGCACGGAGGCGTCGCCGCCCTACCTGCGGGCACAAACCCTGGAAGCCATTCGCAAAAAACCGGGTCGTACGGAATACCAGCGCGGCATTGTCAGCACCGCCCCCGATGGCAGCCTGCAAGTGCAAATCACGGGCAACCAGGGTTCTGGTGTTTTAAGTTCGATGACCCAGGCCAACGGCCTGATCGTCCTCCACCACGACCAAGGCAATGTCGCCGCTGGACAAATGGTGGATGTGATGATGTTTGAAGGCGTGATTTAAGGACTGGATGGCAGCGCCTGGGGATGCGGCGCGTCAATCAAGGTAGCTTCTTTTTTCGCTCCGGGTGCATGCTTGCGAGCCAACAGGGTGTACATCGTTGGCACCACGAAAATCGTCAGCAAGGTACCCAGGCTCATGCCACCCACAATCACCCAGCCAATTTGACGCCGGCTCTCGGCGCCAGCGCCGCTGGCCAGTGCCAAAGGCACGGCACCCAAAACCATGGCGCCGGTGGTCATCATGATGGGGCGCAAGCGTTGGGTGGCTGATTTTTTGATCGCTTCCAGTGTGTCGAGTCCCTGCTCACGAAGCTGGTTCGCGAATTCAACAATCAGAATGCCGTGTTTGGTGATCAAACCCACCAGCGTGATCAGGCCAATTTGACTGAACACGTTCAGCGTACCGCCCGACCATTGCAGGGCCATCAACGCACCCGCCATGGACAAAGGCACGCTGAGCAGGATCACGAACGGGTCTACAAAGCTTTCAAACTGAGCCGCCAGCACCAAAAAGATGAATAACAATGCCAGCGCAAAAACCAGGGTCAAAGAGTCGGACGACTTGCGGAATTCCCGACTGGTGCCATTCAGATCTGTGGCATAACCCGGCTTCAGCACTTTACGGGCCGTCACGTCCATAAAGTCCAGTGCTTCACCCAAGGAATAAGTGGCCGACAAATTGGCAGTGATAGTGGCAGAGCGCCGCTGCCCGAAGTGATTGAGTTCACGCGGCACCACAACTTCACGGATCTTGACCAAGGCTGACAACGGAATCATGGCATCGGCCCTGCCCCGCACAAAGATTTTTTCAATATCTTCTGGCGTACTGCGGCTTGTCGGGTTGGTTTGAACGATCACATCGTATTGCTCGCCTTCGCGCTTGTAGCGCGTGACTTTGCGGCCACCCAGCATGGTCTCAACGGCGCGGGCGATCAGGTCAACACCTACGCCCATGTCCGCGGCGCGTTCGCGATCCACTTCAAGTTTGATTTCGGGCTTGTTGAGGCGCAAGTCCGTGTCTACCTGCACAAAGCCGGGGTTTTTGGCGAGTTCATCCTGAAAGGTACGAACGGTTTGCGCCAGGTTCTGATAGCTGTCGGAGGTGATGATCACAAAATTGACGGGCCGCTGTGTGAAGCCCTGCCCCAAAGACGGCGGAGTGATCGGGAAAGCTGTCACACCCGACAGTCCCGACACGCGGGGCGTCATTTCACGGGCCATTTCCAGCGTGGTGCGTTTACGATCTTCCCAGGGAACAGTTCTGAAAAAGATGTTGCCCTGCGCGACCGTGGGGTTCCCTATCGTCGCAAAAATCTTGTCAAATTCAGGGTAGGCCTCGCCCAGGCGCTCAATCGAGCGGGCATATCGGTTGGTGTAATCCAGCGTCGAACCATCCGGCCCGTTGACCTGCGCCAAAACCACGCCTCGATCTTCGATGGGAGCGAGTTCCCGTTTGATGCTGCCCAGCACCGCCCAGGACACTACCCCGCTGCCCAACATCACAACCACCACAAGCCAACGGTGACGCAAGGTCCAGGACAGCAGGCGTCCGTACCCGCGCACAACGGCTTGCAAAAGGCTCTCCATATGTCTGTCAAACCATGAGGGGGAGGGGTTATGGCGCAAGAGCAGCGAAGACATCATCGGTGACAACGTCAACGCGACCAGGCCAGAGACCACCACAGCGCCTGCCAATGCCAGGGCGAACTCAGTGAAAAGCCGACCTGTGCGGCCCGGTGCAAAGGCCAGCGGCGCATACACTGCCACCAAGGTCATGGTCATCGCGACGATGGCGAATCCAACCTCCCGCGCGCCCTTGATGGCAGCCTGAAACGGTGCCATGCCTTCCTCGATGTGGCGGTAGATGTTCTCCAGCATCACAATGGCATCGTCCACCACCAAGCCGATGGCCAGCACCAGCGCCAACAAGGTCAAGGTGTTGATACTGAATCCCGCAATGCCCATCAGCGCAAATGCACCGATCAGCGCGACCGGGATGGTCAGCAAGGGAATGAGTGATGCCCGCAGGGTCCGCAGGAAAACGAAGATTACCAAAGCCACCAGAATTGATGCTTCAACAATGGTGTGAAATACTGCCTTGATGGAGCGATCGATGAACACCGAGTTGTCATTGGCCACTTCCACCGTGACACCGGGCGGCAAATCCCGCTGAACCTTGACCATCAGTTGCCGAACACCTGCCGACAAGTCCAGAGGATTGGCGGTGGCCTGACGAATGACACCCACCCCGATGGACTCCTTGCCATTGAGGCGCACGCTGGAACGCTCGTCCACCGGGCCTTGTTGGACACGCGCCACGTCGGCAATGCGAACTGGCAGACCGTTCACCGTGCGGATGACCACTTGGGAGAATTCCTGGGGGCGTTGCAAATCCGTCGCTGCAGTCACATTGAACTCGCGCTGTGCACTTTCAATGCGGCCAGCCGGCACCTCAAGATTCGAGCGTCGCAAGGCGTCTTCCACGTCCTGAATGGTCAGTCGATAGGCGGCCAGCTTGTCCGGGTCAACCCAAATGCGCATGGAAAATTTGCGCTCTCCAAAGATGGTCACGTCCGCAGCCCCAGGCGCTGTCTGCAACACAGGCTTGACCAACGTATTCGCCATTTCCGACAACTGCAGGGCGTTGTGGGTGTCTGAACTCATGGCCAAAAAGATGACGGGAAACGAGTCTGCTTCCACCTTGGCAATCACCGGCTCGTCAATGCCTTGTGGCAAGCGCTGACGCACCCGGGTAACCTTGTCCCGGACGTCTGCTGCGGCAGAGTCCGCGTCGCGCGTCAACGCAAAGCGCACCGAGATCTGGCTGCGCTCCTGGCGGCTGGTGGAGGTGATCACATCCACCCCCTCAATGCCGGCGAGGGAATCTTCCAGCACCTTGGTGACCTGACCTTCAATCACTTCGCTGGATGCACCCGTGAACACGGTCGTCACAGACACCACCGGCTCATCAATTTTGGGGTACTCGCGTACGTTGAGTCGATTGAACGATACCGCGCCCACCAGCACAATCAGCAGCGATAGCACGGTGGCAAATACAGGTCGACGGATGGATGTTTCGGCCAGTTGCATGACAGTCTCCGGAAAAACTTGGGGGGCTATTGGCTGGCCGCTGCCATGGGTGTCGCAGCGGCAGGGGCAGCTTGTGACGAAGGGCCTGCCGGTGACGCGGGCGCAGACGCTGCGCCCTGCGGCGGACGTCCCAGTTCAACGATGCGAAGCGGCGTACCGTCGCGCTGCAAGCGCTGCTGGCCAGCCACCACGATGGACTGCCCCTCGGCCAAACCTTCTGTAATTTCAACCTTGCCACCACGCCGCGTGCCGAGTTTGACTTCCTGCCGCAAGGAGACAAATTTGGTGTCGGACGGCAGAGGCCCCCTGGCTGCGGCCGGCACATCATCGGGCGTTACCACCTTGATCACAAATTGTCGGCCTCCCTGGGGAACGATGGCCTCCTCAGGCACCACAAGCGCTGCCTCATTGACAGCAAAAACGGTGGTCACGCGCGCGAACATGCCCGGACGCAATGGCGCCTGGTTGCCACCCGATCGCACCCCAGCAGCGGCACCTGGCTTTACGGGAGCAGCACCTGGGGCTCGCCCCGATGCGGCCGTCGCCATTGATTCGGTAGGACAACCGTTTCCGTCCGTACCTTTGGCAGCGGGACCTTCACTTGCACCTGCCCGGGGGGCGTTGGCTCGCAATGCAGCAGCAGGGCGTTGTGCCGGTTTCGCGCCAGCTGCGGCGGCTGATGATGATGCTGGTTTTGGCCCACCTGCTGCGGCATTCGGTGTGCCACCTTCAGCGCCGGGGCGACGCCCCGCATTCACAGGTTCGCCTGCGGTGTTGGGTAACACGGCACGAACGCCCAATGAGCGGCCGTTGGCATCCACCAGGGGGTCGATGGCTTCCACCCGCGCCTTGAAGGCGCGACCCGGAAACGCATCAAGGGCCAGCTCAACGGTCTGTTGTGCCTTGAGTTTTCCCTGGAATCGCTCTGGCAACCGGAAGTCAACAAACATACTGCTGGTGTCTTCGATATTGACCATATCGGCACCATCCTTGACGTAATCTCCGGTGTTCACCACGCGGATGCCGACGGTGCCATCGAATGGCGCCAAGATGGCCATGCGTGACCAGCGTGCACACGACAGCGCGAGTTGAGCTTCGACCACCTGCAAATTCGCAGCGCTTTCATCCAGCACCCGCTGCGCTACAAAATTTTGTGCCAGCAATTCCTGATTGCGCTTGAGGTTGGCCTTGGCGATTGACAACTGGGCCAGCGCCTGACTGACTTCGGCGCGTTGCAGGACATCGTCCAGTTGCACCAGCAGCTGTCCTTTGCGCACTTGACCACCATCCGTAAAACCCAATTCCTTGACCCGCCCCGCCACTTCAGGCCGCATCATGACGCTTTGTTTCGAGCGGAGACTCCCCACAGACTGGGCATCGTCCCGCAAAGAAATCTTTTCAACCTTGGCAACCTCGACACCCGCAGCGCGCGGTGCCGACGAGGCTGCCGCTGGAGCCCCGGCAACGGCACCATTGGCGCCTGGGCCAGTCATTTCATTGGGGCCCTTCGGCTTGGACTGGAACCACCACGCTGCACCTGAAGCACCCGCAATGCCAACCACTGCAACAAGGCCGTAAACAAATTTTGACGCCATGGGATAGGATTTCTTGTGAACTTTGCTGAGAGAAAACGCGAAAATACAAACGCGAAATAGACTGTAACTTAATGTAGCAGTCCACCCGATTCCTTGAAGTGACGGACAGGAACGACCCCGCGTCTTTACTCGGGTTTTGGCGGGTTTCCCAGGGTCTTCCCTAGGTCAGGATGGCAGGCTTTACCTGCTCTTTACAAACGACCCAGGGCGCGTTCAACGCCACGGTTGGCCAATTGGTCTGCCCGCTCGTTGCCGGGGTTACCCGCGTGCCCCCGAACCCAACGCCAGTCAATTTTGTGGCCTGAACCCGCCACCACAGCGTCCAGCTTTTGCCAAAGGTCCACATTCTTGACGGGTTGCTTGGCGGCGGTGCGCCATCCCCGCGCTTTCCAGCCATGAATCCATTCGGTGATCCCTTTCAAAACGTATTCGCTGTCCATGTGAAGTGTCACCGTGCTGGGTTGCTTCAGGGCCGTCAAAGCTTCAATCACGGCCGTCATCTCCATGCGATTGTTGGTGGTACCCAGTTCGCCCCCAAACAGTTCTTTTTCTGTGCCATCTGCCTGCAACAGGGCGCCCCACCCGCCCGGGCCAGGATTTCCTTTGCACGCGCCGTCGGTATAGATCACGATGTGATTCACTGTCTGATTCCTTCAAGGGTTAACGAATATTCATGGAATGTTCATGGATTGTTGAGCGTGTTCCTGGACGCAGTGGCGGGTGCGGCCGCCCGATTGGCCACCGGTTTCCACGCGGCCCCCAATAAGCGCGTTCCCCGAACCCGTTTCACCGCCACCAAAAAGTATGCGGCGCCAAAAATTGGCCACCATCGCGCACCCGCCGTGTCCACCCACTCGAAACGCTGTAACCACTTCTCAGATTTCACCGCTGGGCGATAGACGCCAAAACGAACCGTCTCAACTTCAAAGCTGAGCAACCGCAGCCAGTCCCTCAATCGCCAATAGCCGATCGATTCCGCCACATCGGGCAAATACATTTCACCAAACCCCAACCGACGGCACAGGCGGGCACGGCGCTGGCGAAGTCCCCACAGACTGGCCGGATTCAGGCCGGAAATAACGATGCGTCCTTCTGGCACCAGAACGCGCTCGGCTTCGCGCAGGGTTGCATGAGGGTCGGTATCAACTTCCAGAGTGTGAGGAAGGGCCAGCAAGTCCAGGCTGTTGGCGGGATACGGAAGCGCTGCGAAATCGGTTATCAGCGCCAGCCGCTGGTCCGGCCCCGTGTGGGTTGCTATTGGACCAGACGGCAGGTCAGACACCGCCAGCCAACGGTGAGGCATGCGGTTGGCATTCAACGCGTTCAGCTCAGGCAAACCAAGCTGAAGCGCATGGTAGCCAAACACATCGGCAACGGCCGCGTCAAACTGCAACCGCTCCCACGCCAGCAGGTAACGGCCGGGGGGTGTCTGAAACCAGTCTGACAAACCTATAATTGGATACATATGAGCCTGCGCCAGATTCTAAACACCCCCTTTCGCCTGACCGGGGTGCCTAGCACCTCGTTCCACCTGTGATGGCAGCGGTGCATCGGCCGTCCTCTCGATGGCTGGTATGGGCTCTGACCTCGGTCATCTGGCTTGCGGGCTGTGCCACTACGGGCACGCCACCAGGCACTGATGCTGGCTCCAACACTGTCTTGACTCAGCAACCGGCTGCGCCTTCCCCCGAGATTGGGCCCAGCACGGTCAGACGCTCGCCCAATGCGGCCAGCGGCCCGCTGTCACCCATTTCTGCCAATGAAGCTTCACGGCGCGCAGTGGCACAGCTGCTTCCGCCAGCCGATCTGTGGGAACGCATTCGCAGGGGGTTCGCCATGACCGACCTGAGCAGTGACCTCGTCCGTGATCGCGAGCAGTGGTATGCCACCCGGCCGGACTACATCCTGCGGATGACCGAGCGGTCCCGCAAATACCTGTTTCACATCGTTGAAGAGCTGGAGCGGCGCAATATGCCCTCTGAGCTTGCGCTGCTGCCCTTCATTGAAAGTGCCTTTAACCCGCAGGCTGTCTCAAGCGCCAAAGCGGCGGGCATGTGGCAGTTCATGCCGGCGACTGGCAAACACTTTGAATTGAAGCAGAACGCATTTCGTGATGATCGGCGTGATGTTCTGGCGTCAACCCGGGCTGCCTTGGACTACCTGCAAAAGCTCTATGGCATGTTTGGTGACTGGCAACTGGCCCTTGCCGCCTACAACTGGGGTGAAGGCAGCGTGGCGCGTGCCATTGCCAAAAACCAGAAGGCGGGATTGGGGACCACCTACTCCGATCTGACCATGCCCATGGAGACGCGCTTTTATGTGCCCAAGCTTCAAGCCGTCAAAAACATCATTGCCAGACCCGATGCCTTCAGTGCCACTCTGCCTTTGATTGAAAACCATCCGTTTTTCCAGACGGTCACCATTTCACGCGACATAGACGTTGCCTTGGCGGCCAAGCTGGCGGAGGTATCGCTGGATGACTTCAAGGCGCTGAATCCATCCGCAACCCGGCCTGTCATTTTGGCCGCCGGCACACCCCAGATCTTGCTGCCCTGGGATCAAGCGGCGGTGTTTCAAAGCAACCTGGATGCCTACAGCGGTGGCCGCCTGGCCAGTTGGACAGTCTGGGTCGCGCCAACCACCCTTAAGACCGCCGACGCGGCGCGACAGGCTGGCATGAGCGAAAACGACTTGCGCAGCATCAACAACATTCCACCCCGCGTCATGATCAAGGCTGGCTCCACCCTGCTGGTTCCCCGCGGTGAGCGCATAGAACGGGATGTGACAGAGCACTTGGCTGAAAACGGCCAGATTGACCTGACTCCGGAGATGCTGGCGCGTCGCACTGTCGTGAAGGCCGGCAAAAATGATTCTGTTGCCAGTCTGGCCAAACGATACCGGTTGACAGCTCAAAGCATCGCGGAGTGGAACAAGCTCACGACGACCAGCAGCTTCAAGTCCGGGCAACAGGTGATCCTATTTTTGCCATCGCATGGCCGTGCCGTTGCCGCAGCAGCGGTACGTTCAGGTTTGAAACAAGGGCGGCGCAGCAGCGCCAGTGCCGCTCAAAAAGGACGCCCTTCCAAAGTCGCCAAGCGCTGAGGCCTGCTCATCATTTAGAGCTGGAGTCCCCGTGGAAATTGAAAAGTTTGCTACTTTTTAGGTAGCATGAGTCCGCGGAAATTATTCAGGCATTGAATCGCGTTTTCGCCTTGCGCGCAAATTCATTGGTGAAGGTTCGACCCAGCGCAATCCTGTCGGGAACGACACTCGTGTCAAACCGGGACAGAATTTTCAAGGCGGTCTTCGCGCCTTCGTCGGACATCAGGCCGTCCAGTGCCAGCGCTTCGCGCACCCTGTTGAACGATGCCAGGTACAAAGCGCGGTCGCCCAGCAAATAAGTCTCCGGCACTGCCTTGATGATGTCGCCGGGACCTGCCGTTTGCAGCCATTTCAAGGCGTGGACAATCCCGTTGGTCAGGGCCTGAATGGTGGCCGGATGGGCCTTCATGAATTCGCTCGACGCGCTCAGGCATGCGGCCGGCATGCTACCGCCAAAAACTTCCTGGGAGCCTTTCAGCGTCCGGGTGTCGGCAATGATGCGCAATTCGCCGCGTTGCTCCAGCATGGTCATGACAGGGTCCACGTTGCAAATGGCGTCAATCTGGCCAGATCGGACAGCGTTCAACGCAGTCGCCGCGGAACCGACACCCACATAGGTCACGCTATCCGCTGAAATTCCGGCGCGGGACAACACCAGATTGGCCATCATGTTGGTCGAGGAACCCGGTACAGACACGCCGACTCGTTTTCCCCGCAAGTCAGCCATGCTTTTGTAGCCGGGCATGACTTTGGTGAGTACTCCAAAAGCAATTTGCGGCGCGCGTCCCATCAGCACAAAGGACTGGTACGAATGGTTTTTGCTCTGAAGGCTGATGACGTGTTCAAACGCCGCACTGACGACATCGGCCGTGCCAGTGATGCCGGCTTGTACGGCATGGGTTCCGCCCGGAAAGTCATTGACCTCCACCTGCAAACCTTCAGCAGCGAAGAAGCCCAATTGCTCGGCGATGGTCAAGGGCAGATAGTAAAAAGCTGATTTGCCGCCAACCGCGATCGTCACCTTCGGCTTCTCAAGCCTGGGCTGCGCTGCCGTGCGGGAAGCGGCCAGGGAGGCGGCACCCAGCACAGCCCACGACGCAAACTGGCGCCGGCCCAGAACTCCCCATGGGCCCCCCCGGCCAGCCAACGGCACAGACATGACAACTCCTTAGGATTCATTGTTGGTTTGCCTTGAGCCTATCAAGACTCAGCGCATCCCGCATGGGGAACATCCCGCGCGGGTTTGTACTTAGAACGAGGATGGAAACAGAGCAGGTGACCCCGCCACAGAGTCAGCGTCGGTCCACCAACGCATGGGCAATCGTGCCCAAATCCACATACTCCAGTTCGCTGCCCACGGGCACACCCCGGGCCAGCCGCGTGACCTGCAAGCCACGCGTCTTGAGAGCTTCTGTGATCACGTAGGCAGTGGCTTCACCTTCTGCCGTGAAATTGGTCGCCAGAATGACCTCATGCACCGTACCGTCCATCGCGCGGTCAAACAGCTTTTTGAGGCCAATGTCCTTGGGCCCAATGCCATCAAGCGGGCTCAAGTGGCCCATCAGCACAAAATAAAGCCCCTTGAAGGCGCCGGTTCGTTCCACGGCAGACTGATCCGCTGGTGTCTCCACGACACACAACTTGGTCGCATCGCGCCGGACATCCTGACAGGTGTTGCAAATGGCGGATTCGGTGAACGTGTTGCACCGCTCGCAATGTCGCACCGATTGGACCGCCCGACCCAGTGCTTCAGACAGCGCCAGTGCACCGGGCCGGTCATGCTGCAACAGGTGAAACGCCATGCGTGATGCGGACTTCACGCCGACCCCGGGCAAGCGCTTCAGCGCCTGAATCAGGACGTCAAGCGAGTTGGCGTCAGCCATTCAGAATCTGGCAACCGTACATTAGAAAGGGAACTTCATGCCACCGGGGAGACCGGGCATGCCCGCAGTAAGCTTGCCCATCTTTTCCTGAGAGGTGTCTTCCGCCTTGCGTACGGCAGCGTTGAAGGCGGCAGCCACCAAGTCTTCCAGCATGTCCTTGTCGTCGGCCAACAGGCTGGGATCGATGGTGACGCGGCGCACATCGTGTTTGCAGGTCATGGTGACCTTGACCAGACCGGCGCCGGATTCCCCCGTCACCTCGATATTGCCGAGCTCGTCCTGAGCCTTTTTCATGTTGTCCTGCATGGCCTGGGCTTGTTTCATCAGGCCGGCAAGTTGTCCTTTGTTGAACATGGTTTTCCTTGTTTTTAATGGGTCGGTAGGGTCAAAGCGGTTTGATGCTTCCTGGGACGATTTTCGCCCCAAAGTCCCGCATCATGCTTTGCACGAAAGGGTCTTCAAAAATGATTTTTTCGGCAGCCAGTTGGCGCTCTTCACTGGCAGCAGTGTTGCGCCGGGCAGGGCTGTCGGTCACACGACCAACTTCCACCACCAAATGAACGGCGTGACCGGCAGCTTGCAACGCTGCTTGCAAGCGCTCTCGACTGCCGGACTGGTTGAGTGACTCCCGCTCCACCCGCAATATCCACTGGTCCGTGTCGCGCGCCACCAGTTGAGACTGCAAAGCCAGCTCCCTCACCAAAGCCGTGATGGCCTCGCTGGCAATCAATTGCTGCACGGTGGGATGCCAAAAATCGCCCTCCTCGGTCGGAACCAGGACCCGGCTGGACGATTGAGCAGCCGCACTGTCAGCCCGCGAATCAGACTGAACCCGCACCGGAACCGCTATGCCTTTGGTAGCAGGCTTTTCACCAGGGCCGGGGACTCGGAGGTCGTTTCCTTCCAAAACTGGCGATTGACCAGAAACTGCCGGCTTGTCCACAACATGCAGCAATTGACCGGGAGGCAGCAGGTCAGCTGGATCAGGCACTGCGGCCACCATGGGTCGGGGTGCAGTCGCGGGGGACACCGAGGCAGGTTTTGCCATCGCTGCCTGAGCCGCGCCAAGCCGCGGCTCAGGCGGCCGCGTGGGAATCCTCGCCCCCGCCTCAGCGTGATTCAGAGTTTTTTTTTCCGCCGATGCGCTTGGCGCCAATGCAGCCCCGGACTGTTTGGGCTTGAAAGCCAGAAGGCGCAACAGCACCATGGTCAGGGCGGCATAATCGTCGGGCGCCAGGCCGAGTTCACTGCGGCCATGCAAACACAAGCTGTACAGGAGTTGCGTTTCGTCGGTGGGCATCATCAGTGCCAGTCGCGCAGTGTCCCTGGCGTCAGGGTCGGCCTCGTCGTCTGAACCCGGCACCGCCTGCAAGACGGCCATGCGCTGCAGTACCTCACTCATTTCTTCCAGGGTGGAGGCAGCACTCAAGCCGTTCATACGCAATTCTTCGGACGTCTCGACCACAGCTTTGCCGTTGCCCTGTGCCAGCGCTTCGATCAACCGGAATACGTAGCTGCGGTCCACACTGCCCAGCATCTGCCGCACCGTGGTTTCCTCCAACCTGCCATTGCCAAAGGCAATCGCCTGGTCGGTCAGCGACAACGCATCGCGCATGGACCCGCGCGCCGCACGCGACAGCAGACGCAAAGCCTGCTGCTCCGCGCCAACGCCTTCCACGTCCAGAACGCGGGTCAGGTGTTCACGAATGGTCTCTGGCGCCATCGGCCGCAAATTGAATTGCAAGCAACGCGACAGCACGGTGACGGGCACCTTCTGAGGATCTGTGGTGGCCAACACAAACTTCAAGTACTCGGGGGGTTCTTCCAGCGTCTTCAGCATGGCATTGAATGCCGTGTTGGTGAGCATGTGAACCTCGTCAATCATGAAGACCTTGAAGCGGCCCTGCACCGGCTTGTAGACGGCCTGCTCCAGCAGCGCCTGCACTTCATCCACGCCGCGATTCGACGCGGCATCCAGTTCGGTGTAATCGACAAAACGACCGCTATCAATATCAGAGCAGGCCTGGCATACCCCACAAGGACTTGCGGTGATTCCGCCTTGGCCATCCACACCCTGACAGTTCAGCGACTTGGCCAGAATGCGGGATACCGTGGTCTTGCCCACACCGCGCGTGCCGGTGAAAAGGTAGGCATGGTGCAGCCGTTGCGTTTCCAGTGCGTTGCTCAGGGCCCGAACCACATGCTCCTGGCCCACCATTTCAGTGAAATTGCGGGGCCGGTATTTGCGGGCGAGCACGAGGTAAGACATAACTTGATTCTAAGGTGACCCGATGTCTGCCCGACCCTGACCGACCAGGCCGCATTGGCTACAATAGAGGCTGACGGGCCTTCCCGCATGGTAAAGCGGCCAACCGGGTCAGGTGGGGAACCAAGCAGCCCTAACTGTGGAGCCAGTGCCGGGGTCAAGGCTCGTCAACCTCAATTCTTTTGTGACTGATGGGCTGTCAAAGCCATTTGGCAGCCCTCTTTTGTTTGAGGTTTGACTGCCTGCCATCGGGTAGAGTGGGCAATCTACCTCGTATGACAAATTGAATGCCATGCCTGCCATGCCCAAGCCCGACAAAGTTCCGTTCAAGCCGATGACGGCCGGTGCCCGTCTTTCAGACCGGGTGGCTGAAGTGCTGGCAACCGAAATTCGCACGGGGCGATTGGCTGCAGGTGACAGGCTTCCAACCGAAGCAGCAATGGTCTCCCAGTTTTCCGTCAGCCGCACCGTCATTCGCGAGGCGGTGTCGCGCCTGAAGTCTCTGGAATTGGTTGATTCACGCCAGGGCAGCGGCGTCTACGTCAAAAACCCCGGTTTTGCACCCCTCAATTTCGAGGCCAAACACGCGGTATCCAAGAAGGCCGTGATTCAAATGGTGGAAGTTCGCCGGGCGCTGGAGGCCGAAGTGGCGGCGCTTGCAGCCCAACGCCGCACCCCTGCCGACCTCAAACGGATTCAACAAGCGGTGGCTGCGATTGACAAAGCTGTATGGCAAGGCGGCGATGGTGTGGACGAGGATGTCAAATACCACCGCGCCATCGCGGATGCGGCGGGCAATCCGTTTCTTATTGGCACCCTGGAATACCTGGGGCAGTTTCTCCATCAAGCCACCCGCGTGACCCGCGCCAACGAAGCGCGGCGCTCCGACTTTGCCAAACAGGTCAGCAAAGAACATGACCTGATCGTTCAAGCCATTGAGGCAGGCGACGCAGCTGCCGCACGCAAGGCCGCAACGCGCCACATGAACAACGCCATCGGGCGCATTGAGCAGGCTGACCCCGCTTTCTGGCACCAAACAGGCGAGTTGCTGGCGCGACCACTGGTTTGCCGTTCAACCTGACCCAGGGTCTGGCAAGTGCGCCGGACTTGAAAATATTTGAAATAATTTGTATGATGACCATACAAATAAGACGTTTGATTCCCAACACGTTGTCGACCCTTTTTCCCAAGGCAAACCATGACACAGCAGGCAAAAGAAACGGTTCAGATCGGGCTGATCGGGCTGGGGGCAATGGGCAGCGGCATGGCGGCTTCCCTTCGCCGTGCGGGCTTTCCGTTGCATGTGTTTGACGTACGTACTGACGTGGCCAGCGCTTTCACCGCGCAGGGTGGCACGGCCCACACGTCCCCCGCCAACCTGGCAGCGGCCAGCGATGTGGTGGTTTGCGTGGTGGTGAATGCGGCACAGACCGAGGCCGTGCTGTTTGGTGACAACGGTTGCGCCGCCGCCCTTCGCCGTGGCAGCGTGTTTGTGATGTGCTCCACCGTCGACCCCAACTGGTCCATGGCGCTGGAGGCCCGCCTTTCTGCTTTGGGGATTCTGTACATCGATGCGCCCATCTCTGGCGGTGCCGCCAAGGCGGCCAGCGGACAGATGACCATGATGACCTCTGGTAGCCCTGCCGCCTATGCCATTGCTGAGCCGGCACTGGACGCGATGGCTGCCAAAGTCTACAAGCTGGGTGACAAGGCGGGCGCTGGCAGCAAGGTCAAGATCATCAATCAGTTGCTTGCCGGCGTGCACATTGCTGCAGCTGCAGAAGCCATGGCGCTGGGCCTGCGTGAAGGGGTTGATCCGGCCTCCCTGTACGATGTCATCACCCACAGTGCAGGCAACAGCTGGATGTTTGAAAACCGCATGGCCCATGTGCTGGCGGCCGATTACACGCCCCTGTCGGCGGTTGATATTTTTGTGAAAGACCTGGGACTGGTGCTGGACATGGCGCGAGCCAGCAAGTTCCCGCTGCCCCTGTCCAGCACGGCCCACCAGATGTTCATGCAGGCGTCAACCGCAGGCTTTGCCAAAGAAGATGACAGCGCGGTGATCAAGATATTCCCCGGCATTGAGTTGCCCCAAAAGCCATGAAGCCCATCAAGCTGGGCTGCATTGCCGATGATTTCACCGGGGCCACTGATCTGGCCAACAATCTGGTTCGCGCCGGCATGCGGGTGGTGCAAACCATTGGCGTGCCCCAGGGTCCGATCAGTGCAGAAGTTGATGCCGTGGTGGTTGCGTTGAAGTCACGCACCATGGCACCTGCTGAAGCCATCGAACAGTCCCTGCAGGCGCTGGAATGGTTGCTAGCCCAGGGTGCGCAGCAAATCTACTTCAAATACTGCTCCACCTTTGACAGCACGGCCCGGGGAAACATTGGCCCGGTCACTGAAGCGCTGATGGACGCGCTCAACACGGACTTCACCATTGCCACCCCGGCCTTCCCTGACAACAAGCGCACGGTGTTCAAAGGCTATCTGTTTGTGGGCGATGTGTTGCTCAGCGAGAGCGGCATGCAGAACCACCCGCTAACGCCCATGACCGACGCCAACCTGGTGCGGGTCATGCAGGCGCAAACCCGTCGCAAAGTCGGCCTGATCGATCACACGGTGGTGGCGCAAGGCGCGTCCGCCATTGCCCAACGCATCACGGAATTGAAAACCCAGGGGGTAGGTGTTGCCGTTGTGGATGCAGTATCGAACGACGATTTGCTGCGCCTCGGCTTGGCGTTGAAGGGCATGCCGCTGGTCACGGCGGGATCGGGGGTGGCGATTGGCCTGCCGCACAATTTTGGCCTGGTGCCTTCACTCAAAGCCAGTGAACTGCCCCCGGCCTCCGGCCTGAAAGCCGTGGTGTCCGGCAGTTGCTCAGTTGCCACCAACCGGCAGGTCGCCGCATTCATTCAGTCAGGACGTCCATCGATGGCACTGGACCCGCTGCAAATTGTCAATGACTCTGCCCAAGGCAAGGATGTGGTGGCGGATGTTCTGGCCTGGGCTGCACCGCTGCTTAACAACGGTCCCGTGCTGGTTTACTCCAGTGCCAATCCGGACACAGTCAAAGCCGTACAAAACCAGTTGGGCGTGAAAGAGGCCGGTGACCTGGTGGAGCAGACGCTGGCCAGCGTGGCGCAAGGCCTGGTTGCCCTGGGCGTACGCCAACTTGTGGTGGCAGGTGGCGAAACCTCGGGGGCCTGTGTTCTGGCCCTGAACATCAGCCAGCTGCAAATTGGTCCGCAGATCGATCCCGGCGTGCCCTGGTGCCACGCCCACTCAGACTCGGCGGGTGGCACGGGTCTGCACCTTGCGCTCAAATCCGGCAACTTTGGCAGCGACGACTTTTTCACCCAGGCTTTTGCCCGGTTGCAATAAGCTCTGACCCACACAATCCACCTCACTGACCCGCCACCATGCCTAAATTTGCTGCCAACCTGTCCATGATGTACCCGGAGGTTCCATTTCTGGACCGCTTTGAGGCGGCTGCCAAAGATGGCTTCAATGCCGTTGAATTTTTATTTCCCTATGCCTGGGACAAGGCGGAGCTGTCGGCCAGATTGCAGGCCAATGGTCTGCAACAGGTTTTGTTCAACATGCCCCCGGGTGGCATGAGCCGCGACGGCCACACTCAGGTCTGGGAGGCCGGCATGCGGGGCAGCGCTTGCCTGCCCGGCCACGAAGAAGAATTTCGCTACGGCTTGGCCCTGGCGATGGATTACGCGGCGGCTTTGCAGTGCCCGCGCATCCACTTGATGGCGGGCTTGATTCCGGCGGGACTGACCCGGGCCGAGGTAAGACCCACCTACATTGACAATCTGCGCTGGGCGTCCAGCGAGGCCGTGCAACGCGGGCTGGATATCTTGATCGAACCCATCAACACGCGTGACATTCCCGGCTTTTTTCTGAACCGTCAGGATCACGCCCATGAGGTGATTGCAGAAGTAGGCGCCGCCAATCTCAAGGTGCAAATGGACCTGTACCACTGCCAGATCGTCGAGGGTGATGTCGCCATGAAGCTGCGGCAGTACCTGCCCACCGGACGGGTCGGTCACATCCAGATTGCCGGGGTGCCCGAGCGCCATGAGCCAGACATCGGAGAACTCAATTACACCTACCTGTTCAACGTGATTGATGAGGTTTCCACATCCAGCGGCTGGAATGGCTGGATCGGGTGCGAATACCGGCCCAAATTGGGCGGACAGCCCGGCGGGACTTCTGCCGGCTTGGGCTGGATGAAAGCGTGGCTATAGGCCCTGGTTATGAGGGCTCGCGGCCCAAGTGCCGCAACACGCCCTGGCCCGCCCGTCGCCCGCTGGCGAAACACGCAGTCAGCAAATAACCTCCCGTAGGTGCTTCCCAATCCAGCATTTCGCCGGCGCAAAACACGCCGGGCAGGGCCTTGACCATCAGACCGTCATCCAGCACTTCAAGTACCACACCGCCCGCGCTGCTGATGGCTTCGTCGATCGGGCGCGTGGCAGACAAGGAAATTGGGAGGGCCTTGATGGCGGCAGCCAGTTTGACGGGCTGGGCAAAGTCTTGCTTGCTCAACACTTCATGCAGGATGCCCGCCTTGATGCCCTCGATGCCCAGGCGGCTTTTCAGGTGGCTGGACAGTGAGCGTGAGCCCCGCGGGTGTTGCACTTCCTTGAGCACCTTCTCCGGTGAAAAGTCTGGCAACAAATCCAGCTGGAAGGTGGCATCTCCCTGGGCTGCAATCTCGTCGCGCAGCATTGCCGAAGCCGCATAGATCAGGCTGCCTTCCACCCCTGTGGCGGTGGCGACGAACTCGCCCTTGCGCGAAAAAGTGTCCCCACGTGTATTGCTGCAATGAATGGCCACTGACTTGAACGGCTGCCCGGCAAACCGGCTGGCAAAGTGTTCGCTCCAGCCACCCACCACGTCAAAGCCGCAATTCGATGGCCGCAGTGGCGCCAGTGCCACGCCTTTGGCGGTCAGAAGGGGGACCCAGGCCCCGTCTGAACCCAGCCGCGCCCAACTGCCACCGCCCAATGCCAACACCACAGCATCAGCCTGTGCGCAGACCGTGCCCTGCTGTGTTTCAAACGTGAGCTGCCTATCCTCCGCCCAACCCGACCAGCGATGGCGCATGTGGAACTGAACAGGCTCGCCTGAAGCAGGGTGGCGCAAGCGGTGCAGCCAGGCACGCAACAAGGGCGCGGCTTTCAGGCTTTTCGGAAACACGCGTCCGGACGTACCCACAAAGGTTTCAATACCCAGACGGGAAGCCCAGTCGCGCGCCTGTTGCCCGCCAAAATCCTGCAACCAGGGTGCAAGCTGAGCGCTGCGTTGGCCAAACCGGCCGTTGAACACCTCGGGTGGCTCGGAATGCGTGAGGTTCAGACCGCCCTTGCCCGCCAGCAAAAACTTTCGCCCCACCGAGGGCATGCTGTCGTACACGTCAACCTGCAGCCCGGCCTGTGACATCACTTCAGCCGCCATCAGCCCGGCAGGGCCAGCACCCACCACGATCACGCGAGCTGGGTTGCCATTCAAAGTATTCATTCTTTCCTTGTTCAAATTTCTACCAACGCGCCCAGCCCCGTCAAAAACGCACTCTTCACGGTTTGACCCGGGTAGATGGCCATGACAGCCTCGCGGTAGGTTTGCAACTGGGCGATCAGCGCAGCATCTTGCTGCGGCGCGCCGGAGGCCTTGTAGTCCAGCACCCACCACGCTCCGGTGTCGCGGCGCTGAACCAGGCGGTCAATGCGCAGGGTCTGCCCCAGGTGCACCAACTCCACTTCGTTACCCTGCCATTGGACCACGGTGCGGTCCCACGCCCAGGCCCCTTCGCCTTTCAGAATGCGGATGGCCATATCCGCGGCCTCCTGGGCCTGCACGACGGTCAACCCAAATTCGCGCCCCACTGCACGAACATTGGCGGCAGTGGCCCCGCCCCACTCCAAAAGGCGGTGCAGGGCCTTGCCAAAGCGCGTGGCGTCGGATTCCGGCACGCCTGCTGCTTCATGAGTGCCGCCATCAGCTTCCTTTTCTATAGCTAACAATTCAATATTGGCGGGGACTTCAGGCAGTTCTTTCACATAAAAGCTATCCAATGCGGCTGCAGAAGCTACCGTCCGGCCAGTTGCAATCCCCTGCACAGGCAGCGCTTGCCCCGACAGACGCTGCCACCAGCTTTTGACGGGCGCGCGAAAAGGCTCGATGCAGGACAGGGCCAGTGTGTATCGGGCGCGGGTCATGGCCACATACAGGGCATTGAGTTCCTCGCGCTGGCGTTCGGTGACCTCAGCCGCCAGGGTGCCTGCCGCGCAAGCGGGTGGGTGACTTTCGCTGGCCAGAAAGATGAACTTGCGCGGCGCGGCGGCTTCGCCCGGCCAGTCCACCAGCACGCCCATGGTGTCGGCGTTGCGCGGATTGGTGTCGGTGTCCAGCAACAGCACAGCCTCGGCCTCCAACCCCTTGGCACCGTGAATGGTCAACAGGCGCACGGCCTGCTCCACCACGGCAGCCGGCGCCAGCACGCCCCCAGCCTTGAGCGCGCGCACAAAGCCATAGGGCGTGGCGAAACGACCACCCCCCAGTTGCAGTGACACCCCCAGCAAGGCCCGCAGATTGGCCAGCACCGCCTCGCGCTGGGTGGGCGGCGCAGCGATGGCAAAACGCGCCAGCACGTCGCCATCGGTGTAAATGGCCTGTAGCGCGTCGTGCGGCGGCAAACTGTCTACCCAGCCCTTCCATCGCATTAAAACGGCTGGAAGTCCCCGTGGAATATGAATAGTTAGCTCTGCTATCTGTAGCAGATCAAACCATGGAACTGGTTGGGCTTGCTTGAGCAAGGCCAGCTCAACCAGCGCTTCATCGGGCAGCCAGAACAGCGGAGACTTCATCACCCGCGCCAGGCTCAGGTCGTGCTGGGGTGACACCAGCACGTCCAGCAGAGCGACAATGTCCTGAACCTCGCAGCAGTCAATCAACTCGGTTTTCTCGCCAATCTGCGCGGCCACATTCAGTGCCCGAAGCTCGTCCTGCAAAGGCCCCAGGCCCGCGCGTTTGCGTGACAGCACCATCACATCCTGTGGCGCCAAGCCACCTGCAATTTGCCGGGCTATCCAAGCGGCGGCCTGGCGGGCCTCCAGTGTGCGCAGGGTTTCTTCGGGCAATGCCTGCGGGGTGAGCAGACTATCGCGCCAGGCACCCTCTTCTCCACCCGAGCCAGACAATTCACCCCTCGCGTCACGCGGGATGGGTGGCAGTTTGCAGACGATGCCTTCCTCCGACGAACCCGTGGTGTGGTTGCGGAAACCGTCGTAACCATCCTCAGCCTGCGCCTCACCCATCACCGCATTGACCATGGCGATCACGCCGGTGGCGTTGCGGCGGGTGTGGTCACAACTGAGCAGGGCGCCGCTCAAGCCATCGCGCACAAAGGCCTGCGCCGCCTTGAAGACTTGCGGCTCGGCGCGGCGGAAGCGGTAAATACTCTGCTTGGGGTCGCCCACAATGAACACGCTGGGCGCACCCCCGCCACCCGCGCCCGCGTAGCCCGACAACCAGGAATGCAAGGCCTGCCATTGCAGCGGATTGGTGTCCTGGAATTCGTCAATCAGCAGGTGCTGGATACGCGCATCCAGCCGCTGCTGCACCCAGCCCGACAGCACGGGGTCGCCCAGCATGACGGCGGCGGCGCGCTCCACATCGTTCATATCCACCCAGCTGTGTTCACGTTTCAGGGCTGAGAAGTCGTCAATCAGCACTCGCGTTAGGCGCGCCATGCGCTGCTGGTAGTCCCAGGCCCGGTGCTGGTTTTGGGCCGCCAGTACTTGCAGCACCAGGTCTTGAGCGGCGCGCACGGTGGCGATGCCGACGATTTTTTCGCCGAATTTGCGGGCGGTGCCCTTGTCGGTCAGCAAGGCGGCGCAGACAGCGTCAAAGTCAAAAACTGACGGGGTCGCCTGCCAAGCTGTCAGCGCCATTTCCAGCTCAACGCCCCTCGCCGAAAACGTGGGTGCGCTGGCACCTCCCAGTGCCTTGGCAGCGGCCCACAGCAGCGAGACGTTTGTGGGCACATCCGTCAGCAGTTGTTGAGGTGATTCCAGCCCTGCAAACGCCGGGAACTGGGTTGCAAACGGCTGCACCGAAGACTCTACCGCGCCGTGGGCATCGGCCAGTGCGAACTCCACGCGTTTGTCCAGCGCCACCTGCAATGCCTTCTCGGTCTGATAGCGGCCGTGTTCGGCCACGATGGCTTCAAAGTCGGCACGGTGCGGCGGACTGGCCGTCAGCGTCTGGTAGAAGCGCCGCCACACCAGGGCCTTGGCGGGGGCGTCGTCCTCCAGCAGCTCGTAGTTGGCAGGCAGGTTCATGTCCTGCAACACGCTCAAAGGCGCGGTGCGCAAGAGCGCGGCGAACCAGCTGTGGAAGGTGCGGATCTGCACTTGCCGCCCGGTGGCCAGAATGGTTTGGTATAAATTTGATAGCGAACTATCAAGCTCTGACGAGGACTTCAGGCCACTTTTCATCACCAACACCCCGTATTTGAAGCTCCCGGGCCAGCGCGACGGCATCCGCCGTGGAGAACTCCGCCAGCCACTGGTAGAGGCGTTCGCGCATCTCGCTGGCAGCGCGTTTGGTGAAGGTGATGGCCAGGATTTCATGCGGCTGGGCACCGTCCAGCAAGGCCCGCACAATGCGCGACACCAGCATCCAGGTTTTGCCCGCACCGGCACAGGCCTCCACCGCCACATTGCGGCGCGGATCGCAGGCAATGGCGTAAAAAGCCTCGGCGCTGATCGTTTGACCGTTGTGTTGGTAGGCAGGATTCATCATGACCAGAAGTCCTTGCGACACAGTCCACGCGCCGCGCAGTATTCGCAGGCCTTGCCCTCGCCCATCGCCCGCAAACCTTCACCGTCCGCAATGCGACTCATGTCCTCCACGATGCCTTCAATCAACTGGTCTCGCTGGTGCACGATGTCCGGCTGAGGATAGGTTCTGGTGGGCTCGCGTTCGCCCACGTTGATGTATGCCCCCGCCAGCGTGTCTTGGCTCAGCAACGCACCGTAAAAGGCGATCTGGGTGTCTTGTGCGTCGGCCTTGATGCGTTCGGCCGTCACAGCGCGGGCTTCGGTTTTGTAATCCATCACCCAGGGTGTTCCGTCAGGCAACTGGTCGATGCGGTCGATCTTGCCCACCAGCTTCAAGTTTCCCAAGGGCATTTCCTTCCAGGCTTCACCCTCGGCATAAGTGGCACCCGTGGCCTCATGCTCGGCCAGCCATTGCAGGTAGCCCGAGCGCACCTGCGGCCAGGCGGCGGCAAAGGGCAGGAACTCGGATTGCGACAAACCCAGGTCTGCCGTGGCTGCCTCCGCTGCTCTATTTATCGTAGCTAACTTGTCAATGGATACGGGAACTTCAGGCACGTTTGACTCATTAGCGGCGGCCTTAAGCGCTTCGTGGAACCTGTGAAGCACCTGGTGCAGCCAATTGCCAAACTCCCTCTTGCCAAGTTCGCTCTCCAGCTCGTCAGACTCCTGCAGCTTAAGTTGGCGCAGCGCAAAGAAGCGGTAGGGACAGCGACGCAGGTCTTCATACGCACTGGACGAGAGGCGCTTGACCGGGAACGCCTCGCCCGAAGGCGCGGGCTGGGTGCAGGTCTGGGGGGTCAAGGCGCGCAGTACGCGCGGATATGGTGGCGGCTCTGTGGCACCTGAAGCTGCCATCGAGTTCTTCAATTGCCACTCCTGCACAAAGCCACTGGGCATCAGTCGCTCGCCACCTTCACTGCTGCGCCACAACACATCCAAGTTTGGAAATTGCAAGGCATATTGCCAGGACTGACGCAAAGCCAGGTCCAACTCGTTGCGCGACGCCAGCCCCAACAGTTCGCGCTGGGCGGGTGTCCAGTCGCCAGGGGGCTCGCTGGAGGTGGCCAGACGCACCTCATCGCACCCCGGCAGAACGACAGCAGGCAATGGGCGACCCAGCAATTGGCTCAGGGGCAGGATCACCACCTGAGCTTGGTCCGGGTGGACAGGCATAAAGCTGCCTGCCTCCAGCGCCTGGCTGACCCAGGTGCTGAGCTCGCTCAAGGACAGGCGCGAAGTGAAACTGGCGAATTCTTCTTCAGCGCCGTCCATCAACCTCAAGGCCGATAACACCTCTTGCCCCGCCGCATCACCCGTCAGCGCGTCCCACTGTCCGGCCGTCTGCAAGGCAATCCGCACGTCGCGCAACCAATCGGAAAGGGGGCGGCTGCGACTCAAGGTATCGCAGCAATACGAGAATCTGAGTCGAGCGTTACACA
>CAVVSV010000030.1:0-14553 GCA_963750805.1 uncultured beta proteobacterium
CCCCACCAGCGTGGTGACCTTCATGAGCCACGGCGCGAGGCCGTGCACGAGGCCTACGCGGGCGACATCGTCGGCTTCACCACCCACGGCGGCGTGCAGCTCGGCGACACCATCACCGACGGCACGGTCAACCTGCAGTTCACCGGCCTGCCCTTCTTCGCGCCCGAGATGTTCATGACCGTGGTGCTGCGCAACCCGCTGCGCACCAAGCAGCTGCAGCAGGGCCTGGCCCAGCTCGGCGAAGAAGGCGCGATCCAGGTGTTCCGCCCCGAGGTCGGCGGCAACATGCTGCTGGGCGCCGTGGGTCAGTTGCAGTTTGAAGTGGTGCAGCACCGCCTGAAGGGCGAGTACGACGCCGACATCCGGCTGGAAGGCTGCCAGTACACCGGCGCGCGCTGGATCACCGCCGACACGCCCCGGAGCTGAAGGCCTTTTGCGAGGCCTACCCCATGCGCATGGCGCGCGATGCGGCCAACACGCTGGCCTATCTGTGCACCAGCCCCGTATGACGTGCGGCTGGCGCAGGAACGCTTTCCCAAGATCCATTTCCATCCGCTGCGCGAGCATGCGGGCCTGGCACTGCAGACCGCCGGCTAATCGGATGCGCCGCTGTGTTCCGACTGGATCGCCCGCGGCCGAGCGCGGCGGCATCGTCGGCGTCTTCACCGACATTGACGACACGCTGACCACCGACGGCGCCATCACGCCCGACGCGCTGCAGGCCCTGGCCGACCTGAAGGCGGCGGGGCTGATCGTCATCGCCATCACCGGCCGGCCCGATTGGCTGGTGCGAGCCGTTTGCAGCGGCGACGCCGCCGCTGGCGTGGCGCCGTGGCCGGTGGACGCCATCGTGGCGGAGAACGGCGCGGTCGCTTTTCGCGGCGGGAATTTACAAGAAATTGGCCTCGAGCGCCCGTCAGATAAGCGGGAGCCGCTATCAAAACTATACCAACAAGACGCCGCCACCCGGCGGCGAACTACACCCGCATGCAGGCCGTGGCGCAGCAGGTCTGGCGGCGGTGCCGGGCGCGGCCTCGTCGCAAGACTCGCCGGGGCGCGAAACCGACATTGCCATTGACCACAGCGAGTTCGTTCACCTAGGCCCCGAGCACATCGCGCACGCGGTGCGGCATCATGCACGCGGCCGGCATGAACGCCACCGTCAGCAGCATCCACATCAACGCCTGGTTTGGCGAGCACAACAAGCTCAGCGGGGCGCGCTGGATCGTGCGCGAGTTGTTCGGGCGCGATCTGGACGCCGAGTTAGCACCGCTGGGTCTATGTGGGCGACTCCACCAATGACCAATTGATGTTTCGAGCATTTCGAGCACAGCTTTGGCGTGGCCAATATCCGCCGCTTTGAGGCCGCGTTGAGCCACAAACCGCGCTTCGTCACCCCCAGTGAGCGCGGCGCCGGCTTTGCCGAAGTGGCACAACGCCTGCTAGTCGGGCGCAGTCTGTGAGCGCCTCACCCCCTTCGTCGCCTGCCGGGGCGTCTGGGCGCTTTAACTGGGGCTTGATCAGCGTCTTTGGCTCCACCTTGTTTCAGCTCTCGGGCATCTTCATGCTGTCCCCGTGGCTTTTGTTGATGTTGAAGTCGGCGCACGTTTCAACCACTGTTGCTGGCTTGTTTGCGGCCACCACCTGGCTTGGGGTGTTTGTCATCACGCCGTTTGCATCGGCGCTGACCCAACAGATGGGCCGCCGGCCCGCCATGTGGCTGGCGTCTGTCGTGCCAGTGCTGGCAGCGGTTGGATTCCTCGTAACCGATGTCCTCTGGATCTGGTTCGTTTTGCAGTTGTTGGCCGGTGTGGCCGGCGGTTTGCGCTGGGTGCTGGCCGAAGCCTTCATCGCGGAATTCGCCCCACCCGACCCAAATTGGCAAATACATTGGCACCTACGCCACCATGGTCGGACTCACTTTCGTCATTGGACCCATGGCGCTGGCAGGGGTGGGCGCCAGCAGCCCTTACGCCTTGTGGGTGGTGATCGCGTTATTGGCGATTGGCCTGGCTTGGACGGCCGTGATTCCCCAGTTGCCGCCCGACCATGACACCCACACTGCACGCGTGGGCCTGCACGGCCTGTGGCACGCGGTGTTGGCGCACCCCGTCATCATGCTGGTCGGCTTTTTGGGCGGCTTTTTTGAACTGGGCTTGGCCTCCATCCTGCCGCCTGTACGGCCTGGCCCTGGGCCACGGCGACAGTACTGTGGCGCCCGCCTGGCGTCCTGCCAGTGGGCTGGGTGGCACGCTCGGCGGCGCGACCCGGCTGCATGGTGGCAGTAACTGGTTTTGCCCCGCCAGCGCAGGGTCGGCGCACCATGATGGCTGGGTTCGGAGTCCTGATCCTCCTAGCCTGGCGCTGCCATGCTGCTCGGCGCTGTTTCTGACCCTGCTGGTCTTTGTGGCGTTCGTCCTGGCCGCTGGTGGCGGTGCCATATCCTGGCCATGATCCAGATCGCGCCGGGAAAGGAATCATGCTGCGGGGTAGCACCGCTGTGCTGTGTTCTTCACCCACACCTTGGTGGTTTGGTGGCGTCAGCCGGATCGGGCGGTGCTCCATCCAACGGGGTCCTGGCCCCGTGTTCTTCCGATGGCTTTGATCGGGATCGCCGTTCTGGGTCGCCACGCCAGCCAACGAAATCCCCTGGGCGCGGATCTTTCGACAATCACCGCCACACGCCCGCTACCCGCTGAGGATTTTTATGTTTTTTGCCGAAGATCTTTCCGCCGTCACCCACGGCATTCAACTCGCTGTGGCCCCGGTGTTCTTGCTGACCGCCGTCTCCGGCATGATTGGCACGGTGGCGGGCCGCCTGGCGCGAATCATTGACCGGGCCCGCGTGCTGGAGGCCCGAGTACTCAGCGCGGCCGAGTCAGACCCTTCCATGGCACCCGCCTATGACGAGTTGCGTCGCCTTCGCCGCCGGGGGTGGTTGGTCAATGGCTGCATCGCCTTGCTCACCCTTTGCGCCATGTTGATTGGCCTGACCATCGTCATGCTCTTTCTGGGCGAGACTACCCAAATGAACATGCTACGGTTAGCCACGGTGTCCTTTCTGGCTGGCGTGAGCTGCTTTCTTCTGGCCCTGCTTTGCTTCCTGGCAGAGACCCTGCTGGCAACCCGCTTGCTCAAGTTCGCCCGTCCGAAATTGTCGCGCTAGGTCAGGCCACCAGCCCCTCGGGTGCGTCTGCAACAATGGCGGTCAAGTTGCTACGCTTTTTGGAGACACGTCACCATGGTCACATCTGCCCCCCCACCGGCCTCACTTGCCAATACCTTGGCGACGCATCGTGTTTGGGGGCAGGTCAAGCCGGCCACCCAGAAGGCCCTAGCGAAGCGCTTCATTTGTGAGACATATCCGGCCCACGCCACGCTGCTGGCGCAGGGTAGCCTGGCGACCCGACTGGGCTGGCTACTCAGTGGCGAGGTGCTTTTAAAGGACCCCGACCTAGGGTTGTCAGTGCGCCTGCAAAGCGGTGAGTTGTTGGGCTTTGGGGCCACGCCCGATCACCAACTGGCGACCTGGCAAGCCATGGCAGGCATTGATTGCCAGGTGGCTTGGTTGACGCCCGAAGCGCTCACCGACCTGTGCCACCACCAGCCTGAGTTGAGGATTTTTTTCCCGTCGGCACCGCTTCGCCAACCAGCCACCGAACAGCCGACTCAAGAGACCGACTCCGGCGCACCACTCAACCTGCTGAGCACCCCAATTCGCACGCTGATCAAACGCGAGCCCATCACACTCGCCCCCAATGTCACCATCCGGGCGGCGGCCGAGATGATGCGGGATTTGCGTGTATCTTCCGTCCTGCTGGTCGAGCAGGGGGAGCTATTTGGCCTGATCACTGACCGCGATTTGCGCAATCGGGTGGTGGCCGAAGGTATTGACAGCGGGCGGCCCGTGGCAGACATTGCCACGCTGGCCCCGTTGACCGTGAGCGCCAACAGCCCCGCTTTTGATGCCCTGCTGCTCATGGCCCGCCACAACATTCACCATGTGCCTGTGATGGATGGCGCGCGAATTGCCGGCATGATCACCGCCACCGACCTGACCGAGCAACACAGCACCTCGGCCGTTTATCTGGCTGGCGACATCTACAAACAAACCTCGCTCGACGGTCTGGCCCACATCAGCACCAAGGTCAAGCATTTGCAACAGCACCTGGCGGCCGCCGATGCGAGCGCCTACAGCACCGGCCACATCGTGACCGCCATCACGGATGCATTGACAGTGCGGCTGATCCAGTTGGCCGAGGCCCAATTCGGCCCCGCCCCCATTGACTATGTGTGGGTGGCCGCTGGCTCACAGGCGCGCAACGAACAATCTGCCAAGTCCGACCAGGACAACTGCCTGATTCTGGACGACGCTTACGACGAAGCCGTGCACGGCGAGTACTTCAAGACTTTCTCAAAGTTTGTGTGTGACGGACTGGCAGCCTGCGGCTACATTCACTGCCCTGGCGAGATGATGGCGATGACCGACACCTGGCGTCAGCCGCGCCAGCGCTGGGCCCAGTACTTTCACAAGTGGGTCAACCAGCCCGAACCCAAGGCGCTGATGCTGACTTGTGTGTTCTTTGACCTTCGGGCCATCCACGGCCGGTCCGAGCTGTTGGATGGTCTGCGCCGCGACGTGCTGCAACGCACCAAGGGCAACAGCCTGTTTTTGGCCTATATGGTGAGCAACGCGCTCAAGCACCGTCCGCCGTTGGGCTTGTTCGGCTCAATATCCCTCATTCGTGGCGGCAAAAACCCGGGCACCATTGACCTCAAACACTCGGGCATCGTGCCCATCGTCGACCTGGCACGGGTCTATGCCCTGGCGGATGGTTTGGCTGCAGTGAACACCAGCGACCGACTGGAAGCGGCAGCCCAAGCGGGCGAAGTCAGCGCACAAAGCGCGCGCGATTTGCGGGATGCCCTTGAGTTTCTGGCCAAGCTGCGTATTGCCCATCAGGCACGGCAAATTCAGGCCGGGCAGGCCCCTGACAACTTCCTCTCCCTGACTGAGTTGTCCAACTTTGAACGCAGCCACCTGAAGGAGGCCTTCTCGGTCGTACAGACTTTGCAAGGCGTCTTGGGTCAACGCTACCAATCCGGGCGTTTCTAGCGCGCCTTCCCCACCAAGGGCTCAGTACTTCAACCGTGCGTAGTAGGTTTTTTGCGCGGCCTCTCGTGCTTGGCTCATGGTGTGAATGCCCATTTCTTGTAGCAGCGGAATCAAGCGCAACCAGACTTCGGCGGTGACCATGGCGTCGCCTAGCGCCGTATGGCGCCCCAACACGGTGATGTTGAAACGCTCGGCAATGGCTTCCAGCCGATGCGACTCCTGATTGGGGTGCACTACGGCAGACAGCAACAAAGTGTCCAGCACCGGGTGGCCAAAGACCAGCCCGGTTTCAGCCTCCTTGAGCTGCAGAAACTTCATATCGAAGGCGGCGTTATGCGCCACCAGCACCGTGTCCTGCGCAAACACATGGAACGCGGGCAAGACCTCACCAATGCGGGGCTGACCCTTCACCATGTCTTGCGTGATGCCGTGAATCGGGATGGTGACCGCCGGAATCTGCCGCTGCGGGTCAACCAGCTGCTCAAAGCTCTCCTGGCGCAACAGCTTGCCATTGACGATGCGCGCCGCACCAATTTGAATGATTTCGTCGCCACCCGACGGATTCAGCCCGGTGGTTTCGGTGTCAAATACCGTGTAGGACAGCGATGACAGCGGCCGGTCATCCAGCGCGTGGCCGGCCTCTGAGACCTGAAACAAATCGAAGTCATAGAACTCAGGGCGGCTGTCGTTGTGGCGCACCTGCTGCGCTGCCTCCAGTTGCTCCTGTGCATCGGCCAGCGGCAGCAAGAATCGAAAGAAGGCCTCATGGCGAATGCGCTCGCGCTCAAACCACATCTCGCCACCATGGCGCGCCACCACGTCGCGCACGGTCAGCGGCGTGCTTTCCGCCCCAAAGCGCATGGCTTCCATCTCCCAGCTCATCACCGTCTCGGTGCTCATCGCCTGCCCGGTCCAGATCAGGTCCAACTGGGCCCGCCCCTGCACTGTCTGTAGGCGCAGCCGCATGAATTTCACCTCGAACTCATCCACCAGTCGGGTCGCAAGATAGCTCAAGGCCTGAATCAAGGTGAAGCTGTCCACCCGCAGCCAGACGGAGGCATCCACACTGTCCAGCGACACGGTGCGCTCGCACTGGGTTTCCATGCGCCGCTGCGCGGCCAGCAACAAGTCGGAACCGAGCATTTCCTCCATCGGCCACCGGGTCTTCAGGCCTTGAGCGGCCTGCTGCGCCAAATCAGTCACCCGCTTGCTCATGACACCGACTTCATCGCGGACCACACTCAGGAAACGTTCCCGCATGACGGGTTCCAGATCGGGCAGCGAGAGCATGTCCACCGCGGCCTGCATGTTGGCAAGCGACGAGCGGCTGCGTTCGGTCAAACCGTGCAGGAGTTGATCGCGCAAATTGCCTTCCTCGAAATTGCGCGTGACGTTGTCCAGCATCAGAACAAACCCGCTCAGGTCCGCCGATGCCCCTTCTTTGTCGCTGGCCCGTACGGGCGCCATTTGCACCCGCAACAACTGCCCACTTCGCGTGGTGGTGACAAACTGGGCGGACGGGCTACCGGCCCCGCGCGCGAGCCGCTGATAAATGCTTTCCAAGGCATGGGCCACCAACTTGCGGTCAAACACCGCATAAATGGAGCGACCAATGCCAATCAACTCCGCCCCATCGGCCAAGGCAGGCGCGTCTGACAGCGCCTTGAACTGCAGCCGCGCCCGGCTGTTGTACAGCAAGATACGGCCATCCAGGTTGCATACGACCACGCTCTGGGTCAGCTCGGCCATGAGTGCGGCCAGTCGGTTTTTTTCCTGCTGCACATGGCCGCTGGCCTGCGCAATTTGCTGCGCCATGTCAGAGCGAAGATGGTCTCGCTGCGCTGCCAGCTCATTGATGGCCACACCCAGCCCCCGTATTTCTGTGCTGCCCGCGGGCGTCAGTTGCTGGGGATCGGTGGCAGCGACCAGGACACGGGTTTTCTCCAACAAACGCGCAGGCGCGTAGGCGTAGCGCTTATAGAGTTTGCCAAGGCCGGCCGCCACCCCGCCCAAGGCAAGCACCCAGCTCAAGCCCAGCAGGGCGATGCGGGGGCCCAGAACGGCGTCCACGGTGGCCTTTTCGTCCGGTGTCAAGGTGGACCACAGCAGTGCAACGGTCAGCGCCAGCCAGAGCGCCATGGCCAGCCCCACCCCTGCAATGGCCAGCCAGAGCCGCCGGTCCGGCTTCATGAAGATTCGCTCAGCATGTCCGCCACCTTCTGCACCAGGTCGTGCGTGGAAAACGGTTTGGTCATGTAGCCATCAGCGCCCAGCGCCAGCCCTTTGGCCATATCGGTGTCACGCCCCTTGGCGGTCAACATCAGAATTTTGGTGTGTTTTAACGCATCACTGGCTCGCACCTCTTGGCACACCTCGAAGCCGGTTTTTACCGGCATCATGACGTCCAGCAAGACCAGGTCAGGCTGCTGCGCAACCATCGCATCCAGCGCCTCCTGTCCGTTGTGGGCCACGACCACGGTATAGCCTTCGCGCTTGAGCAGGTACTCCAGTGAGATGACGATATTCGGCTCATCGTCGGCCACCAGTATCTTTTTGTTCATGTCTCTTCTCCTTGTTCTTGTTGCACCTCTGTGCCTGGCGAGTCAGTCCACGGCAAGTGAAAGGCAAAGCAAGCGCCCTCTCCAGGCGTCTGCTCCAGCCAAAGCCGCCCCCCAAAATGCGCCACGATCTGCTGGCTGATCGGCAATCCCAGCCCTGTCCCGTGCGGCCGCTGGGAGGCGTCGCCGCCTTGGTGAAACCGGTCAAAAACCAAGCGCTGTTGTGCCTCCGGCACGCCAGGCCCGTTGTCCTGGACCTTCACCGTCATGCCCGTATCGTCGCGCGCCAAGCTTACGCAAACCCGACCACCGGGCACGGGCACAAACTTCGCCGCATTTGACAGCAAGTTCAACATCACCTGCGTCAAACGGTCCGGGTCCGCCATCAGCGTGGGCACCGTGTCAGGCACCACGAGGTCCACCGTGCACTGTTTTTCCCGAAACATCTCTGCCGTGGTGGCCACTGCCTGCTGAACCAGCGCGCGAAGGTCAACCTCGACCGTGCGCCACTCTGCATGGCCGGACTCGAATTTCGCCATGTCCAGCACCTGATTGACCAACCGGGACAGTCGTTCGGTTTCCGTCACGATGATGCCCATGAACTGACGACGCTGCGCCAGCTCCATCTTGGGGTCATCGCGCATCAGCTCCGCCAGCGCCCGAATCGACGTCAATGGCGTTCGCAATTCATGGGTGACCGAAGCCATGAAGTCATCTTTGAGGTTGTCCAGGCTCATCAGTTGTTCATTGGCCTGGCGAAGCTCCTCCGTGGCACGCTCCAAAGAAAGGGACTTTTCTTCCAGCTCTCGCGAGCGGGTGCGTAGTTGCGATGACTCATCCAGAATACGAAGCACGTCCTCCGGCGTCAACGACTCTTCTTCGGCCACAGAAGCCACCAGAACCCTGGCTGAGGCACTGCCCACCGCGCCCGCCAATTGGGTTTCAACAAATTGCACCAGCCTGGCATCGGGTCGAATGGCATCAATCTGCCCGCCCCCCGTATCACGGGCGTAGTTGGCAAACAACTGCCTCGCTTTGGCTTCACCCAGAAAACGGGCACAAAGACGCTGCAGGTCGGGCACTTTGGCATGGCCGCGCCAAAACACCGGGCTGGCCGATATCGTTCGCTTGAACACATCGACAAACATCAGCGCCTGACTGGCCTCTGCGCCGGACGGCGCCTTCAGCAAGGACAGGCCCACGTAGGCCACGCCATTGACCAGCAGGCTCCAGAACAGGGAGTGCGTCAGGTTGTCCAACCCTGTCAGCCCAAACAAGTGCTCAGGCTGCAGCCACCCTACGCCCCAGGGGCCCGCCGTCACAAAGTCCGGCGACAGGAGCCAGCCCGACTTGGCCATCGACGGCAACATCAAGGTGTAGGACCACATCAAAAAACCGGCCAGCAGTCCCACCAGAGCGCCCCGCCGTGTTCCGCCCTTCCAATACAAACCGCCCAGAACGGCAGGGGCAAACTGCGCAACCGCCGCAAAACTGATCAACCCAATGCTGACCAGGGCATAGGCCTCACCCGCCAAATGAAAGTAGATATAGCCCAGCACCAGCACCCCCAGAATGGCGGCACGCCGTATGGACAACAACAAGCCGGACACATTGCGCCCCGCATCCGGGCGGAAGTGCCGTGAACGCAGCAACAGCGGCAAGACCAGTTCATTGCTGACCATGGTTGAGACGGCAATGGTCTCCACAATCACCATGCCTGTGGCGGCTGACAGGCCACCGACAAAGGCAAACAGGGTGAGCACCTCCTGCCCGGCAGCCAATGGCAGTGACAAAACGAAGCTCTCCGGGTTCATCTGGCCCGGGCCGAAATACAGCAAGCCCCCCAAAGCAATGGGCAGCACAAAAAGGTTGATCGCCAGCAAGTACAGCGGAAACACCCAGACGGCCCGGCGCAGGTGACTCTCACGCACGTTCTCTATCACCATCACCTGAAACTGGCGCGGCAGAAACAAGCACCGACAACATGGAGAGCAGGGTCAGCGCAAACCACTGCGTCCAGGCAAATTGGCCGCCTTGCTCCAGCCGCAGTAGCGAGGCCAATTCGGGCACGGCCTGGGCGCGGGCAAACAGGTCACCCAGACCGTCAAACAAGCCGTACACCACAAACAGACCGACGGCCAAAAATGCCACCAGCTTGACGACCGACTCAAAGGCAATGGCGGCCACCATGCCTTCATGGCGCTCCGTGGTGTCCAGGTGGCGCGCGCCAAACACCATGGCAAAGCCGGCCAGACACCAGCGCGACATAAAAGGTGCTGTCCTGACTCCAAGCCACCCGCTCAAGCAGCGGAGCACCCAGCGGCGTGGTCAGCAAGGCATAGCCCGCCGACACCGCCTTGAGTTGCAGGGCAATATAGGGAACGATGCCCACCACCGCAATCAGCGTCACCAGCCCCGCCAGCAGCGGGCTCTTGCCGTAGCGGCTGCCAATAAAGTCGGCAATCGAGGTGATGCGGTAGGTCTTGGCGATGCGAATCATTTTGCGCACCACCAGCCAGCCCAGCATCATGGCCAGCGTGGGTCCCAGATAAATCGGTAAAAACCAGACCCCCCCGGAGGCCGCGCGGCCGACGCTCCCAAAGTACGTCCATGCGGTGCAGTAAACCGCCAGGGACAGTGCGTAAGTCCAGGGATTGGCGAGAAGTGAACGGCCCTGTGCCGCGCGCCAGTCGCCGTAGTAGGCCACTGCAAACAAAACCAACAGGTACGCAAACGAGACCCCGACCACCAACGCGGGCGACAGCATGGTCAGTCGCCCTGGGAGGCGTCGCCAGAACGCTCCATCAACCAGGCCATGGCGAAAATCAACAGGGCCCAAAGCGTGAACAGCGCGGCAGGAAACAACGGAATGCCCAGCACATGAGCCTCTTGGTCCCACAAGGCCAGCAGCGGAAAGTTAAACAACAGCCAACCACCGACAAACAAGGCGATCAGACGTTGTGTACGAAGTCCTGTCATAACGAACCTCCTTGGCATCTTTCTACGGGTATTGCAGCGGCCTCGCCCCGATGAACTCAGGTCTTGGACTTTCCCCAACTTGCGTGGGCTTGTCGGGACAAAGCGAAGCTGGCAAAAAATTTACACCAAATGGTACTACCCGCAATAGCACTCCAGACCTGGTATTCCAGCGCACCGGACACCACAGAGAAGATGACCCCCACGATGATGATGCCAGCCACCAGATTAATGCCCATTTCATAGGGTGCATATTTTTTCGGGTTGGCCGGGGACTCACCGCCCTTGAGCGCCACTTCGGAGAAGTCGCGCCGAATGACAATGCGCCATGCCCGGCGAAGCCAGACAAAGGCCATCGGGAAAAGCGCCAAAAAAAGTATCCATGTCATCGCGACACTGATATCAAAAACCATGTAAGACCCCTTGTGCCCGCCAAAAACGGGGTATTCAGTAAAAAGGCCCTGCCAGCAGGGCTGACAGGGCCTTTATTGTCGCTCCCGCTATAAAGTGCCGGGCAATCGACTCAAGCAGATCAACGGATTCTTAATGTGAACCGTCCACCAACTTGGAGCCGCGTGGAATACGCACAGCTTCGACCATGGCCTGAATGTGCGCTGGTGGCTCTTTGGTCACTTTGTCACACCACGAAGGCGACGATAAAGTTGACCACTGCGCCAACCGCACCAAAGGCTTCAGGCGTGATGCCGAAGAAGCTGTTGGCTCCGCCGATCATGGGCAGGAAGTCCGTGCCCTTGATGAAGAAGATACCCTTGTGTGCAAACACATAGAACAGGGTGATGAACAGGCCAGACAACATACCGGCGATGGCGCCTTCTTTGTTCATCTTCTTGCTGAAAATACCCATCATGATGGCGGGGAACAGCGAGCTGGCGGCAATACCGAAGGCCAAAGCCACCGTACCCGCCGCGAATCCTGGCGGATTCAAGCCCAGCCAACCTGCAATCACAATCGCCACCGCCATGGAAATCTTGCCTGCCAGCAGTTCGTTCTTCTCACTGATGGTCGGGAACAAAGATGTTCTTGATCAGGTCATGAGACACCGCAGAAGAAATCGCCATCAGCAAACCAGCAGCTGTCGACAACGCCGCAGCCAGACCACCCGCTGCCACCAGCGCAATCACCCAGTTGGGCAACAACGCGATTTCAGGGTTGGCCAACACGATGATGTCGGCGTTGACGTCCAGCTCATTGCCTTTCCAACCGGCTGCGTCTGCTTTGGCATTGAAGGCTTCGTTCTTGGACTTGTCGTTGTAGTACTGGATGCGACCGTCACCGTTCTTGTCTTCAAACTTCAGCAGACCGGTTTTTTCCCAACGCTTCATCCAGTCAGGACGCTTTTCGAACTCAATGGCGGCTTCTTTGCCATACACGTCAGCGTTGCTCATCACCACACCGGGTGTGATCGTGCGGATCAGGTTGATCTTGGCCATGGCCGCCACAGCAGGTGCCGTGGTGTACAAAATGGCGATGAAGACCAGTGCCCAGCCAGCGGAAGAACGTGCGTCCTTGACCGTTGGCACCGTGAAGAATCGCATGATGACGTGGGGCAGACCCGCGGTACCGATCATCAGGGACAGGGTGTAGACAAACATGTTCAGTGTGCTACCGGCAGTGGTCGTGGTGTACTTGCCAAAACCAAGGTCAGTCACCACCGAGTCAAGCTTGGCCAACAGGGAAATGTCTTGGCCAATGATGTTGGAACCCAGACCCAGTTGAGGCAAAGCGTTACCGGTCAACTGCAGCGAGATGAACACGGCAGGCACGGTGTAGGCCAGAATCAGCACGATGTACTGAGCCACTTGGGTGTAGGTAATGCCCTTCATGCCGCCGAACACGGCGTACATGAACACGATACCCATACCGGCGTAGATGCCGACTTCACTGGACACGCCCAGGAAACGCGGAGAACGCCACGCCCACACCGGTCATCTGACCAATGATGTACGTGAGCGATGCTGTCAGCAAGCACAACACAGCCACCATGCTGGCGGACTTCGAGTAGAAGCGATCGCCAATAAACTGAGGCACGGTGAACTTGCCGAACTTGCGCAGGTACGGTGCCAGCAACATCGCCAGCAACACATAACCGCCGGTCCAGCCCATCAGGAACAGGCCACCGCCATAACCCATGTTGGAGATCAATCCAGCCATGGAAATGAAGGACGCTGCTGACATCCAGTCGGCGGCGGTGGCCATGCCGTTGGCAATGGGGTGAACACTGCCGCCTGCGGCGTAAAACTCACTGGTGGAGCCTGCACGGGCCCAGATCGCGATGCCGATGTAGAGCGCAAAGCTCAGACCGACACCAATGTAAATAGTTGTTTGTAGATCCATGATTTAGCCCTCAGTCTTCGTGAACGTCGAACCGAACGTCAAGGTCATTCATCTTTTTGGCGTAATAGAAAATCAGCACAATAAAGACGTAGATGGAGCCCTGCTGGGCAAACCAGAATCCCAGCGGATAACCACCAAGCATGATGTTGTTGAGCATTTCGGCAAACAGAATGCCAGCACCGAATGACACCGCTGCCCAGATGATGAGAATCTTGGTCAGTAGGGCAATCGTGGCCTTCCAGTAGGCGTGACTGCTTAGGTCTTCCTTCATGAAATCTCCTCGAGAAAATTAAGGGACAACAGTGAAAAGTTTCACTGCAAGAGCACATAGCAAGGACGAATCCAACACTCTGCGAGGTGGACTATCTCGTTGCTACCTTACAGTTTTCTGATGAAATCCCCTAAACGGCGTCAGGATGTTCAAACCAAGGGAAAACACCGAGCAATTTGTTACCCCACCGGCACCTGGTCTAAAAACCCAATGAAATCAACATTCTTCCAAAAAGTGCTTCAGCAAGCCTGCTCAAAACCTGCCAACACGTTGACCGCATTCACCCCCACCTCGGCCACGGCGTAGCCGCCTTCAAAGACAAAAACCGTGGGCAAGCCGGCGGCCGCAATGGCCTCTCCCACGCGCAGGTAGTCCTCACTTTTGAGGGTGAAGCCGGAAATAGGGTCGCCCTCAAACGTATCCAACCCCAGCGACACCACCAAGGACTGCGCACCAAACCGTTGAATACCCTTCAACGCCTCTTGCAGCGCCGCACTCCAGCCGCCAAAGTCCGTGCCGCGCGGCAAAGGCAGGTTGTGGTTAAAGCCCAGCCCCGCCCCAGCGCCCTTTTCATCGGCGTAGCCCAAAAAGAAGGGGTATTCGGTGTGGGGGTCGCCGTGAATGCTGGAGAACAACACGTCGGCTCGGTCATAAAAGATGGACTGCGTGCCATTGCCGTGGTGGTAATCAATGTCCAGCACCGCCACCCGCGCCGCGCCTTGGTCGCGCAGGCGCTGTGCGGCCAGTGCGGCGTTGTTTAAAAAGCAATAGCCGCCGAAGAAGTCCGCCCCGGCATGGTGGCCGGGCGGGCGGGACAAGGCGAACGCCGCGCGCGCCCCACCGGAGACCTCTTGCGCCGCGCTCAGGGCACAGTGCGCACCGGCCCGCGCCGCCGTCCAGGTGCCGGCAGTCAAAGGGCTGCCCGCATCGTAAGAAAACAAACCCATGCGCGCCGAGAAATTGGCGGGCAACACGTCCGAGCGCAGCGTGCGTGTGGGCCACACCGACGGCAGGGCATCGCGCCCGGCATTGGCCGGGTCCAGCGCCACCCACTCGTCCCAGGCATGGGCCAAAAAGTCCAGGTAGCGCGGGGCGTGAATACCCGTCAGCGCCGCATCGTCAAACGCCATCGGCGCCTGCACCGGCCCCAATTGACGCCGCTCCAACTCCTTCAGCACATGGTCGGCCCGCGCCGGCACCTCAAAGCAGGGCACCAACTCGCCGCGAAACATCTCCAGCTTGCCTTGGTGCAGGGCGTGCAGGTGGTTATAGAAGGT
>CAVVSV010000031.1:0-36945 GCA_963750805.1 uncultured beta proteobacterium
ACAAAGGCTGATCGAAACCGATGAGCAGCATCTTTGAAGGTTTTTTGTCATCGCCCGAGAGCCTGCAATCCTTTGGCGACCGGTCCTTTGTGCAAGCCATGCTCAGGTTCGAAGCCGCTTTGGCACGTGCACAAGCCAGCGTCGGCCTGATTCCTGAAGCGGCGGCGCAGTCCATCATCGGCACCTGCAAGGTCGAATTGTTTGACACCGCCAAAATCGTGCGTGAGAGCGCCCGCGCGGGCAGCCTGGCCATCCCCATGGTCAAGAGCTTGAAAGACACCGTGGCCCTGTTCAACCCCGAAGCGGTGGCCTATGTGCACCTGGGTTGCACCAGCCAGGACGCCATCGACACGGCCATGGCGCTGGTCACCCGTGAAGCGCTGGCGTTGATTGAGCAGGATGTGACAGTTTCCATCGATGCCTTGCTGGCCTTGGCATCTGCTCACGCCCAAACGCCCTTGCTGGCCCGTACCTTGATGCAGCCCGCCTCCATCACCAGTTTTGGTGTGACCTGCGTGGGTTGGGCAGCGCCCCTCGTGCGCAGCCTCAAACGCCTGAGAGCGGCATCACCGAGCGCATTGAAGTTGCAACTGGGTGGCACGGTGGGTACCTTGTCTGCAATGAATGGCAAGGGCGCACAGGTCACGGCACTGATCGCCGCTGAACTGGGTCTGACTGCACCGACCATGTCATGGCACACCCAGCGTGACGAGTGGGTGGCATTGGGTTGTGAGCTGGGTCTGCTGGTGGGCAGTTTGGGCAAGATCGCCAAGGACATTGTGCTGATGAGTCAATTTGAAGTGGGTGAGGTGGCCGAGCCCAGTGAGGCCGGCCGTGGCGGACCGTCCAACATGCCGCACAAGCACAACCCGGTGGCCAGCATGGTTGCCATTGCCGCCTCCCAACGTGCCCCCCAACGCGTGGCTGCATTGCTGGCAGTGATGCCACAGGAGTTTGAGCGTGCCGCCGGCGCCTGGCAGGCCGAGCTGGCCGAATGGCCGCAGCTGGTCATCTCGGCCCACGGTAGCGCGCGTTCCATGGCGCAGGCATTGCCGGGCCTGAAGGTGGATACGCGGCGCATGACGGCCAATATCGACGCCGTGCGTGCGTCTCTGCCCAAGAGCCTGGCCAACGAATGGTTTGACGCAGGTCTTGTGCGGCATGCGGGTGAGCTGGCGTTGGGACAGGTGGCTCTGCTGAAATCGTGAGGCTGCGGACAGTGTCCACTGCATGGGCGAACTGGTTCTCCATACCAATATGCAGGTAATTGGCATTCGGCATTTGGGTGAGTGCATTCGTGAAACACTGTCATACTTGTTCAGTGTTGGCTTTTAGCCCGGTCTTGGGTCGTTGCCGTCGAGAAACTGTTTCTCTGACTGGACAGATCGTGATTCAAACGCGCGAATGAAACGCGCAGCTTTACTTCGACTTCACTTTGGCTAGTTCAGCCGGATGTAGCCGAAGCCCGATTCGTTCACTGCTATCTACCTGAGTAAAGTTCCATGCTGCCAAATTCAAACCCACAGGAATCGCCTGAGCGCGAATTGACCGATGTCAGCCTCCGCGAAGAACGCGACGAAGCTGACCGGGAGATGACTCGAAATCAAGTGGCCATAGAAAAGCGTGCTGACGCCGTCGTGGAACATGCCCGGGAAACTGCAGACGCTGTTTTGATCTCGGCCCGCGAAAAGGCCGACAGCACGGTGGGCGCTTCTGCAACGCACCTTGTTCAAATCGTCATTGCGGAGAAGCGGGAGGTTGAAGATTCAACGCTGCAAAATGAACGGGCTGTGGCCGACCTGACGGTGCAACGCGAACGTGATGCAAGGGCTCGCATGCTGACGCGGCTTTTGCCCCTTGAGCGGGAGGCTACGGATCAATATTTGCTGACGGAGCGCGCCCGATCCGACGATGCACTTGCCACGAGAGATGATTTTCTGGCTATGGTCTCCCACGACCTGCGAGACCTTTTGAGCGGGATCATGCTGAGTTCACAGTTGCTCGCCCAAAAGTTTGAGAAACACAGTGACCGCGAGCGATTGCTGATTGACACCACGCGTATCGAGCGCAACGGCGCACGCATGAACCGCCTGATTGGGGATCTGGTTGATGTCGCCAGCATAGATGCCGGCAAGCTCGCCATGCAAATGGTTCAGGGCGAGGTCGCATCAGTGGTGAAGGAGGCTGTCGAGGCACTCCAGGTCACAGCATCAGAAAAGGGCGTTGCACTCGCGGTGCAGGCTGACCTCCAATCATGTCTGGCAGATTTCGATCACGACCGTATGCTGCAAGTACTCGCCAACTTGATCGCCAATTCAATCAAGTTCACTCCCAAAGGCGGCAGTATCCTGGTTCACTGCAAACGTCTGGGCGAGTCAGTTGAATTTTGCGTGGATGATACGGGTCAAGGAATACCTGCGGCCATGCTGGATGCCATTTTCGAGCGGTTCTGGCAGGTCGGCAAGAATGACCGGCGTGGTCTGGGTTTGGGTCTTTACATTTCTCGTTGCATTGTGGAGGCCCACGGTGGCGACATCAGGGCGGAAAGTAGTCTGGGAAACGGTACGCGGATGTATTTCACCTTGCCCATCAGTGGTAAGCACAGCCTCTGACGCTCACTGCCACCCGATGGCACATCCGCAACCTGAGGACAGTGTTAGCGTTGCATGTGATCACATTCTTTTGGTGGGCGCCGGATAATCGCCCCCACCATGTCAGAACCCCGCGCCATCGAACCCATCGCCATCAAGGAGTCGGAGGTTGAACTGAGCGCGATTCGTGCGCAAGGTGCGGGTGGGCAAAACGTCAACAAGGTTTCCAGCGCCATTCACCTGCGCTTTGACATCCCGGCCTCCTCCCTGGCTGACGACGTGAAGCAACGCTTGCTGTCCTTGAGAGACAGCCGAATCAACAACGAGGGCGTGCTGGTCATCAAGGCTCAAAGCCATCGTACCCAGGACATGAATCGTCTGGATGCGTTCGCACGTCTGCACGAACTGGTGAACAGCGTCGCGCGTCCTGCGCGTGTGCGGCATGCGACCCAACCGACGTTTGGTTCCAGGCAGCGCCGGCTGGAGGGAAAAAGTCAACGCTCCGAGACCAAGGCCCTGCGTGGGCGTGTGAAGGATGTCTGAGTCTTTTCGCTGCGTTAATCAAGCGTTAACAAATGGCCAGCACAATAAAAACAATAACTTATCGATGCCATGAATCAACAAACCCAACCCAATTACGACGTCTTGAGCCGCGCTTTTCACTGGGTGACCGCCATTGTGGTCACCATTGCTTTTATCCTGGGGCCCGGTGGCTTTGGCCGCATGATGCGCCAGGGTGTTGATCCTGCCACGCACAGCGACATCGTCTGGCATGAAACATTGGGAATTCTGATTTTTGTCTTGACGCTGTTGCGACTGATCTGGGTGGCTTTTCGCGCCGAGGTACCAACCGTGGCGATGGCTGGATGGATGCAGATGTCAGCCAAGCTGCTGCACGGTTTGTTGTGGGCTTTGTTGCTGGCCTTGCCGGTCAGTGCGATTCTGGCACTGGGCAGCGAAGCGCATCCCCTCACGCTACTGGGCGGTTTTCGGGTCGACCAGATGCCCTGGATTGCCAATTCTCCAATTGCCAAACTGGCCGACTGGGGGGATGTGCACCAGTTCTTGGGTGATGCCATCATGTGGCTTGCAGGGCTGCATGCCGCCGCAGCCATCTTTCACCACGTGATTTTGAAAGACCGTGTTTTGTCGACCATGCTGCCCATCATCAAGCCACGCTGACAGGGGTTTACCCATCATGTCGCTGGCGAGGTCTGGCTGAGAGTCCCGGTTTGGCTCAATCGCACGCAATTGCGTCCCGCCTGTTTGGCGCTGTACATGGCCAAGTCAGCAGCCTTGGTCAGTGTGATGGCGTCGCTTCCGTCTTCGGGGAAGACGGCGACTCCAATGCTGCACGTGATGGTCAGCTCGAGGCCCTTGATGGCAATGGGTGGCCGCATTGATTCTTTCAATTTTTCGGCCAGCGCAAGGACAGAGTCATCCGCACTCAACGCGGCCATCAAGACCACAAATTCGTCGCCCCCAATGCGGCCTACCGTGTCGGCTGCCCGGACACAGTGTGACAACCGCAAGGCGGCCTCGCACAACACGTGGTCGCCCACCTCATGACCATGGGTGTCGTTGATCAGTTTGAAATAGTCCAGGTCCAGAAACACCATCGCAAAGCGCCCGTGCTGCCGTTTGGCGAGTGCCAACTCGTGCTTCAGGCGGTCATCAAAAAGGGCGCGGTTGGGCAGCTTGGTCAGAGGGTCATGTTGTGCCATGTGCCGCAAATCTTCGGTCATGCCCCGCGCTAGTCGCAAGGCCTGCTCCCTGCCATTGACCAACAGCCATGCCAGCAGGGCCAGCAGCAGGCTCAGCAAGGAACCTGCGACAACGATGACGGTTCCCGAACCAGCGCCATATTGCTCTTCGAAAGCGGGCTGGGTACTGAGTGAAAGCGTCCAGGTGTGGCCCGCTACGACCATGTACTCATTGGCACTGAAGGCGGGCTTTGCAGTTGTTTGAACCGCATTGGCGCCGCTTTCTGCCGAATACAAGCGAGCGCCCTCATGAGTTTCAACGTCGTCGTAAATTGCCAGGGTCAGCCCGGGGGAACGATTGCCATACAGACTGGCCATGAAATCGTTCATGTGGAACGCCGCATAAACCCACCCGATGAGGTTAGCGCGTCGCTGTTCTATTTGATCAGTGGGTTTGCCACGCGCATAGATGGGCAAATACATGATGAATCCCGGCGTTGCCTCGTGGTCCGCATCCACGAAGAGGGTCACCTTGCCGGTAATCGCCACCTTGCCGGAGTCGCGTGCCTTTTCAAGTGCCATCCGCCGCACCGGGTTGGACCACACATCCGTTCCGGGCGCTGCCCGATTTCGCCCAACGAACGGCTCCCGCTGAACAATGGGCGCGTAGACGTCACGCTGACCCTCGGGCTTGATCATGTAGTCTGGAAAACCGTTGTTTTTGAAATTGGCAGTGTGCGTTGAAAGGTCGTGTTCAGGCACCCACTCCACCACGCCGATGACCTGAACCCCCGAGAAATTGGCGTCCAGGCGCAAACCCTCTACAAAGTCATGCAAGGCCACCCGATTCCCCAGGTCGGTGGTAGAGAACAATGCCTGCACACCGCGCAACATCTGCTCGTACCCTTGCAGGCGCTGCTCGACATGCCCCACCGTTTCCCGAAGTGCAAATCCGAACTGGGTGCGCACGGTTTTACGCACGTTTTGCTGCTCGTGCTCAAGGGCGAACCAGGTCAACGCCAATCCAAACAGCAGGATAGGCCAGGGAAGCCAGCTCAACGACCTGACCGACGCAGTGCTATTGAGTAAAAATAGTTTCATGCGTGCGGCAAGTCAGAAACTCACCAAGGCGGCCGCAAGATCGGGTTTGAAATATTTCTCGAAAATGCGTTGCATGGTTCCGTCAGCACGCATGGTGTTGATGACCGCTCTCCATTGTTCTTGTTGTGCGGCCGAAAGCGACTTTTTGGACATGATCAGGCCGTGCAAAACGGGCGGGTCGTTGAATTCCAAAATGGCCGTTCTTTCCCGAATCTTCTTTTCCTCAAGCGCCGGAAAATCAAAGGGTTCAATGATCATGCCCTGAATCCCGCCCGACAGCAGGGTTTGATACAGCGGCGCCAATCCGCCTGCCTGGCTGACGCGGTTGGCGTCCTGCAGTTTGTCAACCAGCTGGTTGGCCGACTCGCTGTACCTGAAACTGCGGATAACCCCAAGTTGCAGCGATGCATTTTTCTCAAAAGAGGCGAGGTTACGCACCGCCGAATCGTTGCGAACCAGAAGGTAGTACTTGTTGCTGAAGTACCAGGCGAAACCGGCAAATTTGTCACGGGCGGTGTTGGTGATGCCTGAAAGGCTGAAGTCCAGGGCGCCGGACTCAATCAACTGCCAGATCCGGGCACGGGGCATGAGGGTGACGGTCACCTTGCAACCGCTGCGGCGAACCAACTCGTCCGCAACATCCTTGTCAATACCTGTGTCGGTGTCTGCCGAATACAGCAGGCCATGGTCGTGCAGCGCCAGTGTGTAGGGACGTGAGCAGTCTGCGATGGCAGGTGTCGCTGCCAAAACGGTGCCGACCCACCCACTCTGACAGAGCGCCACCATCAGCGCAAGCAAAAATCGGACAGACATGGTTCCCTCGGTAATTGAATGCTGACTTGGGCTCCATGATAGTTGGGGATTGACCCCGCCGATGCCTGGTCAGCGATCCCGCTGACGGTTCTGTCGTATCTCTTGACCTATGTCAATTTATTTTTTCTTCAGGTCACAGGTGCCGGATTGAACAGCACCAAAGCATTGTGCAGTTTCCACTGTTCAGCCCAGGTTTTTTGGCGTCCACTGGCAACCTCCAGCATCAGCTTGAAGAGTTCCCAGCCCACCTCTTCAATCGTCGACGTGCCGTCGGCGATGGTGCCGGCGTTCACGTCCATCAGGTCATGCCAGCGACGGGCCAAATCAGTGCGCGTGGCCACCTTGATCACGGGGACTTCAGCCAGTCCATAAGGCGTGCCGCGCCCCGTGGTGAACACATGCAGGTTCATGCCGGCCGCCAGTTGCAGCGTGCCGCAAATGAAATCGCTGGCGGGTGTGGCCGCATAGGTCAGGCCTTTGTGTTTGAGCTTTTCACCGGGTGACAGCACGCCAGTGATAGGGGCAGAACCACTCTTGACGATGGAGCCCATCGCTTTTTCAACGATGTTGGACAGGCCGCCCTTCTTGTTGCCCGGCGTGGTATTGGCGCTGCGGTCTACCTTGCCGCGTTGCAGGTAGGCGTCATACCAGGCCATCTCCCGGATCATGGCCTCTGCCACTTCAGGCGTTGACGCCCGGGAGGTGAGCTGGTCGATACCGTCGCGTACCTCCGTGGTTTCGGAAAACATCACGCTGGCCCCAGCGCGCACCAGCAGATCAGTGCAAAAACCCACCGCCGGGTTGGCCGTTGCCCCGGAAAAAGCGTCACTGCCGCCGCATTGCACGCCCACCACCAACTCGCTGGCAGGAACTGTCTCACGCACCCGCTGGTTGAGCCGCGCCAGGTGAATGGTCGCTTGCCGCAGGATGGCGTCCACCATGGCCATGAAACCCACATGGGCGTCGTCTTGCAGGCAAACGGTGTCTAACCCCCCTGTGCCGCTTCGCGTCTCCCCCCCTGAGAGGGGGGGCACACCCAGTGGCCCGGCAAAGCCGGTTCCACGGGTGTCACTGGAAGATTGAATCGCGATCGTGTTGGGCGGGAATAGCCGTTCAGGCTGCAACTTCTCGCAGCCCAGGCTGACCACCATCACCTCACCGCCAAAGTTGGGGTTCAGGCTGATGTTTCGCAGGGTGCGAATTGGGATTTCCGCGCCGGGCGCGTCAATCGCCACGCCACAGCCATAGGTGTGCGCCAGCGACACCACGTCGTCCACATTAGGGAACTTGGGCAGCAACTCGGCCTTGATGCGCTGCACGGCGAAGTCGGTCACGCCCGCCACACATTGCACGGTTTGGGTGATGGCCAGGATATTGCGGGTGCCGACTGAACCATCGGCATTGCGATAGCCCTCAAAGGTGTAGCCCGTCAGGGGCGGCTGAGGCAGGGGTGTGACCGTGGAGATGGGCAGGTCGTTCAGTTCGCGGGCATCGGGCATCGTTAGCAGGCGTTCATGCACCCAGCTTCCCGCAGGGATGGCCTTGATGGCGAAGCCAATCGGAATGCCGTAGCGAATGACGGGGGCATCGGCGGCCAGATCAACGAGTGCGACTTTGTGGCCCTGGGGCACTTTGTCCACCAGCACCAAACCATTGTTGAGAACCGTGCCGGCGGCCAATCCACCGTCGTTGGCGACGATGGCCACGTTGTCCAGAAAATTCATCTGGATGGTGTGCGGGGCTGTGTTAACTCGAACTTCTGCCATCGTTGACTCCTGTGATGCACTATGATGGTAACGCTACCATTATACGAACAGCCATGACCCTCATTAACAAGCCCAAGAGATCGCGACGCAGCAGCGGTGCCATTACCCTGGGTGATGTGGCCAAGCTGGCGGGTGTTGCGCCCATCACCGCGTCGCGCGCCGTTAACACGCCGGACCAGGTATCACCTGAAGTGCTGAAGAGGGTGCAAGACGCGGTTCAGCGAACGGGCTACGTTCCCAATCGAATGGCCGGCGGCTTGGCGTCGTCGCGCAGCCGACTGATAGCGGCTGTCGTGCCCAGCATTGTTGTCTCGGTGTTCGTGGAAACCATAGAGGCATTGAACAACACCTTGTTCGAGTCTGGCTACCAGCTCATGTTAGGACAAACTGGTTATTCACCCGAACGTGAAGAGGCCTTGCTGGAAGCCATCATTGGCCGTCGCCCTGACGGCATCTTTCTGACCGGCATCATGCAGACCGGCAAAGGCCGCACACGCCTGCTGGCTTCTGGCATTCCGGTGGTGGAAACCTGGGATCTGACCCCCACGCCCATTGACATGTTGATTGGCTTTTCACACTCTGACATCGGACGCGAAGTGGCCAATTTCCTGATCAAAAAGGGGCGTAAAAAATTTGCACTGGTGCGCGCCGATGACGAGCGGGGAATCCGCCGTGCCAACGCGTTTCAAAGCACGCTGATGCATCAAGGATTTACCCAGGTAACGACTGACAATCTGGGCTCATCACGGACCCTTAAAAGTGGCCGGGAAGCCTTGAGCCGCATTCTCTTGCAGGCCCCGGATACGGATGCAATTTTTTGCAGTTCTGACCTGATTGCGATGGGGGTTTTGACTGAGGCAAAAGCGCGGGGCATCGCAGTGCCGCAAGCTTTGTCCATCGTTGGCTTTGGTGACGTGCCTTACGTGGCGAACATGGTGCCTGCCCTGACCACTGTGCACATCAATGGTGATGACATTGGCCGCAAGGCCGCCGCGTATTTGATCGCGCGGGCGCAAGGGCGCCCTGTCAGCCAGTCCATCGTGGACGTGGGCTTCTCCATCATCGAACGCGACAGCGCCTGATAGGTAAAAGTCCTTACAAAAAAACCTTTGACATTTCATTTGGTAGCGCTACCATTTTAGCCAATTCAATCCACCCATCCACCATGCCTCAAACCGCCCACTCGTCTTTGTCATCCAGCACACCCGTGATCACCGCGCTGCGGGTGATTCCTGTCGCCGGGCGTGACAGCATGTTGCTGAACCTCAGCGGCGCACACGGCCCTTTTTTCACCCGCAATATCCTGATCCTGACCGACAACGCCGGACGCACCGGCGTCGGCGAGGTGCCGGGTGGCGAAAAGATCCGTCAGACCTTGGAGGATGCCAGTGCCCTGGTCGTGGGCCAACCCATCGGCGCTCATCTGCGCATCCTGCAGCAGTTAAACCAACAGTTCGCTGACCGCGATAGCGGCGGGCGCGGCCAGCAAACCTTTGATTTGCGCACCACCATCCACGCCGTGACGGCTATTGAGTCTGCCTTGCTCGATCTGATGGGGCAGCACTTGAACGTGCCCGTGGCGGCCCTGTTGGGTGAAGGCCAGCAGCGTGATGCGGTGGAAATGCTGGGCTACCTGTTTTACGTGGGCGACCGAATGAAGACGGACCTGGACTACGTGAGCGACCCGGGTGCGGCCAACGACTGGTTCCGCTTGCGCCATGAAGTCGCGCTGACGCCTGAATCCATCGTGCGGCAGGCCGAGGCAGCCCGCGAAAAATATGGGTTTGATGATTTCAAACTCAAAGGCGGTGTGCTGCGCGGTGCCGAGGAAGTCGACGCGGTCACAGCTTTGCACGAGCGCTTTCCCAAGGCCCGCGTCACGCTGGACCCCAACGGGGGCTGGCTTCTGAAAGACGCCATCCAGCTGATGCGTGACCTGAGAGGCGTGGTGGCTTACGCGGAAGACCCGTGCGGTGCCGAAGGTGTGTTTTCAGGCCGCGAAGTGATGGCCGAGTTCCGCCGCGCCACCGGTCTGCCCACGGCCACCAACATGATTGCCACGGACTGGCGGCAACTGACCCACGCGCTGTCTCTGCAAAGCGTGGACATCCCGCTGGCTGATCCGCATTTCTGGACCATGGCCGGGTCGGTTCGCGTGGCCCAAACTTGCCGCGATTGGGGCCTGACCTGGGGCAGCCATTCCAACAACCACTTTGACGTATCGCTGGCCATGTTCACCCACGTGGGTGCAGCCGCGCCGGGTCGCGTCACCGCCATCGACACCCACTGGATCTGGCAGGACGGCCAGCGCCTGACCAAAGAGCCCTTGCAAATTGTGGGGGGCCATGTGCAAGTGCCCAAAAAGCCTGGCTTGGGCGTCGAGCTGGACATGGCTGAAGTTGAGAAAGCGCACCAGCTTTACAAACAGCACGGACTGGGTTCACGGGACGACGCCACCGCCATGCAGTACCTTATTCCCAACTGGACATTTGACCCCAAGCGGCCAGCGATGGACCGTTAATATCCCATTCACGATAACTGGAGAATAATTATGTCGAAACGTCGTCAAGTCCTTGCCAACATTGCAAAGACAGCTCTTATTTTTGTAGCGGCCAGCGGAGCGGCCTGGGCCCAGTCCGACTACCCCAACAAGCCGGTGAAGATCATCGTGCCTTTCCCTGCCGGGGGTACCAGCGACGTGATGGGCCGACTGGTGGCCGACGAGTTGGGCAAAGTTCTCAAGCAGACTTTCGTTGTTGAAAACGTGGGAGGTGCTGGCGGTGTGATCGGTACTGAAAAGGGGGCCAAGTCGACGGCTGATGGCTACACCATCATCCAGACTGGAGTCGGGCAAAACGCGGTCGCGCACGGGCTGGACCCCAACCTGAAGTACAACTCGCTGACCGACTTTGCGCATCTTTCGCAAGTTCATTCGGGCCCCAACGTGTTGGTGGTGCACCCCAGCACCCCTTTCAAGACCTTGAAGGAACTGATTGACTTTGCCAAGGCCAATCCCGGCAAGCTCGACTATGGCTATACCCCAGCCGCCTCGGGCCACATGGCCATGGAATTGTTCAAGCAAACCGCAGGTATCTTCATGCTGGGCATCCCCTACCGGGGCGGCGGCCCAATGATGACCGACATGTTGGGGGGCACCATCAAGCTGATGTTCATCAACCAGGACGTGGCATTGCAGCACGTCAAGGCTGGCAAACTGCGTGCTTTGGCGGTGTCCAGTGCCCAGCGCAACCCGCTGTACCCCGATGTGCCGACGATTGCCGAGTCGGGCTTCAAGGGTTTTGAGGCCTTGTCGTGGTCCGGCATGTCGGTGCCCAAGGGCACACCTCAACCCATCGTCGACAAACTGGATGCGGCCATGGTTCAGGTTTTGCAATCCGCGTCCTTCAGGCAGCGGCTGGAGTCACAAGGTTTTGTGGTGCCTCCCAGTGGGGCCAAGGCCTATACCGCCTTTGTTGGCAGTGAACTGGCGCGCTGGACCAAGGTGATCAAGACGGCGGGCATCAAGGCCGAATGATGTATCTGTTCTCAGGGCAAATTGAATATCTGAACAATGTCTGACGGGAGTCCTTCGGCTGACCGCATTGCCTCGGTCCGTGTTTCATCCTGCTACCTGCCTCTGGCCACACCCATCAGTGATGCCAAGGTGCTGACGGGCCGCCAAAAGCCCATGACTGAAATCGTCATCCTCTTCGCCGAGATTGAAACTGCTGACGGCCACTGCGGCCTGGGGTTCAGCTACTCGAAGCGGGCCGGTGGCCCTGGCCAGTTTGCCCATGCCAAGGAGCTGGCACCGTCGCTGTTGGGCGAAGACCCCAGCGACATTGGCAAGCTGTGGGACAAACTCTGCTGGGCGGGGGCGTCGGTGGGGCGCAGCGGCATGGGCACACAGGCCATTGGAGCGTTTGACGTGGCCCTGTGGGACCTGAAAGCCAAACGCGCCAATTTGTCGTTGGCCAAGCTGCTGGGGTCGTACCGCGACTCAGTGCGTTGCTACAACACCTCGGGCGGCTTCTTGCACACCCCCATTGACCAGTTGTTGGTGAATGCGTCAGCCTCGATTGCCCGTGGCATCGGCGGCATCAAGCTCAAGGTGGGTCAACCCGATGGCGCGCTGGACATGGCCCGGGTTAGCGCTGTGCGCAAACACCTGGGAGACGCCGTGCCCATCATGGTCGATGCCAACCAGCAGTGGGACCGACCCACGGCGCAGCGCATGTGCCGCATTTTCGAACCGTTCAATCTGGTCTGGATCGAAGAACCTCTGGATGCCTACGACCATGAAGGCCACGCCGCGCTGGCCGTGCAATTCGACACCCCCATTGCCACCGGTGAAATGCTGACCAGCGCTGCGGAGCATGGCGACCTGATTCGTCACCGCGCCGCCGATTACCTGATGCCCGATGCACCCCGCGTGGGTGGCGTCACGCCGTTTTTGAAAATTGCATCACAAGCCGAACATGCCGGTTTGATGCTGGCCCCGCACTTTGCCATGGAATTGCACGTGCACCTGGCCGCCGCCTACCCCCGCGAGCCCTGGGTGGAGCACTTTGAATGGCTGGAGCCCCTGTTCAACGAGCGCATTGAAATCAAGGATGGCCGCATGCTGGTGCCCACGCGGCCCGGCTTGGGCTTGAGCCTGAGTGAGCAGGCCAAGGTGTGGACGCGCGAGGAGAAGGTGTTTGCTCTTTAATCAGTAGCAAACTATTGATGATTGACAGGGACTTGAAGGCGATTTGACCCCGCAATGTCAATGCCCTACATTGTGTGGCTCTTCAACTGAACCACGCCATGACATCTCCTTCTGCTTCTGCTTCTGCCTCTGCTTCGACGCCACCCACACTGTCTGGGCGTGTCGCCCTGATCACCGGGGCCAACACGGGCATCGGCCTGGTGACCGCCCGCGAACTGGTGCGTCGCAGTGCCCATTTGTTTGTGGCTTGTCGTTCATCGCAAGCGGGGCAGGCTGCGGTTGACCTGATTCGTGCGGCTTCAAGTGGCTCTGATGGGGCTGGAACAGTAGAACTTTTGCCGCTGGACCTGGGTGATCTTGATTCTGTTCGTCGTTGTGCCGATCTGTTTTTGGCCCGCAGCCTGCCCCTGCACATGTTGATCAACAACGCGGGGCTGGCGGGGGCTCGGGGATTCACAAAATCCGGGTTTGAGCTGGCGTTCGGCGTGAACCATATCGGTCACTTTTTGCTGACCCAGTTGTTGCTGGACCGTATCAAAACTTCAGGGGCAGCGCGCATTGTGACGGTGGCCAGCCGGGCCCACAAAAGGGTACCCGGGATTGACTTTGACGCCGTTACCCAGCCCACCAGAACCCGGACCGCCTTGCTGGAATATGGTGTGTCCAAGCTGGCCAACGTGTTGTTCAGCGCCGAACTGGCCCGCAAACTCAAAGGGACAGAGGTCAGCACCTACGCCTTGCACCCCGGCGTGGTGGCCTCCGATGTCTGGCGCTCTGTGCCCTGGCCGATTCGCCCGCTGATGAAGCTGGGCATGATCACCACCGAAGAGGGGGCGGCCACCACGCTGTACTGCGCGACCTCCAAAGAAGTGCGGGGCGAGACGGGCCTGTACTACGACAAGTGCCAGGTCAAGACGCCCAGCCTCACCGGACAAGACACCCGGCTTGCGGCCGAGCTATGGCAACGCAGCGAGGCCTGGGTGCGCTGAACGCGCTCTGGGCCATCAGCCTGAAAAGAACATGGCGGCCACGGTCGCGGCCATGGCGGCCGTGGCGATCCAGCCCAGCCAACGCAACTTTGGGCCAATCACGTGCTGACCCATAACCTCGGGACGCGCCGCCAACATCATCATCACGGTCATGATGGGTACGGCAATTACGCCGTTCAATACGGCCGACCAAAACAATTCCTTGACGGGGTCCATGGGGGTAAAACAAAGAATGACGCCGCCCACAGTGGCTGCCGCGATCACGCCATAAAACCCCCGGCCTTCATTCTGTTCAAGCCGCAGGCTCAGACTGCCACGCCAGCCGGCCGCCTCGGCCACGGCATAGGCGGCAGAGCCGGCCAACACCGGCACGGCCAGCATGCCCGTACCGATGATGCCCAGGCTGAACAACAGAAAGGTCAGGTTTCCAGCGAGCGGGCGCAGAGCCTCGGCCGCTTGGGCTGAGGTCTGGATGTCTGTAATCCCTGCCGCATGAAGGGTGGCGCCCGTGGTCAGGATGATGAAAAACGCAATCGCGTTGGAGAACCCCATGCCCACCAGCGTGTCAACTTTGATGCGTTTCAAATGGTGACGAACTTCACCCGGGGTGTGCGTGTCTGTGCCGGAGGTGTCTTCCATTTCCTGCGCGGCCTGCCAGAAAAACAAATAGGGGCTGATGGTTGTGCCAAAGACGGCCACCACCATCAACAACACGTCGTGGAAATGAATGCCGGCGGGAAGCCGCGGCCGAACGATTTGGGTGGCGACGTCCCACCAATCCAGATGCAGGGCAAACACCACGGCCACGTAGGCCAGCAGCGCCAGCGTAAGCCACTTGAGCCAACGCACATAGGTGTGATAGGGCAAAAAGACCTGGAGCATCAGGCTGGCCAGACCAAATGTCACGGCATAGACGTGGGCTGAGCCACCCAGCAGCAGACGCAGGGCTTCGGCCATGGCGGCGATATCGGCGGCCACATTCAGCGTGTTGGCCACCAGCAGCATGCCTACCACCGCGAGCAATACCCAGCGGGGAAAACTGGTTTTGATGTTGGCGGCCAGTCCCTGTCGAGTGACGTAACCAATTCGGGCGCTGACGATTTGAATGGCCACCATCAAAGGCAGCGTCAAGATAACCGTCCACAGCATGGAAAAACCAAACTGTGCACCTGCCTGGGAGTAAGTGGCGATACCGCTTGGGTCGTCGTCCGCCGCGCCGGTGATCAGGCCCGGGCCAAGCTTCTTCAAGCCCCGGCCAAAGGCCAATTGATGCACCGGTTTCAATACAAAATCTCCGCGGTTTACGCCACGATGTTCAGCCGGTCTGTTTTGCGCCGGCGGGTGCGCCGCAGCAAAACCGCAACCAGCACGGCTGCCGCGGCAGAGCCCGTCATCAAGGGTGACGACTCCACCAAATGTCCCACGCTGTTGATGGTTTCAAGGCTGGTCTGCTGCACGTAGTCCACCAGAGCGATCACATCGCTGACCTGCACCCGCTGCAATCCGTCCAGTGGCATGTCCAGATCATTGGGCTTTCTGCGGCTGGCCATCGACATGAAAATGCCGTTGGCGATCACGGCCAGTGGCAATACACCCAGCGGGTTGAGCAGTTGTTTGAGTAGGCGGTCCCGCAAGGTCATGGGTGCATTGTCGTAGACCTGGCCGATCAACTGGGTCAACATTTTGTTTTGCACCTGGGGCGGGGAGGACTCGAAGACGTCGACGACCAGCGTATCGACCGGCACGGTGGTTGGCTTCGGGTTGAAAGATTCGGGTGTTGCGACAGGCCCCGATGGGTTGTGATTCATGAAGGCTCCTTCAGGTGCCGAAACACGACTATCCATGCATCGACATTGCGGAAAATGGCTCGAAAGCCCGGTCAAACCATTAGACGACCAAGCATCGACACTTTCGTGACAAGGATGTAAAGCCAACGTAAACCCTGTAAGCCAAGCTTTCGCCGGGCCCTGGTGATTCCCTTCAGGCGTAGTCGGCCACCGGCACGCAGCTGCAAAACAGGTTACGGTCGCCAAACACGTTGTCGACCCGACCGATGGGGGGCCAGTATTTCACCTGCTTCAAATTGGATAGCGGGAAAGCGCCTGTTTCCCGGGAGTAGGGGCGGTTCCAGTCTTCAGTCATGAGCGAAGCGGCGGTGTGGGGCGCGTGTTTGAGCGGGTTGTTGTCCTGCGGCCATTCGCCTCTTTCCACCTTGGCGATTTCACTGCGGATGGCAATCATGGCGGCAATGAATCGGTCAAGCTCGGCCAGGGTTTCGCTTTCTGTGGGTTCCACCATCAGGGTGCCGGGTACGGGAAAGCTGAGTGTGGGCGCGTGAAAGCCATAGTCCATCAGCCGCTTGGCAACATCCTCGGCGCTGACTCCGTTCACGCCACCACTGGTCTCCTTGAGCGGACGCAAATCCAGAATGCATTCGTGGGCCACGTGGCCGTTGTCCGAGGCGTACAGCGTGGGGTAGTGGTCGGCCAGGCGTGCGCTGATGTAGTTGGCGCTCAGGATGGCCACCTCGGTGGCCTGCTGTAAACCGTCTGCACCCATCATGCGGCAATACATCCAGCTGATGGGCAGGACAGCGGCATTGCCCAAGGGGGCTGCACTGATCGCACCCACGCCATTGACGGGTAAACCACCGCTGACATGTCCTGGCAAATAGGGCACCAGGTCTGCCACCACACACACCGGGCCTACACCGGGTCCGCCACCACCGTGGGGAATACAGAAGGTCTTGTGCAAATTGAGGTGGCTCACGTCGCCACCAAACTCACCCGGTGCCGCCACGCCGACCAGGGCGTTCATGTTGGCGCCGTCCACGTAGACCCGCCCGCCAAGGCTGTGGACCAGGGCGCACAGCTCTTTCACGTTGGTTTCAAACACGCCGTGGGTGCTGGGGTAGGTGATCATCACGGCGGCCAGGTTGGCGCTGTGCTGTTCGCATTTGGCCTTCAAATCAGCCATGTCCACATTGCCCTTGGCGTCGCAGGCTGTCACCACCACAGTCAGGCCCGCCATGTGGGCGCTGGCAGGGTTGGTGCCGTGGGCGCTGGAAGGAATCAGGCAGATGTTGCGGTGGCCCTGTCCCTGCGCCTGGTGGTACGCCTTGATGACCAACAGGCCCGCGTATTCGCCCTGGCTGCCGGCATTGGGCTGCAGGCTGATGCCGGCATAGCCTGTGGCCTGGCACAACCAGGCGCGCAGCTGCTCGTCCAGCTCTGTGTAGCCCTGCCTCTGATCGCGCGGTGCAAACGGGTGGATGTTGGCAAACTCAGGCCAGGTGATGGGAATCATCTCGCTGGTGGCGTTGAGTTTCATGGTGCAACTGCCCAGCGGAATCATGCTGCGGTCCAGCGCCAGGTCCTTGTCGCTCAGCATGCGGATGTAGCGCAGCATGCCAGTCTCGGAGTGGTGGGTATTGAAGACCGGGTGCGTCAAAAATTGCGTGGTGCGGCGCAAGTCGGCCGGTATCAGCGGCGCGGCGCCCACCTCCAGGTCTTCGACCTTGGGCAGAGCCTGGCCAGGCTCTGCAAAGATGCGCCAGAGCAGCGCAATGTCTTCACGTGTGGTGGTCTCGTCCAGAGACACATAAATGTAGTGAACCCAGGCCTTCTTGACATTGACGCCCATGGCGAGCGCCCGGGCGGCAATGGCATCCGCAGCGCCTTCCGCTTTGACCGCCAGGGTGTCAAATGAGGTGGGGCTGGTCAGGGTGTGGCCCAACTGACGCAAACCCTGGGCCAAAATCGCGGTGAGCGTTGCGACGCGCAGGGCAATTCGCGTCAAGCCTTCAGGGCCGTGATAAACGGCATACATGCTGGCCACCACAGCTGGCAAGACCTGCGCGGTGCAGATGTTGGACGTGGCCTTTTCGCGGCGAATATGTTGCTCGCGGGTTTGCAAGGCCAGGCGGTAGGCCGGGTTGCCATGGGCATCCAAGCTGACACCCACCAGGCGTCCGGGCATGGAGCGTTTGTACTCATCACGGCAAGCCATATAGGCCGCGTGGGGGCCGCCGTTGCACAGGGGCATGCCAAAGCGCTGAGTGGTGCCAACGACGATGTCGGCATCCCATTCACCGGGAGGCGCGAGCAGGGTCAAGGCCAGCAAGTCGGCGGCCACGATGAACGCCGCTTGTTTCGCATGGACCTTTGCAACTTCAGGCCGCAGGTCATCAATTCGGCCGCTGGTGGACGGGTACTGTGCCAGCACCGCGAAGTAGTCGCCCGCCAGCATCGTCGCCCATTCTTCGGCCGAGTTGGCCACCAGCACGGTGATGCCCAAGGGCGTGGCGCGTGTCTGGATAACCTCAATCGTTTGCGGGTGGGCATCACCCGCCACCACGAACACATTGCTTTTGCTTTTGACACTGCGTTTGGCCAGTGTCATGGCCTCCGCCGCTGCGGTGGCCTCGTCCAGCATGGAGGCATTGGCCATGGGCATGCCCGTCAGGTCACACACCAGGGTCTGGAAGTTGACCAGTGCCTCCATGCGGCCCTGGGAAATCTCGGCCTGGTACGGTGTGTAGGCGGTGTACCAGGCGGGGTTTTCCAGAATGTTGCGCAGGATGACGCCCGGCGTGTGGGTGCCATAGTAGCCCTGGCCGATGAAGTTCTTGAACAGCTTGTTTTTGGAAGCCATGGCTTTGAGTTCGGCCAGCGCGGCGGCTTCAGAAATGGCGGGCGGAATGTCCATGGCCTGCGTGCGGGCGATGGAGCCCGGCACGATGCCATCAATCAGTTCGCGCCGCGATGAGGCGCCCACGACCTTGAGCATCAGCGCTTCATCGGCCTCGTCAATGCCAATGTGGCGCGCCACGAACTCGGACGGGTTTTCCAGTTCGGACAGGGTCGGGTGGGCTTTCATCAGCATGGTGTATCCAACTTTTCAACAGAGAAATTTTTCGACGGGCCGCCCCTAGAAAAATTAGCCCCTTTTGGGGGGCAGCGCATTATGCGAAGCGACAAGCGTGGGGGCACTTTTTTTTTCAGGCGGCGAAGCTTGTGTAGGCGGTCTCGTCCATCAGGCCGTCCAGCTCGGCAGGGCTGGCCATCTTGACCTTGAAGAACCAGCCGGCACCCAGTGGGTCCGAGTTGGCCAGGGCCGGGTCGGCGCGCAAGGCCTCATTCACCTCGGTAATTTCGCCGGTGACAGGCATGTAGACATCCGCAGCGGCCTTGACGGACTCCACCACGCCCGCGATATCTTTGGCGGCAAAGGTCTTGCCGACTTCGGGCAGGTCGACAAACACCACGTCACCCAGCGCGTCCTGGGCATGGTGCGTGATGCCGACGGTGGCGATGTCGCCGTCAATGCTGAGCCATTCGTGTTCTTCGGTGTATTTGATGTTCATGGGCTTGCTCCAAAAAAATGTGTTGAGTCGAAAAGAAGTTGGTAAAACCGGGTTCAGCCCCGGTAGTAATGAGTCGGTACAAAGGGCATGGCACAGACCTCCATCGGCACGGGCTTTCCGCGCACGATGGCGTTGATTCTCGTGCCCAAAGCCGAGCAGGCCGCGTCCACATACGCCATGGCAATGGGCGTGTCGATGGTGGGGGCGAGCAGGCCACTGGTGACTTCGCCAATCTTTGCGCTACCAAGGTCCTGCAATTCGGTGTGGTCACGCACCGGGACCCGTTCCAAAGCGACAAGTCCCACCCGCTTCTTGAAAGAAAAAGTGCCTGAAGTCCCCGTCCCTTCTGCCAACTGCGCTAGTATTTTGGTAGCGCCCGGGAATCCGCCGGCGCGTGCACCGCCAGCCCTGCGCACCTTTTGCATGGCCCAGTTCAGGCCGGCCGCTACCGGCGTGGTGGTGGTGTCGATGTCATTGCCATACAGGCACAGCCCGGCCTCCAGGCGCAAGGAATTGCGGGCGCCCAGGCCAATGGGCTTGACCTCGGGTTGGGCCAGCAAGGCACGGGCAAAGGCTTCAGCATGGTCATTGTGGACGGAGATCTCAAAGCCGTCCTCACCGGTGTAGCCGCTGCGCGTTAAAAACAGGTCTGCGCCCTGCCAGGTGAAGCCGCCACCCGTCATGAACACCAGCTTGTCAACGCCGGGGACCAGTCGCGCCAATACAGCTGCCGCTTTGGGGCCCTGCAAGGCAAGCAGCGCGTGTTCGGGCATGGGGATCACGTGGCAACGCGTGCCGATTTTGGCTTGCAGGTGGGCAATGTCTTCCACTTTGCAAGCGCCATTCACGATCACGAACAACTCGTGGTTGCCCTTGTTGAAAAACATCAGGTCATCGATGATGCCGCCGTCATCATTGAGCAGCAGTCCATAGCGCTGCTTGCCCACGGGCAGGTCGATCACATCCACCGGCATCAGCGTTTCCAACGCTGCAGCTGCATCTGGCCCCACCAGGCGCAACTGGCCCATGTGGGACACATCAAACAGCCCGGCTGCGGTGCGCGTGTGGTGGTGTTCGGCCATCAAGCCACTGGGGTACTGAACAGGCATGGAATAACCCGCAAAGGGCACCATGCGGGCGTTCAGCGACACATGCAGGTCGTGCAGCGGGGTCTTGAGCAAAGGGCTGGCATCTGGGCTGGACAAAGCGGAACTCACAATCGTTCAAAAGGGGCAACACACTTGGCATGAACGAATGCAAGATTCAATCCATGAGCTGCCCCCGCTGTCCGCTTTACCTGAGAGATTCGCCGCTGACCTGGTCCCTGTTCAGTGGACGGTCAGCAGGTTGCTCCTTCGGTGGACCCGCTTTGAGCGGGCCTCTCTCCAGTGGGGAAACGCATCAAAACCGGGCGGTCCTGAAGCGGTTGTCAGTCCTTTTGCCTGAGCGTTCAGATGGCTGCAATCAGCCCATCCTGCGCCTTCGGCGGCATGATTCGCGTCACTTTTTATGGCTTGCGATCCCTGCTCTCTCCTGACAGGCTTGAATTCTAACCGCAGGCGGAACCTGAATTCAGAAGCTTGTCTGTTCCACCCGCGACCTTTTTGGGTGCTTATTTGGCGTACACCACATCCCGCAAGGCCAGCGACACCTGGGGCACGTAGGTGATCACCATCAGGCAGGCCAGAATGACCAGCACAAACGGGATCAGGTGCTTGACGATGCGGTCCAGCGAGGTTTTGGCGACCGTGCAGGCTGCGAATAGGTTCACCCCAAACGGTGGCGTGATCATGCCCAGGGCCAGGTTCACCACCATGATCAAACCAAAATGCACCGGATCAATGCCAAAGTGCACCGCGACGGGCGCCAGAATGGGGGCCAGCACGATGATGGCGGCACTCGTTTCAATGAACATGCCAATCACAAACAGCGCTGCGTTGACGCCCAGCAAGAACATGCCAGGGCTTTGCAAAACTTCCTGCAACCAGCGGCCAATCGCATCGGGCACACCGGCCCGTGTGATCAAAAAGGCGAAGAGCCCGGCGTTTGCGATGATGAACATGATGACGGCGCTGGACAACACGGACTTGCGCAAAATCGTCGCCAGATTAGCCAGATTGATCTCGCGGTAAACCACGATGCCCACCACCAGCGCATAAAACACCGCCACCGCCGAGGCTTCGGTGGGTGTGAAGATGCCGCCGTAAATGCCGCCCAGAATGATCACCGGCATCATCAGCGCCCATCCGGCCTGCCATGTCGCTTTGCCAACGCTCAGGCGCCCGTCGCCATCATTTTTCCCCCACCCCTTGAAGCGGCAATACACATACACAAACAGCATCAGCGCGCCGCTGATCAGCAAGCCTGGGCCAAAGCCGGCAATGAACAGTTCCCCAATGGATACCTCGGCGCTCACGCCGTAAAGAATCATCGGGATGCTGGGGGGAATGATCACCCCGAGCTCGGCACTGGTGGCTTGCAGGGCCGCCGCGTAGCTGGTGGGGTAGCCATGTTTGATGAGTGCCGGAATCAGGATGGCCCCTACGGCAAAGGTGGTGGCCACGGAGGAGCCCGACACGGCCGCAAAGATCATGCAGGTCAGCACGCAGGTCATGGGCAAGCCACCCTGCACGCCGCCGACGATACTTTTGGCAAACTCCACCAGCCGCTTGGAGATGCCGCCGGTTTCCATCAGATTGCCCGCCAGAATGAAGAAGGGAATGGCTGCCAGCGGAAACCGGTTGATGGCCGAGAACATTTCCTTCACCGAGATCAGCATGTTGATGTTGGACACCTGAATGCCAAGAATCGCTGCCAAACCAATAGACACGGCCACCGAGACGGTGAGTGCAAAGCACAGCACCATCGTGACCAACATAACAATGCTCATTGTGTACCCCCACGTTCGCTCATTTCATGTGGCTCACTGCCCCCCAAGGGGGCGCAAGCTTGCTCGGGGCGGCCCGTCGCGGCGCTCATTGCGCGGTCTCCAACTCTTGTCGTTGTGGGTCAAGGAGGTTGCCAATGATCCCCAAAATGGCGAACAGTCCACCAACGGGCAGGGCCAGGTAGGCCCAAAACATGGACACGCTTTCCAGGCCAGCCATGGACTGCACCTTGCCGCGATTGGCATAGTCCCAACCCCACCAGACAATCACCACAATGAGTGACAGCGCCGCCGTGCACACCACCCAGTCCAGCACACGTTTCATCTTGGGGGGGCTCCAGCGGTACAACACATCCACGCTGACCATGGCGCCCTGACGAAACGCCGTGGGGATGCCCATGAAGACCATCCAGATCAGGCTGAAACGAATCAATATCTCCGACCATTCGGCGGGACGTTCCAGCACAAAGCGGGTGATGATCTGGAACATGCCCAGGCTGGAGGCAATGACCATCATGATGCAGGCCACCACCATGGAAAAACCCGTGGTCCAGTGTTCAATTTTCAAAAACGCGTTTTTCATGCAAGCAGCCGTTGTTGAGAATAAAAAAGCCCGCAAGTCCCCGGACTGCGGGCATATTCAGCTACTGAAAATGTAGCGTCTGTCTCGCCGAATTTACTTGGCGTTGCGGATGGCGTCCAGATTGGCCTTGCCAAACTGCTTTTCGAACTCGGCATTCACGGGCGCCAGGGCAGCCACAAACTTGGCCTTGTCCACGTTGTCGATCACGGTCATGCCCTTGGCGCGCAATTCGGAAACGCCTTTGGCATCGTCAGCATCCACACGGGCCCGGTTGGCCTTGGCGGCTTCTTTGGCCGACTCGATGAAGGCGGTTTTGTCCGCGGCGCTGAGCTTCTCAAACGATGCCTTGTTCATCAGGATGAGGCAAGGCGAGTACACGTGGCCGGTGAGGGACAAGTGCTTTTGCACCTGGTCAAACTTGGAGGCCATGATGACAGACAGGGGGTTTTCCTGGCCATCAACCGTGCCTTGCTGCAAGGCGGTGAACACTTCAGGGAACGCCATGGGGGTGGTCACAATGCCCAGGCCCTTGTAGGCAGCAATGTGCACCGGGTTTTCCATGGTGCGCATCTTCAGCCCCTTCAAATCTTCAGGCACTTTCACATCGCGTTTGCTGTTGGTCATGTGACGGAAGCCGTTCTCCGCCCAGGCCAGCGCCTTGAAGCCCTTGGCATCAAATTTGGTCAGCAGGTCCTGGCCGAAAGGGCCGTCCAGCACCATGCGGGCATGCGCCTTGTCGCGGAACAAAAAGGGCACGTCGATGATCTTGGTCTCGGGGACAAAATTGGGCACGGGGCCGGTGGAAGTCAGCGTCAACTCCTGCGTGCCCAACTGCACCGCTTCAATCGACTCACGCTCGCCACCCAAGGAGCCGTCATAAAAGGTCTGAACCTTGTAACGGCCGCCAGTGCGCTTTTCAACTTCCTGCGCGAAGACATCAATGCCCACACCCTGGTGTGAATTCTTGGAGGTGGAGATGCTGATCTTCATGGTGGTTTGCGCGGCGGCGGTCGCCACGAGGCCAACGGCCAGTGCCATGCCAAATGACAGCCCGAGTGCCAGGCGGGAGAGACTGAATTTTGCGGAGTTCATGCAGGGTTCCTTGGGTGAATTTGTCATACAACTTTTGTACGTGGTCGGATTGTCACTTGATCTGCACCTTGATGGCATCGGGGTTTTCGCGGATGTATTCGCGAATGATGTCTTCAAAGCTGGCCTCAGGCAGCAGGCCCAGGCCTTTGGCGCGCACGGCGTTGATGTGGGCAGGCCAGGTCTTGACGATTTTCTGTATCACCGGGTCTGGCGTCCAGTCAATCAGCGCGGCAGCGGCAGGGCCCGCCACGCGTTCCAGCGCTGACGCCATCTCGCCCGTGGTGGTGGTCAATGCTGGCAGGTTCAGGCCGGTGCGGGGGCCCCATTCTTTATCACTGGCCTCAGCGGCGCGAATGATGCCCTGAATGGTTCGCGTCGGGGACGACAAAGCCACAGGTGTTTCGCGCGACACGGGGCAGGGCCCTTGGATGCCAGCCAGCGGCTCGCGGATCATGCCGCTGAAAAAACTGGACGCAGCACCATTGGGCTTGCCGGGCCGCACGCTCACCGTCATCAGGCGCACATTGCGTCCGCGGACAAAGCCCTTGCGACCAAAGTCGGCGGTGAGCTGCTCGCCAATGAACTTCTGGATGCCGTAACTGGTTTGCGGTGTGGGCAGGGTGGCGTCTTCAATGATGGGAGGCGTTGGTTGCTCGGGGGAGTCGCCGAACACGGCCAGTGAACTGGCAAAGACCACCGTCGGGGTGGTTTTGAGCGCGCGGCAGGCTTCCAGCAGACCCAGCGTGGCCGCGAAATTGCTGCGCATGCCCAGGTCAAAGTCAGCCTCGCATTCGCCACTGACCGCTGCGGCCAGATGAAAAACGATAGCAGTCTCTGCAGTAACGACGGGGACTTGCGGGATCTTTGCTTCAAGAAGTGCGTTCAAATCGCCGGTGAGGGCGGCCACTCGCGTGTCGGCAAGCAAGTCGGCAGGCGGTAGTGCGCGGTCGACCAGGGTGATGCGGGTGATGGACGCCGGAACGGCTCCGGCCAGGGACAGTTGGCCTTGGGCCAGCAGAGCGCGGGCGAGGCGAACGCCAAGGAATCCGGCTCCGCCGGTGATGACGATTTGCATGGGAATCAAGCTCCTTTGTATTGGGGTGCTGCCCGCTTGCTTGACGCAATGCGAATTGGCAGGCCCCAGAGCTTAACCGCCTCCGGACCGGGTCAGGCGGAGGCGCGGTTCCGAGGGTGCAAATTCAAGTGTTTACATTCCCGCGTAATTCGGCCCACCCCCGCCCTCGGGCGTAACCCACACGATGTTCTGTGTCGGGTCCTTGATGTCACAGGTTTTGCAGTGCACGCAGTTCTGCGCGTTGATCTGCAAGCGGTCGGTGTTGTCATCGTTTTTCACAAACTCATACACACCTGCCGGGCAATAACGTGCCTCGGGTCCTGCGTACTTGGAAAGGTTGATGCTGACCGGTACAGAGGCATCTTTCAACGTCAAATGCGCAGGCTGGTTCTCTTCATGGTTGGTGTTGCTGATGAACACGCTGGAGAGGCGGTCAAACGTCAGCTTGCCATCGGGCTTGGGATAGACGATGGGTTGGCATTCGGCGGCAGGCTTCAGGTACTCGTGATCGGCCTTGTCGCGGCGCAAGGTCCAGGGAATGTGTCCGCGCAGCACAAACTGCTCAAAGCCGTTCATCAGGGTGGCCACGGTCAAGCCATGCTTGAACCAGTTCTTGAAGTTGCGGTCCTTGTTCAGCTCGGTGTGCAGCCAGCTCTTCTCAAAGGCTTCGGGGTAGTCGCTCAGCTCATCATGCTGGCGCCCCGCCACGATGGCCTCAAAGGCAGCTTCTGCGGCCAGCATGCCGGTCTTGATGGCGGCATGGCTGCCCTTGATGCGGCCCACGTTCAGGTAACCCGCATTGCAGCCCACCAGCGCGCCGCCGGGGAATACCGTTTTGGGCAGGGAATTGAGTCCGCTGGCGTTGATGGCCCGCGCGCCATATGACAGGCGCTTGGCGTTGATCTCGCCCTTGGCGTTCTCAAAGTAGTAGCGCACGTTGGGGTGGGTCTTCCAGCGCTGGAATTCTTCAAAGGGGCTGAGATAAGGGTTGGAATAACCCAAACCGGTGACAAAGCCCAGTGCCACCTTGTTGTCTTCGAGATGGTACAGAAATGCGCCGCCGTAAGTGTCGGGTTCCATGGGCCAACCGGCGGTGTGCATCACAAAGCCGGGCTTATGGCGGGCCGGGTCAATCTCCCACAACTCTTTGATGCCAATGCCAAAACTCTGTGGGTCGCGACCTTCATCCAGGTGGTATTTGGCGATGAGCTGCTTGCCCAGGTGGCCCCGTGCGCCTTCGGCAAACACGGTGTACTTGCCCAGCAATTCCATGCCCAACTGAAAGCTGTCACCGGGGTTGCCGTCCTTGCCCACACCCATGTTGCCCGTGGCAACTCCTTTGACCTTTCCATCGTCGGTATAGAGCACTTCGGCGGCCGTGAAGCCGGGGAAGATCTCAACGCCCAGCGCTTCAGCCTGCTCGGCCATCCACTTGGTGACCGCACCCAGGCTGACGATGTAATTGCCATGGTTGTGAGCGAACGGCGGTAGCAGGAAGTTGGGGACACGAAAGCCCGTCTTTTCACCCAAGAAAACGTAGCCATCGTCGGTGACGGGCTGGTTCAGGGGGGCTCCCATGGCTTTCCAGTCCGGGAACAATTCGGTCAGCGCTTTGGGGTCCATGATGGCGCCCGAGAGAATGTGTGCGCCTGGCTCGGAGCCTTTTTCCAGAACGACGACCGAGACGTCCTTGCCCTGTTCAGCTGCGAGTTGCTTCACGCGGATCGCCGTGGCCAGACCGCCCGGGCCACCGCCCACCACCACCACGTCGTACTCCATGGATTCACGCGGACCGAACTGGGCCAGAATTTCTTGGTTTGTCATAGGGTCATTCAAAGTTGTTGAGTTTGCGGCGGGTCAAGTCAGGGGCCGATTTTATTCGCTGGTGTCAAACCGCACTGTCACAATAGTCGTCATTGACAGCTTTTGTGGAGTCTCTCTAAATGGCGTACAGCATTGATCTTTCCGGCCGCGTGGCCTTTATCACAGGCGCTTCCAGTGGCCTGGGCGCACAGTTTGCCAAAACCCTGTCGCGTGCCGGGGCAGCCGTGGTGTTGGCCAGCCGCCGTGTTGAAAAACTCAAGGAACTGCGGGCTCAGATTGATGGCGAAGGTGGTGATGCCCATGTGATGGAACTCGACGTGACCGACCGCGACTCCATCAAGTCCGCGGTGGCCCACGCAGAAACCGAAGTGGGTTCGATCGACATTCTGGTCAACAACTCGGGTGTCAGCACCACGCAGCGCATTCAGGATGTGACCGAGGACGACTTTGACTTCATGTTCAACACCAACGTCAAGGGTGCATTTTTTGTCGCACAAGAAGTGGGCAAACGCATGCTGGCCCGTGCCCAGGGTTCCGCGCCGGGTCACTTCACGGGCGGGCGCATCATCAACATCGCCTCCATGGCGGGCCTGAAGGTCCTGCCCAAGATTGGCGTGTACTGCGTGAGCAAGGCAGCGGTCGTGCAAATGACCAAAGCCATGGCCATGGAATGGGGCCGGTTTGGCATCAACGTGAACGCCATTTGCCCCGGCTACATCGATACCGAAATCAACCACCAGCATTTGCAAACCGAAGCGGGTCAGAAACTGGTGCAAATGCTGCCCCGCAAGCGGGTGGGCCAGCCTAAAGACCTGGACGCCCTGATGGTGATGTTGTGCTCGGACGAGAGCCATTTCATCAACGGTGCGGTGATTGCTGCCGATGACGGCTTTGGAATCTGAAATCTGATTCCTGAAAGCTGAATGTTCAAGGGCATCGCTGCTGGCCTGGGGGCTGGCGCGCTGTGGGGGCTGGTGTTCATCGCGCCGCGCATCACGCCGGGGCTGTCATCGGTCGATTTGATGGCTGGGCGCTACCTGAGCTACGGCATGGTGTCGGCTATTTTCATGTTGCTGACCCTGCGCAGCCGCAAGCTGCCAACGCTGGATCAGGCGATGGCTGCGGTGGGCCTGAGTATTCTGGGCAATACAGGCTACTACCTGATTCTGGTGCTGGCGATCCATGACGCAGGCACTGAGGTACCCACGCTGATCATTGGCCTGATCCCCATCTGGATGATGCTGCTGGGCAAGCCCATCGGCCTCAAGTGGGGAACATTGGTGCCTGGCTTGTTGCTCACATTGGGCGGCCTGGGACTGATGATGTGGTCTCAAACGACCGTCGATACCTCCCTTTTGTTGGGTGAGTCAGCACACCCTCATTTTTGGCGTGGCGTTGCGTTTGCGATTCTGTCCATGGTGTTGTGGACGGCCTTTGGTCTGCTCAATTCGGCCTGGCTCAAGCGGCACCGTGAGGTTAACGCCACGGACTGGGCCAACTGGCTGGGTGTGGCTACCGGCGTGGGGGCGCTTGGACTCTGGTTTATCGCAGGTTCGGCATCAAAAGAGCTTCTTGTCCTTGATAACAGGGCTTTGTTAGCTTCCATTTGCATAGCAACAGGCATTGGCTCAGCGTGGGTAGCGACCATTCTTTGGAACATGGCCAGCCAGCGTTTGAGTGCCAGCCTGTGCGGGCAATTGATCGTGAGCGAGACACTCTTTGCCTTGCTTTATTCTTATGCTTGGGATGCGCAATGGCCCAGCCTTTTGCAGTGGACAGCCTGTGTCCTGTTTGTGCTGGGCATCCTCGCATCGATCCGGGCGCACCGGTAGTGATTGGGCTTCAATCGTTGATGAAAGTAGCATTGTGAAAATTCAAATTCCCGAGCAAAAGAAGCTGGTTTACGAGATGCTCATTCCCATCCGATGGGGTGACATGGACGCTATGGGCCACCTGAACAACGGCAGCTATTTCCGCTACCTGGAAACCTGCCGCATCGACTGGTTCCATGCCATTGGCTGCGTACCCAACCCGAAAGGTGAGGGCGCGGTCATCGTCAATGCGTTTTGCAACTTTTACAAACAGCTCGAATACCCGGGCGATGTGCGCATGAAGATGTATGTGAGCGACCCCGGCCGCACCACGTTTGAAAGCTGGGCCACGATGGAGCGGGCGGAGCAGCCTGGCGTGATTCATGCCGCCGGTGGGGCCACCACCATCTGGGTGGACTTTAAATCACAAAAAGCCGTGACGATGCCGGACTGGCTGCGGGCTATTGTGAGCTGAAGATGTATATCTTCAAGATAAATAGTGGCTGAAGTCCCCGCCCGCAATTGATAGTCAGCTACTAATTAAGTAGCAACTCCATTGCCCTCGTCGCCCATCAAAATTGCGATTCCGGCAACATGAGAAAAGTCGCGATCATGGGTGACAAATGCTGCGGCACCGACGTCTAAGGCCGTCGCCAATTGGATGGCATCAGGTAGTTTCAATCGGTACTGAGCTCGCAACTGGGCAGCCAGTGCTGCGATCGATGGAGAAACCGGAATCACGGTGTATAGCGACAGCGCCTTTTCATAGCGCTTTGCCAAGGCGGTCTGGCCAGCTTTGTAGGGGCCAGTCAATACCTCAGCCAACGTGATGGTGGAAAGCGCCAAGTTCAACTCACCTTTTGCCGCAGCCTCGAACAAACCAACGAACTGTTCGGCAAACTGCGGATGCGACTCGAGGATGTAAATGAACGGGGCCGTATCGACCAGTACAGTGGACTGGAGCGGCAGGTCACCCCAAAAGCGGGCGGGTCGCTCGGGCTTGGCGGCCTTCATGGCTGCGCGTCGGCGTCACTGTCCCACTCGTCACGCAATTGACTTACCGTTTGAGCAATATCCGTACCCCACAACCCACGTCCCGTGCCGCGCAACGCCAGCAGACCTGATGCAGAGCTTGATGAGGACCGCGATTTTTGCAATTGCTGAAACGGAACAACGGCTGCATAGGGCTTGCCGTGCCGCGTGATGACGCTGGATATCCCGTCGTGCGCGTTGGCAATGATTGCAGGTAACTGGATACGCGCTTGCTCCAGACCATAACTTGGATTGGCAGGCATGGCAATTTCAAAAAATGTACAGACTGTACAGTTTAATGGAAATTGGGAAATCGAACAACAGGTCGCATCTACTTCGCCTTCGCCACCCGCCCCATCAGGTAAAACTCGGGGTTGGGCAACATGTTGCTGAAGGATGCCATGCGGTTGGACAGGCCAAAAAAGGCAGTGATGGCAGCGATGTCCCAGATGTCTTCATCATCGAAGCCGTGGGCGTGCAGGGGGGCAAAGTCGGCATCAGTGACTTCATCGGAGTGCAGGCAAACCTTCATCGCAAAGTCGAGCATGGCGCGCTGGCGCTCGGTGATGTCGGCCTTGCGATAGTTCACGGCCACCTGGTCGGCCACCAGGGGTTTTTTCTCGTAGATGCGCAGAATGGCACCGTGCGCCACCACGCAGTAGAGGCAGTTGTTGGCCGCACTGGTGGTGGTGACGATCATCTCTCGGTCACCCTTGGTGAGGTGGCTGGTGCGGCCGACTGATTCGGGCACCATCAGCGCGTCGTGGTAAGCAAAAAACGCGCGCCATTCCGCCGGTCGGCGGGCAAAGGCCAAAAAGACATTGGGCACGAAGCCCGCTTTCTCCTGAACCTCCAGCACTTTGGCCTTGATGTCTTCGGGCAGGTCTTTAAGTTCGGGGGCGGGGTAACGGGGCAGTTTTGAATCTGTCATGGTGAAACGATGGGAAGGTAAGGGAAAGGGGTCAGGCTGGCTGGCCCACCACGGCAAACTGCGCGGTGTTGTCCTTGAGCCATTGCTTTGACAAGGGGGCTTCGTGCTGACTGGGGTGAAAGGTGGGTGACAGGTAGTCGCGCCACAGGCCATAGTTGCCGCGAATCATGCCGTCCTTTGCGAAAAGCAGTTTCGCGCCACTGCGCCATGTGCGCCAATTGAACAGACTGCCGTCGTGCCAGAGATTGAGCACCGTCTGGCGCGTCACGTCGGATAAAAAAGTGACCGTGATGTAGTGAAAGATGCGAATGCGCCAGGTATGGTCACCGCTGATGGCCTGGTAGATGTCAAACGCTGTGTTGCGATGCTCTGACTCTTCGGCACTGTGCCATTGCCACAGTGTTTTGAGGCGGGGCTCTGCGCCTTCCAGTGCCTCGGGGTGGTGCATCAACCAGTCCGCAAAAATGGCTGTGAAATGCTCAGTGGCCGCCGTGGCCGCCACATGCACCCGCACGTCGCGGTGGGCATTTTCTTTCAGGCGGCGCAAGGCCCTTTGCTCAATGTCGTTGGTATAGCCCAAGGCATCAAGGTGGCCGTTGAACAGGGCATGAATGCGGCGATGGGTGGCCTCTTGGCCCACAAACCCCTGCACCTCTGCCGCGAAGTGGGTGCGCTGGGGCTCAGGCAACATCTTGAGACCATTTCGCACCGAATCCATAAAGTACTGTTCGCCCACCGGAAAGCTCATGGACAGTGCGCTGAAAAATGCGGAACGAAAAGCGTCACCGCCATTCCAGCGGCCGGGGAACGGCGTGTTCAAGTCGATTAAAAGTCTGCGGACAACAAGATCAGTCATGGTTCAATTTTCGGTTACAGCGCGTCTTTTTCAACAATAGCAACCGGCACGCTGACGACTGTTTCAGTTTATTCCCTTTGTGCACAAAAGCCCAATGTCCACCGCCTGGCAAGCGAAGACAATGGCAACTTGTGTATCAACACCCCGCCAAGGATTTGCCTCAATGGCCAGCAGCCTCATTGCCCTGATTGACGACATTGCCACCATACTGGATGACGTGGCCTTGCTGACCAAAGTGGCGGCCAAAAAGACGGCCGGCGTGCTGGGTGATGACCTGGCCCTCAATGCCCAGCAGGTGGCGGGCGTCAAGGCGGACAGGGAGTTGCCGGTGGTGTGGGCCGTTTGCAAGGGCTCGTTTGTCAATAAGGCCATTCTGGTGCCTGCCGCCTTGCTGATCAGCGCTTTTATTCCTTGGGCTGTCACGCCCTTGTTGATGATGGGCGGGGCCTATTTGTGCTTTGAGGGCTTCGAGAAATTGGCGCACAACTACTTGCACAGCGGGGATGAGGATGCCGCCCGCCATGAAGAGTTGGTGAATGCGCTGGCCAACCCGTCCGTGGATCTGGTGGCGTTGGAAAAAGACAAGATCAAGGGGGCCGTGCGTACCGACTTCATCCTGTCTGCTGAAATCATTGCGATCACCCTGGGCACCGTGCAGACCAGCCCCTTGATGACCCAGCTGACCGTACTGAGCGGGATTGCATTCATCATGACAGTAGGCGTTTATGGCCTGGTGGGCTGCATTGTCAAACTGGATGACGGCGGCTTGTACCTGAGCCAAAGAACGGGCGAGGGCGCCACCACCAGCCTGATGCGGGCGCTGGGCAGGGGCATTTTGAATGCCGCTCCCTATTTGATGAAAGCCTTGTCCATTGCCGGCACCGTGGCGATGTTTTTGGTCGGCGGTGGCATTCTCACGCACGGCGTGCCGGTTGTGGGCCACTGGATTGAGCATGTCAGCGAAACGGCGGGTGCTGCCTTGGGGCCCGTTGTGGCCATGGGGATGAATGGCGCTGTGGGCATTTTGGCGGGTGCCCTGGTGCTGCTGGGGTTGACCTTGATCCAGAAGCTTTTTGGCCGGACTTGAGGACATGTTCTAAGAATAAGAGGAGAGAAATAGGCTGTAATCCCCGCCAATATTGAATAGTTTGCTATAAAAAAGGATGCAATTCGCTGGCTGCCTGTGCTCTCACCCCAACACTTCGACCGGCACCGGGCGTCCAAAGAAGTAGCCTTGAAACGCATCGCAGTGGTTGGCCAGCAGGAAATCCCGTTGCTCTGCGGTTTCCACGCCTTCTGCAATCACGGTCAGGCCGAGACTGTGGCCCAGCACCAGGATGGTTTGGGCAATGACCGCATCGCTCGGGTCGGTCAGGACATCCCGCACAAACGATTGGTCAATTTTGAGCTGATCCAGGGGCAGGCGTTTCAGGTAAGAGAGGGATGAATAACCCGTGCCAAAGTCATCCAGCGAGAACGCCACGCCCATCGCCTTGACGGCATTCATTTTGGCGATGACACCTTCTACATCCTTGACCAGCGTGCTTTCTGTCAGCTCCAGTTTGAGGCGGTTCGGGTTGGCGCCAGTTTTGCGAAGGGCATGGGCCACATTGGCCTCAAAAGTGGCTTGCGTGAACTGGGATGCGCTCACGTTCACCGCGATGGTCCAGGCCTCATAGGATGGCAGGCGCGCCCATTGCGCCAATTGGGCACAGGCCGTTTCCAGAACCCATTGGCCCAGCGGCAGGATCAGACCGGTTTCTTCCGCCAGTGGAATGAAGCGGGCCGGCGGGATCATGCCCTCTCGAGGATGGCGCCAGCGCACCAGGGCTTCCACGCCGGTTGTCTTGCCCTGGCCATCCACCTGAATCTGGTAGTGAAGCTGAAACTCGTCCTGCACCAAACCGCGGCGCATGTCTTTTTCCATCGCGTCATGGGCTGCCACGGCGGCCTGCATGGCGGGGTCATAAAAGCGCACCGTGTTGCGCCCGGCGGCCTTGGCCTGGTACATGGCCACGTCGGCTTTTTTAAGCAAATCATCCAGGGCCTCGTGGTCGCCCATGTACATGACGATGCCAATACTGGGCGTGCTGTCGTAGGTGTGGCCCTTGGGGTCGAAGGGATGGGCAAAAGCATCGCGAATCTTGCTGGCGACCATTTCCGCCAGGGTTGCGGCTTCGGCCGCCTGTTCGCTCAGGTTTTCCAGCAGCACCACGAACTCGTCGCCGCCCAGACGCGCCACACTGTCGCCTTCACGCAGGCAAGCATGCAGGCGGGTCGCGACCTGCTGCAACAGGACGTCGCCCACGTCATGTCCCAAGGTGTCGTTGAGCTGTTTGAAGTGGTCCAGGTCCAGAAACATCAGCGAACCGTATTGATGGGTGCGGGCAGATGTCGCCATGGCTTGCCGCAGGCGGTCCAGCAGCAGGCGGCGGTTGGGCAGACCCGTCAAGGGGTCAAAGAATGCCAGCCGGCGAATTTCTTCAATGTCATGGCGATGCTGTGAAATGTCCCGCACGATGCCGATGAAGGTGAACTGCCCGCGCGCCCGCATGGTGGAAACCGCAATGCTCATGGGGAAGCGGCTGCCGTCGCTGCGCAAGCCTTCCGATTCGTGGCGAATGCTTCCCGAATTTGCACCTGCCGAGCCTTGCAGGCGCTGCAGATAGCCGCTCAATTCCCCATGCAGAGACGCCGGCAGGAGCTTGGTGACCGACTGGCCAATAACATTCTCCACCGGGTATCCGAACATGCTGCTGGCCGCCGGATTGAAAGACTGCACCATGCCGTGCGCGTCGACCGTCAGCACACCATCCACCATGTTGTCCAGAATGGCTTTGGTGTGTTGGGCCGCTTCCTCTACCAATGCCGCTTTGTCAATGACTTGCTGCTCTGCGGCCCGACGTTCCGTGATGTCCATGGAGGTCCCTACGAGTCGCCTCAACTCGCCACGGGAGTTGCTTGCCAGATCCACCTTCACATGGATCACACGTACTGGTCCTTGCGCGGGGTTGGTGCGGTATTCGTGTTGCAGGGGCCGGTTCGAAGGTGAAATTTGGGCCCTGGTTGCGGCCACGACGTGGCGGTCATCCGGATGAATCATTTCCAGGAACTCGTGATGCGGTGGGACGCCGACCAGTGGATCGCGTCCGAATAGCCGGAAGTTCTCTGTCGACCACGTGGTCTCTTCGGTATCAAGATCAATCTCCCAGCCGCCCACCTTGGCCAGCCGACCTGTTCGCTCCAGCATCTCGGCGGTCCGTGCCAGGGATTGCCGCAGCTGGTAGTCCACCGTGACGTCGCTAAAAACCAGGACGACACCCACAATGCGGCCCGTCGGGTCGCGGATGGGCGCTGCGCTGTCAAAAATCTGGTATTCACGCCCGTCGCGCGCGATGAGGGCGGTGTGATTGGCCAAGCCCACCACCTGACCATGTGCCATCACCTGTTCCACCGGGTTCAGAGACAGCTCACGCGTTTTGGCATTGACGATGTGAAACACTTCCGTCAGGAGAAGCCCCTGGGCGTCGGCCAGCGGCCAGCCCGTCATACGTTCCGCCGTAGGGTTCATTCGGTTGATGCGTCCTGCGGCGTCGGTTGCGATGACCGCGTCACCAATGGACTGAAGGGTGATGGCCAGGTCTTCTTCACTTTGGCGCAGCTGTGTTTCGGTGGCAATCCGCCCTTGCCAGGAGCGGCTCAAAGATGTCACCAGCACGGCGGTGGTTGTCAGCGCCACCACCCAGATGGCCATCACCAGGGCGACCAGCTTGCGCCAGCCACTCAAAACCGTGTCCAGAGATTGACCAACCACCACGACAAAGTCACTTTGCGGAGTCAAGGTCTGATAGGAAAACAGACGCTCCGTTGCGTCAATCGCACTGCTGGTTCGGTAGGCACCGGTGGACGACTTGGGTATCAGCTGGCCAAAAATGGGTCGATCCTGAAAATTTTTTCCTATGGCTGACTCGTCAAACGGGCTGCGCATTACCAGCGTGCCATCAAGGCGAAACAGAGCGACAGAGCCGCCGGAACCCAGGTCAATCGATTTCCACAACGCATCAAAATAGCGGGGGTTGACCGACGCCCCAATGGTGCCATTGAATTTTCCGTCCGCGGTATAGAGCGATCGGGCGACGGGCATGACCCACTTGCCGGTGACTATGCTTTTTTCTGTGTTGCCGATGTAGAGTTGCTCACCAGGTCGTTGCTTCAGGTAGTTGAAAAAGGGGATGCCCGACAAGTCGGGTCTCTTGTTGGACCCCGCGCTGTCGTAGATTACGCGCCCCTGTGCGTCTGTGAGCCAGATCACTGTGGCAAAGGGGATTGACATCAACTCGTCAGCCAGCACCTTTTGGGCTGAACCTACATTCAGCGTGCCAGTGGCCTCCAATTTGGACAAACGTCGAAGAGGCGGCCCATGTCCGCCTCTTCGACCAGATCCGGCTTCGTGTAACCGTGGTTGGGCGTCAACGTCTGCCATTCGATGGTCAGCATCCGATGACGTTGCAGGTCTCGGAACGTGCCATAGTCGGAGAGCACGTCGAAGCGATAGCCGACGCGTTCGAATGCCCGACCGGGCTTGTGCCTGCGGTTTTCTCGCTCGCTGACGTACGCCCGGCAGCAACGCAACCCGCTCGTCGACCCCGAGCTGGCGGACCCGGTCGAGCAGCTCGATCTCGGCAGGCCGCGCGTGCGTGTAGCAGATCGCGGCGAGCAGCTTGTCCTCGGCGTCCGGGTCGAAGTCGGCCAAGGTCGACCTCGGGCGCCGTATCGACCGGATGTCTCCGAACAGCTGGTCGACGACGGCCGCCGTGTCGGAGTGGGTGGCGGCGAGGTAGTCGGACCATCGCCCGCCCCGTGGCCAGGTCGACGCGGCGCAGGAAGCTCGGGATCACCTTGCGCAGCTCGTGCGGCATGAGGTCGGCAGTGGCGCGCACTCGGGCAGCGGATGGGCCCGCATCCGCATGAGCAACGCCTCGAACGCCTGCCCGGTGCCGTAGATGCCGACGTTGGAGAGAGTCGCCGCGCGGGCAGGATGCCGCGGACGGCGTCGAGCGACTTCGCCCGGGTCGCCATCCGGTAGACGAACTCGCTGTCGGCCGGGTCGTGGGCGACGGTCGCCCGGACGTGCTCGGTGAGGCGGTCTCCGTGCAGTGGCTGTAGGCGTCGAAGATCCGATCGAGGTCGCCGACGTAGCGTGTGCCGAGCGGCCCGGCGAGCACGTCGGGGTCGTGGAAGTAGCGATACCGGCCACCGAGCCGGCGTCGTACCTGAGGCCGTAGCCGGTGCGCCTTCTGCTCCAGGTAGCTCATCAGCCGGCCCCACTCCAGTACCTTGGTCAGCAGGTTCGACGCCTGCTCACAGGCGAGGTGGACACCGCCGAGTTGTGCCACCGAGTCGTCCCCGTAGTCGAAGAAGATCCGCTGGTAGAGCTCTTCGGCGTGTTCGAGTCCGACCGTGGCGTCGATGGACTGGTCGCCGTCGATGTCGAGATCGCCGACGAACTCGTCCAGGAACAGGCGCCGCAGGCTCTTCGGGTTCGGCGTACCGTGCGAAGAGCGCACCTTCACGACTTCGGCAGGTTGACGAGCGTGAACACCGGACCGTCGAGGTTGGTGAGAGTACGCCTGCAGCACGTTGGGGTCCTTGGGTGTGAAGTCCTTGGGGACGTAGACGGTCACGGTCGGTCATCGTACGAGGCGGGCGGGGGCGACCCGGGGACCCAGCCGACCGGCGGCTGGGTCGATCAAACGTACACGGCGTACGCGGTCGGGGCTGATCGTGACCTCGAGTCGACGGCTGGCCCCGATGA
>CAVVSV010000032.1:0-9427 GCA_963750805.1 uncultured beta proteobacterium
AGGCCGACGCCGCCAGCCTGGCCAAATCCCAATTTTTGTCCGCCATGAGCCATGAGATTCGCACCCCGCTCAATGGTGTGCTGGGCATGGCGGAACTGCTGATGGACACCCCGCTGAGCCGGGATCAGGTGCGCTTTGTGGGAGCCATCGAATCTGCCGGTCGGGTATTGCATGGCCTGCTCAGTGATATTTTGGACCTGGCCAAAATTGAAGAAGGTCAGGTCAAACTGGAATGTATTGATTTCGACCCAAAGCAAACTACGGTGGACCTGTCCAGTGTGTTTTCTGCCATGGCGTCCACGCGCAGCATTGCGCTGGTCACGGACCTCAGCGACCTGAATTGCGACTGGGCGGCGGGTGACCCCACCCGCTTCAAGCAGGTGCTGTCCAACCTGTTGAGCAACGCCATGAAATTCACCCCCCGAGGTGAAATTCGCCTGCGAGGTGAGTCCATTGCAGCACCGAATGACGATTCGCGTCCCTGGTGCCGTTTCTCGGTGGAAGACACGGGTATCGGCATGACTCCCGAAGCCCTGAACAAGCTGTTTCAGCGGTTTGAACAGGCTGATATTTCCACCACCCGCCACTACGGTGGCAGCGGCTTGGGCCTGGCCATCAGCAAACATTTGGTCGAACTCATGGGTGGACATGTACATGCCCAAAGTGTGCTTGGTGAAGGTTCACGTTTCTGGTTTGACATCCCCTTCGAGATACCGTCTGCACCTCTCCCACCCACGCCTGTGCGATCCGGCAAGGCGCAAATGGGTGGCCTGAAAATTCTGGTTGCCGAAGACAACGCCATCAACCAGCTGGTGGTCAAAACGTTGCTCACCCGCTTGGGGGCTGAAATCACGATTGTTGAGAATGGCAAGCTGGCCCTTGAGGAGGTCAAACAAGGCGTATTTGACCTGGTTTTCATGGACTGCCAGATGCCTGTGATGGACGGATTTGAGGCCACACGGAAAATTCGGCAATGGGAGGCCGCCCAGCTTGCCAGGCCCGGATTCCGGCCCTTGCCCATCGTGGCACTGACGGCCAATGCCCTGGCCGGTGATCGTGAAGCCTGTCTGGCCGCCGGCATGACGGATTACGTTTCAAAACCGGTAACCAGCGCGGCTTTGGCACAAGCGCTGGAGCGGCATCGTCCCGCAGATTTTTCGCCGACAGCACCCGTGATTCAAAAAGACGATCCCAAAGAGACCGGGGCGCCGGCATTTGATGCATCGGTGCTGGGCATCATGCCCATGGTGATGGACGGTTCCGACCCTGGATTTGCCGATGAAATGCTGGATTTGTTTGCCGTGGATGCCAGGAAAACACTGACAGCCATTGACCAGGCCACCCATGAGGTGGACATGGCAGCCCTGACGCGTTTGGTACACACGCTCAAGTCAAGCTCAGCCCAGGTCGGCGCAATGGCCTTGTCGGCTGTTGCGGCAAAACAGGAAGCGTTGTTGCGTGGGGGCAGGATGGGTGAGGGCGACTGGCGGGGCGAATTGAAGCAGGCTTTTGACCGATTTGAGAGCCACGTGAGAAAACATCGCGATGCACTCTGACAGTGTTGAATTCCGGCTTCTGGATTCGGCCTACGGGTTGGGCCGTTTGAACATAGCCATGACCATCGTCGTTGTGCCAATTTTTGTTTTTTTGCTGTTGGGTCTGGTTCCAACCCCCACGCTGCGGATGTGGGCTGCTGCACAGAGCGTCAACATTGTGGTTGGGGGGCTGGCCTATGGCATCTGGCACTTCACCAAACAATCGATCGCGACAAGCAGGTTTTTGTACTGGCAGCGGCTGTTCGTGGTGCTGACTTTTGTGGGTGGTGCGGCATGGGGTATCGGCCCCTACTTGTTGATCCGCCAGGTTCAGGGGGTGGAGCTGGCGCTCCTGGTTGGCATATTGATCACAGTGTGCGCAGTGTCTGCCAACACCATGGCGGGACAGCCGTCAGGCATGTACGCATTTTTATTTGCAGCCCTGGCACCTGCAGCGTGGGAGTGCTGGCAATTGGGAGGCGAAGCGCAGCATTTGTTGAGTCTGGTTCTGTTGTGTTGCCTGGGTGCGCTGATCGCAGCCGGAGCGCGTGCAGGGCAGGACTTGCGCAGCCACTTTGAGGCGCAATTGATGTTGCACAGGTCGGTTAAAGAGGCAAGCTCGGCGCGTGAATTGGCCGAATCAGCCAGTCAGGCGAAATCCCAATTTTTGTCTGCCATGAGCCATGAAATTCGTACGCCCCTGAATGGCGTACTGGGCATGTCGGAACTTTTGATGAGCACGCCCCTGAATCCTGAGCAGACACGCTATGTGCGCGCGATCGATTCGACAGGGCAAGTGCTGCATGGTCTGCTGAGCAACATTCTGGATTTGGCCAAAATTGAAGAAGGCCAGGTGAAACTGGAGTGCATTGATTTCAATCCCAGGCAGGCTGCGGCCGAATTGGCCGGTGTGTTTTCGCAGATGGCTGCCATGAACGGCAAGACTCTCTCAACCGATTTGAGTGGCCTGAAATGCACCTGGGTTTCGGGTGATTCCACGCGCTTTCAGCAAGTGTTGTCCAATTTGCTGAGCAATGCCGTGAAATTCACGCCCAAAGGTGAAATTCGACTTCTGGGTGAATCGATTGCCCCGCCGGCAGGCCAAGGCGATGCGGGCTCTGGCTATTGGTGCCGATTCTCTGTGGAAGACACGGGTATTGGCATTTCTGACCAGGATCTGGGCAAGTTGTTCAACCGCTTCCAGCAGGCGGATGCCTCGACCACCCGGCATTTTGGCGGCAGTGGTTTGGGGCTGGCCATCAGCAAGCATTTGGTAGCCTTGATGGGAGGGCAAATCCATGTTCAAAGCACGTTCGGGGTAGGCTCGTGTTTTTCATTCGAATTGCCCTTTGCCGCCCCATCAGCACCTGCTGCGCCGCCGACCATGGGCGTGGCAGCCCCAAATTTCACCGGTTTGAAAATCCTCATTGCAGAAGACAATGCCGTCAATCAATTGGTGGCAAAAGGCCTGCTGACGCGATTGGGCGCAGAGCTGACTCTGGTGGAGAACGGCGATTTGGCGGTCAAAGCGGTCAAGCAGGCCTCGTTTGACCTTGTGTTCATGGATTGCCAGATGCCAGTGATGGATGGCTTTGAGGCCACCCGGCAAATCCGGCTGTGGGAACACACCCAGGGCAATGACAAGGCGATCCCCATTATTGCGTTGACGGCCAATGCGCTCGCGAGTGACCGCAAGGCTTGCCTCGACGCCGGCATGACCGATTACGTCACCAAACCCATCACGATGACGGCGCTGGAGCAAGCGCTTGAACGCAACAGACCCCAAACTTTATCCGCTGCACAATAGCCCACAGCAACACCCCCCGAAGTGTCTGAGGCCACTGTGTACGATCCTGGCGTACTGGCCAGCCTGCCCATGGTGCTGGATGGGTCGGATCCCGGTTTCGCCAGTGAAATGCTGGAGTTGTTCATCCAGGATGCCCGCAAGACGCTTGTCGCCATTGATCAAGCCGACAGCGGGTCTGACTGGACCTCGATGACGCGGCTGGTGCATTCGCTCAAGTCCAGCGCAGCCCAGGTTGGCGCCCTTGCGATATCAGACCAGGCCCGCGTTCAGGAAGCCCTGTTGCGAGCAGGCAGGTTCGGTGCGCCCGATTGGCGGGACAGGCTTAGGTTGGCGCTAGAACAGTTTGAAGGTGCAGTCGCACAGCAAGATAAAACCCCATGAGTCGCGCGTTTGAAACCGGTCTGTCGTCTTCTGAAAAGATGGGTCTGGATGAAGACGTGGCCTACAAAATGCTGGCGGTTGCCAATCGCTTGGGCTTGATCAATGCGACGAACGTTGCCATCGTTTTGCCCATTTTTGTTTACCTTTTGCATGGGGTGATTCCTGATCAGGTTTTGTGGTGGGCTTTTGCGGCACAGGTTGTCAACGTGGTCGTGGCATTTGGCGGCTATGGTTTCTGGTTTTTTGAAAAGCATCGGGTCAAGCCTGAACACCTGTCACGATGGCAAGCGCTGATTGGCGTTGTTTTGACGGTGGGCGGTGCGTCTTGGGCCGTTGGTCCCTGTCTGCTGGCGCCGGTTGCCACCGGCTTGGACATAGCGTTGGGGGTGGGCATATTGCTGACGGTGTGCGCCATCATCGCCAACACCGCCAGCGGGCAACCCTGGGCGATGACCGGGTTTTTACTGGCCGCGATCGGCCCCCTGGTTGTGGTCATCTGGCACATCGGCAGCGATCAATCCCACCTGCTGGCGCTCGTTTTGCTGGCTGGCTTCATCATCATGGTGGTGGGAGGCTTTACGGCAGCGCGCGACCAGAAAGCCCAGTTCAAGGCTCAAGCCCTGTTGCGACAGGCGATTCAGGAGGCAGGCGCTGCCCGTGAATTGGCCGAATCCACCAGCTTGGCCAAGTCCCGCTTTTTGGCCAACATGAGCCACGAATTGCGCTCGCCCTTGAATGCGGTGATTGGTGCCGCCCAGTTGCTCAAGGCTGATGGCGGCGACGCAGGGTCTCAGGAACAGTTGGTGGATGCCATTCAGCGAAGCGGCAAAAATTTGCTCGGCCTGATTGAAAACATTTTGGACATTTCCCGTATCGAAGCAGGCGAGTTCCATCTTTCTCCGGGAGATTTCCATTTAACGGATTGCGTGGACACGGCACTGGCGACAGCCGCGCTGGCGGCTCAGACCAAAGGCCTGGCGTTAGCGTGCATTGTGGAGCCCGGATTGCAACCGTGGCGCTACGGTGATGCCCTGCGTTTGCGGCAAATCCTGCTTAACTTGCTGGGCAACGCCATCAAATTCACACCGGCGGGAGACATCACACTGCGGGTGCAGCGGGGGCAGACAGATAACGTTGTGCATATCACCTTGACCGATACGGGGGTGGGCATCAGTGCCGCGTCATTGCCGATCATTTTCGAGCCATTTCGGCAGGCTGACGATGGAGCAAGCCGTCGCTTTGGCGGCAGTGGCCTGGGCCTGTCCATCGTGCAACAGTTGGTGGTGGCCATGGGTGGCGCCATATCAGTGCAAAGCCAGCTGGGGAATGGCACCTGCTTTGACATTGACCTGAATTTGCCGCCCGCAAAGTCTGTGCCCGAGCAGCCCGAGTCGCTGGGCGTTGCCATCGCCTATTTCGAGCCCCATGAGCCCAGTGCCCAGGCGCTGGATGCACAGTTGAACGCGCTGGGTTGCGAGGGGCGACGCGTTCGCTCCGCCGATGAATTGCGACGTTGGCTGGTGTCACGGAGTCCACAAGACGGTTCGCCGTGGTTGCTGCTGGCCTGTGACAGCCCTCAGGCACTGAATGTTCTGGAGGGCGCTGTGGACCTGGTTGAACCTGACTGTGTGATCGGTATGACGCGAGGCGACGCCATTGGCAAAGAAACGGTAAAGAACCTGCTCAAGCTGCCCCGCAACATCGTCAAGCCGGTGCTTCGAACGGCGCTGGTCAGTCGTTTGGGAACGGTGCGTCGCGGACCTTCGGCAGCGCCCATGACGGTTCCAGCTGAACTGGGCCTGATACGTTCCGGCGCAACCGCGGCGGCCCGAGTGATCCGCGTGCTGGTGGTGGAAGACGATGCCTTGAACCAATTGATCGTGTGCCGCTTGCTGAGCCATGGCGGCTATGAAACGCTCGCCGCCAGTGATGGCGCCCAGGCACTCGAATTGGTGGCAAGCCAGTCGTTTGACCTGGTCCTGATGGACTGGCAAATGCCCGACATGGATGGCCTTGAAGTGACCCGCCGCTTGCGGGCCGGGCAATCGGGCGCTGCAGGCATGGACATGCCCATTGTGGCTTTGACGGCCAATGCCTTTGCCGAAGACCGGGCCGCCTGCCTGGCCGCCGGCATGAACGATTTTTTAACCAAGCCTGTGCAAGCAGAGTTGCTGATGAACACGGTGAAACGCTGGACAAAAAGGGTCGCTCTGGAGCCCGAGGCGCCGGTGCACCGTCACCCCGAATCGATCAAGTCGGACACGCGCCCCCCAGCTTTTGATCCGTCCGTGATCGCCGCGCTGCCCATGGTGGCCGATGGGACGGAGCCACACTATGCCGCCGAGTTGATGGGCATGTTTCTAGATTCGCTCGCGCAGACCCTTGAAGACATTGAAAAATCCATCGCCACGAAAGACGCGGTCAAGTTGCGCCGTGTCGTGCACAGCCTGAAATCTTCCAGCGCCACCGTGGGTGCGATGGAGTTGGCAGCGCTTGCCGAAACCCATGAAAACCAGCTGCGACAGGGCCACGAAGCCGTACCCGAGTTGCCACGTATCATGTCGCTGGCCGTGGCCCGCTTTCGTCAGGCAGTAGAGCCTGTATCAGGATCAAATGTTGTTGCCGAGTCATCGCCATGAATGAGGAAATTTCCCAATTGAACGCCACCGCTCACCTGCTGGTCGTGGATGACGACTTACTGTTGCGCAGCATGGCAGTCAAAGCGCTCAAGCACGCCGGCTTCAAGGTCAGCGACGCCAGCAGTGGTGAGGGCGCCCTCGAACAATTTGTTGAAACCCGTTTCGATCTGGTGCTGCTGGACGTGATGATGCCGGGGCTGGACGGCTACGAGGTGTGCAAGCGTCTGCGGGCCATGCCCATTGGCGGCCGGGTGCCGATCCTGATGCTGACCGGCTTGCACGACACGGAGTCCATTGAACTGGCCTACAGCAACGGAGCGACAGACTTCATCACCAAGCCGATCAACTGGACGCTGTTGTCGCACCGCGTGCGTTATGCCCTGCGAGCCAGTGAAACCTTTGAAGTCATGCGGCGCAACAACGAGGTTCTGGCGCGCGCACAACGCATGGCAGGCATGGGAACCTGGCAGGCCTTCAAGGAGGGTCCCATGGTGTTTTCAGAGCAATTGCTCGAGCTTTTCAGGGCACCACCCAACCTGGCAGCCACCGCCAATCCCGAACAAATCCTGGCGCTTGCCGTTGATGCTGATCGCGAGCGGGTTTACAAAGCGCGCCTGAAGCTGGCGCAGGAAGGCGTGCCCTACCAGATGGAGTTCCAGCTCCAGCGGTTTGACGGCCTCGTTCGTACCGTGTTCGAGCAGGCGTCCTTGATGTTTGACGAAGTCGGCACGCCCGTTGGCATGGAAGGGATCACGCAGGACATCACTGACCGTGCCGAGGCTCAGGCGCAAATCCGTCAGCTGGAAAACTTTGACGCCGTGACAGGGCTGCCCAATCGCAAGTTTTTTTCCGAACTGTGTATTGCACCCCTTCAATGGTCGCTGCAAAGCGGCTCGTTGTGCGCCATGGTCCACATCGACATCGACCGCTTTAAAGGCATCAACGATGCCTTCGGGCGGGCTGAAGGTGATGTGGTGCTTCAAACCCTGGCAGACCGGCTGCGTGCCTGGTCACTACGCGCGGTGTCGATTGGAGGTGCTACCGGCATGAACGCAGCAAGTATCTTTCAGGGTGATGTATCCACCGGTGTCCTGGCGCGTGTGGGCAGCAATTCCTTCACGCTGTTGCTCACCAATGTGGTCAGCCAGGAGCAGGCCGCTGCGGTGGCCCAGCGCCTGCTCAAAACCATTGGTTCGCCCACCACGGTACAGGGGCAGTCGCTGGTGCTGTCGGCCAGTATCGGCATAGCGCTGTTCCCAAACGATGCCCAGACCCTGGCGGATTTGACCCATTGCGCCGAGCAGGCTCTGTATGCGGCCAAAGGCGCCGGGCGCGCCCAACATCGCTTTTTTGATGAGCAGATGAATGCACTTGCGGCCAGCCGTTTGCTGATCGAGTCCGACCTGCGCCGCGCCATTGGTGACGGGGAACTGAGGTTGCACTTTCAACCCAAGGTGGATGCCGGTTCAGGGCAAGTGGTAGGTGCCGAGGCGCTGGTGCGATGGCAACACTGGGAGCGTGGATTGGTACCTCCCAATGAATTCATCCCTATGGCCGAAGAAACCGGGCTGATTTTGCCGTTGACCGATTGGGTGCTGGAGTGCGCCTGTAGCAATGTTCGTGACTGGATCAACGCAGGTTTGGCACCCGTTCCGATCTCGGTCAACCTGGCCGCACCGAGTCTGGGCGACCCGGCCCTGCTGGACAAACTCAATGCCCTGATGAAGCGGTTCAGCCTCTCGCCAGACAGCCTGACACTGGAAGTGACCGAGACGATGGTGATGGGCGATGTAGAGCAGTCCATCGCCCTGCTGGAACGATTGCGAGAGGGCGGATACAGCCTGTCACTGGATGACTTTGGCACCGGCTACTCATCGCTGAGCTACCTCAAGCGGCTCACCATCGACGAGCTCAAAATTGACAGGTCATTTGTCATTGAATGCGCTGAAGGGGGTCGCGATGGCGCGCTGGCCGCTGCCATCATTGCCCTGGGCAGTGAGCTTGGTCTGCGCATCGTGGCCGAAGGTATCGAGACCGACGAACAGTCCGCCTTTTTGATGCGTCATGGCTGCAACATCCAACAGGGGTTTTTGTTCTCCAAGCCTGTTTCGCCCTCGGCATTTGAAGTTATCCTGCAGACTGGTTTTCTTAAAAAGATAGCAAACAAGTCATAGTGGACGCGGACGTCCGGTTGTTTTCTTGGTGCTACGGGTGGTCTGACAGTTTGAAGACGGCCACCACCTGAACCAGCTCGTCGGCTTGCGTTTTCAGGCTGCTGGCTGCGGCGGCCATTTCCTCGACCAGGGCTGCATTTTGTTGGGTGGCCTGGTCCATTTGCGTGACAGACTGGCCCACTTGGGCGACCCCGGCACTTTGCTCCGAGCTGGCCGCGCTGATTTCGCCCATGATGTCGGTCACCCGGCGAATGGCGCTCACCACTTCGGTCATAGTGGCACCTGCCTGATCCACCAGGGCCGAGCCCGCTTCCACCCGTTCCACACTGGCCCCAATCAGTGTTTTGATTTCTTTGGCGGCCTCGGCGCTGCGTCCGGCCAGACTGCGCACTTCGCTGGCCACCACCGCAAAACCCCGGCCCTGTTCGCCTGCGCGGGCAGCCTCCACGGCCGCATTCAGCGCCAGGATGTTGGTTTGAAATGCGATCCCGTCTATCACCTGGATGATGTCGGAAATCTTGCGTGACGCATCGTTGATGCCCTTCATGGTTTGTACCACCTGGTTGACCACGTCTCCGCCTTTGGTGGCGACGGCCGACGCATTCATGGCGAGTTGATTGGCCTGGCGGGCGCTGTCGGCATTCTGGTTCACCGTGGAGCCCAGCGCGTCCATGGACGAAGCGGTTTCCTGAAGGGCGCTGGCTTGTTGCTCGGTACGGGCACTGAGGTCGTTGTTGCCTGAGGCGATTTCGGCACTGGCTGTGGCCACCCCTTCGGAGCCAGAACGCACGTTGGCCACCAGCGCTGCCAGACTTTGCTGCATGGACTTGAGCTGGTACATCACGCTGCGGTCATCACCGGGGCGCAGTGTGATGCGCCGCGCCAGGTTGC
>CAVVSV010000033.1:0-5622 GCA_963750805.1 uncultured beta proteobacterium
GTCAGGGCGCCAATAGAGATGCGATCCACCCCCGTGGCGGCAATGCCCCGCACGGTACTCATGTTGACTCCGCCGGACACTTCCAGAATGGCACGACCCGCGTTGATTTGCACGGCCTCGCGCAGCATGTCGGGCGTCATGTTGTCCAGCAGCACCATGGTGGCGCCGGCGTCCAGCGCCTCGGTCAACTGGGCCAGGGTCTCAACCTCGATCTCGACAAAGGTGGCACTGGGCGCCACCAAAGCAGCCTGCGCCAGCACGGCGGACACGCTGCCGGCTGCGGCAATGTGGTTTTCCTTGATCAACACGGCGTCATAAAGACCAATACGGTGGTTGGTGCCGCCGCCGGTACGCACCGCGTATTTCTGCGCCAGGCGCAGTCCGGGCAGGGTTTTGCGCGTGTCCACAATCTGTGCGCGGTTGCCGGGCACGGCTTGCACGGCATCGACGTAACTGGCAGTTTTGGTGGCTACAGCGCTCAAGGTTTGCAAAAAATTGAGTGCTGTGCGTTCGGCGGTGAGCAGACCGCGGGCCGAACCCGTCATTTCAAGCACCACCTGATCGGGGGCGCAACGCTCGCCCTCGCCCACCAACCATTTAATTTTTGCGGTGGGGTCGACCTGTTGTAAGGTGGCTTGCACCCAGGGTGCGCCACAAATCACGGCCGCCTCACGGGCCAACACCCGGGCTTTGGCCTGGCGGGTGGGGTCTATTAAACCGGCGGTGAGGTCACCCGCACCGACGTCTTCCGCCAGGGCACGCGCGGCGTCGGTCTGGGCCAATGCGGCCAACGCGGCGGGAGAAAAATCAAAATGAGTGGTCATGTGGAGCCCGCAAGGCGGCACACCGACCGGACATCAAGGCGTGCCAAACAGCTACTCAATTGATAGCTGCCTACGCATATTAGACGCCGGCTAGAGGCCAATTTGTTATAGAAAACGATCCATGATTCTACGGCTCTCTTTGCTGAGCAGCGTGAGGTCACGAATCTTGAACTGGATGCCGTGGGAGTCGGTGATCAGCAACACCGTCGGTCCGACCCGGCGGATGTCTTCGTCCCCGCGCAGCACAAAGCGGGTGTCACCCCGATCGGTCTTGACGCTCCAGGTACAAGGGGTGGAGAAGCTGGTGACGCTGGCAATATCCAGAATCTCAGGCATGAATTCCCGCGTGTCCAAGGCCTCCTGAATCAGCGCTTGAATCGGGCTGCGGGGGCATCGGCAATGCGGTCCAGCCAACCCACTTCATGGCCATCGGTATGCACCAGAGCGACGCCCTCTTGGGGCGCCTGAATGGGGTAGGCCCGCACAGGCACAACGCCTTCAAAGACCTCGCCGGCGGCGTTGGTCAAAACCAGCCGGCCAAAGGCGTCACGCGTGAGTTGAAAAATGGGACTTGTTCATGGGAGTGATCTGGCTCATGGGGCATCGTCCATGTCGACGTCCATATTGCGGGCCTGCGCCTGGTAGAGGTTGAAATAAGCGCCTTCGCGCGCCATCAGGTCGTCATGCGTGCCAATTTCGACCACCTGCCCGCGGTCCAGCACCACCAGACGGTCAGCCCGGTGCAGCGTGGACAGGCGGTGGGCGATGGCGATGGTGGTGCGGCCCTTGCACCAGGTTCTCCAGCGCCTTTTGAATTTCTTTCTCGGTCTCGGAGTCCACCGACGAGGTGGCTTCGTCCAAAATCAGAATGCGAGGGTCAATCAGCAAGGCGCGGGCAATCGAGATGCGCTGGCGCTCGCCACCCGACAGGCCCTGGCCGCGTTCACCCACCATGGAGTCGTACCCCTGCGGCAGGCGCAAGATGAACTCATGCGCGTGCGCGGCGCGGGCGGACTCGATGATTTCTTCACGGCTGGCATCGGGCTTGCCGTAGGCGATGTTTTCTGCAATGGTGCCAAAGAACAGAAACGGCTCTTGCAGCACCAAACCAATGTTGCGCCGGTAATCGGCCACCGCGTAGGAACGCACATCCACGCCGTCGACCTTGATCGAGCCTTCTGAGACGTCGTAAAAACGGCAAATCAGGTTCACCAGCGTGCTCTTGCCCGAGCCGCTGTGGCCCACCAGACCAATCATTTCGCCCGGTGCAATGCTCAGATTGACGCCGCGATTCACTTCGCGGTTGCCATAGCGAAAGCTCACATCGGTCAGCTCGATGCTGCCTTTCACGGTGTCCAGCGGCACGGGCTTGATAGGCTCTGGCACGCTGGAGACATGGTCCAGAATGTCAAAAATGCGCTTGGCCGCAGACGCGGACTTCTCGGTCACCGACACGATGCGGCTCATCGAATCCAGGCGCCCATAGAACCGGCTGATGTAGGCCACAAAGGCGGTCAGCACACCCACCGTGATGTCGCCCTGCGCCACCAGATAGATACCAAAGCCCCAAACCACCAGCAAACCCAGCTCGGTGACAAAGGACACACTGGGTGAAAACAGAGACCAAATCTTGTTCAGCTTGTCATTGACAGCCAGGTTGTGCTTGTTGGCTTCACGAAAGCGGGCGGACTCGCGCTTCTCTTGGGCAAAGGCCTTGACCACCCGAACGCCGGGAATGGTGTCGGCCAGCACGCTGGTCACCTCGGACCAGACCCGGTCAATTTTCTCAAACCCGGTTTGCAGCTTGAAACGCACCGAGTGAATCATCCACACGATGAAGGGCAACGGCACCAAGGTGGCCAGGGCCAGCCAGGGATTGATGGAGAAAAGAATGGCCGCCGTCATCATGAGCATGAGCACGTCGGTGGCGAAGTCGAGCAGGTGCAGCGACAAAAAGACGCAAATGCGGTCACTCTCGCTGCCAATGCGTGACATCAGATCACCCGTGCGCTTGCCGCCAAAGTACTCCAGCGACATGCGCAGCAGGTGGTCGTAGGTGGTGGTGCGCAAGTCCGCACCGATGCGCTCCGACACCAGCGCCAGCACATAGGTCTTGGCCCACGACAAGGCCCAGGCCAAAAACGCCGACCCCAACAGGCCCGACAGGTACAGCGCCACCAGCGAGGGTTCAATGTGCTGACCGTTTTGGAACGGAATCAACACGTTGTCCATCAAAGGCATCGCCAAGTACGGTGGTACCAGACTGGCGGCCGTACCCATCAGCGTCAGACAAAACCCGAGCAACAGCTGGCCTTTGTAGGGTTTGGCAAAGCGCCACAGCCTGAACAGGGTCCAGGTGCTGGGCGGGGTGTGCATGACCTTGGTGCAGATCGGGCACTCTTCCTGGTCTGGGGCCAGCGGGGCCTTGCAACTCGGGCAGCGGTGGCCTTCAGCAACCACGGGCGCAAGACCTGTGACGTGGCTATGCAACTGGGTTTGAAATTGGTCTTGCAACCGGATGGCCTGCAGGTTGCGGCCCAGTGTGAAGCGCCAGCTTCCCAAAAGGCCTTGATCGCTCAACAGGCTCAGGTGCCCAACACCAGCATGGTCATGATGGGTGAGCTTCAAGCCGGCCTGGTAGGGCCAGGAGTGCCACTCCGACGAACCCGCGCGGCTGAGCAGCCGCTGGTTGGTGGCCAGAACCAGCGAATTCACGAAGAACAGGCGGGTATCGAGGTCCACCTCCAGTACGGCCAGAACAATTTCGTCGCGTTGAAGTTGCGCTTGCACCTCGGCGCGCCACTCCAGTGGAATGTCATTGGTTGGCAAAACGGGCGCCAAGGCAGGGGAATCGGTTGTCATTGAGGCCAGAGAACTTTCAATTTCAGTGTGGGTTTGGGGTCAAATCATGACTTTGCACTGACATTTGTAGTAAAAATTCAGATTAGCACGATGTTTCGAGGCACCCCTCAAAGTTTAAATCCCACTTTAGTTGACAATTATCCGTGGGAGCAGGATTCCATCAGGGTGCTATGCTAAAAAACAGAAGAAGCATGCCAAGCCAGACAGTCACACTTGTTGAGATTCATGACGACAAACACCATTAAGTTTCTGCGCGTTACCTATCTGCGTGGCCCCAATATCTGGACCTATCGACCGGTCATTGAGGCTTGGGTCGACATCGGCGCACTGGAAGACCAGCCCTCCAACACCATTCCCGGCCTGTACGAACGCCTGACTGCCCTGCTGCCAGGCCTGCAAGCCCACCGCTGCGGCGTCGGTGAACCCGGCGGCTTTCTGCAGCGCTTGCGCGATGGCACGTGGGCGGCGCACATTCTGGAACACGTCGTTATCGAACTGCAAAACCTGGCCGGCATGCAAAGTGGCTTTGGCAAGGCCCGCGAGACCTCAGTGCGCGGGGTGTACAAAATGGCCTTTCGCACCCGTCAAGAGCAGGTGGGACGCGCCGCACTCGCGGCAGCCAACGACTTGCTGATGTCCGCCATCAACGACCAACCTTTTGACCTCGATGCCACCGTCGTGAAGCTGAGAGACATGGTCGACTCGCATTGCTTGGGGCCCAGCACGGCTCACATTGTGGATGCGGCCACAGACCGCGGCATTCCCCATATTCGGCTAACTGACGGCAACTTGGTGCAACTGGGCCACGGCAGCAGTCAACGTCGCATCTGGACGGCAGAGACCGACCACACCAGCGCCATTGCCGAAGAAATTGCTGGCGACAAAGACTTGACGAAGTCACTGCTGAGCGCCTGTGGCGTACCGGTGCCTCAGGGACAGTTGGTGCAAACGCTGGAAGAGGCATGGGAAGCCGCTCAGGATGTCGGCCTGCCCGTGGCCATCAAGCCCGAAGACGGCAACCATGGCCGAGGCGTCTCGCTGGACCTGACCCAGCGCCATGATGTGGAAGCTGCGTTCACTTTGGCCCAAAGCCAGGGCAGCGGTGGGGTCATCATCGAACAATTCATCCCGGGCAACGAGCATCGTCTTCTTATTGTCGGCAAACGGGTGATTGCAGCCGCGCGGGGCGAAACAGCCTCGGTGATTGGTGACGGCCAATCCACGATTCTGGAACTGGTCAACAACCAGCTCAACTCGGACCCACGGCGCGGGATCAACGAGGATGCGCCGCTGGGACTGATCGAACCCGACACGTCTGCGGAAATCAAGCTGGATCTGGAGCGTCAGGGCTTTACCTCAGCCTCCGTTCCGGCCAAAGACCAAACCGTGCTGATTCAGCGCAACGGCAACGTCGCCAACGATGTAACCGACATCATGCACCCCAGTGTGGCTGCCATGGCCGCGCTGGCTGCCCGCGTGGTCGGGTTAGACATCGCCGGTGTGGACATGGTGCTCGAAGACATCGCCAAACCCATGAGTGCACAGCGGGGGGCAGTGGTTGAAGTCAACGCCAGCCCCGGCTTGTTGGCCCATTTGAAACCTGCTGCCGGGTCGCCGCGCCCCATTGGCAAAGCCATCATTGAGCACCTGTTTGACACTGGCAAAAGCGGCCGTATTCCTGTCGTGGGTGTGACCGGCACTCAAAACACCACCCGTATCGCCCGTCTCGTCGCCTGGCTTTTATTCATCAGCGGCAAACATGTGGGCCTATCCTGCCAGGATGGATTCTTTTTGGGCAACCGCCAGGTCGATGCCAAGGATGGCGTCAACTGGGAGGGATCCGAGAGAGTGCTGATCAACCGAGGGGTGGACGCCGGTGTGTTTGAAAACAGCAGCCGCATGATCTTGAGTGAAAGGCTTGGCTTACGACAAGTGC
>CAVVSV010000034.1:0-37427 GCA_963750805.1 uncultured beta proteobacterium
CTGCGGCTCCAGCTTCTTGCGCAAGCGGCTCACCACGATGTCTACGGCGCGCGTGTACAGGTCAACCTCATGGCCGCGCAGCTGGTTCAGGATGTCGTCGCGGCTGAACACCTTGCCCGGTGCGCGCGCCATCATGCACAGCAGGTCAAACTCGGTGCTGGTCAACTCCACCACCTCACCTTGGCGCAGCACGGTGCGGGTTGTGGCGTTGACGACCAAGCCGTCAAACGCCAGGGTGTTGGCATCCGCAGATGGAGGCTTGGCAGCCGAAGGCAAGCGGCGACGCAGCACGGTTTGCACCCTTGCCACCAGCTCGCGCGGCTCAAAAGGTTTGGGCACGTAATCATCCGCACCCAGCTCCAGGCCCACCACGCGGTCCATCACCTCGCCGCGCGCGGTCAGCATCACGATGGGGATGTCACTGAAAGCGGCACCGCTGTTGCGGATGGCTTTGCAAAGTGCAAAGCCATCCATCTCGGGCAGCATCACGTCCAGAATGGCCGCGTCAATGCCGCCCTGCTTCAGACGCGCAAGACCTTCGCTTGGGCGCAAGGCGCATTCCAGCGCCATGTCAAAGCGGGCGAAATAGGTGGCCAAAGGACCACCCAACTGGGCGTCGTCGTCAATCAGCAAAATGCGGTGCATGCCGCATTTTCCATGGATTAACCGCGCCCAAACCAGCGACCCCGGCCATCCATGAAGTCACGCACTTTTTGCTGTTGCACTGAGTTCAGGCTGTTGTAAAAGTCAGCCAGCGCGGCAATAACTTCAGGGCTTTTGGTTTGCAGCGCCGCTGTCTTGTCATTGATCAGCGCCTGGGCATGGGCCGCATCAAACTTGTCGCCTGCCACCAGAGCTTTCATCTCGGCGCGCGGGTCTTTGGCTTGGCCGATGAGCGCGGTGCGTTGCTCATAGAGTTTGTCGCCCAGGGCGGTCAGGCGCTTTTTCTGGTCTGCATTCAGGTCCAGCTTGCTGGCGGCCCGGTCTACCATCTTGTCGCGTTGTTGCGCGTATTGCTCGGCCGTCATGTTGGCGCCAAAGCTGCGGTCGTGGTGCCCGCAAGCGGTGAGGCCGCCAATCAGGAGTGTTGCGCCAAAGACGCCAATCAGGCTACGTTTGATCCAGTGTTTCATTGCAGTGTTTCCTTCAAAGGAAGTGGTTGAACAAGGCTGCAATGGTGCCCGCCCAAGACACTGCAAGGGTGTCAGGGCGGTATCGGTTTGTTGCGGTTTATTTCATGCGAAGGTAAACCCGGCGTTCTTGAGCGGCAATACGCGCGGAGGTTTGCCGGTGGCGGCGTGGATGGCGTTGATGACCGCCGGTGCCACCACGCAGATTGTGGGCTCCCCAACGCCGCCCCAAAAGTCATAGGTGGGAACAATGACAGTTTCAACCTTGGGCATGGCGGCCATCCGAAGCACGGGGTAGGTGTCGAAGTTGGTTTGCTGCACGCGGCCCTTGTCCAGAGTGATTTCACCCAGGAACGTGGCACTCAATCCATAGACCACCGAACCCTCGACCTGCGCGGCGATCTGCCCCGGGTTGACGGCGTGACCGCAGTTGGTAGCCAGCACCATACGGTGAACTTTCACCAGCCCTTCCTTGCTGACCGACACCTCGGCCACGGCGGCGGAGTAGCTGCCATACCCCATGAACTGCGCAATGCCACGGTGGACGCCCGCCGGCAGTGGCTTGCCCCAATCACCTTTTTCCGCGGCCGCGTTGAGCACCGCCAGGTGCCTGGGGTGGTTGTGCATCAATGAACGGCGAAACGCCAGCGAGTCTTTGCCTGAGGCCCGGGCGACCTCTTCCATGAAACATTCCAGGTAGACACCATTCTGGTTGGTATTCACGCCGCGCCAGGTGCCCACGGGCACGTGGGTGTTGCGAATGGCGTATTCGGTCAGCAAATTGGGAATGGTGTAGCCCATTTGGGCATCACCGGGCTGGCTGTAGAGGCCTTGCAATTGCCGCTCGTCCTTGCCGTCCTTGATGGCCTGCGGGTTGGACCAGGCGTTGATGGATTGGCCCGACACGCGCATGGCCAAACCGACCAGGTTGCCATTGGCGTCCAGCCCGGCAGACATTTCGCACTGGGAAACGGGCCGGTAAAAATCGTGCATCTGGTCTTCTTCGCGGCTCCAGATCAGCTTGATGGGCGTGCCGGGAAACTGCCTGGCGATCAGCGCGGCCTGGTGCACGTAATCCTGCTGGCCGCCCCGACGGCCAAACCCGCCACCCAGGTCCATTTTGTAGACCTCGCACTGGTTCAGCGGCAGGCCCGACGCAGCCGCCAGCGCAGCATGGGAAGACTCGCCGTTTTGGGTAGGAACCCAGACTTCGGCCCGGTCGGCCGTGACGCGCGCCGTGCAATTCATGGGCTCCAGCGTGGCGTGCGCCAGAAAAGGCGTGCTGTACAGCGCCGTCACTTTTTTGGTGGCACCCGCAATGGCTTTGAGCGCGTCGCCCTCTTTGCGGCCCGCGTAGTCGCCAGTCGCAGTCAGGCCATCCTTGAGGTGAGCCGCTATCGTGGCGCTGGAGACATTGCCATTGGCGCCCTCATTCCAGACGATGGGCAACTGGTCCAGCGCAATTTTGGCGCGCCACCAGGTGTCGGCCACCACCGCCACGGCCGTGTTGCCAACTTTGACCACGGCTTTGACGCCACGCATGCTTTTGACCTTGCCGTCGTCAAAGCTGACCAGCGAGCCGCCAAACACAGGGCAGTCCTTGATGGCGGCACACAACATGCCGTCGAGCTTGACGTCCACCCCGAAAATTTTGGAGCCATCCAGTTTGTCTGCCGTGTCAATGCGTTTGACGGGCTTGCCCGCCACTTTCCAGTCTTTGGGGTTTTTGAGCGTGATGCTTTTGGGATCGGGCGGTGCCAGTTTGGACGCCGCCATGGCGACCTTGCCATACGTGATGCTGCGCCCCGATGCCGTGTGGGTGATCACGCTGTTGGCCACTTTGAGCTCCGACGCTGGCACTTGCCACCCATTGGCAGCGGCCTGCAAGAGCATGACCCGCGCGACCGCTCCGCCCCGCCGCACGTAGTCTTCAGAGATGCGGATGCCGCGGCTGCCGCCCGTGCTCATTTCACCCCAGGCGCGTTTGCGTGCCAGACTTTGCCCCGGCGTGGGCGACTCCGTGGTCACCTTGGCCCAGTCACACTCCAGTTCTTCGGCCACCAATTGCGCCAGGCCTGTGCGGGTGCCTTGCCCCATTTCCGAACGGGCAATCCGGATGACGCAGGTGTCATCAGGTTTGATGACGACCCAGACGTTGACTTCAGCATCACCAGAAGCTACGGCCTGCGCATTGGCCTCCTGGGTGTTAAGGGCGAGGTTCAGGCCCAATGCCAAGCCCCCTTGGGCCATGGCGGCAGAACCAATGATGAAGCTGCGGCGTGAGAGATGTGTCATGACCTGTCTCCTCAAGCCCGAATTTGCTGGATGAGCTCAAAGTCGGCATCAAACGCCGCCACTTTGCTGCCGGCCGCCACGTGGATGGCCGCACGAATCCGCTGGTACGTGCCACAGCGGCAGATGTTGGACATGACCTCGTCGATGTCCTTGTCAGTGGGCTTGGGGGTGCTTTTAAGAAGCGCCGCAGCCGCCATGATCTGGCCCGACTGGCAGTAGCCGCATTGGGGCACGTCCAGCGCGGCCCAGGCCTTTTGAACCGGGTGGGACGCGTTGAGGGCCAGGCCCTCAATCGTGGTGATGGATTGACCCGCCACCGCAGAGCCAGGTATGGAGCAGGACCGGACCGGCGTACCTTCCAGATGCACGGTGCAGGCACCGCACTGGGCGATGCCGCAGCCGTATTTGGTACCCGTCAGTCCAATGATTTCACGCAGCACCCAAAGGAGCGGCATTTCGGGTTCAGCATCCACCTGGTGGACTTTGCCGTTGACTTTGAGCTCGTACATCGTGACTCCTTGGGGTTACAGACAAATTTTTTGGCAATCCGCACCACCCACCAAGGGGATTTACCCCAGCAATCTCTGAATTCAGGCACTTTCAGGTTTCTTTCAGGCCATTTTCAAGACATCCGGCAAGGGGTTTCACATACTTTCAACGCCACATCGTGTGGTGAACCTTCCCATTCAAACCGCTTTTCTGGAGTACCCCATGATCACAGTGAATAGCCTCCCGTTGCTTGCATGTCTGGCAATCAGCCTGACCGCGTCTGTCGCTTGCGCTGCAGACGACCTGCCTGAGGGCGCCTTGCGCATCACCACGGACGAACTGGTCTGGAAGCCGGGACGAGTGCCCGGCCACGAGATTGCGGCGTTGATTGGCGACTCCACCAAACCCGGGCCCTATTTGGAGCGGGTGAAATTCCCGCCCAACAGCATTTCTCACGCTCACTCACACCCTGAAAGCAGGGCCTACACCATCATTTCAGGCACCTGGTATGTGGGTTATGGCGACAAGTTTGATGCGGCAAAACTCAAAGCCCTTCCGGCCGGAAGCTTTTATACGGAGCCCGCCAATGTGAACCATTTCTCGCAGATCAAGGAGGACGGCGTGATCGTGCAAATTGTGGGCGTTGGCCCGACCGCGACACGCTTTTTTGATCTGGCGAACGCACCCAAAAAATAGCCAGATGCATTGAGCGTCAAGTCGGCTCTGCCGAGGCCTTGAAGCCGGCCAGCGAGAGACCTCGCAGATAGTCTGCGTGAAGGGTGGTGAATGCCTGACGAGCGGGCGGCCACTCGGATTCGCCCTGGGCGATCGTGAATGCGGGCCAAAGTTGCCGCAGCTTTGCCACCGCAGACTCGGTGCAGGGCTGGTCACCGGACAACGCGCACACCGAGGCCAGCATGGCCCAGCCAGTGCGGTCGACCATGGGCATCTGGGTTGCGGCTTTGGCGTGACGTATCGCTGATGACAGGTCATGATTGTGAAGGTGCGCCAGGGCCAGATACCGGTGAAACCGGGAGCCACGGGGGTCGCGCGGGCTGATGTCCAAGGCACGCTGATATTGCACGATCGCCTGCTGCGGCTGGCCACGCATCAGGAAAGACAGGCCCAGGTAGTAGTACGCCACCGGGTGGGACGGATTTGTGGCAATTTCGTGCTCCAGCGCTGTTTGTGCCTCTTCGTGCCTTCCACGCAAAGCGAGGGCCGCCCCATAGACGGTATGCACCAAAGGGTGTTCGGGGTCAATGTCCATGGCATGTTGAGCAGCCAACTCGGCACCGGCCACCGCAGTCTCCGCAGGAATGGATTGACTGATGCGTGCCCGCAGGTGCCAGCTGGCCATGGTTTTCCAGGCCAGTACTGAACGGTCATCCAAATCAAGAGCTTTTTGGGCCAACTCCTTGGCGCGGGCCACGTCGGATGGTGAACCCCTATTCCAGGCCGCCCAGGCTTCCAGCGCCAACTCGTCGGCGACCAGATTGCGATTGGGCTTAGCCTCCAAGCGCTTCGCTTCGGCAGCGACCACGCTCACGTGCAGGGCATTGGCCACACGATCGGCCACTCGACGCTCGGTGGACTCCAACTGGGCCACGGTCGATTCAAACCGCTCGGTCCAGCGGATGGAGCCGCTGGCCGTGTCGGCAAGGTAAAGATTCATGAAAACCTGATCTCCCACGCGGTCCACATGGCCCGCCACGACATATCGGACGCCCAAGTCTTGCCCGATTTGTCGCAAGTCGGCGCCGGGGTTTGAATAGGCCTGGGTTGAGACGCGGGCAATCACACGTGCGCCGGGAATGCGCGACAGGTTCATGGTGATGTCTTCCCCCATATTTTCGGCAAACCAGGCCTGGTCGGAAGCAACGGTGCGTGTCTGAAAAGGCAGCACGGCCAGTGACAGAGGCACCGGCTCCGGATTGCCGATCAATTTCACGCCAAACCAAAGTGCAGCCAACAGAAAAACCCCAACAGCACCAGCGACGCCCATCAACCAACGCGGACTTGGCGCTTTACCCGCCTTTGGCAAGAGAACTGATGAAACGGGCGCCTGCGCAGTGGACTCTGAAGCTTTCGGTGTAGGCGCTATCGTGACAATTGCCTGCAAAATATAGCCACGCCGGGGTACCGTTTCGATCACCGAGTCAGGGGTTGAACCCAACGCACTACGAATCTCGGAAATGCATTGCGCCAGGGAGTTGTCTGTGACGATGGTGTCTCCCCACACGGTCTGGATCAAGGTGTCGTGGCTCACCAGTTGACCTGCGTGCTCCACCAGTTGCGCCAGCACGGCTGCAGTTTGCGGGCGCAACCGTTTGACCTGCCCCGCCACGGACAGCGCACCGCTCAGTTGTTCGAACTCGGCATCAGCAAAGCGAAAAACTACCGCCCTTAGCGAATCCATGAATCGGCCCTTTCACGATGCCCCAGCATACCGCCAAAGGCCAGGCCGAATCAGCAGAACAGCAGAAAGTCGGGTTGCTTAATCGCTTGAAGTCGACAACCTGCAGGAACTCAACTTAAAAGTTGTGACTCGTACTCTGTGCAACCCTATGGACGCAAATCACCCACCGTCAGTCGTGGCCCTTGTGCTTCGATTTGCCATGCCCTTTGCCACGGTTGCCATGGTCATCCCGGTTGTCATGCTCATCGCCATGCTCACGCCTGTAATTGGGCGCATAGACATTGGAATACCAGTTTTGCTGCACGAAATACACCGGCTGACCACAGGCGTTGTATTGGGCGCAGTGCTTGCTCCATTTCTTTTCATGGCCAGGTGGCACACGCAGGTAAATGGGTTGTACTTCCGCAGGAACAGGTGCCCGCTGGATGATGACGGGCGCCGTGTAAATGAGACGGGGCTGGGGTGCATTGCCAATGTCAATCCGGCCATAGAAGCCCGGTTGTCCGATCTGGACGGACACGCCCACATCAGCCGCAAATGCAGTGCTGGCCACGACGGCACAGGCCACCAAAGTGAATAGTTTTTTCATGATTATTTCTTTCCTCCGCCGCCACCACCATTCCCACCGCCTGCGCCGCCACCATTGCCACCGCCAGCGTTGCCGCCGCTTGATCCACTACTGTTGCCATTGTTGCCAGCGTTGCCACTATTGGCGTGACCAGCAGCAGAACTGTCATGCCCACTGGAGTTGCCCTTGGCGCTGGAGGCGTTACTGGCGTGCGTTTCACCCGATTTGCCAGGCGTTCCAGACTTGGCCTGCGCTTTGTCGGTTTTGGATGAACTCACCAGGGAACCCAGATTGACATCCATTGTTTTGGCAATTTCACCCCATCCCAAACCACTTTGCCTTTGCGCCAAGACGCCGGTCATGGTGACTGGCCCCGTGGTCGTCGCGAAATTACCACCATTCAATGCTGCTGCAAGCTGCGTTGGTGTGGGGTTGGTGATACCCACTTTGGCCAAATCTGCTTTGGCCAGGGACAGTGCAATGTTTATATTTCCGTACCCGAGCTTGCCCGTCGCAGGCGTGAATGTTGCGGAGGGTGTTGTCGGTAGGCCCGCCAATGTGGGGCCGACCAACGTCACCGAAGTCCCATCCCGCAAAGCCGTGATCAGCCCATCAGAATTTTTTTGTGACCCGGCAAAAGTTTGATATTGCGAAGACAGCTTCGCTGCCGGAGTCGTGGTTGACCCAGTGGTCGACGGCGTGGTTTGTGAAAATGCAGGTAACGCCACCAATCCGGTACATGCTGCAATGGCCACAGCTAAAACTGCTTTTTTGAACGACATTCAAGCCTCTCTTTGTGAAATGCGTAGCACCAAATCGCCACGTCAAAATTCTAGGAGTCCTGATTTCAAAAGTGTGTCAGACAACATGCCGTTTCAGCCACTGCCACCGCCCTACACCGCGTCACCCATTTCACACTCAAGCGGCAAAATTTTCGGTATCCACTTCGCTGGACCCTTGGGCGTTGTAGCGGCCCCCTGTCACCGTGTTCTGGTTGATCAACGCGTCGACACGTTTGATCAAGTCACCCGCCAGCGTGACGTTGGCCGCCCCCAGGTCATCCATCAAATGGGCCACGCTGGTGGTACCGGGAATGGGAATGATGTGGGGTGCCTTGTGCAACAGCCAGGCCAGCGCCAGCTGGGCGGGGCTGCATCCGGCCTCAGCTGCCAGTGCTTCATACCCAGGAAGAAGTTTCAAGTTGGTCGCAAAGTTGTCAGGCGCAAAACGGGGCATGCTGCGGCGGATGTCTTTGGCATCCAGCGTTGCCACATCCAGCGAACCACCACACAGGAAACCACGTGCAACAGGGCTGAACGCCACAAAGGCTACACCCAATTCAAGGCACGCGTCCAGCACGGCAATTTCCGGGTTGCGCGTCCACAGCGAATATTCGGTCTGAACTGCGGTAATGGGGTGCTCGGCATGCGCCTTGCGCAAGGTAGCGGCAGAGACTTCACTCAGTCCAATGGTACGGATATGGCCTTTTCGGACCAGCTCACCCAAGGCACCCACGCTCTCTTCAATGGGGACTTTCTTGTCCCATCGGTGCAGGTAATACAGGTCAATCACGTCTGTCTGCAGGCGGCGCAGGCTGTCTTCGCAGGTTTTGCGGATCGTGTCCGGACGACCATCAATCACGCGCACCAGTTTGCCATCGCCTGCTACATCAACACCCTGCATGCCACATTTGCTGGCCAGCGTGAAACGGCTGCGGTGTGGCTTCATCACCTTGCCGACCAGCGTCTCATTGGCACCAAAGCCGTACAGCGTGGCCGTGTCAAACAGGGTGACGCCGGCATCCAGCGCGGCCAGCAACACACGTTCGCCCTGCTCGGCTGACACAGGCTCGCCATAGGCGTGGCTGAGGTTCATGCAGCCCAAGCCAATGGCAGAGACTTGAAAAGGGCCAAGGGAACGTGTTTTCATGTTTTTCCTGTTAAAAGGCCAGGTAAGTCCCCGCCCCCATTCAATAGTTTGCTACACAAAACGTAGCACATGCCAACAACAATCGTCAGCCGGCGTTGAGCTGCTGCTCCAGATCATGCAGCACCTGGTAGCAAGCGAGAACTTGCGCCACGCTGCTGTTGGGCTCACGGCCTTCTTTGATGGCGGCGAAAAATTCGCGGTCTTGCAGTTCGATGCCATTCATGCTGACATCCACCTGGCTAACATCGATTTTTTCTTCCTTGCCGGTGAACAGGTCGTCATAACGCGCCAGGTAAGTGGCCGTATTACCGATGTAGCGAAAGAAAGTGCCCAGGGGGCCCTCGTTGTTGAAGCTTAAGGAGAGTGTGCAAATGGCACCGTTGGCGGCCTTGAGCTGAATGCTCATGTCCATGGCAATGCCAAGAACCGGGTGAATCGGGCCCTGCAAGGCGTTGGCTTTGACGATGGGGCTGCCGCACTGGTAGGCAAACAGGTCCACCGTGTGCGCGGCGTGGTGCCACAGTAAATGGTCAGTCCAACTGCGCGCCTGGCCCAGCGCATTCATGTTGGTGCGACGGAAAAAGTAGGTTTGCACATCCATTTGCTGGATGTTGAATTTTCCTGCCTGGATCTGCTTGTGCACATACTGGTGGCTGGGGTTGAAGCGGCGTGTGTGACCACACATGGCGACCAGACCACTGTTTTTGGCGAGCTCAACAACCCCTGTCGCACCGGCCAGCGTGTCGGCCAGCGGAATCTCGACCTGCACGTGTTTGCCAGCCCTCAAGCAGGCCATGGTTTGCTCGGCATGCATCTGCGTGGGTGTGCACAGAATGACGGCATCCACCTCCTTCAGCGCCAGACTGTCTTCCAGTTTCGTGGTGACGTGGCCAATGGCATACAGGGCGGCGGTTTCTTTGGTCTTGTCGATGTCGCGGCTGATCAGCGAGACGACTTCCACGCCGTCGATGTTCTTGATGCCGTCCAGGTGTTTGACGCCGAAGGCGCCAGCACCAGCCAGCGCGACTTTGATGGTTTTGCTCATTTCAATGGCCTATCTGTTGTTTTCCATAATCAGGTGACCTACCGCCGTGTTGCTGGCGGGCACATGGTAGAAGCGGTGCTTGACGGCGGGCTTTCCACCACCGGCCATGTCAGACATGGCGCCCCGGGCAATCAGCCACATCACCAGCTCGATGCCTTCACTGCCCGCTTCGCGCACGTAGTCGATGTGCGGGGTCTTGGCCAGGGCTTCTGGGGCGGCAATCATTTTGTCCAGGAAGGCGTTGTCCCATTCGCGGTTGATGAGACCCGCACGAGGACCCTGCAACTGATGGCTCATGCCGCCGGTGCCCCAGATTTGCACGTTCAGAGGCTTGTCGTAAGACTGGACCGCTTTGGCAATCGCCTTGCCGATATTCAGGCAGCGCTGGCCGGACGGCACCGGGTACTGCACCACGTTGACGGCAAAGGGAATCACCGGGCAGGGCCAGGCTTCCGGTTGACCACACATCAGCGACAGTGGCACGGTCAGGCCGTGGTCGACGTCCATCTTGTTGACGATGGTCAGGTCAAAGTCCTGCTGGATGACCGACTGCGCGATGTGCGCCGCCAGCTCCGGATGGCCCTGCACGCGGGGCACGGGACGGGGGCCCCAGCCTTCGTCAGCGGGCGTGTAGGAGTCCGCGCAGCCAATGGCAAAGGTGGGAATCATCTCCAGGCTGAACGCCGTGGCGTGGTCGTTGAAGACCAGAAAAATGACGTCGGGCGGGTTGTCCTTCATCCATTGCTTGGAGAACTCGTAACCCTTGAAAACCGGCTGCCAGTAAGGCTCACCAGATTTGCCCAAGTCCAGCGCGGCGCCAATGGCAGGTACATGCGAGGTGTAAACGGATGCGGTAATTTTGGCCATGGTCAGGCGTTCACTTTCTGGCCTGCGCGGCCCTGGGGTTGTCGATGGGCCTGAGCGTCGCCGTCTTCGCCGATGACACGGTTGCCGTTGGCCGAACGACCACCGGCAATCATCATGTTGCGGTATTCGTCTTCGGTCATGCCAGTCATGCTGCCCGCCATCTGCTGAAAACTCTTGCCGTCCATGGAGCCGATTTTGGCCAGGAAATAGATGTTGCCACCCGCCTTGATGCAGCGGTTCAGGTCACGCGTCAAAACGCCCTGCTTCTGCTCTTCAGTCATGGGCCACTCGTCCAGGTAGGCGCGCTCATTGGATTTGAATCGCAAGCGGTTTTCCGCCTTCATGAGTGACATGCAGAACTGGTTGAGGTGATAGCCAAGCCGGGACTGCTCGGCATCAAAGATGGTGGTGCCTGGAATGTCCAGGTAGGGTTTATCAAGGGACATGATTCAGCTCCAATACAAACGGTTGGGGTTGTCGACCAGCAGCTTTTGCTGCAGCTCAGGCGTTGTGGCAATGTGGGGAATGAAGTCCACCAGCAGTCCGTCATCGGGCATGTGGTCCTTGAGGTTGGGGTGTGGCCAGTCGGTGCCCCACAGGACGCGATCGGGGAACTGCTCCACGATGCGCCGGGCAAAAGGAATCACATCCTTGTAGGCGTTTTGCTCACCGTCCAGTGCCTTAGGCCCCGTGACCGAAAGCCGCTCGGGGCAAGACACCTTGCTCCACACATTGGTGTGTTCACGCATGAATTTTTCAAACAGGGCAAATTCGGGGCCGTCAACCGGCTTGCTGACATCGGGCCGGCCCATGTGATCGACCACCACCGTGGTGGGCAAGGCGGTAAAAAAGTCCCACAGCTCGGGCAGGTCCACCGCCTCAAAATAAATCACCACGTGCCAGCCCAGGGGCTTGATGCGGTTGGCAATTTCAATCAGCTCATCCTTGGGCGTGAAGTCCACCAGGCGCTTCACAAAATTGAAGCGCACACCGCGCACACCGGCCGCGTGCATGTCCTGCAACTGCTGGTAGGTTACGGCGCGCTTGACGGTAGCCACGCCTTTGGCTTTGCCGTTGGAGGCTTTGAGTGCATCGACCAGGGCGCTGTTGTCCGCGCCATGGCACGTGGCCTGCACGATCACATTTTTATCAAAGCCCAGGTGGTCGCGCAGGGCAAACAACTGGGCCTTGGACGCGTCGCACGGGGTGTATTTGCGCTCGGGTGCATAGGGAAATTCAGCACCAGGGCCAAACACGTGGCAGTGGGCATCGACAGCGCCGGCGGCACTTGAATCGGGCGTGGACGGGCCGGTGTACCAGTCCAGCCAGCCGGCAGTTTTGGTGAAATCACCTGAAGTCGGTTTGCTCATGGTCTGCCTTCAATCGATGTATTTCAGGCCGGCTTTGGCCAGGGGTTCGCGCATGTTGTACATGTCCAGCCCCAGCACGCCCGCGGCCAGCTTGGCGCGTTTTTCGCCTTCAAAGCTTTCGCGCTTTTGCGCGGCCTCCAAGGTGGCAACTGCGCGCCCAGCGGGCACACAGACCACGCCGTCGTCGTCAGCCACGATCACGTCACCGGGCGTGACCAGCATGCCGGCGCACACCACTGGGATGTTGACCGAGCCAATGGTGGCCTTGATGGTGCCCTTGCTGGAGATGGCTTTGCTCCAAACCGGGAAGCCCATGCGCTGCAGCTCTTTCACATCGCGCACACCGGCATCAATGATCAACGCTCTGGCCCCACGCGCCTGAAAGCTGGTGGCCAGCAGGTCGCCAAAATAACCATCGGTGCACTCCGCCGTGATGGCCGCCACCACGATGTCGCCGGGCTGAATCTGCTCGGCCACCACATGCATCATCCAGTTGTCGCCCGGGTGCAGCAACACGGTCACCGCGGTGCCGGACACCTGCTGCCCGCTGTAGATGGGACGCATGTAGGGCTTGAGCAGCCCGATGCGGCCCATGGCCTCGTGCACGGTGGCAGAACCGAGTGCTGCCATGCCGTCGGCAGCTGCGCGGTCTGCGCGGTTGATATGTCGGTGAACAACGCCTATTTCATACATGCTTATTTCCCCTTGTTTTTCAGTGCCGCATCCAGACGCGGAAAGACGCGGCGGCTGTTGCCTTCATAAATCTGATACCGGTCCGCATCGCTCAGGATTTTGGAAGCCTGGATGTAGCGCTTGGTGTCGTCGTAGTAGTTGCCGGTTTGCGGATCAATGCCCCGCACGGCACCAATCATTTCGCTGGCAAACAGCACGTTTTTCACGGGAATCACGGTGTTCAGCAAGTCGATGCCGGGCTGGTGGTAGACGCAGGTGTCAAAGAAAATGTTATTGAGCAAATGGTCTTCCAGCAAAGGCTTTTTGAGTTCTTGCGCCAGCCCGCGGAAACGACCCCAGTGGTAAGGCACAGCGCCGCCACCGTGGGGAATCAAAAATCGCAGTGTGGGGAAGTCTTTGAACAGATCGCTGGTCAGGCACTGCATGAAGGCCGTCGTGTCGGCGTTCAGGTAGTGCGCGCCGGTGGTGTGAAAGCACGCGGTTGCAGCTGGTGCTGACGTGGATCATGGCGGGGATGTCGTACTCCACCATTTTTTCGTAAATGGGGTACCAGTGCTTGTCACTCAAAGGGGGCGATGTCCAGTGCCCGCCGCTGGGGTCCGGGTTCAGGTTGATGCCCACATTGCCGTATTCCTTGACGCATTTTTCTAGCTCGGGGATGCAGGTCTTGGGGTCCACGCCCGGCGATTGCGGCAGCATGGCCGCGGGGATGAAGTTGTCGGGGAACAGTTGGGAGACCCTGTAGCACAGCTCATTGCAAATGGCCGCCCAGGTGCTGGACACGTTGAAGTCGCCAATGTGGTGGGCCATGAAGCTGGCGCGCGGGCTGAAAATGGTGAGGTTACTACCGCGCTCATTCATCAGTTTCAGCTGGTTTTGAATCGATGGTCTCGACGCAGTTCGTCATCACTGATTTTCAGATCCGCCACCTTGGGCATCAGCACCGGGTCCTTGATGCCGGCAATCTGCTGGTTGCGCCAGTTTTCCAGCGCCTTGGGGGCCGTGGTGTAGTGTCCGTGGCAGTCGATGATGATGGGTTTTTGTTGGCTCAACGGTGTCTCCTTGGGTTTAAATGGGTTCCATGCCCTGGCGCCGCTTGGCCGCAGCAGATTCGGGGGAGTTCATGTCGTCCAGCATGAGCCGGACCGCTTCAACCTGGGCACTGCCGGTGCATACCCCTGCCGAAAAAGTGGTGGTGATCTGGATGGCAGGTGGCAGGAGCCCCAGCACGGTGATGCCTTCGACCGTCAACAACTCGCTGAGTTGCTGAAATCCCAGGGCCACGTCGCCACGGGCGACCAGGCTGCCCACGGGTACACCGGGTGGTGCCTGCACAATGCGGCTCTTGAGCTCGTCGGCAATGCCCCAACGCTCAAACAGGCGCGCCAGCGCCACGCCACTGGGGCCGGTGGAATAGCTCAGGGTAGGAGCGGCCAGCACGGCATTGCGCATTGCGTCTTCACTTGAAATATCCGGCTGGTCCGCGCCAGCGCGAACGGCCACTGCCACACCCGAGTGAACCAGGTCCACCCGCGAACCAGCCTGCAGGTGGCCCGAGGCGAGCAATTTGTCGATGGCGTCGGACGCCAGTATGACCACGTCAAAGGCCTCCCCGGCTTGCACCCGCTTGGCAGCATCCACGCCGCCCACGGATTCAATCGACACGACAACGCCGGAACGCCGCGTGAAGCTGTTTGCCAAATCCGCAAGCAGCAGGCGGGTGGCCATGGAAGAAATACCTTTGATCATTTCGGAATCCCGGAAATCAATCGGTTGTCAAAAAATTCAAAAGGGCTTGCACCGTTTCCTGAGGTCGCTCCATCAGCACCATGTGGCCAGAGTTTTCAATCACGCTGAGTTGCGCCGACCTGGCAAGGCGCTGCATGGCTGCGTGCTGCGCTGGACTGGCCCAGGTGTCCTGGCGGCCACAGAGCAGCAAGGTGGGCACTTGCAGGCTCGGCAAACCAGACAGCACCGGGCTGGCATCGGGTCGTGTCAACAAGGCGTGTTGCTGAAGGGCAAACCGTTCTGCCGTCTTGCGCGCAAACATGTCAACGATGGTGGTGATCAGCGGGGCATCGCCCAAACGATCGGGGTGAACCATGCCTTTGACCCATTCGGCACACATGGCCCGCACGCCCTGGGCTTTGGCCACGTCGAGCAAAGCCATGCGCCCGGCCCGTTCCTGCTGCCCGGCTTCACCCCCGGCCAAAGGAAGGTAGCCCGCGTCCATCAGAATCAGTTTTTGAACCCGTGAGGGGGCCAGCCGCACCACTTCCAATGCCACACGGCCGCCCATGGAGTGGCCCGCAATGGCAAAGTGAGACGGTGCCGCATCCAGCGCGCATTGCGCCATGGCGGTGATGGAATCCGCATCACCATAGTCCACCACCTGGCAGTGCTGCCCTGCCAATTGCATCTCTTTGGACGAGGTCAGCGGTTGCCAGAACGCGTGATCGCACATCAGGCCGGGCAACAGCAGCAGGTGGTTCATGGCGGGCATGGTTGGGGCGATCTCGGTTTGGGCACAGCGAATTCGACTTGAGAACAACTCGAATTCTGCCCCGGTTACGCAGTGGCTGACAGCCTATTGTGAGGCTAGCAGTTAGACCAAACACGAATACCAGTGGATTGGCTATGCAAAAACTGCGGCCATTCTCAGTGGCTCACCTCCCCTTGCGCAGGTCGTCACCACTCTTAAAAAGATAGCTGACTATTCAATATCGACGGGGACTAGCGAGTCTTTTTTGCATCACACACGGAATTTGGCCGGTTTACATGGCCACAATGGCACTGCGGTAAGCCCCGCTGCCAATCAGGCGGTTCTCGTCAATCTGCAAAACAAAGGAGGCCTTGCCCCGCACATCGCCGGTGATGGTGTTCAGGATGTTGTACTCCACCCAACCACCGCCTTTGGACACCCGGTCCCATGAATCGGCCAGCAGCTTGGCCGCATCCACACCCGGGGCGTCGCTCAAGCGCGTCCCTACGCGGGCCTTGTCCGCGCCCATCACACGGTAGACACCTTCGCGGTCAAACACAAAGATGTACAGATCACGGTCTACCCATTCACCTTCCTTGTTATGAAAGTCATTAAAGGCCTTGTCAAACCCAACCGCCTTGACGTGGTCAAACGCCGCTTGGGCCAGGCTCATGGCCTCATCGGCGGTGCCCTGGCGCAGCTTGATGTAGCTGACTGCCTGCTCCAGTTGCAGGGAGCGCTGGGTCAGCCGGTTCGAACGATGCGCGGTACGCTCCACCATGGCCGAGTTTTCACTGGTCACGCGGTCCAGGTCACCCACTGCCTGAACAACTTCCAGCAAGGAACTGCTCTGGTTGGCACTGCCTGCGGCAATGCCGTCAATCTTCGCGGTGACTTCAACAATGCCGCCCCGAAGGCTTTCCATCAATGCACCCACTTCGCGGATGCCCACCACGGTGGCGTCCACCCGACTCGATGAGTCGGCAATCAGGCGGCGCACTTCCGCAGCGGCTTTCTGGCTGCGCCCCGCCAGGCTACGCACTTCGGACGCCACCACGGCAAAACCGCGACCCTGCTCACCCGCGCGGGCCGCCTCCACAGCCGCATTGAGCGCCAGGATATTGGTCTGAAACGCGATGCTGTCAATGGTGCCGATGATTTCGCTCATTCGGCTGGACGTGGTCTGCAAAGTGCCAACCCCTTCCACCGTATTCGCCATCAAAGAGCTGGCTTTTTCTGCCTCATTGCTCAGGTTTTTAGTCTTCACGCTCACCTCCGTGGCCGCCTCCGAATTGCGCGCCACGGTCTGGCTCACTTCGTTGATATTGGCGGTGGTCTGCTCCAACGCCGCAGCCTGCGAATGGGTCCGTCCGGACAGCGAACTGCCATCCTCCACCAACTGCCCGCCCACGTGGCTGACCATGGCGGCCGAGCTGCGAACATCGGCCACCAGCTCGGAAATGCGTGTCAGCATTCGCTCGAACTCCTGGCTGATGTGCGCCAGTTCATCCGAGCCATAGATGACGATTTTTTCGGACAAGTTGCCTGCTGTGCCCTGCACCATCACGCGTTGCAGATTGACGATGCTTTTCACCGTTGCAACCGAGAAACACACCAGCCCATAGACCAGCAAAAGAAAACCAAAGCTTGCGACACTCACCAGCACCACCATGCGGTGGTAAGTCTGGTCACGCCGCTGGTTGAGTAGTTCAATCAAACGCGAAGCGCTGGACTTCTGGAACACCAATGCCGCTTCAATGGCCTGGGTGCCCTGGGCGAAGTAGGCCGCCACATCACCTTTGGCGGCTGGGTCGGAAACGCCACCAAAAGCACTTCGCGCCCGCTCACTGAAGGCAGACGATGCGCTCAGCGCCTCATCCCAACCCTTGGGCACGGGTTCGCCGGCCCGCTTGAGAGCGTCGAGTTTTTCAAGGATGTAGGCCGTCTGGGTGTCCAGTTGGCGCGCCAAAGCCAACAAATTGGCGCGCTCTCCTTCAGTGGCATCGGTGCGGGACAAGAGGCCTGCCCCCGCGCCGCGCAATACACCCGCCACTTCAATCCAGGGGATGAATCGCTCAACCACCACATCCATCAAAAAGAAAGTGCCCGCTTCAGGGTCCAACAGCAGACCCGAGGTTTCACCGGCAAAAGACGCCAGTTGCCGCAGACTTTCTACCTGAGCGGTGTGGGCGGCAAATACATTGGCGCGATCCTGACCTGCTTCGTCTTGGGTCAGGTTTTGCAGTGCGGGTTTGATTTGGTTCCAACGCGGTTGCAACTGGAATTGCGGTGCGGTCCCTATTTTTTTGTCAAGGCCTGCCATGGCAGCCTTCAACTTGTCACGGGTTTGCTCCCGGGCACCCACCGCCGCCGCGTTGCCCGACAGCACCTGATTGGTTTGCCCCCGGTGGGTTTGGGCCTGGACCACCACGTCCGTCACACTGACCACCACATCAGCGCCAATGGACTCATTGCGCGCCAGTTGGTAGTCGCCCTGCATCTGGATGAACAGCACCACCCCCACCAGCCCAAGCGGCATCAGCGCCGCCAGGCCGACCATAGCCATTTTGAAGGGCATGTTCAGGCGCTGCATCAGGCGGATGCCAGGGCGCAGGAATGAGTTGAAGGGCTTGGGTTTGGATGAAGAAGACATCAGACTTTTTCAGTTTGGGATGAATTAAATCGGCAACAGCATTTCGCCATGACCGCTGTGAAAAAGTCTAAGGGCTGCCCGAGGGACTTGATATAGGGCAGATACCCGAGAACATCGGGGAAAAACACCTGAGATGATCGGCCCTGATCGGAGCCGCACAACGCGCCTTCAGCGCAGAAAAACGCGGTCGAACTCCGCCTGCAAACGGGTCACATCAAGGGGCTTGGCCACATAACCATCGGCGCCGGAAAGCAGCAGTCGCTCACGGTCACCTGGCGAGTCATGGGCAGTGGCCATCACGATGATCTGACGCGACCGTGCAGGCGTTGCCGCCTGGCGTTCGCCCTCACGCACTGCCGCCAGAACTTGGAGACCATCCATGTTGGGCATCATCACGTCCAGAAGAATCACGTCAAACTTCATTTGCGTCAGGGCGCGCAAGGCCTTTTCACCATCGTCGACCACAACGCCGGTGTGCCCCAGCTTTTTCAGCCCGGCAATGGCGACTTTCTGGTTAATGAGCTTGTCCTCTGCCACCAAGACATGCAGTGGGCGGACTCTTGCGATTACCAGGGATGCAGGTGATGGGGTCATGGGTGCACGTTTGGGGTCTCCATCCTACCCGCTCCTACAAACCCGAGTTAGAACAAACACTGATATCTTTAAGCTCGGTATAACAATAGACTTGGTCTATGGATTTAAAGCAGCTTGAGTATTTTGTTCGTGTGGCCGAATTGGGCAGCTTCACGCGCGCCTCCATTGCGCTGGACATTGCCCAACCTGCGCTAAGCCGTCAGATTCGCCTGCTGGAAGTGGAACTTCGCCAGAATTTACTGACGCGCAACGGTCGTGGTGCCACGCCAACCGTCGCCGGCAAATTGCTTCTGGAACACGGGCGCGGTATCTTGCACCAGGTGGCATTGGCACGCGAGGAGCTCAGCAGCTCTCGCGGCGCTTTGGCCGGCAAGGTCTCCATCGGTTTGCCCCCCAGCCTGAGCAAACTGATCACCGTGCCGCTGACCCACGCGTTTCGCAAGGAACTGCCACAGGCCCAACTGACCTTGACCGAGGGCTTCAGCGTGTTGATGTTTGAAGGCCTGCGCCTGGGCAATCTGGACATGGCCGTTCTGTACAACCCCGACAAGTCGCCAGAGCTTGAAATGGCACTGTTGCACGAAGAGGAATTGGTGTTGATATCCCCCCGGGCCAGTGTGAAGGCCGTAACCGGCAAGAAAACCCAGGAGGTCTCGCTGGCGGAAATTGCCGAGCTGCCGCTGATTTTGCCCAGCCGCCCCAATGCGTTTCGAATCCTGATTGAGGGTGAAATGATCGGCATTGGCTGCCGTCCCCAGATCACCCTGGAGGTGGACGGCCTCAACGCCATTCTCAACCTGGTGCAGGAGGGGCTGGGCCACGGGGTGCTGCCGGCCTACACGCTCAGCAACTTTGACAACGTGACGCCGTTTCTGGTCCGCAAAATTCACACGCCGCGCATTCAAAGCCGCCTGGAGCTGGTGTGGTCGTCCCGGCGGCCAACCACGGAGACCCACAAGAAAGCGCTGGATGTCGTGCGGTCCGTGGTGGCCAGCGCTATTGAATTAACACATATCTCCTAGTGCGGTTCATACATTGCCATTTTTTCAGGCCGTTTACATACTACGACTACATCACTACGAGGTTGACACACCATGATCCTGCCACTCAGCTTCAAGTCCTTTCTTCTCCGTACCCTCTTCGCTTTGTCACTGACAGGAGCAGTAACTGCCTTTACCCAGCCGGCTTTCGCACAAAACGGTAAAGCCGAGCTTCTGTGGCTGGGCCAGTCAGCCTTCAGGTTGACAACCCCAAACGGCAAAGTGATCATGATTGACCCTTGGCTGCGGCTCAACCCCAAAACCCCGGAGGAGTACAAAAACCTCGAGAAACTGGGCAAGATTGATCTGATTCTGGTCACCCATGGTCACTTTGACCATATCGCTGATGCGCCTGCACTGGCCCTGATGCACAAGGCCCGCGTCTACGCGCCGGGCGACCTGAACCAGACGCTGACCGTGCTCAAAGTATTGCCACCCGAGCTCGCACCTCGCATGAACAAGAGCGGCACAGTGGTGCCATTTGCCGATCAGCCCAAAATCAAAATAACGGCCGTTCACGCTGAGCACTCGTCTGTGTACGTCTGGAAGAACCCTGGCACGGGGCAAGACGAAGCGCATGTCGGCGGCGAGCCAGTGGGTTTCATCATCGAGATGGAAAACGGTCAAAAGATTTACCACATGGGCGACACCGGCCTGTTTGGCGACATGAAGTTCATTGGCGATTACTACAAGCCAGACGTGCTGTTGATTCCCATAGGTGGTAATTTCACGATGGACCCGGTGGACGCCGCCTATGCAACGCGTGAATGGCTCAAACCCAAGTTTGTGATTCCCATGCACTTCGGCACAAATCCCTTGGCTAGGGGAACTTTTGCAGAGTTCGAGCAGGCTTTGGGAACTGGCAGTGCTGCCAAACTCTTGACGCTGACGCCGGGCGTTCCGGTACCGTTCTAACTCGAATTTTACTATGAAATCAATAGCATATAAATCAATACTGACGGGGACAATAGGGCTGTTTGGCCTTGTCAGTGCGATGGCCCAAGCCCCCGGCGGTGCGGCGTCGACCTATCCATCCAAAGCCATCAAGTTGCTGGTGCCGTTTACGCCCGGCGGCTCGACGGACATTCTGGCTCGCGCAATCGGCATCGAACTCACCAAGGCCTGGGGTCAGCCCGTCGTGGTTGAAAACCTCGCGGGCGCGGGTGGCAGCATTGGCGCCGACAAGGTGGCCAAATCGCCGGCAGACGGCTACACGCTGTTGATGGGCCATATCGGCACGCTGGCCGTCAACCCGTCGCTCTATCCCGCCCTGCCCTACGACCCGGTCAAGAGTTTTGCGCCGGTGGCCTGGGTGGCCAGCGTGCCCAACGTGCTGGTGGTTCATCCCTCCGTCAAGGCCAACAACGTCAAGGAACTGGTGGCACTGGCCAAATCCAAACCTGGCCAATTGAACTATGGTTCTGGCGGTAACGGCAGCGCCGCCAATTTGGCGACGGAATATTTCAAGATGCAAACGGGCACCTCATTGCTGCACATCCCCTACAAGGGCACCTCACCCGCTGTGACCGACCTGGTGGGTGGCCAGATTCAGGTGCTGTTCACCGGCGGGCCGGCGGTTTTGCCATTCATCAAATCGGGGCAACTTCGTGCATTGGGCATTTCCAGTGTCAAACGCCTGGATGCCCTGCCCGATTTGCCCACCATTGCAGAATCCGGCTACAAGGATTTTGAGGCGGACCAGTGGTATGGCGTGGTGGCACCCACAGGAACCCCGCGCGATATCGTGATGAAACTCAACACGCAAATTAATCTGGCCTTGAACGCGCCGGAACTCAAAACCCGCCTGGCGGCAGAAGGTGCCATTGCCAATCCCTCGACGCCTGAAGTTTTTGGCCAGCTCATCGTTCGTGAAATTGCCCGCTGGAAGCCGGTGATCCAGTCGGGGCGCGTGAAATCCGACTAATACCGGCGCCCCCATCCCCGTTAAATCTTTACCTTTACCGTTCCCCACCCCGCATGCATTAACTAAAAGGAGACATCATGCAAAACACCTTCACATTGAAATCGCTTCTGGGTAGCGTCGTTCTGGCGGCAGCCAGTCTGGCCAGCGCACAGCAAACCGTGCCCATTTTTGGTCTGGTCGAGCTCAGCGGCGCCGGTGCCACGTCGGGCAGCAACTTTGACAACGGCATCAAGCTCGCCGTCAAGGAAATCAACGCGTCGGGCGGCATCCTCGGCCGCAAGATTGACTATCTGTCGATGGACACCCAATCCAACCCGGGCGTGGCCAAGGCATTGGCGCAAAAAGCCATCGACCAGAACGCCTATGTGGTGATGGGACCGGTGTTCTCCGGCTCCATCATGGTCAGCATGGCGGAAACCCGGCGCGCCGAAATTCCCAATTTCACCGGCGGCGAGGCTGCGTCCATCACCCAGCAAGGAAACCCCTACATTTTCCGCACATCGTTCACCCAGACCACGGCCATGCCCAAGGTGGCCAACTATGTGCGCGACACCCTGAAGTCCAAATCGGTGGACGTGATCTACGTGAACAACGACTTTGGCAAAGGCGGTCTGGACCTCATCAAGAAAGAGCTGGAAGCGCGTGGCATCAAGGTGCCCAACACCATCTCCACCGAATCCGGCCAGGTGGATTTCAGCGCCGCAGTGCTGAAAGCCAAGTCATCGGGCAGTGATGCGGTGTTTGTCTACAGCAATGAGGAAGAATCCGCCCGCGCCTTGCGCGAGCTTCGCAAGCAGGGATACACGAAACCCGTCATTGGTGAAACTGTGTTGACCAGCCAGAAAGTGGTGGAACTGGCGGGTGAAGCGGCCAATGGCGCGATCGCCCACGTGGGCCTGACGGCCGATGCGCCCAGCCGCTGATCAAAAAATTCAGCGACGCCTTTCAGGCCGAGTTCAAGTCCAAATCGGACCACAACGGCCTCAAAGGCTACAGCGGCATGTACATCGTGAAAGCCGTAACCGAAAAAATTGGCAAATTCGACCCGAAGGCTTTTGCGGCCGCCATGAAAGGCATCACACTGACGGTCAAGGATTACCCCGGCATCCTGATGGACGTGAGTTTTGACGCCAACGGCGACCTGGACCGCGAAAGCTACATGACCAAAGTAGAAAATGGCAAACAAGTCATCAGCGCCATCCTGCCGCCGGTGAACAAAAAGTAAAGGTAACCTGAAAAATGAGTGACAAGTCTTTCGGCCTGGCCGGTGTCATGGGCTGGCCCGTCGCGCATTCGCGTTCGCCCAAAATCCATAATTACTGGATTGAAAAATATGGCCTGAACGGTGCGTATGTGCTGCTGCCTGTGGCCCCTGGCAAGCTGGAAGCTGCCATCGCCGGATTGCCCGCCTTGGGTTTCAAGGGCTGCAACATCACCATCCCCCACAAGGTGGATGCGATGTCGCTGGTCCATGAGGTTGACGCCAACGCCAAACGCGTGGGCGCCATGAACACCATCGTGGTCCAGGCGGACGGCACGCTCAAGGGCTTCAACAATGACGGCTTTGGCTACATCCAGAGCCTGCTCGATGCCAAGCCCGACTGGCGCGCCGATGCCGGGCCGGTGACTGTTCTGGGTGCCGGTGGTGCCGCCCGCGCCGTGGTGCTGGCCCTGGCCGACCGGGGCGCCAAAGAAATCCGTCTGTTAAATCGCACCAATGACAAGGCCACTGCATTGGCGCAGGAATTCGGCGGCCCGGTCAAGGCCTATGCCTGGAGTGAGCGCCACACGGCCCTGGCGGACGTGGCCTTGCTGGTCAACACCACCAGCCAGGGCATGCATGGCCAGGCGGCGCTGGAGCTGAACCTGGACGCCCTGCCCGTGCACGCACTGGTGTCCGACGTGATTTACGTGCCGCTGGAAACGCCGCTGCTGGCTGCCGCACGCCAGCGGGGCAACGCCACCGTCAACGGACTGGGCATGCTGCTCAACCAGGCACGGCCCGCGTTCAATGCCTGGTTTGGCGTGATGCCCGACGTCACGCCCGAGCTGCGTCGCATCATTGAAGCCACGCTGTGACCCTGCCATCGCGTTTGCCGGTGGACGCCTCGATCTACACCGCGCCAAAAATCGACAGCCATTGCCACATCCTGGACCCGCAAGGCTTTGCCTATGCCCCGGATGTGGCCTACCGGCCCGCTGGGCAAGAAACCGGGTCAGCCGACTACTTTGAACGGGTGCTGGATGCCTATGGCGTTCAGCACGCGCTGTTGGTGGGTCCCAATTCAGGCTACAGCCTGGACAACGGCTGCATGCTCGATGCCATTGCAAGAGGCAATGGCCGCTTCAAAGGCATTGCGGTGGTGGCGAATGACACAGGCACGGAGCAATTGGCAGACCTGAAGGCGCAGGGTGTCATCGGTGTGGCCTTCAATGTCGCGCTACTGGGAGTGGATTTTTACCGCAACATCGGCCCGCTTCTGGACAAACTGGCGGCATTGGGCATGTTCGCCCAGGCCCAGGTGGATACCGACAACATGGTCAACCTGGCACCGATGTTGCTGGATTCTGGCGCACATATTCTGATCGACCATTGCGGCCGACCCGACGTGTCCCAGGGCTTGCATGGCGCTGGATTTGCGGCCGTGCTGGGCCTGTCGAGCAGTCACCGCGCTACCGTCAAACTTTCGGGCTTCTCCAAGTTTTCAGCGCAGGCTTTTCCGTTTGCAGATACTCAAGCCTACATCGCTGAGCTGCTTGCCGCCTATGGTGCAGACCACTGCGTGTGGGCATCCGACTGGCCTTTTTTGAAAGCCCCGTTGCGACTGGACTATGGCCCACTACTGCAACTGTTTGCGCAGGCTGTGCCAGACCCTGACGATCGCCACAAGATTTTGTGGGACACGCCGCAGCGCTTGTTTGGGTTTGCGACGCCGCGTTCATCGAGCCGGTAACAAGTTGAGTTTCAGCGCAAGCTTGGTGATCACAGCCATGAAGTTGCCAAAACCCATCAACTGGTTGATCGCCTCCCCGCTCCTTGGGATCAGCTTGCTCATGCTGCTTGGATCAGCGCTTTTTTCCCCGAGCATTTTTACCAAGTTGCGGCAACACTTCACGGCAGCCGGTGTGGACGCCTACGTCGCGAGTGAACTCAAAAAAAAGTTGGCTGATGACGCCAAAGTGACGGATCAGGCTGTGGTTTTTCTGGGGGACAGCATTACGCATGACCTGGCTACGGAAAGCGTCATTGACAATTCTGTGAACTACGGCATAGGAGGCATGACATCAGCACAATTGTTGAGTGCCCTGCCCGCCTACCAATCTTTGTACCGCGCCAAGGCCATCGTGCTAATGATTGGCATCAACGACTGGGGCCACGGCATTTCAGAGGGGCTGATGGACAGACTCAAAGTGATTGAATCCACCTTGCCCAGCGGCAAACCCTTGGTTTGGAACTCCATAATGCCAGCGGGAGGAAACCCAAGTCGAATGGATGAAATTGCAGCAACCAACGAGCTTATTCGCACACTTTGTTCAAGTCGCCCTAGCTGCATATATGTTGATACTTGGAAATTTCTGGCAAGCCCTGACGGGAAACGGCTGGACAATTTCTACGCAGATTCTTTGCACTTGAATGGGGACGGCTATCAGCTCTGGATCTCTGCGCTCCGTCAAGCCATGCAATTGGGAAAAATTAGCCTAACCAGGCCTGAAGTCCCCGCCAAACATCCATAGTTTGCTACTTTTTTGGTAGCGTACTGGAAATCAAACGATCCGCGTATTCCTGCCAGATTGCTTCTTTGGGCAGCCCCTGGAACAAGCCAAGAGCGGCCTGATCGGCCACCCACTGCTGCTTGTCGGCAATGGCAGTGGCCATGAAGGGCTCGAACCCGGCCTCGCGCACGGTATTGGCAGCCTCTCGCATTTCCTCCGCACGGCGCTTGCCATGCTGCACGACCCGGCTGAAAAAATAGGCGCCTTGTTTGGACCAGTCGATGCTGGGGAAGGTTTCTACCAGTGTTGGCAGGACATGGTCCTCCACGCCATAGGCACGTGCCGTGGCATAGCTCTCGATCACCAGCGCCTCCAGGCCCTTGATCATGACGCTGCGGCACATCTTGATGGCGCTGGCCACCCCGAGTTGTTCAGACACACATTGGGCATCCATGCCCCAAGCCGTGAATAACGCGGCCAGTTCTGCCGCCCGTGCCCCACCCAGCAACATCGGCACGCGAATGCCATACGGCGGCACTGAGGTCATCACTCCCGCTTCCACGTAGAAGGAACCCGCTGCCTCCAACAATGCCGCACATTGCTGCTTGGTGCCTGGCGACGCTGAATTGAGGTCAAGAAACAAACTGCCTGGCTGGATATGCCCAGCCGCCTCGGTCGCGACAGCCAAGGTGTTGGAAGCGGTGACCGCCGAAATGAGCAGCGTGGATTTGGCGCACAGGTCTGCCATGGCCTTGGCCGGGATCACACCTGCCTGGTTTGCGTGATCCAGCTCGCCGGACCGGGTCACATCGATTGCGAATTTCTGGTCCCACGCAATGACTGAGACCACACCGGGTTTGGTTTTCAGACCCGCTGCGAAAATTTTTCCGACTTCGCCATAGCCAATCAAGCCGATGTGACTTTGCGTTGCCTTGGCAGCTTGAGCCTGGCTCATTGCTTTTCGATCTTGGCCCGAACAATCACGTCGCTCCAGCGCTTGATTTCGGAACCCAACAGTTCGGCCGTCTGCTCCGGTGTGCTCGATTGCGCATGCAGGCTCAGATCGCTTAATTTTTTCACCACCTCCGGGTTGGCCAGTATGGTCTGCAACTCCTTGTTGAGGCGCGCTACCACCGCTTTGGGCGTTTTGGAAGGAACGGCCAGACCGTTCCAGGAACCGACGTTGAATTGGCTTAAAGTACCCCCGGATTCACGCAAAGCCGGCACGTCCGCCAAAAGGGGCGAGCGTTTGTCACCCAATACAGCAACAGGGCGCAGCGCCCTGGCTTTGATTTGGGTCATCAGCGGGCCCAGGATGTCAATCATGGCGTCCAGCTCGCCACCGCGCAGCGCGGTGATGACGGGAGGCGTGCCGTTAAACGGCACGATCTGGAATTCAAAACCGGCGCTGGACTTGAACAACTCCGCCGCCAAATTTTGCGTGGTTCCCACCTGTGGCGTACCGATGTTCAGCTTGCCGGGGTTGGCGCGACCGTAGGCCAGCAATTCGGCCACCGTCTTGAATCGCCCGGTCTCGCTCACCACAATGCCAAGGTCAAAATCAGCCAGCTTGGACACGGGTGTGAAGTCCTTCACGGTGTCAAACGGCAGGCTCTTGAACAAGGCCGCACTCACCGCCGTCCCGCTGGAGATCAACAGCAAGGTGTGACCATCCGCATCCGCGCGCGAGACCTGCTCGCCCGCCACAATGCCACCGGCGCTGGCCTTGTTTTCAACCACCACAGATTGCCCCAGCGCCTCGCTCAGTTTCTGGCCGACAGTTCGCGCCGTGATGTCGGCCGCACCGCCCGCCGCGTTGGGCACCACGATCTTGATCGGCTTGGTCGGGTAGGTTTGCGCATGGGCAGACGTGGCTGCCACCACAGCGATGGTCAAACCAGCACACAGGCTGGAAAAACGGGATGAGAAGGTCATAGTGTGTGTCCTGTGAATAGAAAAGGCTTGAAGTCCCCGTCGGATATACATCGGTAGCTACGTTTTAAATAGCGCTCTTCAAGTGTTCAGGGGGCTGAAGTTAACGGGCAACACCCAGCAAACGGTCCAGAAGCTCGGGCTGGTCCTGCAGACTGCGCGCGGTTCCAGTGTGAACCACGGTACCCCTGTCGAGGACGGCGGCAACGTCAGAAATCGCCAGAATGGCCTGGGGGTGCTGCTCCACGATGATGGCGCTCAAACCCTCATCCCGGGTGATGCGGCGAATGGCCTGCAGCAACTCCTGAACAATGATGGGCGCGAGCCCTTCCAGCGGCTCATCCAGCAACAGCAAGGTGGGGTTGAGCACCAGCGCCCGGCCGACCGCCAGCATTTGCTGCTCGCCGCCGGATAACTGGGTACCCAGATTGCCCTTGCGTTCCGACAAGCGCGGAAACAACTCATACACCCGGGCCGGTGTCCATGGTTTGGCGCTTCGTCCGGCACGTGCTGGCCGCGCCACCGCAGTCAGGTTTTCATGAACGGTGAGGGACTTGAAAATGTTCCGCTCTTGCGGCACCCAGCCTATGCCAGCCGCAGCGCGCTCATGGGAGGGCAAGGTATGCAACAGGGCCCCACCCAACAGGATGCTGCCACCATGCTGCCGCGTAGCACCCGCCAGGGTGTTGATCAGCGTGGTCTTGCCCGTGCCGTTGCGTCCCAGCAGTGCCAGGGTTTGGCCCTCGGCCAGTGACAGCGCGACATGGTTGAGCACCACAGCTTCGCCGTAACCCGCGCTCAGGTTTTCAACTTTCAACAAATCAGACATGGGCCGCGTCCTCCCCGTGTCCCAGGTAGACCGCCTTGACTTCGGGGTCATTGGCAATTTGTTCTGGATTGCCTTCGGTCAGCACCGTTCCATTGACCAGCACGGTCATGCGGTTGGCAAAGCTGAAGACGAGGTCCATGTCATGTTCGATCAGCAAGACCGACACATCGGCTGGCAAGGCGGCCACGGTTTGCAGCAACTCTTCGCGCTCTCCAGCGGGTACACCCGCCACGGGTTCATCCAGCAGCAGCACACGGGGCTCGCAGGCCAGGGCAATGGCAATTTCCAGCAAGCGTCGCTTGCCATAGGCCAGCACATTGGTGGTCTGGTTCATCACTTCCGTCAGATGAAACTGGTCCAGCAGCTGCTCGCACCGCGCGATCACGGTGGCATCCGAACCCAATGAACGCCACCAATGGCCACCCAAACCCCGATGCTGCGAGACCACCATGGCCAAGGTCTCCAGCGGTGTCAAGGTGTCAAACAGCTGGTTGATCTGAAAGGTGCGCACCATGCCGCGCCTGACGCGCAGGTGCGGAGACAGTGTGGTGATGTCCTGTCCCTCCAGCACGATTCGGCCCTCCGAGGGTGCCAACACGCCGGTCAGCAAATTGATCAGCGTGGTTTTGCCTGCACCGTTGGGGCCAATCAAGGCGTGGCGGGCGCCCTTGTGCAGATTGAGCGTGACATTGTTGGTGGCGGTGATACCGCCAAAGCGCTTGATCAGACCTTGCGCTGACAGCACAACGTCGGGTGAAGGAATGCTTGTTGGAGGTGTGCTCATGACTTCACCTTCGCGCCCCGGCCAAACCAGGTCCATGGCCGGATCAGTTTGTCGCGTCCCACCATTACCAGCACCACCAGAAACAGGCCAATCCAGAAGGTCCAGTATTGCGGCGTGATGGCCGAAATCGCATCCTGCATCAGCTTGAACACAATGGCACCCGCCACACCCCCATAGAGCCAGCCTGTGCCACCAATCACCAGCAACAGCATCACATCGGCCGAGCGGTCAAAGGCAAACACGTCCAGCGAGGCAAAGCCCGTTGTCTGCGCGGCCAGCCCACCCGCCGCACCAGCCAAACCTGCCGCCACCGTGTAGATCACGGCCAGCCGCTGCGTGACCGGAATGCCAATGGCCATGGCGCGCAAACGGTTGTCACGAATGGCCTTCAAGGTCGCACCAAAGGGTGAATGCACCAATCGGCGGGCCAACTGAAAAAGAACAAAGAGCACCGTGAGCGAATAGAAAGCCGAGGTGCGCCCGTACAGGTCAAACTCAAATCGTCCCAGCAACGGCGCCATCACCACGCCTTGCAATCCGTCCGCACCGCCCGTGAGCCAATCCAGCTTGTTGGCCAGTTCCATCAGGATCAGGCCCATGCCCAGCGTCACCATGAGCCGGGTCAAATCGCTGCCGCGGATGATGGTCATGCTGCACAGCGCACCCAGCAGGGTGGAGACACCCACTGCCACGGCCAGCCCCACCAAGGGGTACGGCATCACCAATTTGGCAAACAGGGCCGCCGAGTAGGCACCCATGCCAAAAAAAGCAGCATGCCCCAGGGACACAATGCCGGTAAAGCCCAGAATCAGATCGAGCGACACCGCAAAGAGCGCCACGATGGCAATCTCGTTGATGATGAGCGCGTGAGTCGACAACAGCAGGGGCGACGCGAGCGCCAGAACCCAAAGGGCAATTTCCCAGGGTTTGTAGCGCGACCAGACAGCGGCCGTACGTGGTGGGTTCATGACTTGCCTCCTTGCCGCACAAACAAGCCCTGCGGACGCCAGATCAGAATGGCAATCATCAGACAGTAAACGATGAAAGCTCCCAGCTTGGGTATGTAGTACTTGCCCGCCACATCGGCAATGCCCAGCAACAGCGCCGCCAGCAACGGCCCGGTGATGCTCGACGTGCCACCGACGGCCACCACAATCAAAAAGTAAACCATGAACTTGAGGGGAAATGTCGGGTCCAGGCCCAGCACCTCGGCTCCCAATGCCCCGCCCAGGCCGGCCAGGCCGGAACCCACTGCAAAGGTTCCCAGGAACACAATATTCACATTGATACCCAGGCCCGCCGCGACGCGCTGGTCGTCCACCGACGCACGCAAGCGGCTGCCAAAGCGGGTTTTGGCCAACACGTACTGCAAGCCCACCGTGAGCGCCGCACACACCGCAATGATGAACAGGCGGTAGTGCCCCATGCCCAGCATCATGGCGCCATCACCCAGCTCTGTGCGGCCCTTGAGCCACTCCGGCAACTGGATGATTTGCTGGGTGGACCCCATGAAGTAATCGGTACTGGCCACTGCCATGAACGTCAGCCCGATGGAAAACAACACCTGATCCAGGTGCGGCTTGCTGTACATCGGTCGGTACAAGGTGCGCTCCAGCAAGGCACCCAGCAACGCCGAGCCCAAAAATGCGAGCGGCAGGCACACCAGAAATGGAACGCCAAAACGCTGCATCAACATGACGGTGATATAGCCGCCTGCCATGGCAAAAGCCCCGTGCGCCAGGTTGATGAAGTTCATCAATCCCATGGTGACGGCAAGCCCGACAGCAAGAATGAAAAGCAGCATGCCATAAGCAATGCCGTCGAAGAGGATGGTCAGCATGTGGTGCGAGGGGTAGGATGACTTTTGCAGTAACGCCGTGGAACCGGCTCCGCCAGGCCACTGTCGTTGCCCCCTGCATGGGGGGGTGGCGAAGCGAAGCGAAGCCCGGGGGTGTTACTTATTCTTACCGGGGTCCTTGACGTCCTTGATCGTGTCGAACTCCATGTTGTACAACTGCCCGTCCTTCTTTTCAACCTTGCGGATATAGATGTTGTGCACCACGTCCCGGGTTTGCGCGTCGATGAACATGGGCCCACGCGGGCTCTCAAAAATTTGCCCTTTCATGGCCGCCAGCAACGCATCCCCGCCGCCAGCGCCTTTACTGACTTTGAGCGCTTCATAAATCACGCGCATGCCGTCGTACCCCCCCACGGCCATGAAATTGGGGCGCAGCCCCGGGTTGGCCTTGCCAAAAGCATCGACAAATTTCTTGTTGACCGCTGAAGGGTGTGCAGCGGAATAGTGGTGAGACGTCACCACACCCAGGGCCACGTCTCCCATGCCATTCAGGATATCGTCATCGGTGACGTCACCGGTACCGATCAGCTTGATGCCCGCCTTGTCGAGGCCACGCTCGGCGAACTGTTTCATCAGGGCGGCGCCGGCACCAGACGGCACAAAGGCAAAGACAGCATCCGGTTTGGCATCACGTACTTTTTGCAAAAACGGTGCGAAGTCGGGATTGCGCAAAGGCACGCGCAGCGCTTCGGTCACCTGACCACCATTGAAAGTGAGGCGGTCCTTGAAATACTTTTCAGCGTCCAGACCCGGGCCGTAGTCGGAAACCAGCGTCACCACTTTCTTGATGCCATTTTTGGGAGCCCAGTCGGCCAGGGCCACGGAGGCTTGCGGCAAGGTGAAGCTGGTCCGAATGATGAAGGGCGATGCCTCGGTGATGCTGGAAGTGGCTGCGGCCATCACCACCATGGGGGTTTTGGACTGCGTGGCAATGGGTGCGGTGGCCAGGGCCAAAGGCGTCAAGCCAAACCCCGCCAACACGCTCACTTTGTCATTGACCACCAGTTCCTGCGCGATGCGTTTGGTGACATCCGGCGTGCCCGTGTCATCCTTGACGATCAGCTCCACTTTTTTGCCCGCCACCGTGTCGCCGTTTTGGGCCATATAGAGACGCGCTGCAGCTTCAATTTGTTTGCCTGTCGATGCAAATGGCCCGGTCATGGGCAGGATCAGACCAATCTTGTAAGTATTGCTTTGCGCAAAAACGCCAATGGAAGACAAGGTCAGCGCAGCGAATGCGGCGGTTTTTGCGGTTGCGATCAGCAGGTTTCTCTTTCTCATGGTGTTCCAATCATTGTTTCGGGGGTCAAAAAAACCAGTCAGGAACGCACTATCCCGCCAATCAAGACGCCACGCAAGCGGCATTGCCCCAAGGCAGCTATGCAAATTTGAAATAACTCACCCCGCACATCAACGATGGACGGGGTGAAGGTGATGCGCCTATTTGCCCGTTTTGGCGGGGTCTTTGACATCCTTGAGCACATCAAATTCCACGTTGTACAACTGCCCGTTCACCCGCTCAACACGACGCACGTAGACGTTTTGCACAATATCGCGGGTTTGGCCATCAATGTAGATGGGGCCACGAGGGCTCTCAAAAATTTGCCCCTTCATGGCCGCCACCATCGCCATGCCATCACCCTGGCCCTTGGTGGCCTTGATGGCCTCGTAAATGACCCGCATGCCGTCATAGGCCGAGACACCGAAGAAATTGGGGCGAATACCTTTGCTTTGGGCCATGAAAGCAGGCACAAATTTCTTGTTCATGGCCGAGTCGTGTTGCACCGAGTACGGGTGCGACGTGACCAGACCCAACGCCACATCGCCCATGTCATTCAAAATTTCGTCATCGGCCACGCTGCCTTCGCCGATGAGCTTGATGCCCGCCTTGTCCAAGCCACGTTCGGCAAATTGCTTGAGCAACACCGAACCCGCACCCGCTGGGACAAACACGAACAGCGCATCGGGCTTCAGATCCCGCACTTTCTGCAAAAACGGCGCGTAATCCGGGTTGCGAAGAGGGACGCGCAACTCCGCCAGGATCTGACCGCCATTCAAGAGAAAGCGGTCTTTGAAGGTTTTTTCAGCGTCGTAACCCGGGCCGTAATCCGTGACGAGCGTGACCACCTTTTTGATGTTGTTTTTGGGCGCCCATTCGGCCACACCCAGGGTCACCTGGGGCAAGGTCATGCTGGTGCGCACAATGTAGGGTGACGCTTCAGTGATGATGGATGTGGCCGCGGCCATGACCACCATGGGTGTCTTGCTTTGGGTTGCGATGGGCGCTGTGGCCAGCGCCAGGGGTGTGAGGCCAAAACCGGCCAGCACATCCACCTTGTCGTTCACAACAAGTTCCTGGGCCAAGCGCTTGGTAATGTCGGGCACGCCCGTGTCGTCCTTGATGACGAGTTCCACCTCACGACCAGCGACCTTATTGCCCTGCTGGGCCATGTAAAGACGCGCGCCGTTTTCGATCTGACGGCCCGTCGAGGCAAAGGGTCCGGTCATGGGCAACAGCATGCCGATTTTGAAAGGCTTGGCCTGCGCCGCGGCCATGCCGGTTTGCAACGCCAGGGCGGTGGCGGCCGTGGCCCGCAGAAAAGTGCGTTTGTTTGAGTCCAGGTGGGTCATCGTTTGTCTCCGGTTATTGAAATGGGTGGCTTGGCTGTGACTATAAAGTGATGGGGTTTCAGCATGAAGAGGGTTAACTCTTGAATTTTCAGATGAGCAATGGCTGTATTCAAATGAACCATGGGCGGGCTCAATCTGGGCGCCAGGACGAATCCAGTGTGATACCGCCCACCACGCGCGACACGCAGACACACAGGCGTTTGCATCCCGCTTTTTCATGGGCGCTCAGGAATACATCCCGGTGGTCCATCTCGCCTTGCAGCGAAATCACGTCCATGGCGCACAGCCCACATTCACCCCTGCGGCAGTCAGACATCGTCGGTACACCGGCCCCCTCCAAAGCCTCCAGCAAGGTCACGCCGGCGGGAACGAGGATGTCAACACCGTGCCGGGGCACGGCCAGTCTGAACGCTTGCGTAGGCAACCGGCCGCTGCTGCCAAAGGTTTCGAAGCGCAGATCGGACTGGGGACGCCCTGCTGCCTGCCAGGCCGTTTTAAGCGCTTCCAGCATGGGAACAGGGCCGCAGGTGTAAAGCTGGGCACCCCTGGGCAGGGCCGCAATCTCACTGGCAAAGTCAATCCCAGCCGGCCCGACGTGCAATTGAAGCGGGTGGCCGGGCAAGCCCGCCACGGCCTGCTGCAAGTCCGCTGCAAAGACCAGTTCCTGTTCGTTGCGTGCGCCGTACAACACCCGCAGCGGAACGCCTGTTGCTCGCGCCCGTTCAGCCAGGCGTTGCACCATGCCGACCAGCGGAGTGATGCCAATGCCCCCCGCCACGACCAGGTAGCCCGGGGCCGTCAAATCCAGTGCAAACAGGTTTTGGGGCTCACTGGTCATCAGACGGTCGCCCACGGCCAGGCGCCACATGGCCTGCGAGCCGCCCCGCCCTTCATCCATGCGCTTGACGGCGATGCGCCATGCCGCGGGGTTGGGAGATCCGATGAGCGAATAAGAACGGGTCTGGAGGCGGTTGGCACCACCCTGACCATCAACCATCACCTGCACCTGTAAATGCGCCCCGGGTGGATAACTGAGTGCCATGCCTTGCACAGGCGCGATATCAAATTGGCGGACCGTGGGGCTCAAGTCACGCCGAGCGAGGACAGTAGCCTGGTTCCAGGTTTGAGCGGACTTCATGGTGCGATGCTTGAGATTCTTGACATACCGCCTAACGGCGGCGGATGAGCTGAACGCCTGGCAGGAGTGTGGCGTTTTGTCCGCTGACCGCTTCGCGCAAATTGGACTGGGCAATGCGCGAATGCTCCCGCATCACGGCTTCCGCACGCGAACCTTCGCGTTGTTCCACCGCCTGCAAGACCTGCCAATGCTGGGCCTGCGCCACCACAAACATGTCCCGTGCTTGCGGCGAATTGGACTGCGACACCACAAAGCTGGACGGTGATGCAAACGGCAGACTCATGATGCGTTCCAACTCTTTGGCAATCACTTCACTGCCAGCCATCTCCACCAGGAGTTGATGGAACTTTTCATTGAGCGCCACGTAGCGGGAGAAGTCCTCATCTGACAACACGCCCGATTTCAGAATCGCGTCGATTCCTTCAAGACATTCGCGGGCATTGCGCAGCACCACCGGCGGTGCGCCCCGTTCCGCCGCCAAACGCGCGCACAGACCTTCCAGGGTACCGCGCAATTCAATCGCCTCAGAAATGTCGCGCTCGCTGAACGTGCGCACTGCGTAGCCCCCATTGGGCAGGGCCTCCAGCAGGCCTTCCTGCTCCAGGCGCATGAGCGCCGCACGAATGGGTGTTCGCGACACGCCAATCTTTTCGACAATGGCAAGTTCTGCAATGCGTGCACCACTCGCCAGTTCACCCGACCAGATCAGCTCCCGCAGGCGCAACAGGGCTTTGGCGGAGGCGTTGACCGGCGACATCTCCAAAGAAACAGCAGCAATTGTGCCTGAAGTCCCCGTGGCGTCTGGATTGTTAGCTACCATATTCATAGTAACAACTTCTTGTCTGCGGGATGGCTGTCAAGCCGCCGTGCGTATGGGAATGACGGCAGCGGACGGTTTCTCCCGCGCTACCAGACCATCAATCAGGCGACGGGCCCACATGGCACCCGCATCAATGTTGAGGTTGTAGAACTGGTGATCGGGGTGGGAATCCATCGCGATTTGCTGCGCTTCCAGGATCAATTCGTCTTCCTGAAAAATCGTGGCCACGCCTTCGCGCAACTGATGCGTCAGGCGTTGCTCGCCCAGGCTGTAGTTGCGGGCAAAAGCCCAAAAATAGTGACACGTTCCCTCAGTTGCCGGGGTGATGGTGTTCAGCACAAAACCGTTCACTCCCTTGCTGCGATTGCTCAATCTCGCATCGCCCTGATTGCCACCGGGAGGTATCGCACCCGTGCCCGTTTCGGCAACGCCGACGTCAATGGTGACCGTGCACGGCGCCTCAAACTTGATGATCTGCCAGCGGTCCACGTGGCCCCGATAGCCGCGAGCGCCGTACAGTTGACCACCCCAAAACGGTGGGGCTTCAATATTTTCCATCCATCGCGTCACCGTGACAGTGCGATCACCGTGAGTGGCAACAAACGGCGCCTCGGCCACGGCCTGCTGGCCAATGCTGCTGCCGTGGACGAAGGTCTCGTGGGTCAAATCCATCAGGTTGTCGACCACCAGGCGGTAGTCACACTTGACCGAGATGACCTTGCCATCGCCCGTCCAGGCGGGATCGTCATTCCAGTGCAGATTAGGCACCAAAGAGGGATCTGCCTTGGCCGGATCACCCGGCCACACCCAGACAAAGCGGTGCTTTTCAACCACCGGAAAGCTTCGTACGCAGGCAGAAGGGTTCAGCGTTTCCTGGCTGGGCATGTGCGTGCACCGGCCTTGCGCGTTGAACACCAGGCCGTGGTAACCGCACACCACCTCATCGCCTTCCAGCCGCCCCATCGACAGGGGCAGCAGGCGGTGCCAGCAGGCGTCTTCGAGCACTGCGGCTGCACCGTCTGATTTGCGGAACATCACCAGTTTCTGGTTGCAGACGGTACGTGCCAGCAGTGCGGATTTGACCTCCACATCGTACGCCGCGGCGTACCAGGCGTTGAGGGGAAAAGACGCTTGCGGGGATGTCATGACGGCGCTTTACGGTTCAACTTTACGGCTCAGGCTTTAAGCCTTGCGGGTGCGCCAACCGTCGGCATAGGCTTCGCGTGCCGCCTTGGCATACGGCACGGCAGCCACCCGCACACGAACTTCGGTCTGTTCGTGACGCTCCACCGGTGGCTTGTTGGTGCCGCCGCCTTCTTCGCCCCACGTCAGGGTCAGTACGTCGTCTTCTTTGACGTCGGCATCGACCCAACCGAGCGACAAACCGCAGCGCTCGTTGTGGCTGTAGCCCGTGAACATGGACTGGCCCACAACCTTGCCATTTTTGGAAACTTTGTCGAAGGAGGAGCTGCCATAGTTGGCGTTGGGCAAGTCGAAAAACTTGCAGGTCTTGTCACCCGTCACCGGCGAGGCCAGAATTCGACCCAAATCTTCACCATTCCATTCGAAGGTCACCTTACGGCGGGCCTGTGAACGGCCGCTTTTCACCATGGCCTCAAGGGCTTCGCGGCCGATGAAGTCATGATCGAACTTGACGAACGGGCCATAGCCCAGATCGTAAGGCGTCGTGTAGTAGTCCTCAATGTTCTCGGACACAAAACTTCCTGCAATCGAACCTGTGGCTTCATAACCCATGGCGGGCAGCCATTCGCGGTAAGCCTTCATCTTGTCGCCGCTGTAAACACCGGGCAAAGGTGACGGGATCCAGCCAGACTCAAAGGTATTGCTGGAGTAGGCACGCGACCCCACGCGAACCAAACCAAACTCGCGCCCCACCGACATGATGTGCTCACGGACTTCTTCCGCTTCAGCGTAAGGACCCACAATTTCCAGCGCGGGCGCACCAGCCATGCCGTGGCGCAGGCAGCGCACTTTACGGCCCAACATGTTGATGTAATCCATGTTGAAAAACTTCACGTCAGCCATGGGGCCACCATTGAGTTTGTCAATGATCTGCTTGGCGTTGGGGCCCTGGATCTGGTAACGGTAATGACGGCGACTCACCGCCTTGCCGTAAGGCGCTGAAGGCGAGCGATCGTCGCGGATGTACTCCACCTTGAAACCGGCCGTTTTGCAGTTGTACTCAATCCAGTTGACCGTTGG
>CAVVSV010000035.1:0-65126 GCA_963750805.1 uncultured beta proteobacterium
CCCGAAGACCTGGCACAGCACGCCATCGTCTCCAGCAGCACCGTCACGCCCAACCCGGAGTGGCGCTTGACGCACCAGGGCCAGAGTCATGCCATCCGCATTCAACCCCGAATGACCACCACCACCAACGACTCGGCGGTGGCCGCCGTGCTGGGTGGCTTTGGCATCACGCGGCTGATGTCCTACCAGGTGGCCGAGCACCTGCGCAGCGGTCGCCTGAAAACGCTTTTGCCCGACCATGAGTCCGGGTCACTGCCCGTGCATGTGGTGCACCGCGAAGGCCGCAACCCGCCCCAGCGCGTGCGCGCGTTTCTGGATCTGGCGATTGAGCAGCTTCGATTGAATGAAAATCTGGGCAACACAGGAACCACCCCATGACCGAGAACCAATTGCGAGACGAAATCTGCCGAGTGGGCCAAAGCCTGTTTGAGCGAGGTTATGTGCACGCCACCGCAGGCAACATCAGCGTACAGCTGGGCGCAGAGGAAGGCGGTGGTTTTCTCATCACGCCCACCGATGCCTGCCTGGGTTTCCTGGACCCCGCCCGGCTGGCACGACTGGATGCTGACGGCCAGCAAATCAGTGGTGACCGGGGCAGCAAAACCATCGTGCTGCATCGGCGCATCTATGCAGCCAGCGCGAACACCGGTGCCCCGGCAGGCTGCATCATCCACACCCACAGCACGCACTGCGTGGCATTGACACTGAATGCCAGCAAACGCTCCATCGCAGCAGCAGACCCGGAACTCTTGCCCGCGCTCACCCCCTACTTCGTCATGAAGGTGGGCCACGTGCCCGTCATCGCTTACCGCCGCCCGGGTGACCTCCAGGCTGCCGAGGCCGTGGCCAGCACCATAACGCGCTACCACGCCCATGGCACCGCCATTCGCGCCGTGATGCTGGAGCGCCTGGGGCCCAACGTCTGGCATGACCGCCCCGCAGCGGCCATGGCCACACTCGAAGAGCTGGAAGAAACTGCCAAGCTATGGCACTTGATGCAACAGAATCCGGGCCAGCTTCCACCTCCACTGACTGCGGCCGCCCTGGACGAATTGCGCCAGACCTTTGGCGCGCACTGGTAGCTTCCCTTTCGTCAAAGCCAACTTCATATTTTTCTCACATCCCATTCACTACCATGCCCCTGTCAACTGCCATGCCCCCGTCACCGAAAATTGCCCAAGCCTTCACCCCCACCGGCAAACTGCGCGCCTCCATCAATTTGGGCAACCCCATCCTGGCGAATCGCGACCCCAAAACCGGCGAGCCCTTTGGCATTTCCATTGACATGGCGCGCGCCTTTGCGGAGCAGCTTGGTGCAGACCTTGAACTGCAGGTGTTTGACACCGCAGCCAAGTCGGTGGACGCCGTTACGCGCGATGAGGCCGACATCGGCTTCTTTGCCATCGACCCCGCCCGGGGCGAAGGCATCAGCTTCACCGCCGCTTATGTGCTGATCGAAGGCAGCTACATGGTGCGCACCGACTCGCCCATTCAGTCCAAAGAAGAGGTTGACAAGCCTGGCCACCGCGTCACCGTGGGCAAGGGCAGCGCGTATGACCTGTTTTTGACGCGGGCCATCAAGCAGGCCGCGATCGTGCGGGCAGCCTCATCGCAGGCAGTGGTGGAAACGTTTCTTATCTCAGAGTCTGGAGGTCGCAGCCGGTATCAAGCAGGCCTTGCAAGAGGAAGCCGCCCGCTGCCCGGACATGCGTTTGCTGCCGGGCCATTTCATGGTGATTCAGCAGGCGATGGGCTGCGCCAAAGGACGTGGACCCGAGGCGGCTGCGGCCTTGCGTGATTTCGTTGAAACGATGAAGGCCGGCGGCTTTGTGGCGCAAGCCATGGCGCAGCATGGCATTCAGGGTGCTTCGGTGGCTCCAGCGGCTTATTAGGTCGTTAAAAATGGCTGAAGTCCCCGCCAAATATCAATAGTTTGCTATTTATTTAAGAGTGACCTAACAGTCTCTACGGCCTGGGACAACGACATCACTTGCGCACCATAGCGCGCGTCGTAGGCTTCTTCGCCACCATAGACCACCAGGCGATGGGCGATGCCGAGGTCGTCGCAGGCCTTGCCAAAACCGGGCTCAATCTTGGGCGCGGACGAGCGCTTGATCTCAATGGCCACGAAGGGCTGACCGGCGCGCTCAAACACCAAATCAAGCTCGGCACCATCGTGCGTGCGGTAGTACAGCGGGGTGCGGTCAGCGCCTGCAGCTGCCCCCAGGTTTTCCATGACCAGCCCTTCCCAGCTGGCCCCGGCCACGGGGTGACCGAGCAGTTGCTCCATGGTCTCGATTTCAAGCAGTGCATGCACCAACCCGCAATCGCGAACATAAATTTTGGGTGCTTTGATGAGCCGTTTGCCCACGTTACCGCTCCAGGGAACCAGCCTGCGCACCAGCATCAGGTCGACCAGCAGGTCAATGTAACGGTTGATCATGGGTGCCGACACGCCCAGGCTTTGTGCCAGGCGGGCGCTATTGAGCGGCGTGCCTTGCAAATGCGCGAGCATGGTCCAAAGGCGGCCGATCAGGGCGGCGGGCATGCGGGGTGCAAACAGGGGGACGTCACGTTCCAGATAACTGCGAATAAAGTCTGTGCGCCACAGCAGGCTGGCCGCGGCGTCGGGTGCGGTCACGCTGTCGGGAAAGCCCCCTCTGAGCCACAGATCGTCTTGGCTCAGCCCCGCCGCTTGCGCCTCAACTTGCAGGATGGGTGACATGCCCAGGTAGGCAACCCGCCCCGCGAGTGTCTCTGATGCGTGTTGAACCAGATCCAGCGAAGCCGACCCCAACAGCAGAAATTGCCCGACCCGTGCGCCCTGCTCACGTCGCTCGTCAATCACCGAGCGCAATTCGGCAAACAGCGCCGGGGCGCGGTGAACTTCGTCAATCACCATCAGGGCGCTGGCCTGACCGCGCAGGAAAGCACCTGCGTCGTCAAGTTTGCGCAGGTCTGCCGCTTTCTCAAGATCGAGGTAAATCGCGCCAGGTGTCTCAGCGGCAATTTGTTTGGCTAAAGTGGTTTTACCCACTTGGCGTGGCCCGAGCAAAACCGCTGCAGGTGCGCGCAACAGAGCAGCCCGAAGCTGGCGTTCAATCGAGATTCTTGGAATTTTCACCCCGTTAATCTTAACTCACACTTTCGATTTACGGGGAAAACGCTCTACCCTTTTGCTCATACAACTCCAAAGGCAAGCCATCCGGGTCTGCAAAGAAGACAAAACGCCTGCCGGTGAACTCATCCAGCCGTATCGCTTCGACCGCAATGCCATGGGACTCCAGCTTGGCCTTGCACGCTTGCACGTCGTCCACCTCAAAAGCCAGATGGCGCAGTCCGCGCGCCTCCGGGTAGGAGGGACGAGCGGGTGCTTGGGGAAATGAAAACAACTCGATCTGGCCGCCGTCGGGCAGCGCCAGGTCCAGCTTGTACGACTGGCGCTCAGCGCGGTAATTTTCTGCAATCACGCGCAAGCCCAGGCACTCGGTGTAGAAGCGTTTCGAGGCTTCGAAATCCGAGCAGATGATGGCGGCGTGATGGATGCGTTTCAGCATTTCTGGATGACGCGCCGGCGACTCAAACAGGCAGGGTCATTTCCCCGCCATTGGCCTTGGGCGCTTTCAGCGCCTCAAAGGCAAAGGTGACTGAGAAGGCCACGCCCGATTTCCGGTCTGATTCGATGTCCAACGTGCCGCCAATCTGGCGACTCAGGTCTTTGGCTATTTGTAACCCCAGCGTGGTTCCGCGCCTGGATTCAAAGTCTGCACCCAGGCCCATGCCGGTATCGCTCACGCGCAGAAAGCCTCGGGTTTTGCCATCGACATCGACTGGCAAGGCCTTGAGCTCGATGCGCACCTCGCCAGCGCGTCCGTCTGCAAAACCGTGCTTGAAGCTGTTCACGATGAGCTCATTGGCCAGCAAGCCGCAGGGTATCGCCAGGTCCATGCTGACTGGCAGCGAGGCCAGGTCCAACTCAAGACGCACCAGTCCATCATGCGCGGAAAAGAATTGAAAGGTCTGCCGACCCAGTTCCCGCAGGTATTTACCCAAATCCACGGAGCTGAAACTGTCTGAGCGGTAAAGCGTCTCATGGACCAGTGCCATGGAACGTATTCGGCTATTCATGTCAGACAACACATCTTTGGCCGCGGGTTCCTTGCTGCGAGCTGACTCCAGTTTCAACAGGCTTGAAATGATCTGAAGGTTGTTTTTGACCCGGTGGTGAACCTCACGTAGCAAGGCTACCTTTTCTTCCAGGGAGGTTTCGAGCGCCTCCTGGGCAAATTTGCGCTCGCTGATGTCAGAGACGACGACGCGCAGGCAAGGTTCATCGTTTGACCCCTCAGCGGCAACAACCTGAAGCTCGACCCAAAACGTCGATCCGTCGTTTCGGAGCAGGCGCAACTCGCACCGCCTGGACTCACGGCTGTTCAGCACCGCCCTGGTGGTCAGATACCACCGATCCTTGTCGGTGTTGTCGACAAACAGGCTCAAGGACTTGGAAACCAGTTCCCCAAGTTCGATTCCCAACAGATTGGCCAGCGTGCGGTTAGCTTGAACCACGTGGCCGTTTTCACCTACCGTGCAATACCCCACGGGTGCCAGATCGTACAAATCCAGATAGTGCGCTCTGGACTCGTCCAGCGCCGCCCGCGTGCGACGCAACTCGTCGTTTTGCATTTCCAGCTCGATCTTGTGCACCTGCAATTCATGCACCAAACTTTGCAAATCCTGCGCGCTCAGATCGAGTGAGGACGTGGACTGACTCGCCAGCCACGCGGCTTCCGCTGCAGCGCGCAGGCCATTGCTCATCTTTTTCCTTTTGCCTGCTTCAACAGCAGGTCATTGGCTTTACGCAGGGCGTCCTGCACCTCTTTGCGCTCTGTGATGTCCTGAATGGCACCGACCAACTTGGTCACCTTGTCCGTGTCCCGAACCGCCTGCGCTTGCACACGCACCCAAATGGGCCGACCCCGCGCCGTCACCATCGGCAGCTCCAGGTCCAAAGCTTGGCCCAGCCCAATACATGCCTGAATGCCCTCGCGAAACTTCAGTCGGTCTTCATCCCCATAAAACGCCAACATACGTTCAAAAGTGGGCGCCATCAAGGACTCAAGTTCATGGATGCGAAAGGTTTCCAGTGACCAAAACAAGGTCATGGTCCGCACATCCAGTTCCCAACCGCCCACTTTGGCCAGTTCGCCCGTTCGCTCCTGGATGGCGTTGGTGCGGGCCAGGGTTTCACGCACGCGCACCATCACGGAGATATCGACAAACGAAATGACGGCCCCTTCAATCACGTTGTCCAGGGTTCGGTAGGGCTGAATGCGAAGGGTGTACCACTGGCCTGCCAGCGTTTTGACCTCTGCCTCTTTGGCAATCAGGGTATTGAGCACGGCCTTGACGTCTTCAACCAGTGTGGTGTAGTTGATCAGGTTCGAGACAATGTGGGCCACAGGACGGCCGATGTCTGACGCAATCAGGTTGACGATGCTGCTCACTGCCGGAGTAAACCGCAATATGTGAAGCCGGTAATCGACAAACAGGGTGCCAATGCCGGTTCCTGCCAGCAAGTTGTTCATGTCATTGTTGACCCGGGTCAAATCCAGCACCTTGGTCTGCAATTCGACATTGACGGAGCCCAACTCCTCATTCACGGACTGCAACTCTTCCTTGGAGGTCTCGAGTTCCTCATTGGTGCTTTGCAATTCTTCGTTCACCGACTGCATTTCTTCATTGCTGGACTTGAGTTCCTCGTTGGAGCTTTCCAGTTCCTCCTGGGTGCTGTGAAGGTAGGCGTCCTTGGCGCGCAACTCCAGAGTCAGCGCCTGAATACGAGCCTGAAGATCGTCAGCAACCAGGGCTGAAACATCGGCTATCTGCGGGTCTGCCGCCTTGTTCGACGCAGGCGCGTCCTCCAGCATCACCAGGTACAACTGCCCGTCCGGATCAGACCCCAGACCCGTGGGGACCCAATGAACTGCAAGGTTGACTAGCGTGTAGTGGCCATTGGTTTTGACGCTCAAATTGGCAGCATAGGCACTTTCACGGCTGACCACGGCGGAGTGCAATGCCGCACCCAGGCTGGGGCGCAAACCATCACGTGACATCTTGAGAATGTTCTGCGTCCCAGTTTCACCGGCGCTGGGCTCCAGATACATTCCAGTGCGGCCATACAAATACGCGATATCGCCTACTGCGTTGACCAGGGCGCTGGCCGGGGCAATATGTTTCAGCATGGTCTGCTCCACCAGATCGCGAAGCGGCAGTTTGACGGGAAAGGCTGCCTTATCGCCACCACGGGTTGGCAGTGAGGCATCGGTCGCCGAGATGGGCGCGATATACCGACTCAAAGTGGCACGCTGGGAGCTTCTGCGGTCATCTCGCCTTGCGTAAAGTTTGGCCTTTCGGTCCAGCACAGCAAACAGGTCCTCAAAATTCCCAATACCTTCGGACGTACCCAAAAACAACTTCCCCCCCGGGTTCAGCGAATAGTGAAACATGGGAATCAGTCGTTTCTGCAGACTCCCGTTCAGGTAAATCATCAGGTTTCGGCAACTGATGAGGTCCATCTTGGAGAAAGGGGGGTCCTTGAGTACATCGTGTTCAGAAAAAACCACCAGGTCACGTATACCCTTGTGAATGCGGTAGGAAAGACCGCCCGGCTCCAGGACGAAAAACCGGGCCAATCGCTTGGCGCTGACATCAACCGCTATGCTGGCCGGGTAGCGACCCAATCTCGCTGTCGCGATGGCCCGGCTGTCCAGGTCGGTGGCAAACACCTGCAAGGTGTAGCTATGCTTCAATATTTCCATCCGCTCCACCAGCAGAATCGCTAGCGAATAGGCTTCCTCACCGGTGGAACAACCTGCGCACCAAGCACGCACTGTGCCTCCCTGAGGTTTTCCGGCAAATATTTGATGGATTCCCTCATCGTCCAGCACTGCAAATGCTTCAGGATCTCTGAAAAAATTGGTCACGCCAATCAACAAATCCCTGAAAAGCGCCTCGACCTCCGCGGAGTTTTTCTGCAGGTACTGAACATACCCCAGAAGGTTTTCAATTTGGTGCACCGCCATTCGCCGCTCAATGCGTCGCAACATGGTGCTGGGCTTGTACTGCGAAAAATCGTGGCTGGTCTGTGCACGCAGCAGAACGAATATCTTCTTCAGGTTATTTTCTTCTTTCGGATCGGCAGGTGCGTCCGTACGATGCGAGGAACCAAATGACCGGGCCACATAGTCCATCAGGCGGACCGGCATATCTGCGGGTGCAAGCTGAAAATCCACCAAACCGGTCGCAATGGCACTGCTGGGCATACCATCAAACTCGCAGGAGTCCGCGCTCTGTGCCATGACCATGCCACCCGCGTCCTTGATGGCACGCAAACCCAGGGAGCCATCACTCCCCATACCTGACAGAACAATCCCAATGGCGTGTTCGCGCTGGTCCGATGCCAGAGACCGGAAAAAATAGTCAATGGCCATCCGCTGACCGCGCGGCGCCATCGGCTCCAGCAAATGAAGTGCGCCCTGCAACAGGGCCATGTCGTAATTGGGGGGAATGATGTATACGCAATTGGGCATGACGACCATGCCGTCTTCCACCTCAAACACCTTCATGCGGGTGTGGCGGCCAATCAATTCCGACAGGATGCTTTTGTGGTCAGGCGCCAGGTGCTGCACCAGAACAAAGGCCATGCCCGGATCCTGCTCGGCGGGCAGGCCGGAAAAAAAAGCCTCAAAAGCCGCGAGCCCCCCCGCTGAAGCGCCGATGCCAACAATGGGAAAGTCGCCTGCCGGGGAGGCAGCCTCCAAGTCGGGCGAGGAACTGACAGCGTCACTGGCCCGATGAGGCAATTCTGAATTCGCGGCAGGCTTCTTTTTTTTAACCATTGCTTTGTGCCTTTTATGCCGCAAAACGCGTCACTTTCTTTCAATGGATAGTACTTGTTTCACCCTTCAAAGCCAACCCACCGCCGCCATCACCAGTGAAATTGTCAGCACACTCAAACCCGTGGACACAGCCACCTCGGCAGTGATCAGTTCTTCGGCCACGTTGTAGCGCTGCGAGAACATGAATACGTTCGCGCCCGTGGGCAAGGATGCCGTGACGATCATCACCGTGAGGGGCAGGCCGTTCAGGCCCAGCAGCAGGCCCAGCACCGCCACCAACAGGGGCAGAACCAGGTTTTTGAGAAACGTCAGCCCCAGCGCGCCTTTGAGCTGCGCGCCGATGCGCGCACCGGCCAGCGTGACCCCCACCAGCACCAGCGCCAGTGGCCCCATGGCATTGGCCAGCAGCAAAAGCGGGCGGTCCATCACCTCGGGCATGACCCACCCAGTCTGCGCGAACACCAGGCCCAGAATGATGGGCAGAGGCACCGGATGAATCAGGCCATTGCGCACCGCAGCCAGCACCATCATGGCCATGTGACGCTGGGGCACCGGCTCGGCGCCAGGTGGGGCCAGGCGCGCGGCGCGAGAGTCCTCATGCGCCACAGAGACCTCCAGTAGCACGGTGGCCAGCGTCAGCAAAATCAGCGAATGCATGGAGATCAGCGTGAACAGCGTGACCAGCCCTTCCTTGCCGTAGGCCAGACCAATCAACGGAATACCAATCGCCACGGTGTTGCTGAACATGGCGGCCAGCGCCAGCACCACCGAGCGGCGGTTCACACCCCGCCACACCAGCATGGCCGCCGCCATGAGCATGGCCCCCGCGAAGTAGACGGCCACGGGCTTGAAGTCCAGCCGCTCGATGTGCACCGTGCTCATGGTGCGAAACAGCAGCGCGGGCGTGAGCACAGAAAACACCAAGGATGAGAGGTCTTTGGTGGCCTCAGTCCGCATGAAGCCTGCCCGGCCAGCTATCAAACCAATAGCAATCAACAAGACAACGGGAATCAGGGACGTCAGGACAATGGAATTCATGGAGAGCCAGATAGACAGACTTTGAGTCTACCAAGGGGCTGCTCCCACTTCACGCGCGCCGACGCTTGAGCTTCAACGCTGGCGCCAGTTTGCCTGGCCCCACAAAAGCGCTGGCTACTTGACGCTGACCGCGTCCGTCATGCGGTAGTACAGGCCATAGGGGTCGTCTTTGAGCACATTGAATTTGCCCTCCACCACCACGATGTCCATCGAGTATTTCACCGGGGTTTTGGTTTTGATCTCCACCATGCTCTCGGGCCCACCGGGCGTGCAGAAGCTGCACGTCATGGGCACGGAAGTCAGCAGGAAATGCTTCTGCTTTTCGCCGGGTTCAAGCGGCATCATGAAACCCTGAATGCGTTGGGTTTTTTCGTTCAGGGCCACCACGGGTGCCGGGAACAGGGGTAACAGGCGGTTTTTTTCGGCTTTGGTCTTGACATCGGTCAGCACAGACCAGGGCAACACGTCACTGCGCTCCTCAATCTGGGGAAAAGGGCTGTTGGCGCCGTGCACGCCTGCGCCCTGGCCCGCCGGCAAAGGGGCGCTGAGTTGCGCCAATGCCGACCCGCACGCCAAGGCAAAGATGGATGACAGCAGCAGTGAAGCAATTTTCATAAGTGACTCCTGATTCGCGAGTTGGAGCATTTTGCCTTCGAAGAGTTCATTGGGCGTCACAACCCATCAATGCTCATGCTTCATCCCACAGTATTTGCCAATGGCCAGGCCTTTGCAAGCGGAAAGTAATTCCTTGTTGCAAACCTCTTCTTTTTTTCCGGATTCCAGGCATTTGGCGGCACTTTCATGCGCTGCGGCCATGGCACGGTGACGGGCAATGTCTTCTTTGGTTTCCTTGTCGGAGTGGTCCGCCGCTGCCATGGCGACGCTGGCCATGAAAAGGCCTGAGACAAGGGTGATCAGCCATTTGTTCATCAAAGTTCTCCAGTCAAAAGGTCAGAAATAAAAAAGACAGAAATATCAACGCGAATTCAGCAAAGTGGTCACGTCCAGCCGGTAGGCTCCCAGCGCCGGTGGCAGGGCCGCCAGCAGCGCCACAGCGCAGCCCAGCGCGGGCACCCACCACTCGTTGGGCAACCAGATCCAGCCAGTCAAGGCGATGGAGCGCTCGGCCTGCAACCATTGGCCAATCAGGCCGGTGAGTGCATGGCCGGCTGCCAGACCGATGGCAGTGGCCATCAGCGCAAGCAACAGCGCTTCGCACAGCACCAGTCCGGCAATTTTTTGCGGTGATGCGCCCAGCATGCGCAGCATGGCCAGGTCGGCACGGCGCTCCCGCACCGCATTCCACAGGGCAATGAACACGCTCAAGCCCGCCGTGAGCAGCAGCACTGCGCCAAAGCCACGCAGCACGTCGGTGCCCACACCCACCATGCGCAGAAGCCGGGTGATTTCCACGGCCGGTGCGGCGGCCTGCATCTCGGTGGTGGTGTTGATGAAGCGGGGCAGGCTCACCGCCGCCAGCGGGCTTTTGTAGGTGATCAGCGCCAGCGTGACCTCGCGTTCGGCCTCCATGATTTTTTGGTCTTCGGCATCCAGCGCCGTGGCTTTTTCATGGGTTTGCCAGACGGATTCTGTGGGGGTCAGGATGAGCCGGTCCAGCACACAGGCGCAGGGGTTGAGCACGCCCATCACCTTGAACGGGTTGTCGCCGTGCGCGTGGCCCTTGCCGCCCAGCCCGTGGGAACCCGCAAAGCTTTGGCCCAGCACCAACCCGGTGTTTTGCGCGACTTGTGCGCCGACCACGGCGCCCATTGCGCTGGCGGACTGGGTAGCGGCTGTCCATGTGTTGCCCGTTGCCAAAGTGGCCCCGTAATGAGCGGCATAGGCAGGCGACGTGCCCACAATGCGGTAGCTCTTGTAGGTGTCACCCAGGCTCAGGGGAATCAGCTGCGCCACCTGTGGGTTGGCCGCCAATTCCTTCACGGCTTCCAGCGGGATGTTGCCGGTGGGCACGTCGATATGAAACACACCCGCCAGAATGAGTTGAAGCGGGCTGCCTTTGGCCCCCACCACCAGATCAATGCCGGCCAGGTCGCGCTCAAAGGCGCTGTCCATTTGCTCTGACGTCAGCAGCACAAAGGTGATGGACGCCAGCCCCAGGGCCAAGAGCAGCAGGTTGAGCGCCGCCGCCAACGGAAGCGACCACAGGTACCGAAACGCAATAGCTAGTATTTTCATAGCAAACTATTGATATTCCACGGGGACTTGCGGCACATTTTGTTGTAAAGATGCAGTAAGTCGGCATTCCAGGGCCTGAGGGAGCGCTTTGGCAACGCGGCTGTCGTGTGTGGCTATCACCAGCGTAGCCCCGGCTCGCGCTGCGCTGGCTTGAAGCAGATTCAAGGCAGCGCAGGCGGCTTCATCGTCCAGACTGGCCGTGGGCTCGTCCGCCAGAATGACTTTGGGAGAAAGCAGCACGGCGCGGGCCAGCGCCACCCGCTGGGCTTGTCCGCCCGAAAGTTGGCGCGGCAGGCGCTGGGCCAGTTCCCCCAGACCCAGCGACGCCAGTGTTTCAATGACTTTCTGGGGCTGATCCGGCACGCCCGCTGCCCATTGCGCCATGGCCAGATTGCCAGACACCGTCAGCGCCTCGCTGAGGTGGAGTTTTTGGGGCAGGAAGCCGATAGTCCCCGCCCGCCATGCATCAGTAGCTACTTTTTTGAGAGCATTCAGGTCCTGCCCGGCGACCACAATCTGACCGCCGCTGGCCCCTAACAGGCCCGCTGCCAGGGCCAGCCAGGTGGATTTGCCCGAGCCGGAGGGGCCTTTGAGCAGCATCACCCCGCCCTGGGGGATATCAACGTCGGGGAAGCGCAGGTCGCCGCTGCGTGGATAGCGATAGACGAGGCCAGTGGTGCGGATCATCCTTGGGCCTAAATGGTATTGCGCCGCTTTTCTTCCATCTTCTGCTGCACCTGCTCCAGCGCTTCAGGAATTCCCTCCAGGTTGGGATTCACCTTGAGTGCCCGTTCGAAGTAGGCCATGGCCTGAGCCAGATCGCCTTTTTGCAGGTAGATTTGGGCGTACCCGGAAAGCGCACCGAAGTGGTTGCGGTTTCGCTTGATGACCTCGTGGCAGTCCTTCAGGGACAGGTCGAGTTCACCCATGACGAAGTAAATCGTCGCACGCTTGTTCCAGGCCTCGGCAAAGGCCGGGCGTTTGGCAATGATGGCCGTGAAAGTGGTGACAGCTTCGCGCAACTGTGACGCCTCCATTTGCTGAAGACCCTTTTGGTACAGCGCATCAATGGCCTTGTCACCAGAACGGCTCCAAATCTGCCACATGGCGGCTGCGCTGACGTCGCGTACCCGTTCATCCTCGTCCCTGAGCCGGCTGACCAGGCGATCGGCATCGGCCATCGTCCCCACCTCAGCCAGGCGTACCACGGCATGAAAACGCTGTTCTGCCGAGGGGGCGCTCAGTGAACGAAGGGCCTGGGCACGGCTTGGTGGTGCCGGAGGGTTGACGACCGCATGGGCGGACGTGCCCAGCAGGCACGCCAGCAGCGCAGCGCGGGCAAGAAAGGAATACAGCATGGGGGCCTCCCGGCGAGGAAACAAGCTCCATAGAGCTTCAAAGGGCGAATTGGTTCACCCCGTTAGCATACCGCCGCCACATGGGTCACACGGTCGCGCCCGCCCTGCTTGCTTTGATACAGACCGGCGTCGGCCCGGGCGATCAGCGTGGCAGCGTCGTCCGGTTCATCCCCCACGCGAAGGGAGGTAAAGCCCAGCGATACCGTCGCCGTCACGATGACTTCCTGGGTCTTCTTGTTTTTGATTTTCATGCCCTTGACGCGCACGCGAATCTGCTCGGACAGCCGGGCGCAGTCTTCAACCCGGCAGTTGGGCATCAGCACGGCAAATTCTTCGCCACCATACCGTGCGACGGAATGGCCGGGCTCGGTCACCGTTTGGCGCAGCACTTCACCCAGGGCTTGAATCACGCGGTCACCGACGGGGTGGCCGTGGGTGTCATTGACCTTCTTGAAATGGTCGATATCAATCATCACCAGGCAATGTGCGGTGTTGGGCTGGGGGGTGCTCAACAACATGGCCGACAGCGCCTGGTCAAAACCACGCCGGTTCAGGATATGGGTCAGCGGGTCCAGCAGGGCTTCGTGGCGCACGCGTCCCAGTTCCGCCTGCAGGCGAACGATTTCGTCGTGGCTGGCATTGACTTGCGTTTGCAGAGTTTTGGCCGAATCCTGCAGGCGCTGCGTGCCTTGCAACACATCGCGAATATGCGGGGTCATGCTGTCGGCGGTGCCATCCTTCAGCGCATCGCTCAGGCCTTGAAGCTGCTCGCCGTATTCACCGGCAGACACCCCGGTCTGGGTGGCGGTTTGGGCCATGCCCACCATCACGCGTTGGAAATCCCCCGTGATGCGTTCCATGGAATGGGAATCCACGCCCGCCACGTGCTGGGCAAACAGACGTTTGACGGTCGTATCTCCCAAGCGTGGCTCGCCGTTCATAAATTGGTCTACCGCCTGCTTTAGCCCGGGGTTGATACCGGCGATGTACTCGTACCAGAGTGCAAAGGTGATGGGGTTGAAGGCGGCATCATGACGACCCATGGTGCCCAACACAGCGCGCAAAATTTCGGCGCTTTGCTCTTTTGATTCGGTGTAATTCATTGACCTGGAGCCTTTTCCAAACGACTTGCTGTCTTTCCCGGGGCTGGCCACAGTGCAAGACAAGCTACTTTTTCTAAATGGGCTACATCGTATACATATTTTTCTATATTTCCCTGACGGCGCATGACAAAGCTTTGGGTCGGATAATCCACCATGACTGCGCCCACGCCCCCCTCTGCCGACCTGCCAAGCTTTGAGACTCCGGCGCCCCATCAGCGCCGCGTGCGCTACAGCGGCACCCACCCCAAGCAGTTTGCCGACAAGTACAAGGAACTGGACCCCGACCTTCACGCCGAAGAAATGAAAAAGGTCATGGCACGGGGCCAGACACCTGCGGGCATGCACCGCTCCATTTGTGTGGCGGAAATTCTGGCGATTTTGAAGCCGCAACCGGGTGAAACGGCGCTGGACGCCACGCTGGGCTATGGCGGCCACGCGCGCGAAATCCTGCCCCACCTGCTACCTGGCGGCCGCCTGTTTGGCATTGATGTGGACCCGGTCGAGTTGCCCCGCACCGAGGCACGTCTGCGCAAGCTGGGTTTTGACGAAGCGGCGCTGGTCATCCAGCGCATCAACTTTTCGGAACTTGCCACCTTGCTGCCCCAGGCCGGCGCGGGTTTTGACATCGTCTTGGCCGACCTGGGGGTGTCGTCCATGCAGATTGACAACCCGGCCCGGGGCTTCAGCTTCAAAACGGACGGCCCGCTGGATTTGCGGCTGGACCCGAGCGGCGGCGAGTCTGCCTGTTCCCTGTTGTTGTCGGTCACCCGGGCACGGCTGAGGGATCTGTTGATGGACAACGCCGACGAACCCCATGCCATCGTGCTGGCCGCGGCCATGCAGGGCCAGTATGTGGAGACCACCACGCAGCTGGCGGCCATTGTGCGCACCGTCGTGGACACGGCACTGAACAAACGCATGCCGCTGGAAGAGCGCGAAATTGAAATCAAGAAAGCCTTGCAACGCACCTTTCAGGCCCTGCGCATCGAAGTGAACCATGAGTTTGCCGTGCTGGACCAGTTTCTGGCTGACCTGCCGGGCTGCATGAAACCGGGTGGGCGCATCGCCATCATGAGCTTTCACTCGGGCGAGGACCGGCGGGTCAAAAAGGCTTTCCAATCCGGCGAGCGCAATGGCACGTATTCCAGGGTGGCGGCAGATTTGATTCGCCCTTCGTTTGAGGAGCAACGGGCCAACCCCAGGTCCAGTTCCACCAAGCTGCGTTGGGCCATCAAGTCGTGACATTGACCCGGAAAACACGGGCTTCATAGAATGGCATCTACAGCCAATGCATCCATCCAAGAATCATGACGACACCCACTAACCCGTCCACCCAGCCTTCCACCCATTTGCTGCGCGTTCACCAGTTCGCGGCTTTGGAGCCCGGCCCCCGCCTCATTGTGCTGGGCGCGGTGCACGGCAACGAAACCTGCGGCACCCACGGCATCCGCCGAATCCTGGCCGAGCTGGACGCGGGCACCCTGCAGATCGCCCGCGGCACCGTGACCTTTGTGCCCATCACCAACCCGTTGGCCTTTCAAAAGCAGCAACGCGCGGGCGACCGCAACCTGAACCGCAACCTGCGCCCCAACGCTGACCCCGTGGATTACGAAGACCGCATTGCCAATGTGTTGTGCCCGCTGCTGGCCGCCCATGAGGTGCTGCTGGACTTGCACTCGTTCCACACCGCCGGTGAACCTTTTGCGATGATTGGCCCGCCCGACAACACCGGCAACCTGGAACCCTTTGCACATGCCCAGGCTGAGCAGGCCTGGGCCCTGCGCCTGGGGCCACGCCGCATTGTGGAAGGCTGGCTGGACACCTACGCCGTGGGCGTGAAACATCGCTTGGCACGCACGGCCGTGAATGAGCGCGCCGGCCTGCTCAGTACCGACCCGAGCTACGGCGTGGGCACCACCGAGTACATGCGCAGCCAGGGCGGCTACGCCATCACGCTGGAGTGTGGCCAGCACCAGGACCCGGCCGGGCCCGAGATGGCCTACCAGGCAATCCGCCGCACGCTGGCACACCTGGGTCTGGTGAATGAGGCACCACCAGCGCCCAACGCCACGATTGAATTTTTGCGTCTGGCTGAAGTAATTGACCGCCACCATGTGGGCGACAGCTTTGCCAAACCCTGGGCCAGTTACGACCCGGTGAAACAAGGGGAATTGGTGGGCACACGCCACGACGGCCAAGCCGTGCTGGCGCCAAAAGATGGCTACATCGTGTTCCCAAATCCCAACTCGGCACCCGGCAACGAGTGGTTTTATTTTGCGCAGGTCAGCGAGCGTGATATCGGGCAGTCCCGCTAAGCCTGCCAGTCAGTCACCCCATGGCCCAGGGGGGGGGTGCAAGGCGGCTGACCATCCCGCCCCATTTATCGCTTTCGTTTCCGGGACGATGTCCTGTGCCACTTGCCTGTGCTCGTCGTTGCAGGCGGTGCGCCCGTAGACCTTGTGTGGCTACTCGTATCCCTTGCCCAAGGCCAACAATTCCGGGGTACCAATCACCGCGTTCAAGCCGTCAAAATCCAGCATGCGGTTTTGATAGGGAGCCGTGGTCTGGTGCTGATGCAGGCTGCCGTAATAGCCCTGCAGGGTGTGCGCCACAGCGCGGGCCGTGCCACCGGGAAAGATGGCAATGCCGAAGCCGCGCGCCTGCAGTTGCGTGGCGCTTTGCACCGGGGTTTTGCCACCCTCCACCATGTTGGCCAACAGCGGAATGCGGCCGCGAAACTGCTGGCAAGCCACGTCCATGTGCTCGGGTGTTCGCAAGGCTTCAATGAACAAGGCATCGACACCGCAGGCCAGATAGGCTTCGGCTCGGGCCAGTGCCGCGTCCAGCCCTTCCACGGCCAGCGCATCCGTTCGCGCCAGGATCAATGTGCTGGTATTCATGCGGGCATCCAGCGCGGCCTTCAATTTGCCCACCATCTCCTGCACCGGCACCACCGTTTTGCCATCCAGGTGGCCGCAGCGCTTGGGAAAGGTCTGGTCTTCCAGCTGGATCATGGCGGCCCCGGCCCGCTCGAAGCCTTTGACGGTGCGCATGACATTGAGCGCATTGCCAAAGCCGGTGTCGGCATCCACGATGACCGGCAGGCTGACCCGCTCTGTGATGCGGGCCAACGTGTCGGCCACCTCAGGGAAGGTGGTCAGCCCCACGTCGGAGCGGCCCAGGCGCGTGTAAGCGATGGAGGCACCCGAGAGGTACAGGGCCTCAAACCCGGACTGTTCGGCAATCAGCGCGCTCAGTGCGTCGTAAACACCGGGAGCCAACACGATGGCGGGCTGGGTCAGGCGATGGCGAAAATCGGACTTGGAGCTCATGACGTCATCCATGCAGGTCAGGCGGGGTGGGTCGATGAAACAAGTCGGGCTGCTGAAGCCGCTGCAATGGCCCCGCCGGCCACCGCGCTCAGCAAGCCGTTGCCCGACAGATAGCCCCAAACCGCATTGCCCGAAACGCCACGCGCCGCACCACCCGCAGCCAGCAGGTTGGGGAACGGGGTACCGTTGTCGCGCAACACGCGGCAATGGGCATCGATGTCCAGACCGCCTTGGGTGTGAAACAGCGCACCCGTCACTTTGACGGCGTAGTACGGGGGAGTCAGGGAACGACCAAACACCCGGTCTTCAGTATCAAATGGGCCTGAAGTCCCCGTCGGAATTGGTAAGTTAGCTATCAATTTAGAAGCATCACATCCAATCAGAGCGGCCAGCGCGTCGGCATCAGAGCAGTACTTGACGGCGCCTGCCGCCTCGGCATCGCAGAAATCGGGGAAGCCGCGCGCCAGTTCCAGGATGGGCGTGTCAAACACGTTCCAGGCCACGCCACCGGGCTGCGCCAGCACCTTGACCGACGCCTCAGAGTAACCCAGCGTTTCATTGTGAAAGCGATCGCCGTGCGCGTTGATCTGCACGCCGCCTTCCATCATCAATGCCCACGAAATCAGCGCGCCCTGTGGCACGGCCCACGAGCCATGGCCCTGGTAACCACCCAGGTCAGCCAGGCGTGCCCCCAACGACTTGCCCCAGGCAATCGCACTGCCGTCATTGCCGGTGTGGCCCGCAAACGTGGCATCTCGCATGGCGGGCAACAACTCGCGCACCATGGCGACATTGCCACCAAAGCCATTGCAAGCCAGGATGAGCGCATCGCAATGCACATGCTCCACGCTGCCATCGGGGCGCTCATAGGCAACGCCCTGCACCTTGCCGTCTGCGTCGACATGCAATTCGCAAACCCTGGCATGGGTCACGATGGCCACGTCACGGGATGCCGCCGCGGCCTGCACTCGAGCCATCAGGCCAGCGCCGGTTTTTTCGGGCACGGCGTGCATGCGCCGGGTGTGGTGGCCGGGGTAAAGGAACCCATCCAGCACGTCCCAGGTGATGCCATGGCGGGTCTGCAATGCATTGAGCGCCGGGCCAATCGCGTGTGAGTAGGCGGCGACCAGATGCGCAGCCGCCGTGCCATGGGCTTTGGCCTGTATGTCGTCGGCAAAGCGCTCGGGACTGTCTTTAATGCCCAATGACTGTTGTGCCAGGGTACCTGCGGCAGGGATGAAACCCGACGACAGCGCGGTGGACCCACTGGGCGTCGCGTCGCGCTCCAGCACCACGCACTCCACCCCAGCATCGGCCAGCATGAGCGCTGCGGTCAAACCGCACGCCCCAGCGCCCACGATCACCACCGGGATGTGGGGCGTGTCCAAAGGCAAAGGCCCGCGGACAACCGTCGGAGTTCTGGACGACATCAGGCCGTGGGGCGAAACAGGTATTCACCACGGGGCTTGCCGACGATCTGCCCGTTTTGATAAATCAGCTGACCGCGCAAGAACGTCGCTTCAACACAGGCCGTCATCTCTAGCCCTTCAAACGGCGTATAGCCTTGGGTCGAGGGAGAGTCCTTGGCGTGAATGGTCCAGGTTTTGGCAGGGTTCACCAAGGCGATGTCGGCGTCAAATCCCACGGCAATATCGCCCTTCTTGTTCAGGCCATAGCGCTGTGCAGGGTTCCAGCTGGTGACTCGGGCCATGTGGTTGTACCCCATGCCGCGGCGCGTCCCTTCTGTCACCAGCGCCGGCAATAGGTACTCCGTGCCACCAAAACCACTCTTGGCCACCCAGATTTTGCCAAAATAGTTGCCGCTGTACTGGGCGGGCAACTTCATCTCATGACGGCAGCAGGCGTGGTCGCTCACCACCCAATCCAGCTCACCGGCCAACAAGGCGTCCCACAAAAACTCCACGTCTTCGCGCGGGCGAATGGGTGGGTTGACCTTGGCCAGCTCGGCCGCCTTGGAGTTGGTGTCCAGCACCAGGTGGCCAATCGTGACCTCACGCTTGAAGTCGATGTGGGGGAAGGCTTCAGACATCATCATCGCGGCCTGCACCGCTTTGCGCGAGGACAAATGCAGCAGGTTGATGTTGGTCAGCGAGGTCTCATTGGCCAGGTAACTGGCGATGAAGACTGCCAGCCCCTCGGAATGCTGCGGCCGCGACGCGCTGTAGGCCGCCAAGCCCATGCCCGGCTTTTGATAGGCCTTGTCTTTCTCCACAATTTTGCTGTACGCGGTCATGACCTCCGCGGTCTCGCAGTGCAGGGAAAGCGAGATCTGCTTGGCGCGTTCGGGCATTTGCTCACGCGCGGCCTGAATGCCACGCATGACAAATTCAAAGTGCGCGTAGTCATAACGCTCGTCCTCGCCGATCATCAAAAAGTCTTTCTGTGTGTTCGACGCGCCATGCAGCCCGTGCGATCCGTAGAACATGAAAATCTTGAAGCTGGACACGCCGTGCTTGGCAATCAGCTCGGGGATTTCCTTGATGTGGGTGCCATCCATGGGGGCCAGGTGAAAGCCATAGTCCACATGAAACTTGCCCTTGGACGTCTTGAGCACCTCGGGGAAAAACTTCTTGTAGGGGCCACCCTTGTTCAGGTAGTACTGGCCGGTGCGAAAGTAATTGAGGCTGGAAGTCACGCCGCCCATGGCAGCGGCCTGGCTCTCCGTCACTGCATCTTCAGCCAAGGGGGAGTAAATGCCGCTGTGCATATGCGCATCCACCACCCCGGGAAACGCCAACTGTCCCTGGCCATCAAACACCGCTTTGGCACGGGTCACATCAATGGCGGGCGCGACCAGGGCGAACTTCCCGTCCTTGATGGCAATGTCACTCTCGTGCACCACGTTGCCATGGGGCCGCACGACCCGCACGTTCTTGATGACAAGGTCAAATTCGGGTTGCTTGCTGACTGATTTGCTCATGATTCACTCCTCTGGGGGATGGGGGTTGGTTGTTGAAGTCGTTGCTGTTTGAGGTTGGCCACCAGACCACCAGCCTGGGCCATGTGCAACAAAAAATCGGGCACGGGGTCGCACGCAATGACTTTTTCATTGGTCCAAATGAGCTTAAGTCCCCGCCAGTCAATCATTGTTTGCTCTTCATTTCGTAGCAATTCAACATTCGGGCAAGTCAGTAAAACCAGACCCAGATTGAACGCATTGCGGAAAAACAGTCCGCCATAGCTGGGTGCAATCACCGTGGCCACGCCCAGGTGCACAAGCGCGCTGGCGGCCTGCTCGCGCGACGAGCCAATGCCGAAGTTGCGCCCCGCCACGATCACATCCCCGGACGCACGTCGCGCGCAAAGTTCGGCAGCGTGTTTTCCAGACAGTGCTGGGCGATCACGTCCACGCCGTGCTGCATCCAGCCACCGGGGGCCAGAGCATCAGTGTCAATGTCGTCGCCCAGATGCCATATCTTGTGCCAGGTCGGCGCGTTGAGTGGCGGGGTCATGGTTGGGTCCTGCGTCATGCCAGCACCGTCCGGGGGTCCGTGATGTAGCCACGCAGGGCCGATGCCGCCACGGTGTAGGCCGAGCCCAGGTAGACCTGGGTGCTGGCAGGGCCCATGCGGCCCTTGAAGTTGCGGGCTGTGCTGGAGATCACCGTCTGCCCGTCCTTGAACCCATCGCCATAACCGGCGCAGGCACCACAGGCGCTGGGCAACACAATGGCTCCGGCATCCAGCAGTGTCTGCATCGTGCCCTCGGCTTCGGCCTGGGCCCGGTCTTGCAAGCTGGCGGGGGCCACCATCAGTTGTACGCCACTGGCCACCTTGCGGCCCTTGAGCACCTGGGCGGCAAAGCGCAGGTCGTCCAGCTTGGCCCCGGTGCAGGCACCGATGTAGGCCACATCGATGCGGGTGTTGGCATGGTCGGCAAGGGGTACGCCATGCGCCGGGCTGTGCGGTGCCGCAAGCTGCGGGCTGAGCGTGTTGGCATCGAAATCGTGATGTACATCGGCGCTGTTCGGGTCGGATGCCAGCCTGTCAAAGGCTGCATCACTCAGGTCAGAGGGCAGGTTCAATTGAGCGGGCGATTGAATGACCGCCAGCCAATCTCGCGTCACAGCGTCTGGCGCGACGAGGCCGGTTTGAGCGCCCAGCTCTGCACTCATGTTGCACAGGGTCATGCGCTCCTGCATGGACAAGGCACGCACGGCGGAGCCCGTGAATTCCACGGCCTGGTAGTTGGCCCCGTTCATGCCGAAACGGGCGGTCATGGCCAGCATCATGTCTTTGGCGCAGACGCCGGCACTCAGGCGCCCCTGCCAGTTCATGGCCATGGTTTGAGGCACCCGCAACCAGATCTCGCCGGTCACCACGACCCCCAACATCTCGGTGCTGCCAATGCCAAACATGTAGGCGCCAAAGGCTCCCCCCGTGGGCGAGTGAGAATCGCCGCCCACACAAAACATGCCGGGCTGGATGTGGCCGTGCTGCGGCACCACCACATGGCAAATGCCTTGACTGTCGTACACATGCGGCAGGTTCTGCTCTGCGGCCCAGTCGCGGGCGATGCGGACAATCTTGCGAGCCGCGTCATCTCGCTCGGGCACGTAATGGTCCATCACCAGGACGACTTTGGAGGTGTCCCAAATTTGCGCACCCAGCTCTTCCAGCATGGGCTTGAGGCGTCGCGGGCCGGACGAGTCGTGAAACATCGCCAAATCGACCTTGCACGTCACGATATCGCCGACCTGCACCGAGGCCTTGCCACAGGCACGTGCGATCAGTTTTTGGGCCAGGGATTGAGGGTGGGGTTTCATCAGACACCCAAATAGGCACGGCGCAAGTCATCACTGGCCAACAGCTCGGTGCTGGTGCCAGAGAATCGCAGGGCTCCGTTTTCCATCACGTACGCCCGCCCTGCAATGTCCAGCGACTGGCCGACGTTTTGCTCCACCAGCAGAATCGCCAGACCGTCGCGGTTGAGTTGACCAATCAAGGTGAACAACTCTTCCACCAGCAGGGGTGACAGGCCCAGCGAGGGCTCATCCAGAATCAACAAACGGGGTTCTGCCATCAAGCCTCGCCCAATCGCCAGCATTTGCTGTTCACCGCCACTCATGGTGCCGGCCAACTGGGTGGTGCGCTCCTTCAAGCGGGGAAAAATGCCAAACACCTTCTCCAGGTTTTGCGCCCTGCGCTCCCGGCCCCGGGTGAACGAGCCCAGCACCAGGTTCTCCAACACCGACAAGTTGGGGAAGATTTTTCGCCCTTCCGGCACCTGGATCAGGCCGGACTTGACCACGTCGCGGTAGTGCGAATTCGTCAGACTGTGGCCTTCAAACGCAACGCTGCCAGACCAGGAGGAATAGATGCCACACATCACGTTGTTGAGTGTGGACTTGCCCGCGCCATTGCTACCGAGCAGGGCCACGATTTCACCCTCGTCCACATGCAAGTCAATCCCGCGAAGGACTTCCACGGCGCCATATCCGCCATGCAGGCCGTTGACGTCCAGCAAGTGGTTCATACCCCATCCTTTGTTGGCTGAAGCGCCTTGGCGGCCAATGCTGCCTTCTGCAATTTGGCGGCTGTTCCATGGCCCAGATAGGCTTCAATCACCGCAGGGCTGGAGGTCACTTGCGCCGGCGTGCCCTGCGCAATGAGTTGCCCCTGGGCGAGCACCCACACATGCTCGGCGAGGTTCATCACGGCCTGCATCACATGCTCAATCATCAACACGGTGACGCCCGATTGGGCAATGCCACGCACCACAGGAATCATGTCACCAATTTCCTGCGGATTCAGGCCGGCCAGCACCTCATCCAGCAGAAGCAGCTTGGGCCGGGTGGCCAGTGCACGGGCCAGCTCAAGCCGCTTGCGTCCCGCCACGGTCAAGTCAGCGGCCGGCTTGTCGAGTTGCGCCGTCAACCCCACGCGGGCGGCCACCGCTTCCGCCGCGGTCAGTGCCGCGAGTCGGCGCGGCTCATGGAGATGGGCACCCACGGCAATGTTTTCGCGGACAGTCTGTGCCGCAAAGGGCTGGACGATCTGGAAAGTGCGCGCCAACCCCGAGCGGGCGTTGGCATCTGGTGCGTGGCCGGTGATGTCCCGGCCATCAAATTCGACATGGCCAGTGTCGGGTCGATAGAAGCCCGACATCAAGGCAAACAGGGTAGTCTTGCCAGCCCCGTTCGGGCCGATCAAGGCCGTCAGGCTGCCCGGCGCAATAGCCAGGCTGACGTTTTGCACCGCCTTGAGGCCACCAAAACTTTTGGAAACGCTCTGCAACGTCATGAGGTCGGCTTTGGAAGCAACGGCGCTCATCGCGTTTTGCCCTTCCACAGACTACGAATGTTTTGCCCCAGGCCACTCAGCCCGCGAGGTGCAAACATGATCATCAAAACCAGCACCGTGCCGTAAATCACCATGTTGATTCCTGGCAATTGACCAAACAGATTGCGGGTGAGATCGGCCAGAATGTGCAACGCCAGTGCGCCCACAATGGGGCCCCACAAAGTACCCAACCCACCCACGATAGCGCCCACCAACGCCTCCACCGAGGTGCTGGACCCATAGGCGATGCCCGGGTCAATGTACTGAAACACCTGCACATAAAAGGCCCCGGCGGCACCCATGAATCCGCCTGACAAAGCGATGGCGCCCATCTTGATGCGAAACGGATTGACCCCTGCCGCCCGGGCCGCCTCTTCGTTGTCGCGCACCGCCTGCAGGTAGGCACCAAAGCGCGAATGTTTGAGCCAGCACGTGACGCACAGGGCCAACACCACAATGACCAACACCAGCAGCGCGTACCCGCGTCGGGATTCAAACTGCATGTTGCCGAAGCCTTCGCGCAGCGGCAACATGAGCCCCACCCCTGCACCGGTGAATGGCACCGACAGGGCCAGGATGCGAAACACCTCGGCAAACGCCAAGGTCACCAAGGCAAAGTAGGAGCCTTTTAGGCCGTAGCGAAAGCTCAAACCACCCACGAACAGACCAACGGCACAGCTGGCCAAGGCCCCCAGTGGCATGGCCGCCCAAGGGTTCATGCCCCCCTGCAATTGCGCAATGGCCTGCACATAGGCACCCGTGCCAAAAAACAGCGCGTGACCAAACGAGAACTGACCGCCAAAGCCGCCCAGAATGTTCCAGGCTTGCGCCAGGAGCGCTGCATACAAAGCCATCATCACAAAGTTAAGCGCCACCCCCGAGGAAGATACTGCAAGGAACAGTGCGACCCCCACCGCAAAGATGGCAATTCGAAGCATTTCTTTTTGCAACGCCGTCATGACTTCGCACCAAACATGCCCTGCGGGCGAAACAACAGCACGGCGATGAAGATCAGGAAGATGCCGATTTGCCCCAGCGATTCACCCAGAAACAAACCGCCGAGCGACTCCACGACACCGATCAACAGCCCGCCCAGAAGCGCCCCCAAAAAGCTGCCCATGCCCCCCAGCACCACGATGGTGAAGGCCACCAGAACAAAGCCGCTGCCCACCTGCGGATTGACGTAATAGGCTGGCAACAGAAAACAGGCCGCTGCACCCAGGCACGCCAGACCAATGCCAAAACTCATGGCATAGACGTGGTCCACATCAATGCCCATGAGCTTGGCACCCTGCTTTTCTTTGGCCACCGCCCGAATGGCGCGCCCAAGATCGGTACGGTTCACGATCAGAATCAGCACGGCAGAGGTCACCAGCGCGCCGCCAAACGCTACCAGCTTGGGCAGCGAAATCATGGCCTGCGCAAAGCCGATGTCGATGGGCACCGTGGTCAGCGTGTAGCTCGTCTCGACGGTGCGGGTGTCGGACTTGAAGAACAGCAACGCCAGGTTTTCCATGACGATGGACAGACCCAGCGTGACCAGCAGGATGTTCTCGTCCTTGCCATGGCTGGCCCGATTGATGACCAGGCGCTGCAGGCCGTACCCCAGTGCAAACATGCCCGGCACCACCACAGGCAGCGCCATATAAGGATCAACGCCCCACTTTTCCTTCAGGAAATACACGGCGTACAAAGCCATCATCAACGAGGCGCCATGCGCAAAGTTGATGATGTGCAGCACGCCGTAAATCAGGGTCAGGCCGAGTGCAATCAGGGCATAGACCGCCCCAGTCGTCAGACCATTGAGGAACGACGGGAACAGGATCCCGATATCAAACATCTGCCGAAAAGGCTCAGGCTTTCAGCGGGAAGATCGGGTCGATTTCACGGTATTCGCGGGGAACGATCACCTTGATGTCTCCCTTGCTCACTTGCGTCATCAGGGGTTGTGCCCCCATGTTTTGTCCATTGACAAATTTGGTGGTGCCGTAGGGCATGATGTGATCTGCAAAGGTACTTTTCTCCAAAGCGTCAATGATGGCGGCACGGTCGGTGGACTTGGCGCGGTCAATGGCATCAGCCAGCAGGCGCATGGAGGTGTAGGTCATGAACACTTCATAGCTGAAGAACAGACCTTTGGCTTCGACCCGCTTTTTCAGTTCGGCAGCGCGCTTGTCCTTGGGGTTGAACCAGTGGTTGCAGTCAATGATGCCGTTGGCGGCTTCCGGGAATTCCTTGACGAACTTGTAGCTGCTGGCGGCACCGCCCAGTACCGAGTAAATCGCCTTGGGGGTGACCTTTTGCTGCTGCATGGTGCGAACCAAAAGAGCGTATTCGTTGTAGTAATTGGCGGGAATCACAATGTCCGGGTTGACCGCCTTGATGCGCAGCACGATGTTGTTGAAATCGCGCGTGGGATTGGCGTGTTTGATGACCTCTTTGACCTCGTAGCCATACCCAGGCAGTTCGCGGGACAACAGGTTGGCGGTGCCGGTGCCGAACAGCGACTCTTCGTGAATGATCATCACCGTCCTGGCGGGTTTGCCCGCTGCGGTGTTGAGCACATGCAGGTTGGCAACAGCCACTTCAGCACATTTTTTGTAGCCAGGGCCGAAACGGAATGTATTTTTCAGGCCACGTTCCACGATCTGGTCGGCCACACCCACATCCACCACGTGCGGCAGGTTGTATTTGGCGGCGGCCTGGGTGGTGGCCAGGCAGATTGCGGATGCAAAAGCGCCCACCACCGCGCTAACACCGGCTTCGTTCATCTTCTCGATCTCGGCGGTGCCTGCTTGTGGGGTTGATTGCGCATCCCCCAACAGCGCTTCAATTTTTGCGCCTCCCAAGGATTTGATTCCACCGGCCTTGTTGATGTCTTCAATGGCCATCAACGCGCCTTCCCGGCATTGAGAACCTGAATACGCCAGCGAACCCGTCACCGGATGCAGGACGCCGATCCTGACGGCTTTGGACTGTGCGCCTCCGACCATGGGAAAAGCGAGTGCAGAAGCAGCTGCAGCCGTGTTGGCAACAAATTGGCGACGTGTGGTCATGGTATTTCCTTGGTGAGTTAAAAAAACGGCGGGTCAATGGAACTGGGCGGACAAATCCTTGCTGACCCACACCTTGGCATCAATGTCGCCAACGCGGGACAACTGCATTTCGTATTCGTAGCGGTCCGGGCGGTACAGGCCGTGCAGCCACTGAATGGGGCGCTCCTGGTCGTCATAAATCAGACGCCGGACAGCCAGCAATGCCGACCCGACCGCAACGTCCAGGTGCCGGGCCACCAGCACATCGGCAAGCCTGGCGGAAATGGTCTGCTGCGCGCGGCCCACCTTGACACCCGATTCCTCCAGCAGCATCAAAATGGGTTTTCGCGCCAATTCCCGCCGGCCAAACTTGCGGCCAATGTCCTCGGGCACCCAAGTCGTGATGTGGGACAGTGGGCCTTCTTTGGTGCTGCGCACCCGCACGGCCTTCTGCACCGGATCGCCAGGCGCCAAACCCAGGGCAGCAGCCACAGCGGACGATGCCGTGACCGTGTCAACTTCCAAAACATTGACCGAGGTTCTCAGCCCCATGCTGACCAGGTTTTCCAGCAAACCCGTCAAGTGGGCGCGTTTGCCCTTTTCTCCAAACGCCGTCGCGTTGGCAGCAGAGGCCGCACCCAGACCCAACGGCCGGGTACCGCGTCCAGGCTCACGGGAAATCAGGCCCTCATCGGAGAGTTGCTCCAGAGCACGACGGACCGTGACCCTGGCGACGGCAAATTCACGCATCAAGGCCAATTCACCGGGCAGCCCATCGACAAATCTGCCTTCATGCAACTGCTCACGCAACACCAGATAGATCTGGTGGTACTTGGTCATGGGCATCGATTGCGACATGATGCATCGTAAGAACAGTCCTAATGTTCTGTCAATAGAACATTTAAACTTTCTCACCAACGTGTTGGCCCGGTTATTGGCGTGAATCTGCCCTCACATTGACGGCCCCTAGTTGCTCGACTAAACTAATAACCAACGAGTCAGTAATTCAAGCGCCAGTGCCTCAACACATCTTCAGCCAGCCCAAAGCCGCCGCCGTCAAACGGGAACGTCGCAAGGAAGCGCGGCCGGGTGAGCTCCTTGTCGCCGCCCTGGATCTTTTTGTGGAAAAAGGGTTTGCCGGAACCCGCGCTGAAGAGGTGGCACAAAGGGCGGGCGTCTCCAAAGGAACGCTCTTTTTATACTTCTCGAGCAAAGAAGAGTTGTTCAAAGCGGTGGTGCGGGAAAACATTTCCAGCCACTATCCCCGGTGGCATCAAGCGCTCCAGAGCTTCGTGGGCAGCACGGCAGACATGCTGCAGTTTTGCGTTCAAAGCTGGTGGACGACAGTGGGCTCGACCAAGGCGTCGGGCATCAGCAAACTGATGATGTCCGAGGGTGCGCTATTCCCCGATCTGGCACTGTTTTACCGCAGCGAAGTCATCGAGCCCGGGCAAAACATTATTGAAGCCATCTTGCAACGCGGCGTGGACCTCGGGGAGTTTCGCCCCATGGACATGAAGTACGCCGTTTACAGCGTGTTAAGCCCCATGTTGTTTCTCGTGACCTGGAAACACTCATCAAGCACCGCTGTCGTGCCACGTACGAATTTTGATCCCGAGGAATTTTTGTCTACTCAAGTAAACACATTGCTTCATGGCCTGTGTGTACCGGTTGCAACACCCTCCGCCGCCCGATCGTCACCCGAACAAGTCACTCCGCAACAAGGAAAAAGCAAATCATGAAACCCTGGCTCAAATGGACGATCACCGGCACGGTTGTGCTTTTGCTCGCTGGGGGCATCGCGCGAACTCTTGCCGATCGCAAAGCCAGACAGGCTGCCGCGGCGGCGCAAGTTTCACAACAAACGCAAACGTCCATTGAGCTGGCTCAAACCGACATGACGACTGTCAAAGTCCAAAATTTGTCTCAGGGACTGGCCATTTCCGGTGCGCTGAAGGCTGCCAATTCGGCCATCATCAAGGCGCGGGTGGCTGGGGAGTTGCAAGGTCTCACAGTGCGGGAGGGCGACGTCGTCAAGGCTGGCCAGGTCGTAGCGCGGGTTGAACAGACCGAATACGCCTCCAGAGTTCGCCAGTCGCAAGAACAGGCCGACGCCGCCAAGGCGCAGATCGATATCGCCCAACGGCAGTTTGACAACAACCGGGCGCTGGTTGAGCAAGGGTTCATCAGCAAGACTGCGCTGGATACGTCGTCCAGCAATTTGGTCGCGGCACAGGCCAATTACAAGGCGGCACAAGCCTCGGTCGAAGTTACCAAAAAGGCGATGGACGACACTGTGTTGCGCAGCCCGATTACCGGTGTGGTGTCCCAAAGGCTGGCTCAACCCGGGGAACGAATTGCCATTGATGGACGGGTGCTGGAAGTGGTTGATTTAAGCCGCATCGAGTTGGAGGCCACCTTGAGTGCCGCTGATTCTTTGCAGGTCAAGGTGGGCCAGATTGCCTTGCTTCAAGTCGAGGGTGCCAGCCAGCCCGTGAATGCGAAAGTGGTACGCATCAATCCCAGTGCGCAAGCAGGCAGCCGCAGCGTCATTGCCTACCTGGCCGTGATGGATCCCACAGGTTTGCGTCAGGGACTTTTTGCGCAAGGAACTTTGGGCACCACCGTCACGTCAGGCACCGCGGTGCCATTGAGCAGTGTTCGCACCGACAAGCCAGCCCCCTATGTCCAACTGGTAGACGGCGGGCGGGTTGCACACCGGAGTGTTGATTTGGGCGCGCGGGGAGACGTTGGCGGCGAAGCCATGGTTGTCATCACGGGCCTGCCCGTCAATGCAGCCGTGATTCGGGGAACTTTGGGTGCACTGCGCGAAGGAACCCTGGTCAAGGTCACCAGTTCACCCGCCGCGAGTCCCGCGAGCGCAACGCGTTAACGCCATGTGGTTCACCAAGGTCAGTCTCAAGAACCCGGTTTTTGCCACCATGGTCATGCTGGCCCTGGTGGTATTGGGCCTGTTTTCGCTCCAGCGTCTGCAGGTCGATCAGTTCCCCAACATCGATTTTCCGGTGGTAGTTGTCATCACGGACTACCCTGGTGCTTCACCCGAAATTGTCGAAAGCGAGGTCTCCAAGAAAATTGAAGAAGGCGTGAACTCCATTGCCGGGATCAACGCACTGACGTCGCGCAGCTATGAGGGACAGTCGGTGGTGGTGATCGAGTTTGGGCTGCACGTTGATGGACGAAAAGCCGCCGACGATGTACGTGAAAAGGTAGCCGCTGTGAAGCCGCTGCTGCGCACTGAGGTCAAGGAGCCACGCGTACTCCGTTTTGATCCAGCGGCCCGCGCCATTTGGTCAGTGGCGGTGCTCCCCGACACCTCTTCGGCATCCGCCAAAACGCTGAGTGCTGTCGAGCTCACCAACTGGGCGGAGCAAATTTTCAAAAAACGTCTTGAAAATGTGCGCGGTGTCGGTTCAGTCACCGTCGTCGGTGGCACCAAACGGGAGATCAACCTTTACCTGAATCCGCAGGCCCTGGAAGCATTCGGCATCACGCCTGACCAGATTGTTGCGGCCGTGCGCAACGACAACCAGGATTTGCCGGTAGGAGCGATCCGGTCAGGCGAACAGGAACGCGTGGTCCAAATTTCAGCCCGCATGCAGCGCCCGGAAGATTTTGGAAAAATCATCGTGGCCCGCAAGGGCAACGCGCCTGTGCGCGTCGACCAGTTGGCAAAGATTTCGGATGGCGCCCAGGAAATTGACAGCTTGGCGCTCTACAACGGCCAGCGCACACTTTTGCTGAACGTGCAAAAACAACAGGACGAGAACACCATTGCGGTGGTGGATGGGCTGCACAAAACGCTTGCGGAAATGCAAAAAAAGCTGCCGCCCGGTTTACGGCTTGAACTGATCACCGATGGCTCGCGCCAGATTCGCGTCTCGGTGGAGAACGTGCGCCGCACGCTGATAGAGGGCGCGCTACTGACGGTATTGATTGTTTTCCTGTTTCTGAATTCCTGGCGCTCCACTGTTATTACCGGCCTGACGCTGCCCATTGCGCTAATCGGTACCTTTTTCTTCATGAATCTGTTCGGTTTCAGCATCAACATGATCACGCTGATGGCGCTGAGCCTGTGCGTGGGCCTCCTGATTGACGATGCGATTGTGGTGCGAGAGAACATTGTGCGGCATGTGCAGATGGGCAAAAATGCGTATCAAGCCTCGCTGGACGGTACCCAGGAAATTGGATTGGCGGTGCTGGCGACGACGCTGTCTATCGTCGCCGTGTTCATGCCCATCGGGTTCATGGGCGGCATCATCGGCAAGTTTTTCCACGAGTTTGGCATCACCATCGTGGCGGCGGTATTGATCTCCATGTTTGTCAGCTTCACGCTTGACCCCATGCTTTCCAGCATTTGGCATGACCCCAGCATTGAAGCGCACGGGCGCCATGGGCCACCGGTTTCGGTTTACGACAAAACCATAGGACGCGTCACGGGATGGTTTGATCGCACCACAGACCGCCTGGCAGAGGTTTACCAAAGCCTGCTTCGTTCGGCTCTGAAGCACCGGCTCATCACCGTCCTGTTGGCACTGTGCGTTTTTGTGGGTAGCATTTTCATGGTGCCCTTGCTGGGCACGGAGTTTGTTCCCAAATCAGACTTTTTCAGAGACAACAATGACGTTCTACACGCCCGTCGGTTCGTCTCTTGAAGTCACGGAAGGCAAAGCGCGTCAAGTCGAGGCCATCATCCGCGAGTTCCCCGAAGTTCGCTACACGCTGTCCACCATCAACACGGGCAATGCGCAGGGAAAAATCTACGCCAGCATTTACATCCGACTGGTGGATCGCAAAGCGCGCAGCCTCAGCGTGGACGCCATGTCTGTCGTTCTTCGGGAGCGTTTAAAGCGCGTCCCCGGAATCACCGTGACCCACGTGGGGCTGCTGGATTCCGTTGGCGGACAGAAGCAGATTCTGTTTTCCATCCAGGGTCCCGACACGGCGGAGTTGGAAAGGCTGACGCTTCAGGCCATGGGAAAAATCAGAACCATTCCTGGTCTGGTGGATCTTGACTCCAGTGCCAAGCCCAACAAGCCCACGCTGAACATTGATGTCAAACGGGACGTCGCCTCTGACGCTGGCTTGGGTGTGACGCAAATCGGTTCTGCGTTGCGCACCCTCGTGGCAGGACAAACCGTGGGCAATTGGCGGGCGCCGGATGACCAGACCTACGACGTCAACGTCCGACTGGCGCCGTCAGCCCGAAACAGCCCGGACGACCTGGAGCGACTTCCTTTCACGGTGGGTAGCAACGCCGATGGCAGCCCGCGCATTGTGCGACTCAATCAGGTTGCAACGGTGAGCGAGGCCACTGGGCCCAATCAAATCAACCGGCGCGATCTCACCCGCGAGGTCTCCATCAACGGGAACGTGTCGGGCCGCTCCGCCGGTGAGGTCTCAGCCGACATCAAGATTGCCATGGACAGCATCGCCATGCCGCCGGGTTACAGCTACCAGTTCAGCGGCTCCACCAAAGACATGGCGGAAGCGTTTGGCTACGCCATTTCCGCGCTGGTATTGGCCATAGTGTTCATTTACATGATTCTGGCCAGCCAGTTCAAAAGCTTTTTGCAACCCCTGGCATTGATGACGGCGCTGCCCCTGACCCTGATAGGTGTGGTGCTGGCATTGATGTTGTTCAACTCGACGTTATCGATGTTTTCAGTGATCGGTGTTGTCATGTTGATGGGCCTGGTCACCAAAAATGCCATTTTGCTGGTGGACTTTGCCATTCGTTCGCGCGAGCCGTCTGTCAATGCAGAGGGGCAGGTGGTTCCCGGACTGGGCCGCAGTGAGGCCTTGCTGATGGCTGCCAAAGTCCGTTTGCGGCCCATTCTGATGACAACCCTGGCCATGATATTTGGCATGGTGCCGCTGGCTTTTGCGCTCACCGAGGGGTCTGAAATGCGCGCTCCCATGGGGCAGGCTGTAATTGGCGGGGTAATCACCTCTTCTTTATTGACTTTGGTTGTAGTGCCTGTGGTGTACTGCTACATGGACGATTTGGCCCATTGGCTGGGACGTCTTTGGGGCGCAAAAAATAACCCTGCGGTTAAAATTTGAGAGATTAGGTTAATATACCCCCCGGAGTACGCAAATGAACTTGGAATTAGCCCGCTTTAACATGATCGAGCAACAGATTCGTCCCTGGGACGTGCTGGATGCCGGCGTGTTGCATTTGTTGGCCGTTGTGAAGCGTGAAGATTTCGTGCCCGTCGCTCACAAGGCTTTGGCCTTTGTGGACATGGAAATTCCTCTCATCAGCCCTCCGGACGAAGCCATGCGCCTGGGCCAATGCATGTTGGCGCCCCGCGTGGAAGCCCGCCTCCTTCAAGACGTCGCCGTACAAAAACACGAAAAAGTGCTTGAGATTGGCGCCGGATCTGGATACATGGCTGCTCTGCTGGCCCACCGTGCACAGCGCGTGATTTCGCTGGAAATTGACGCGTCAATGGCGCAAATCGCTCGGGCCAACCTCCAAAAAGCAGGCATCCATAACGCGGAAGTCCGGCATGCCGATGGCTCCAAAGGCGCACCGGCGGAAGGACCCTTTGATGTGATTGTGATGAGTGGTTCAGTTGCCGAAGTCCCGCATTCATTGTTGGCCCAGCTGAAAGTGGGGGGGCGTTTGACAGCGATCGTGGGTGAAGAGCCCATGATGCGCGCAACCCTCGTCACGCGGGTGTCGGATGCTGATTTCCGTACGGTACAACCGTGGGACAACGTTGCACCCCGCTTGCTGAATTTTTCCGAACGCAGCAAGTTTGTTTTTTAGCACCCCACGTTGAAAGCGCGACATCAAGCATGATTTCTCAAGTCCGTCCTTCTGAATTGGCCGCATGGTTTCAAGCCAACAGCGCGCATGGCAAACCGGTGGTGCTGGATGTGCGCGAACCGGGCGAGTTGCAAACAGCCAGCGTCAAGGCCGACGGGTTCGAGTTGGTCGTGATCCCCATGGGGTCCATTCCGCAACGCCTTGCCCAGTTGGAACCGGGTCGCCCGGTGGCCTGCCTGTGCCACCACGGTGGCCGCAGCATGCAGGTGGCGGGGTTTCTGACGAGCCAGGGCTTTGCCCACGTTGCGAATATTTCGGGTGGAATCAACGCCTGGTCGCTGGAACTCGATCCGTCCGTAGCGCGCTACTGATCCCGATAGTTGGCTGCCGATAATTTGTAATTAGGACACCCATGAAAATGCTCCCGTTTTTTCCATCGTTGCCGCTGACGCCGTTGTTTATGGCGCTGGTTGCGGCACTTGCCCTGCCCGCACAAGCCCAAAACCTGGTTGAAATGTATGAGTCAGCGCGAGCCTTTGACGCCACCTACCAGTCGGCCAGGTCGCAATTTGACGCCACCTTGGCTCGGGCAGAACAGACCCGCGCCGGCACGTTGCCGACGGTGGGCCTTTCCATGGGCGCTTCTTTCTCCAACCTGGAGAACACGCTGGCCAAACCCCCACGCCCGGATTTTTCAACCCAAAGTGCAACGATCAGCGCTTCGCAACCCCTTTACCGGCCCGCCAACTGGGCCACGTACGAACAGGGGAAAAAGCAGATGGATCAAGCTCAGCTGCAATTGCTGACCGCCGACCAGGATTTGATCGTCCGGGTCAGCCAGACCTATTTTGACGTGCTGGCTTCCCAAGACAGTGTGGCCTTTGTGCTGGCGCAAAAAACCGCTGTGGCAGAACAGCTGGCCTTTGCCAAACGCAATTTTGAGGTGGGAACGTCCACGATTACTGACACCCGTGAAGCGCAGGCCCGCTATGACCTGGTTATCGCCCAGGAAATTGCCGCCCGCAATGACCTGCGCGTCAAAAAAATTGCCTTGGACCAGTTGGTAGGAAAGACCGACACGCAGCCCAAGTCTGTCGCTCAGCCCGTGGTGTTGCCTGCGGTGATTCCCGAGGACGTGAGTGCGTGGGTACAACAGTCTGAAGACAATCACCCCGGCATCAAGCTCAGTCAGGTTGCGCTGGATGTTGCCATGCTTGAAACCACCAAGGCACAGGCGGGCAACAAACCCACCATCGACCTGACCGGCAGCTACAACGTCACACAAAACAATGGCACCGCCACGGTGGGGCCAGACTTCCGCACCAACTTGGCGACCATCGGTGTCGCTTTGAATTTGCCGTTGTTTGCAGGCTACTCCATTCAAAATCGCATCAAGGAAACGCTGGCTCTGGAGGACAAGGCCCGCAATGACCTTGAAGGCGCCAGGCGGGCCGTGGCTCAGGGGACGCGCACAGCGTACTTTGGTCTTCTGTCGGGTCAAGGGCAGGTCAAGGCACTGGAAGCTGCAGAAGCCTCCAGCCAGAGCGCTTTGGATGCCAACAAGCTCGGCTACCAGGTGGGGGTTCGCATCAACATTGACGTTCTCAACTCGCAAAGCCAGTTGTTCCAGACCAAACGTGACCTCGCCAAGGCCCGGTATGACGTGCTGGTGGGCGGGCTGAAATTGCGCCAGGCCAATGGCACGCTCAAATCAGACGATTTGCAAACCATCAACTCACTGCTGGCCAAATAGCAGGGCCCTCCAGCACCGCTGAAACTGCCGCAACGGTTTTGTCCAGCGCGCCCCGATGGGCGGCTGTGAAATTTAAGGCTGCGCGCTTCATGGCTTCAAGCCGAGGCCCATCCGCCAGCAAGCTTTGGGCCTCATGGACAGCTTGAGCCATGGAACCAACCCGAATGGCCGCCCCCGCGTCAATAGCCAGTTCGGCAGCTTCGGCGAAGTTGAAGGTGTGCGGCCCCATGATCACAGGGCAGCCGCAAGCCGCCGCCTCAATCAGGTTTTGTCCGCCCAAAGGTTCAAAGCTGCCGCCCAACAGGGCCACATCGGCCAGCCCGTAGTAAAGGGCCATTTCTCCCAGCGAGTCACCCAGCCAGAGGGTCAATGGCCACGGCGGAACCTCAATGGAAGCCTCCAGAGGTCCACCAGGCGGAGTCGTCAGCCAGGTCTTTCGCCGTGACACTCGATAACCTGTATGGGCCATCAATTGAGCCACCTCATCGAAGCGCTGCGGATGCCGTGGGACGATCAGCCATTGGATGTAGGGCACTACATTTTCAATAGCAAACTTCTTATATTCGACGGGGACTTGGCGCTCATTTTTTTTAAGATACTCCAGGAACTGGCTCTCTTCGCCCTCCCGGGAGCTGGCAAAAAGCACGACAGGCTGGCCCAATCCGTCTCGGCCCCTGCGCCCCATGGAGACCTGGGATGCGTCAGGACTTGCGTCAAATTTCAGGTTCCCGAACACTCCCTGAACAGAAGCCCCCAGTTGCTTGAGGCGCTTTGCATCGTCTTGCGTTTGTGCCCAAACGGCAGTCAAGTTTCCATAGGCAGGGCGGGCCAGCCAATTCAAACGACGGGCTTGCCGCAAGGACTTGTCGCTCAGCCGCGCATTGACCAGCACCAGGGGCACGCCGCGGATTTTGCAGATCGCCGACAAGTTGGGCCAAATTTCGGTCTCCAGCAAGATACCCATTCGGGGCTTGTAGTGATCCAGAAAGCGGTTGACGTTGCCAGGCGTGTCCCAAGGTTGCCACACTTGAATATCACCCGAGCGCAAAAGCTTGGCGCCTTCTTCACGCCCAGTGGCCGTACCATGGGTCAGCAGCAAATGCATGCCAGGCCACCGTTCACGCAAGCGCGAAATCAGCAAGGCCGCCACCCGGGTTTCGCCCAAAGACACCGCGTGCACCCACAGGTATCCAGCATCAGGGTGGTCTGAAGGCGCAGGGCTTGTTGACGCGGCATAGTGGCCAAACCGTTCCTCCATGGCCACCAGATAGCCAGGCTCAGCCAGACCCCTTCGCTTTAGCCGAGCTCGCAAAAATGGTTGGGCCAACCACATCAATCCCGAGTAAACCGAACGAATCATGACGCTTTGGCCGCGCTGACCTCTTGCCAGGTCCGCCACACTGTGTCCACATCCGGGGCGGCGTCGCCCCCCACAGCCCGCTGCCAGGCGCAATCCACGGGCCCGGCCCGCCACGCTCGCGGCTGGCTGAAAATTTGAACGTGGGGCAAATCCAGAGCCACGGCCATGTGACTCAATCCAGAATCAACCCCAATCACGCCCGACGATCCAGCCATTCGATCCAGAACCTGGGCCAAAGACAACTTGGGCCATACCTCGGCTTGCGGCCCCAAGGCTTGTGCCAGCTGTTGTGCCAAAGCCAGCTCTTTGTCTCCGGCTTGCGGTAACTCAATGTGATACCCCTGGCCTGCCAACCTGATGCCCAGTTCCAGCCAATGGGCATAGGCCCATTCGTTATCAGGCCGCGTTGTGCCATGGGCGAAAACAACAGTTTTGGAGGCCTTGTCTGAATTCACGTTCAAGGCATACACCGGTGGGCCGGAGATCGGGTAAGACAACGCACCCGCCGCGAGCGCGCGGTAGCGGGCCACGGCATGAATTCGTCGTGGCATGGACACCAACCGGTCCAACAGCCAACGAACGGGCCATTCGTAGCCGCAGGCTTCACTGGCGTTGCCATATGTGGCACGAAATCCCTCTGGAAGCAATCTCGCCTGTCGCGCAACCAGTGCCGACTTGATCAGGCCCTGGAAATCGATCACTGCGTCGTAGGCTTCTGATTGCAGACTGTCCAAAAATATTTGCCGCTCAGCACGTGTCTCCGCCTTCCAGCGGGTTTTCCGCCAGCGTCGCTCGGCCATGGGCAGTACACGGCGAAGTCCCTTCACCCGGTCAATCAGAGGCGAAAAGGCTTCCTCCACGACCCAGTCAATAACCACGTCGGGATAGGCACGTCTGAGATCCGCCACCACGGGGATTGTCTGGATCACATCCCCCAAAGATGACAACTTGACGAACAAAACCTTCATCAGGTTTGTCCTGGTTGGCTGGTTTTGAATTAGTGCGCGGCGGCTTCAAACTTGGCGTCAGGTTTGACCTGACGCAGCAAGGCCAACATGGCAGTTTCAATGCGATGCAAGGCTTCCGGCGTGTGTCCCTCAAAACGCAACACCAGAACCGGCGTTGTGTTGCTCGACCGCAGCAAGCCAAATCCATCTGCCCAATCCACGCGAAGGCCGTCAATGGTGTTGATTTTGGCATCGGGCCCAAAACTGGCCAGCGACACCGCTTTGGCGACCAGACCTGGCGCTTCGCCTTCGGCAACACGAACATTCATCTCCGGCGTGGAAAAACTGGTTGGCAAGGCATCAAGCACCGCATTCGCATCCGGCGATTGGCTCACAATTTCAAGCAGTCGGCAACCGGCGTAGGTGCCATCGTCAAAACCAAACCAGCGCTCCTTGAAGAAAATGTGTCCACTCATCTCGCCACCCAAAGGCGAGTTGACTTCCTTCATCTTGGCCTTGATCAGTGAGTGACCCGTCTTGTACATCAATGGAACGCCGCCCGCTGCCTCAATGGCTGGCGCCAGCCGTTGGGAGCATTTCACGTCATACACAATGGTGCCGCCGGGTACACGGCTGAGCACATCGCGGGAAAACAACACCATCTGGCGATCCGGGAAAATGTTGTTGCCCTGCTTGGTGACAATGCCCAGCCGGTCACCATCGCCATCAAACGCCAGGCCCAGTTCGGCATCACTACTTTGCAAGGCGGCAATCAAATCGCGCAAATTTTCCGGCTTGCTGGGGTCGGGATGGTGGTTGGGGAAATTGCCATCTACTTCACTGAACAACTCAATCACTTCGCAGCCAATTGCGCGAAGGATGCCAGGTGCTGAAGCACCTGCAATGCCATTCCCCGAGTCGACCACAATTTTCATGGGGCGGGCCAGTTTGATGTCGCCCATAATCCGGTCCCGGTAGGGTGCCAGAACATTGATATTCTTGACCGAGCCTCCGTCTTTTTGCACCCAGCTTTCAGCTTCCATCATGCGCCGAATCGCCTGGATTTCTTCACCGTAAATGGCGCGTCCGGACATGACCATTTTGAAGCCGTTGTAATCCTTGGGATTGTGGCTACCCGTCACCTGGATGCCACTTTTGCAAAGTGTGGTTGCGGCGAAATAGAGCATGGGCGTTGTCACCAGGCCCACATCGATAACTTCCATACCCACCGACACCAGACCACGCACCAGCGCAGCACTCAACGAAGGGCCACTCAGACGGCCATCGCGTCCCACCGCCACGGCGGTTTCGCCTTCCAGGCGCGCAATGGTTCCAAACGCTTTGCCAATGCCCTCGGCGACTTCTTCTGTCACTGTGGCGGGCACGATGCCCCGAATGTCATAGGCCTTGAAGATGGAGGAAGCAACTTGCATTTTGTAGGGTCCTTTTGGTGGGTCGGATTGTATTCGTCACGCCGTTCAGTCAGGCTGCGAGCAGGTCGTTGTAAAGCGTCAAATATTGCTCTGCAGAGCGCTCCCAGGAAAATTCCTGGGCCATGCCTCGAAGCATGATTTTTCGCCAAGTATTGGGTTGGGCGAACGCGTGGGTTGCCCGGCTTACCGCCTCAGCCAGGGCCTCGGCGGTGGCAGGGCCGAACATAAAACCGGTTGCTTCGTCCCGCAATAAAGTGTCCGCCTTGAAGTCCACCACCGTATCAATCAATCCGCCAACATGGCGAACGACTGGCACCGTGCCATACCGCAGTGCATACAGCTGGGTCAAACCACAGGGCTCAAACCGCGATGGCACCAAGATGGCGTCAGACCCCGCCATCATCTGGTGCGCAAATGTTTCGTCGTAACCCAGGCGCACAGCCACCTGCCCCGGGAATTGATCCGCGGCAGCACTGAAAGCGGCTTCCAGTGTAGGGTCACCGCTGCCTTGCACCGCAATTTGCGCACCGCCAGCCAGCATGGCGGGAATCGCTGAGAGCACCAGGTCCAAACCCTTTTGCTCGGTCAATCGGCTGACCAATCCAAACAGCGGTGCACGCTCATTGATCCGCAATCCCAAAGCCTTTTGCAATGTCGCCTTGCATCGGGCTTTGCCACCCATGGCCAATGGCGAATACGGCGTTGCAATCGCCTTGTCGCTTGCAGGGTCCCAAATAGCGCTGTCAACACCATTCAAAATCCCCGACACGTCAGAACCCCTGGCGCGAATCAAGCCTTCCAGTCCGCAGCCAAACTCCGTGGTCGCAATTTCATGCGCGTAGCTCGGGCTCACAGTGGTAATCCGGTCTGAATATGCCAAACCCGCTTTCATGAATGACAACTGCCCATGAAACTCCAGGCCGGTGGGCACCATCAACCGGGCTGGCAATCCCAGCAAATGGAAATCTGCTTCATCAAACAGGCCTTGGTAGGCCAGGTTGTGAACAGTAAATATTGTTTTAACTTTGGCACCAGGATGCGATCGCACATACGCGAAGGCCATGGCAGCGTGCCAGTCATGGGCATGAAGAATATCGGGGCACCACTGACCGTCCAGCTCGCCGGCTGCCAGATGGGCCGCAACCCAACCCAGCAATCCAAACCGCTGGAGGTTGTCACCCCATTCCTTGCCATCAGGACCCAAGTAGGGGTTACCGTTGCGGTTAAACAGGTAAGGCGCATCCACCACGTACACCCTGACAGAGCCGCCCGGCAATCGCCCCAAGCGAATTGCAACTTTTCCCGCGCCAAAGAGCGCGCCCAATTCGCTGATCAAGGTGAGATCCTCCACACCTTGCATCACGGCGGGCCAACCGGGAACGACCAGGCGGACATCAGCACCGCCAGTCACCAAAGCCTGTGGCAATGCCCCCAGGACATCGGCCAAGCCACCAGTTTTAACCAGCGGAAAAACTTCAGCCGCAGCATGCAAAACCCTCATGCTGCAAGTTTGGAAAGCATCTCGGCAGTCACCAGGGTAATCCCGTTGGGGCTGCGGTGAAAGCGTACTTCGTCCTGCACCACATCTTCACCAATCACCATGCCATCGGGGATACTGCAACCCCGATCGATCACCGCCCTGTTGACTCGGGCGCCACGACCAATGGTGACGCCCGGCAGCAACACCGACCAGCTGACTTTTGAATGTGAATGCACACGCACACTGGAAAAAAGCAGAGACCTGAACACGCTGCCCGACACAATGCACCCCCCAGACACGGTCGACTCTATCGCCATGCCACGGCGGTCATCCACATTGTGGACAAATTTGGCTGGAGGCAATTGCTCCTGATAGGTCCATACAGGCCAGCGGGTGTCGTAGAGATTGAGCAGCGGGTCGGTCGCGGTGAGATCAATATTGGCATCCCAATAAGCGTCAATGGTCCCCACGTCCCGCCAGTAAGGCTGCTCGCCACGTTTGGTGCCGACCGCGCTCAACTCAAAGGGATGGGCTGCTGCATTGGCATTTCGAACCGCGCGAGGAATGATGTCTTTGCCAAAATCATGACTTGATTCCGGATCCGCCATGTCCCGCTCAAGCTCCTTGTACAAAAAGCGGGCATTGAAGACATAAATGCCCATGCTTGCCAACGACTTGTCAGGATGGCCCGGCATGGCGGGCGGATCAGCCGGCTTTTCAACAAATTCGGTGATCATGTATTTGTCATCCACGGCCATGACTCCAAAGGCCGATGCCTCATCCCGTGGCACAGCAATGCAACCGACCGTGCAATCGCGCCCTTTGGCCACATGATCGGCCAGCATGATGGCGTAATTCATTTTGTAAATGTGGTCGCCAGCCAGCACCACCACATAATCCACCGAGCGGTAGCTGGCCAGAATGTCCTGGTTTTGGTAGACCGCATCCGCTGTGCCGCGATACCAGCTTTCATCATCCGTGCGTTGCTGGGCAGGCAACAAATCCACAAACTCGTTCATCTCGCTTTTGAGAAATGCCCAACCACGCTGGAGGTGGCGCAACAGGCTATGTGACTTGTATTGCGTAATGACGCCAATGCGCCGGATGCCTGAGTTCAAGCAGTTGGAGAGTGCAAAGTCAATGATCCGAAACTTGCCACCAAAATAAACCGCTGGTTTTGCGCGTCGATCGGTCAGGTTCATGAGGCGACTTCCCCGTCCGCCGGCCAATACCAAGGCAACCGTTCGCTTGGGCAAATCAAAACTGAGCGCAAGTTCATCGGGTTTCATGTTGTCTCCTACTTTTTAAGTTGTCAGGTCTCACGCCATCTTAATACCCAGTTCAGCAATCTTGTTACCGGGCCGTTACCACATGGCAAAATCTTTGCAAACACCATGGTGGCGCGAATATTGCCTGCTGTCCCCATGTTCCTGACAAATGTGCCCTTGTTGCACGCTTTCCAGGTTGCCCCGTTTTGCTCTCTCCAAAGGATGCCCCGTGAATTCAAACTTGCCCATCGCCAAACACGCACTGGCTGCCCAGATTGAAGAGCAACTTCTCAGTACCGTCGGTGTAGCCTCTGAAAACGCTTCGCCGACCGACTTGATGCTGGCTGTGTCCCAGGTGGCGCGGGAACACCTGTCCCGTCGCTGGGTAGAAACTCAGGCCCGTGACAAAGCAGCCAAAGCACGCCGGGTGGTGTATTTGTCCATGGAATTCCTGATGGGGCGCACGCTCTCCAATGCCCTGGGTGCCCTTAACCTGACCAGTGCCGCGGCCCAAGGGCTGTCTCTGCATGCGCAGACTCTGGAGGATATTGAAGACCGCGAGCCCGACGCCGCTTTGGGCAATGGTGGTTTGGGTCGCCTGGCCGCCTGCTTTCTGGATTCGATGGCCACTCTGGGATTGCCATCCTTTGGTTATGGCATCCGGTATGAATACGGCATGTTTGCGCAAAGCATTCAAAACGGCTGCCAGGTCGAGTACCCGGATCCGTGGCTTCAAAACGGCACGCCCTGGGAATTTCCCCGTGCGGATATCACCTACCCGGTTCGCTTTGGCGGCTGGGTTGAGCATGTGGAAGACAAACCTGTGTGGCGCAGCGCAGGCGAGGTGGCCGCCAAAGCCTATGACATGGTCATACCTGGCCATGGCACTCAAAAAGTCAGCACATTGCGATTGTGGAAAGCGGTGGCACCCGCCCACATTGACTTGGGTGCGTTCAATACGGGCGACTACGCGCGCGCGGCAGGTGCCAAAAACGAATACGAAAATATTTCATGGGTGCTGTATCCCAATGACAGCACGCCAGCCGGTCGGGAACTTCGGTTGAAGCAAGAGTACTTCTTTGTCGCCGCGTCCATTCAAGACCTGGTGCAACGCCATTTAAACGAGTTTCCATCCCTGGACAATCTGGCCGAGAAGGTGGCCATTCACCTCAACGACACGCATCCCGCCATTGGCGTGGCCGAGTTGATGCGCCTTCTGTGTGACGAACATGACATGCCCTGGGCCAAGGCTTGGGCCCTGTGTTGCAAGACCTTTTCGTACACCAATCACACCCTGATGCCGGAAGCGCTGGAGACCTGGCCGGTGTCCTTGATGCAACACGTCCTGCCCCGACATCTTGAAATCATTTTCCGGATCAACAAGGAATTTCTGGAATTTGCGGCCAAGCTCCGACCCAACGACAACGAATTTTTGGCGCGCCTGTCTTTGATTGACGAACATGGTGAACGCCGCGTGCGCATGGCGCACCTGTCCATCGTTGGAAGCCACAAAGTCAATGGCGTGTCGGCGCTGCATTCTGAATTGCTGGTGCAAACCATCTTTGCCGACTTTGCCAGTCTTTGGCCTGACCGGTTCACCAACATGACCAATGGCGTGACACCCCGCCGCTGGTTGGCTCAGGCCAACCCTGACCTGTCGGCACTGCTGGACAACACCCTGGGCAACGGATGGCGACTGAACCTGGATCTCCTCAAAGGGCTGAATGCATTTAAGACCGACGCCGCCTTTGCCGCCAAATTCATGGCCATCAAACGCGACAACAAGGCGCGTCTGGCGGCTTATATAAAACGCACAGCCGGTGTCAATGTCAGCCCCGACAGCCTGTTTGACGTGCAAGTCAAACGGATTCATGAATACAAACGCCAGTTGCTCAATGTGCTGCATGTCATCACCCGGTACCAGGCCATACTGGCCAATCCTGCAGCCGCCTGGGTTCCACGAACTGTCATTTTTGCGGGCAAAGCCGCATCGAGTTACCACACGGCCAAATCCATCATCCGGCTGATTCATGACGTCGGCTCGGTCATCAACAATGATGTCCGGATTGGCGACAAGCTCAAGCTGGTGTTTATTCCCAATTATGGTGTGTCGGTTGCTGAAGTCATCATGCCCGGTGCGGATTTGTCTGAGCAAATTTCAACGGCTGGCACCGAGGCGTCTGGCACCGGCAACATGAAGCTGGCCCTGAATGGCGCGCTGACCATTGGCACTGACGATGGTGCCAATATTGAAATTCGGCAAAACGTCGGGGACGACAACATCTTCATCTTTGGACTGAAAACCCCAGAAGTTCGCGCCCTGCGCCAAAGTGGCTACCACCCCATGCAGTACCGGGACAAAATTCCGGCATTGAAAGCGGTGCTGGATGCCATTGCCGGTGGCCAGTTCTCTCCTGAAGAACCTGGCCGCTACGGCCCGCTGGTCGATTCCCTGCTGTGGGGAGGCGACCACTACATGCTGCTGGCAGATTACGAATCGTACGTCGCCACGCAATTGCGGGTGGACAAGTTGCTGCCAGTCACCCGCCCAGTGGTGCGAACGCGCGATTGCCAATGTGGCGGGCATGGGCGTCTTTTCGTCTGATCGCACGATCGGGGAATACGCAACGCAAATCTGGAATATGGCACCGCAAGCACGTTAAGCTTGCAGGAAGTCTGGGCCTTCGTGCCGAGCCGATTCATTTGCCCAAAGGTACGCCGACCATGCCCACCCCGCCAGACGACGCGAGCAAGAACCCATTGCTGCTGAGTGATCTTGATGTCTGGTTGCTGGGTGAAGGAACGCACCTGCGACCCTATGAAGTTCTGGGGGCCCTGCCCATGACCCGCGACGGCGTGGCCGGAACCCGATTTGCAGTGTGGGCCCCCAATGCCTCGCGGGCCAGTGTGGTCGGCGATTTTAACCATTGGGATGGCCGCCAGCACCCCATGCGCCTTCGCATTGAATGCGGTGTGTGGGAGCTGTTTTTGCCCGGCGTTCTGGAAGACGCTTTGTACAAGTTCGAGCTGGCGGCGCGTGATGGCACCTTGCTCCCCGTGCGTGCTGACCCCTACGCACGCCAATCCGAATTGCGCCCCGCCACCGCCAGTGTGGTTGCCCCAATGCCCCCGCTGGTTCCTGCCTCCGATCAGCGCAAAGCGGCGAATGGGCTGGATGCCCCCATGAGCATTTACGAGGTGCATCTGGCCTCATGGCGGCGCGTGGCAGACGGCACCAATGACGGTGCCGGGCGCTGGCTGAATTGGGATGAACTTGCGACTGACCTGGTGGCATATGCCAAAGACATGGGCTTCACGCACCTGGAGCTGATGCCGATCAGTGAACACCCGTTTGATGGTTCCTGGGGATACCAGCCCATTGGCATGTACTCACCCACAGCCCGCTTTGGTAATGCCAAAGGATTCGCCAGGTTTGTGGCGCATTGCCATGATGCCGGAATTGGTTTGTTCCTGGACTGGGTACCCGCGCACTTCCCCACAGACGCGCATGGTCTGGGCAATTTTGACGGCACCCATTTGTACGAATACGCGGACCCGCGAGAAGGCTTTCACAACGACTGGAACACGCTCATTTACAACCTGGGCCGCACCGAGGTTCGCAACTTCCTGATTGGTAACGGCCTGTATTGGCTGGAGCGATTTGGTGTAGACGGTTTGCGCGTGGATGCCGTGGCCTCCATGCTGTACCGCGACTACAGCCGCAAGGCCGGTGAATGGATACCCAATAAAGACGGTGGGCGCGAAAATCTGGAAGCCATCGACTTTTTGAAGCGCATGAATGAAGTCGTGGGCAGCGAGCGCCCCCAAGCAGTGACACTGGCTGAGGAATCCACTGCCTTTCCCGGCGTATCACGCCCCACCTACACCGGCGGCCTGGGCTTTCACTACAAATGGAACATGGGCTGGATGCATGACACCCTGGCCTACATGGCGCGCGACCCGGTACACCGCAAGCACCACCATGGCGAGATGACCTTCAGCCTGGTCTACGCCTTCAACGAAAACTTCGTGTTGCCCATCTCGCATGATGAGGTGGTGCATGGCAAAGGCTCACTGCTCAACAAGATGCCCGGCGACACATGGCAAAAGTTTGCCAACCTTCGGGCCTACATGGGTTTCATGTTTGGTCACCCAGGTAAAAAGCTGCTTTTCATGGGCTGCGAGTTTGGGCAAGTGCGGGAGTGGAATCATGAACGCAGTCTGGACTGGCATTTGCTCGACCATGGTCCTGATGCATCTTTGCACAAGGGTTTGCAGCGCCTGATGCGCGATCTGAATTCAGTTTATTGCGCATCGCCAGCCCTCTATCAACTGGACTTTGTACCGGCCGGGTTTGAATGGATTGAGCACAACGACGCTGAGCGATCGGTCATCAGTTTCATTCGCCGAGGCACCGATTCGCAGACCTTCATCGTGGTGGTCAGCAACTTCACGCCGGTAGTGCACCATGGCTATCGCCTGGGTGTGCCACAGCCAGGTGATTACCGTGAGTGTCTCAACACGGACTCGGCCTACTACGGTGGCAGCAATGTGGGTACGCCTTTGGGAATCGCCACGGCGCAGTCCCTTGGCTGGCATGGCAAGCCCTTTTCAGTCGTGCTGGACTTGCCACCCTTGGGCACCGTGATGTTTGAATGGAAGGCCTGAATGTGGATTTGGGTTTGAGGGACCGACCAACAAAAACCCGGACATCGTCCACGATGCTCACGGGGCAGCCTTGGCCCATGGGCGCCCAGTGGGATGGGCATGGCATCAACTTCGCTGTATTTTCTGCCAACGCCCAAGCCATTGAGGTGTGCATTTTTGACGAAGGCGGTACCCGTGAAGTGGCCCGATACAGGTTGCCGGCCCACACCAGCGACGTTTGGCATGGCTACTTGCCTGATGCTGAGCCAGGCCTCATTTACGGGCTGCGAGCCTACGGCCTCTGGCGACCGGACCGGGGGCACCGGTTCAACGCCAACAAACTCCTGCTGGATCCTTATGCCCGTGAGGTCGTGGGCACGTTTGAATGGCGGGAAGAACATTTTGCGCATGACCGCCAGTACCCGCAAAACCCTGATCCGCGCGACAACGCAACCTGCGCGCTCAAGGCGCGTGTGGTGGACGACAACTTTGACTGGTCAGGTGATCGATCCCCTGGCACGGCATTAAGCCAGACCGTCATTTACGAGTTGCATGTCAAGGGATTCTCCAAGCTGAACGAAGCCGTCCCGCAGGCCTTGCGCGGAACCTACGCGGGTCTGGCCCATGAAGCGTCCATCGCCCACCTGCAACGATTGGGCGTCACGGCGCTCAGTTTGCTGCCGGTTCACTTGTGCGTCAGTGAAGAGCGTTTGCGCAACATGGGTTTGCACAATTACTGGGGTTACAACACCCTTGCATTTTTCAGCCTGGCGCCACAGCTGGCAAGCCAACGACATTCTCGCGACGAGTTCCGCGCCATGGTCAAGGCGCTTCATGGCGCTGGCATAGAAGTCTTGCTGGACGTGGTTTTTAACCATACCGCCGAATCCGACGAAACAGGGCCGGCCCTGAGTTTTCGGGGCCTGGACAACGCGAGCTACTACCGGCTGCCTCCCCAGGACCGAGGCCACTACGAAAACCACACGGGCTGCGGCAACACGCTGGACATTCGACAGCCGCGCGTACTGCAGTTGGTGATGGACAGCCTGCGTTACTGGGCCACCGAGATGCATGTCGACGGTTTCCGCTTCGATCTGGCCCCGGTGCTCGGTCGGGGTGATCAGGGCTTCACCCGCGAAGCCGCCTTTTTTACCGCTGTTGCGCAAGACCCCGTTTTGTCGCGGGTCAAGATGATTGCCGAGCCTTGGGACATTGGTCCTGGCGGTTACCAGGTGGGGGGCTTCCCGCGCGGCTGGATGGAATGGAACGACCATTTTCGGGACGCGATGCGCCAATATTGGGTGAACGGCTGGGTCAAAAATGCTTTGGGCGACCACTCCTCCGGCAACACCCGGGGCGACTTTGCCTTGCGGCTGTGTGGCTCGTCAGACCTGTACCAACCGCGCCAGCGTGCACCCGGTGAATCGGTCAATTACGTGGTGTCCCACGATGGGTTTACCTTGCGTGACTTGCTCAGTTTCAACGAACGCCACAACCTGGCCAATGGTGAAAACAACCGGGATGGTCACGGTCACAGTTACAACTTCAATTGCGGGTTTGAAGGCGCGTCCGATGACCCCCAGGTCCAGGGCCTTCGCGCCAGATTGCAGCGCGCCTTGCTGGCCACTGCCCTGTTGGCACAAGGCACACCCATGTTGTGCGCGGGCGATGAGTTGGGTCACACGCAGGGCGGCAACAACAACCCTTATTGCCAGGACAACCCCACCACCTGGATCGATTGGTCCACCGCAAATGATGACTTGATTGCATTCACCGCCCGCGTCCTTTCGCTGCGCCGTCAGGCACTGCCCTTTGGCAACCACTGGTACAGCGGTCTGACTGACCCCCTGGGATTGCACGATTTGGCGTGGCTGCAAGCGGATGGCTCGGCCTTGCAGGGCGATGCCTGGCGCGACCCCAATTCGCATGCCATGGGCTGCCTGATTGGCCGCCCCGGTCTGGCCCGCGCGCCACTTTTGCTGTTGGTGAATGCAGAAAACACGGCCAAGCCGTTCATGCTGCCCGCCGGTGTCTGGCAAGCCTTTCTGGACACTACGCATCCGCGAGGTTTGGCGCGCTGGTATGGCCAAGGCGAAGTGGCCTATCCCTTGCCGCCCCATTGTTTGGTGCTGTTGGCTGCCGCGGGCGCCAGTTTCCGCGACCTGCCGAGCTGATTGGCCATTTTTTGAACACGCCACCATGAAACTTCCCCGCCAAAGCGGCGTCCTGCTGCACCCCACCAGTTTGCCAGGTCCCCATGGGTCGGGTGACCTGGGTGCCTCCGCGTTTCATTTTGTGGACTGGCTGGTGAGCGCCGGACAAAAGCTCTGGCAAATTTTGCCGCTGGGTGGCATTGGACCCGGCAATTCTCCGTACATGAGTAGTTCAGCCTTTGCCGGGAATTTGTTGTTGATTGACTTGGCCGAGCTACAACAACGTGGCTGGTTGTCCGACAAAGATCTTGAGCCGGACCTCCTGTTTTCTGCTGCGCGGGTGAATTTTGGCGTTGTCGTGCCCTGGCGCAGAGCTCGCCTTGAAAAAGCGGCGCAGTGCTTCGCCGCAACCGCATCAGATGCAGAGTTTGCCGACCTGGCAGCGTTTCAAACCGGTCAAGCAGATTGGCTGAGCGACTACACCCTGTTCATGACTTTGGCCGACGCCCACGATTGGCAAGACTGGGGCAACTGGCCGGCCCCATTGGCGCAACGTGAACCCGGGGCGCTGCAAGCGGCCCGTGAACAATACGCCCCACAAGTCGCGTTCTGGACTTTTTGCCAATGGTGCTTTTTCCGCCAGTGGCATGCCGTTAAGGCTTACGCCAATGGGCGCGGCGTACAAATCGTGGGGGACGCACCCATCTTCATCGCATACCAAAGCGCCGAGGTCTGGGCCAACCCGCATTTGTTTGAGTTGGACGAACATGGCCGCGCCCTGGTCGTTGCCGGTGTACCGCCCGACTATTTCAGCCCCACGGGGCAGCGCTGGGGCAACCCGCTGTACCGATGGGCTGCCCAGCAAGCGGATGGATTCACATGGTGGATTCAGCGTGTTCGCCGCACATTTGAGCTGGTGGACATCGTGCGAATTGATCACTTTCGCGGCTTTGCCGATTACTGGGAAATACCGGCGAGTGAGCCTACGGCCATTCAAGGGCGCTGGCTGGCTGGCCCCGGCGCGGCCTTGTTTGATGCGATTCGCGCTGAGTTGGGGGACTTGCCCATCATTGCTGAAGATCTGGGCCTTCTCAGTCCTGAAGTGACTGTGCTGCGCAGGCAATTTGACCTGCCCGGCATGAAGATCCTTCAGTTTGCTTTCGGCCGGGGCCGCCCTGAGGACAGCCTGAACGCCTATCTGCCCCACAACCATGAGGCCAACACCGTCGTTTACACCGGCACCCATGACAACAACACCACCCAAGGCTGGTGGGCAGAAATCAGCCCGGCCGAGCGCCACCACGTGCGCAGTTACCTCAACCTGGGTGAAGGGCCTGACACGGATTCAGACATCCACTGGCTGTTGATCCGCGCTGCCTGCGCCAGCGTGGCCGACACGGCCATTCACCCCTTGCAGGATGTGTTGGGTCTGGACGGCAACAGCCGCATGAACCTGCCCGGTGTCGGTGAAGGCTACTGGGAGTGGCGTTTCAACTGGGACCAGGTGGCGCCGTTGCACGCGCAAAGGCTGGTAAATTTGTGCGTCTTGTACGGGCGATAAGCGATGTCGCGCAGCCAATTTCCCACCATGATCCACTACATAATAAATAGCAAGCTATTGATATGTGACGGGGACTTCAGGCATTTTTTACAATTTTTTGACGGTGGCTTCTAACAGTTCAACTCTGCGCCATCTGCCACATAGCGAACATGGCAATAGTCGTGGATGAATGAAATTTTCCCTTCACGCCATTCCAGCCACATGAAATAGCTGGGCCGCTCATCGGTGCGGTTGTCAAACACGGCAATCACTTCCCTGCCCTCCAGCCAAGCTGGCCTCATCCACACGCCTTTGAATTCAGAATATTTGGTAAAGAAGAAGCCCACGTCAGAAGCACCAGTTCGCAACGGGTGTGACGACTGGTTCAGCCTGACATCGTCGGCCAGCAATGCCCGCAGGCCGTTCCAATCCCGCTGGTTGAAAAGTGTGATGTAGCGCAGCATGGAATCGGATACGGGTTCCCTCTGCACCGGTCTTGGAGCCAGCGCATTGATCTCTTGCAGGCGCACGCGGCCCCGGGCCAAGTGACTTTTGACTGCGTCGATGGTCATGTCAAGCAGCACTGCGATATCTGCAAGTGATTCGTCCAGCACGTCCTTGAGAATGACAGCGCTGCGCTGGTGAATGGGCAGCTCCGAGAAGCGTGAAACCGCCGTTTTGACCGTGTCCATTCGCATCATGGCCTCCATCGGGTCCGGGTTGCTCAAATCGGCGACTCCCGCCGCGGCATCCATTGGCTCTGAACGGCGCACCGCGCGACTGCGCAGCAGATCCAGCGCCCGGTTGTGAGCAATGCGGAACAACCAGGGACGCAGCGGTGTTGCTTCGTCCAGGTCAGGTAATGATTCAAGGGCGCGGACGATGGTGTCCTGCACCACGTCCTCGCCTTCAATCACCGAACCCATGAGACGCGCGCAATACCGGTGCAGATCGGACCTAGGGGCGCTGGTCAGCACCAACAGCTCGGCATGCCGCGTGCCCGAGGTGGACGACTGAGCCTGGCTCATGCCGCTTCGGGCTCCATCACGATAACTCCTTTATCTCCACTGAGACCAAATGCAAATCCCGGCGCATATTGCGGATCCTTCAAAACAGAAACAACTTTCTCGCCAAACGCCTGGGGCGGCATCGGCGTGCCAAAGCGGGCCACGAACTTTTCTGGCGCGATACCCATGCTGCCCGCATAGGCGTTGGCCCCCGCATCACCCGTGCCAGTGCCCAAAACCATTTGCCGCGGCACGATCACCTGGAATTGAACCCCAAGGCCAAGTCGCTGCGAAACGCCATTCGCATATTTGGCCATGAACCAGACCATGCGCTTGGCACCCGCATAGCCGCCCGACATCTGGGACCCCATCACCGCGGCACCACTGGACACCACCAGCACCCGGCTTGAGGCCTTCAGTGGCAAATTGAGTGCGGCCTGCATCCAATAGAGCCCGGCCTGGACGTCATGGTTCCAGGTCGCGGTGAAGTCTGTCCAACTCATTTGGTCAAAACGCGCCATGGGCGGTGGCGTCCCCGCGTTCAACAGGAGGACGTCGGGGCGAACGGACGCCAGGATGCGCTGGGCTGCACTTTGGTCGGTCACATCGGCGGAGATCGTGTCCACACCCAGGCGAGTGCTGACGGCCGCCAAATCGTCGACACCGCGGGCCACCACCGTCACACGGGCCCCCTGCGCGACCAACGCTTCGACCACACCCAGGCCCAGACCCCGGCTTCCGCCGGTTACGACCACTGTTTTATCTTTGAGATTCATCATGACGACTCCATGGTTAAGGTACTGCCAAGACGTTTCAGGCAGACAAAAAGAGTCGCGGACGTGCAGGCCTGGTTGGCGCACGCGCAAATGGTCCGAAAAGCACGGGTTTCACCCCGCATTTCGCGGCCAGAAAATCAGACCGCATTGGTACGCTGACATGTCCCAACGCGTGATGTCCCATGACCCTGACCGACCTTGTTTCTTCCGCTTCCAGCGTGACTTCCAGCCTGGCCAGTTCATTGGCTGGCAACAAAGGCGCAACCCAATCCACCAGCAATGTGGCTGGAACATCGGGGGTATTGCAGAAGGCCGAGACACGCATCAAGGCGGCGGTGGATCTGTCCACCACGCATCTCTCCAGTTTTGGCAAGCTCAAGTCGGCCGTGTCCGAAGTGCAATTGGCGTCGCGGGCACTGCGCAGCCTCACGACGACCGCATCGGCTGCGAGTGTCACCCTGGCGGCCAGCAATCTGGTCACAGCTTACAACAATGCCATCAAAACCGCCAAGGCCGCGGCCCTCGTGACGGGTGCCCCGGCAGAGTCAGCCAGCGCCCGGCGGGCAGGACGTGAATTGGTGCAGGCCGTTACCGCCGACGCGACCACGCTGGCGTCACTCAAGAAACTGGGCATCTCGGCCCTGCCCGATGGCACACTGATGCTGGACAGCAAAACCCTGGACGCTGCCCAATTGACAGACCCTGCAGGCGCCAAGACCGTGCTGGCCAAACTGGGCAACGGCATTGACAAAGCGGCCACTCAGGAACTGGCAACGGACGGGCTTGTATCGACCTCGCTCACCGCCCTGAACCGTCGCGCGACGCTGCTCAAAGCCCAGCAGGATGCCATGGCCACCCTGGCCGACAACATGGCAACGGCGGCGCAAAACAACACCCGGTCAGGTTTCGGCAGCTACGGGCTGGCGGCTTACCAGTCTTAGCACCTGCCTCGGTCATCGTGGCCCAAAAAGGGCTTGAGGCACATGTCCGAAAACGGCTAGCCAAGGCGGGTGCGATGCGTATCATCCAGCGCATGTCCCCCGTTATTACCCCCGTTATGCCGGGCTTTTCAGCCCCTGATGCCGACAGTTGCTATCTGGCGCTGAGCGCGCGCGACGCCCGGTTTGATGGCCGATTTTTCATTGGAGTCACGTCCACCGGCATTTACTGCCGGCCCATATGCTCGGTCAGGGTGCCCAAGAGGCAAAACTGCCGTTTTTTTGGCCACGCTGCGCAGGCCGAAGGTGCCGGGTTTCGGCCCTGCCTGCGCTGCCGGCCCGAGCTGGCGCCGCAGGTGCTGGCATGGTCCATTCAGGATGCATCCGCCATCCTGGCGCAGCAGGCCGCGCGTTTGCTGGATGCCCCTGAGAGCTGGCACAAAACATCTATTGGCGAGTCTGCCACGGTGGCCACGCTGGCGGCCAAACTGGGCGTGAGCGACCGTCACTTGCGCCGGATTTTTGAAGCCCAATTGGGTGTGTCGCCCCTGCAGTATTTGCAAACCCGCCGCTTGCTGACGGCCAAGCAATTGCTGGCCGACACCAATTTGCCCATCACCGACGTGTCTCTGGCCAGCGGCTTTGCCAGCCTGCGGCGTTTTAATGCCGCGTTTGTTGCGCATTACAAACTTAACCCCACACAGATGCGCCGCGCTGCCGCCCCTGTCGACGGCCGCGGCATCACGGTGCGTCTGGGCTATCGGCCGCCTTATGACGTCGCGCACATGCTGGGCTTCATCCGTACCCGAACCATGGATGCTATCGAATCTGCAGCTAACAATGACCATCCCACGGGGACTTGCAGGACGTTTGGCATACAAGTGGGCGTAAAAACCCACGCTGGCTGGCTGCAGGCAGATTTTGATGAGCCACGCAATCAACTGGTGCTGCAGGTGAGTGATTCGCTGCGTGAGGTTTTGCCCACTGTCATTCGGCGGGTGCGAGCCTGGCTGGACCTCGATGCAGACCCAATGGCGATCAACGACGTACTGGGCGACGTTTTTCCCGATACCGATGGCGTGCGGGTTCCAGGATGTGTGGATGGTTTCGAGCTCGCAGTGCGTGCCGTGCTGGGCCAGCAGATCACCGTGGCCGCCGCGCGCACCCTGGCGCAGCGGCTGGTCAACACCTTTGGCGCGCCCATTGAAACGCCCTTCCCCCAACTCACCCGCCTGTTCCCCACCGCCACCGTGCTGGCACAAGCCAGTGGCGATGCGCTGGGGCAACTGGGCATCGTCAAAACCCGGCAGGCTGCCATCGTCGCACTGGCACGGGGCGTGGTCGATGGCAGATTGCAGCTCAATGGCTCCGGGGATGTGCAAGCCACCGTCGCCGCCCTGAAAGCCCTGCCCGGCATTGGCGACTGGACAGCGCAGTACATCGCGATGCGGGCATTGCGCTGGCCGGATGCTTTTCCGGCGGGCGACGTGGCGCTGCACAAAGCCCTGGGCGTGTTGGGCTCCAAAACTGCGGCGCGCGAGTGCGAAGCTCTGTCGCAAGCCTGGCGGCCCTGGCGCAGCTACGCAGTGATACGCGCCTGGGCGCGTCTGGGTACAAACACTGACCCGAAACTGATTACTACTAAATAGATAGCAAACTATTGATATCCGACGGGGACTTGAAGCCCCATTGATTCAAAAAACTGGAGACAACCATGAAATTTGACGCTTCCACCGTCCAGACCCGCTGGGCCAGCCCCTTGGGCGAGATGTGCCTGGCGGCAACGCCCCGTGGCCTGGCAGGCGTCTGGTTTGTGAACCAGCAGCATTTGCCCGACCACTTGGACGGCCCAACTGCATGGCCGCGCATTGACGCCAACCCAATCAAACACGCGGTCCTGCAAAGCGCCATCCGCCAACTCAGCGACTACCTGGCAGGAAAACGCCAATCGTTTGACGTGCCATTGGACATCAATGGTGGCACTTTATTTCAACAATCGGTTTGGCGGGCGTTGTCTAATATCCCCTTTGGCGTTACATGCACGTACGGCGATATCAGTCGGCAAATTGGCAACTCCAAAGCAGTGCGGGCCGTGGGTGCTGCGGTGGGGCGCAACCCCATTGGGCTGATCGTGCCATGCCACCGTGTGTTGGGAAGCGACGGCTCCCTGACTGGATACGCTGGCGGGCTGGACCGCAAGATCGCGCTTTTGAAACTGGAACGCGTGGCCTATAAAGCCCAAGCGCTCCAGAATAAACACATCCCTTCTACAACATCACAACAGGTCACTTTGCTTTGACTGCTTTCGCAACATCAACCCCCAAGGCTGTAGCCAAACCCTGGCTTCAGGATTTCATGGTGCTGGCAGCCCTGTGGGGCTCGTCATTCATGTTCATGCGCATTGGCGCGCTGGAGTTTGGCGTCATTCCTACGGCGGGTCTGCGGGTGATGATTGCCGTGCTGTTTCTGCTGCCTCTGGTGATCGTCAAAGGCTTGGGCAGCAGTCTGCGCAAAAACTGGAAGCTGACCTTTTCTGTGGGGTTGCTGAATTCAGCGATTCCGTTTGCCTGCTTCTCGTATGCGCATCCTGTCACATCACCACGGGCTTGTCCGCCATTCTGAACGCCACGGTGCCGCTGTTTGGTGCGGTGATCGCCTGGGCCTGGCTGAAAGATCGCCCCAATGGCTTGCGCATTCTGGGCCTGGCCGTTGGCTTTTTGGGCGTGGCCATGCTGGCCTGGCAAAAGGCCAGTTTCAAACCTGACGCCTCCGGGTTGACCACCGGCTGGGCCGTGCTGGCCTGCCTGCTGGCCACGGTGTGCTACGGCATTGGGGCCAGTTTTACCAAACGTTATTTGTCGGCGGCGTGCCCGTCACTGGTGACGGCCACCGGGCAGCCAGCTGCGGTGCCATGCTGGGTTTGATGATTCCCACGCCTCTGGTTGTGGCCTGCCCAATGCCTTCCACCAAGGCATGGCTGGCCATCCTGGTACTGGGCGTCGTGTGTACCGGCATGGCTTACGTGCTGTACTTCCGGCTGATTGAGCGCGCCGGGCCCGCGCGGACACTGGCCGTGACGTTTTTGATCCCCGTCTTCGCGGTGTTTTACGGTGTGGTTTTCCTGGGCGAAGTGGTTACGTCGTGGATGCTGATTTGCGGTGCCGTCATCATCTGTGGCACGGCGCTGTCCACCGGCTTGCTGAAGTACACGCACGCCAGCCGCGCTCAAGCCAGCTGAATAGCACCCGCCACCAGGTTGATGCTCAGTGCCAGCACCAGCATGTTGAAGGCAAAGGCCGTCACGCTGTGGGCCAGGGTGAGGCGGCGCATGACGCGTGAGGTCACCACCACGTCGGACACTTGTGACGTCATGCCCACCACGTGGGCGTAGTACAAAAAGTCAAAATAGTCGGGGTCGAGTTTGCCGGGAAAATCCAGCCCTGCCAGGTGAGGTTCCGCGTTTGGCACATGCTGTTGGACGGGTGCTTTTTCGTAATAAACGTGGGCATAACGAAAAGCAAACACGGTTTGAATCAACAACCAGGAGGCTGCCAGCGCCCCCATGGACAATGCCAGGTGACCATAGCGTTGCGCCGCAGACAAGTCTTTGACATGCTGCAGCATCAAAACGATAGCGGCAACGCTGGCAAACGCGGTAATCAACATCAGCAGGAACAGGACCAGCCCAGGCTGATCCTGCGCTTGGGCACGTTCGCGGGTACGTTTGGCATCAAACTCCACCGCCAACCACCAGGCCAGCCCCAAATAGGTGAGTGCGCCCAGGCACCAGGCCAGCAAGCCTTGGGTCTGTGCTGCCAAGGGAGACGGCAACACAGCCACCAGAGCCGCCGACCACCCCGGCGTAAGTGAGGCGCTGGTGGGCCGTGGTTTGGGAAAAATGTTTGTGCAGCATGGGGGCGGATATGGGGCCGGAAATGGCGCGCAGGTTCAACGCATCTGGTAAAGCGCGACGCCCGTCCCGTCCAGCGACTTTCGCAACTCGCCCTGGTGCAGCAGGTAGTTCAGACAGGCCATACTTTCACCCGTGGCCAAATTCAGCAAGCCGCCGTCTGTCTGGTCAATGCTGCGTCCGAACAGGGCGGCAAACACGTCCACCACACGGCGCGGCTCCCTCAATGTTTTGCGCAGGCGATCCAGGGTTCGTTGTTGGGAGGCAGCCAGGTAATCCAGCCGTGCATGCAGGCCGCGGAAGCATTCGTTGTGCGACGGCAGTACCAACACATCATCAGGCACTTCGCGTTTGAGCTTGGCCACTGAGTCCAGCCAATCCCGCATGGGATTGGCATCGGGTTCAGTGGGGTGCACTGAGACATTGGATGAAATTCGGGGCAATACCTGATCGCCCGAGATCAGCACTTTGAGCGCTTCGCTGTACAGGCAGGCGTGCTCGGGTGAATGGCCCGTGCCGACAATCACACGCCATGTATGGGCACCAATCGCGATCTCTTCGCCGTCCACCATGCGCCGGTAGCTGTCGGGCAGGGCATGAATGCGTTTGCCAAAATTGCCAAAGCGTGCCTGGTAGTCTTCAATGGCCCCTTCGGCCCAACCTGCACGGCGGTAAAACGCCACACCATCCTCGGGCGCCTCACGGCCTGTGTCGGCCGTCAGAACGCGGCAGTTCAGGTATTCAAGCCGGGTCATCCACAGGCGGCAACTGAATTTGCGCGTGAGCCATCCCGCCATGCCGATGTGATCAGGGTGCATGTGGGTGGCGAAGACACGGGTGATGGGCCCTTGTTCGTGGGCACTGGCGAACAATTCGCGCCAGCCAGCCAGGGTTTCATCCGTGCGCATGCCAGTGTCGACCAACGCCCAGCCACGCTCCCCGGATTCGCTCACGTCTTGAATACCCCAGACATTGATGTGGTTGAGTGCGAAGGGCAGCGGCATGCGCATCCAGACGACACCGGGTGCGACTTCCAGGGCCTTGCCGGTTTCAGGCAGCGCTTCAAACGGATAGACCAGTGTGGGCTTTTCAAGGCGCTCACGGACCGGCGCATGGGTGGTGAGGGAGGTGTCGTTCATGGGTTGAAAGCTGCAAATGTTTCAGGTCATATTACCTGCACGCACACCACAGGCTCGATTCCGATAAAGTCCTTTCAAACTTTCGTGTACCCACTGCGAGAACTTGATGAAAAATCTGCTCAAACACCTAAGCCACTTTGCCGTCTGTCTGTTGCTTCTCGGCGGTGTGTCGATTGCGCAAGCAGCGACACCCTCACCCTGCCCGGTGTTGTTACAACACCAATTTCCCCGGCTGCAGGATGAATCGCCGCAAAACCTTTGCCAATACGCAGGCAAGGTGGTGTTGGTCGTGAACACGGCGAGTTTTTGCGGCTTTACCAGCCAATACGAAGGGCTGGAGGCGCTGTACGCCAAATACCAGAGCAAAGGGCTGGTGGTGCTTGGGTTTCCGTCCAATGACTTTGGCAAACAGGAGCCCGGGTCATCCAAGGAAATTGCGGACTTTTGCTTCAACACCTACGGCGTGAAGTTCCCGATGTTTTCAAAGTCAGTGGTGTCCGGCTCAGGTAAAAACGCCCTGTACGCCGCCTTGACCAAGACCACGGGAAAGTCCCCGCAATGGAACTTTCACAAGTTCCTGATTGACCGCAGCGGCCTGGTGGCGACCAGCTACGACAGCGAGGTTGATCCCGGCGGGAAAGTGTTGACCGGGGCCATTGAAAAAGCGTTGGCTTCCAAATAGCGGCCGCCTACAAGATCACCACGGGAAAGGGTGGCAGGCCCGCCAAAATATCTCTCCCGTACCGGGCTGTATTCAATCGGGTGTCGCACACCGTTATCACTGCGCGGTCAGTGACGGTGCGTACGCCGCGACCCGACCACTGCGCCAATTTCATCGCAGCCCGTGGCACCGAAATTTCTGCAAACGGATCCCGCCCTTGTCCGCTGAGCCACTCAGCCAACGCCTCTTCCACTGGGGAGTTGGGCGGCGTGAAAGGCAGTTTGTCGATCACGACGTGCTCACACAATTCGCCGGGCAGATCAATGCCTTCACCAAACGATTGCAGCCCGAAGATGATGCTGCGCTCACCCGCGATGACGCGGCGGTTGTGCTCTTTCAGCAGCTCGGTGCGGGAACGTTCGCCCTGAACCAGCGTCTGTTTGGCCAGATCACCGGGCATGGCTGCGTGACAAGCCTGCATTTGTCGTTTGGAAGTGAACAACACCAATTGGCCATGCGGGTGATCGCGCAGCAAACCCGGCAGCACTCGGCATAGCTCGTCGGAGAATCCAGAACTTTTGGGGGAGTGTTTCATGGCGGCAATGCGCAGCTCCCCCTGTTCAGCATAGTCAAATGGTGAAGCGACCACGAGCGCCCGCCGTTCGGGAAACCGGTTCAAACCGCTGAGCCGATCAAAAAAATCAAAGCTTCCGCAGGCAGTTAGAGTGGCTGATGTGCATACTGCGGCGCTCACGTTCTTCCATAGCCCTTTTGAAAGTAACTGCGCGGCCGTCAAGGGGCTGGCGCACAACCAGATATCAGGCACCGACGAGTCTGCAAACTCCACCCATTTGGCCCAGGGCACTTTGTCATTCGTCGCCCAGGCGCTGAACAGGGCAGACAGTGTTTGCAAACTGGACAAGTAAACCCCCAATTCCACTCCAGCTCGCGTTCGCTCGTCACGCTCTGCGGGCGATTGCGACTCGTCGGTCGCCATCAACGCGGATGCAACACCCGCCACCACATCGCTCGCCGAGCGGATCAACAGGGCCAGTTGCTCACATTCGGGGTCCAGCGCTTCGGGAATACGCCCTTGCTGAAAGCGGTGCACCTTTTTTTCAGGGGTGACCCAACACGCCTGCGTGGCGAAGTCTTCCAACAAGGCCAGCTTGTCGGTGCACTCTGTGATGACTTGGGCGAACGCCACGGGGTCTGGCCGGCTGGAGGCCGGCAAGCTGCGGCCGTGTCGCAGGGCCACAGTGCGCAAACTGGTGAGCAACTTGACGCTGGAGCCCAATCGCGCACGGTAAGAAAACTGCTCGCCTGCAATGGTGGGAAGATGATGCGCTTCATCAAACACAAACAGCGTGTTACCAGGGTCGATGAGCGTGCTGTCGGTTTGCAGCGTCGCCAGAATCAATGCATGGTTGGCCACCTGCAAAGTTGCCGTGGCGGCCTGACGCCGGGCTTTGAAGAAAGCGCAGCTTTTGAAAAATTCGCAGCGCCCGCCATTGCAGGCATTGGCGTTGGCCTGCACCTGGCGCCAGTCATCCGGGTTCGGTGCGCGTTCCAGCGTATCCATGTCGCCGTCCCACTTTGCAGAACGCAGGTTTTTGGACGCGAATTTGAACCAGACCATGGCCTCGGCGTGGTCGCGCGAAATACCTTTGGGTTGCCATCGGGCATCGGGAAATGCCTGCTCCAGCTCCTCCATCTTGAGACTGTCCTGCGCGTCATCGTTGAGCGCGCCTTCGAGACGACTCTCGCAGATGTAGCGACCGCGGCCCTTGAGGATGTCAAAGCGCAAGTCAGGAATGATCCCGGCAAGACGGGGCAAATCTTTGAAAAAAAGCTGCTCCTGCAACGCCACCGTCGCGGTTGACACGATGACCGTTTTTTTCAGTAGTTCAGACGCAACGATGGCTGCCAGACAATACGCAACGGTCTTTCCGGTGCCAGTGCCAGCTTCGAGTTGGGCGAGGTTGTTGCCGGTGCGGCTTTCATCATCGGGAGACTTGGCACACAGAAAGGTCAACAATGCCGCATGCATCATCTGGTGTTGGCCGGGACGTGCGATGAAGCCTGGCCAGGACTGGGCGACAGCCGCATACAGGACCTCCAGCCGTGCCCGCGCTGTCTCCAGTTGCGTGGCATCTATGCCGTCAACGCGAGCATGCGCGGGCAATACTTCAGGTGGCGAGTCAGTTGCAAAATCGGACGGCATGGGCTCTCAGGGCAATTTGCAAAATATGAAAACCAAGCGACCATGAAAAAAGGGTTTGCTATTACTTTCGTAGCAGCAAACCCTTTGATACTGGCGGAGCGGACGGGACTCGAACCCGCGACCCCCGGCGTGACAGGCCGGTATTCTAACCAACTGAACTACCACTCCTGGTAGCTAGCGTCTACTCTTTCGAGCCAAGTCATTTTGCTGACAGCGCTGATTTTGACATCAACTTTATCAACCAAACCGCTAACGACTTGCGCCTTCATGTTTTTCAACAATCTGGCGACCCCACGGGGATTCGAACCCCGGTACTCACCGTGAAAGGGTGATGTCCTAGGCCTCTAGACGATGGGGTCAAAACCTTTGGACTAGCCATTCTCAGAAATTCTTGGTGGAGGTAAGCAGGATCGAACTGCTGACCTCTTGCATGCCATGCAAGCGCTCTCCCAGCTGAGCTATACCCCCGAACTTCAATTTGCGGCATTGCTGACAACGCCGTGAATCTCTGAGCCTCAAATTATAACCATTTTTTCAGGCCCCTTTGAGTCGGGACAACACTTTTTCTCGGCCCGTCAGTTCAAGCACAGCATCCAGTGACGGCGTTTGTGCAGTGCCCATCACCAACACACGCGCCGGCATTGCCAGTTGCGGCATTTTTACCCCACAGACGGAGAGCACTTCCTTGATAGCGGCTGCAATGGATGCCTTGTCCCAAACGCAGCTGTTCAGTTTTTCCGCCAGCATTGACAACGCAGGCTTGATGGAATCAGTCACATGCTGGCTGATGTCTTCTGGTTTGACGGTGATGTCAGCGTAAAAAGCTTGAGCCCAGCTCGCCAGTGCCACCGTTGTGTCGCAACGGTCCTTGAACAAGGCACAAATGCGAGGCAGGCGCTCATCCGTCGTAATGCCGAGTTTGACCAACTGCGCCGCCACCAAAGGTGCGAGCGTTTCGTCGGCCATGCCTTTCATATGCTGGGCATTCACCCAACGCAGTTTGGCTTCATCAAACTGCGCGGCGCTGCGGCCCAGATGGTCCAGGTTGAACCACTCCAAAAATTGCGCACGGCTGAAAATTTCATCATCACCATGGCTCCAGCCCAGGCGCGCCAGATAGTTCACCATCGCATCGGGCAGATAGCCTTCTGCCGCATATTGCGTCACCGCCTTGGCGCCATTGCGCTTGCTCATTTTTTCACCCAGCTCATTGAGCACGGTCGGCAAATGCGCGTAAACCGGTGGCTCTTTGCCCAAGGCTTTGAAAATATTGATCTGGCGCGGCGTGTTGTTCACATGGTCATCACCCCGTATGACATGGGTGATCGCCATGTCAATGTCGTCCACCACCACACAGAAGTTGTAGGTGGGAGTGCCAACTTGCCCCAGAGGCGCGGGTCGCGCGATGACCAGATCGTCCAGCTCGTCATTGCTGATCTCAATTTGACCCTTGACCTTGTCGTCCCAGATCACTGACCCGCCCTGCGGGTTTTTGAAACGCAACACCGGCATCACGCTTTCGGGTACCGGGGGCAATGTCTTGCCAGTCTCGGGCCGCCAGGTACCGTCGTATCGCGGTTTTTCCTTGGCCAGGGTTTGGCGCTCACGCAGGGCATCCAACTCCGTCATGCTCATGTAGCAGGGGTAAACGTGCCCCGCCGCCACGAGCTCTGCCAGCACGGTCTTGTACCGCTCTATGCGCTGCATTTGATAGAACGGGCCCTCGTCATAATCCAGACCCAACCAGGACATGCCTTCGATGATCACATCCACAGATGCCTGCGTGGAGCGGTCTTCGTCCGTGTCTTCGATGCGCAGGATAAAGTCGCCGCCCGTTGCGCGGGCAAAGGCCCACGGATACAGGGCCGAGCGGATATTGCCCAGGTGAATGAACCCGGTGGGAGATGGGGCGAAACGCGTACGTGTTTTCATGGCGGGCACTGTTATTTTTATTCCTGGTGATTCGGCAACGCCAAGCGGGAAGTATCTTCCTGGCCCTCTTCCGCGCCAACGCGGTTCGCGTTCAGGCGGGCAATGTCATCCGTCGTGATGTCACCCGTCACGTAGACACCGTCAAAGCAGGACGCGTCAAACCCCTTGATCCGGTTGCTGAGCTTGCCTATGGCGTTCTTCATGCCGTCAACGTCCTGATAAATCAGCGCGTCGCAACCAATGATTTCGCGAATTTGCTCCACCGTCCGGTTGTGCGCGACCAGTTCTTTGCTGGTGGGCATGTCGATGCCATAGACATTGGGGTAACGCACGGGGGGCGCGGCACTGGCCAGGTAAACCTTGCGGGCGCCCGCATCGCGCGCCATCTGCACGATCTCGTGGCTGGTGGTGCCGCGCACGATGGAGTCGTCCACCAGCAGAACATTGCGGCCCTTGAATTCACTGGCAATGGCATTGAGCTTCTGGCGCACTGACTTCTTGCGCACCGACTGCCCCGGCATGATGAAGGTGCGCCCTACATAGCGGTTCTTCACAAAACCTTCACGGTAGGGCAAGCCCAGCAGTTGGGCTAATTGCGCGGCACTCGGGCGGCTGGACTCCGGAATCGGGATGACCACATCAATTTCGTTGGGTGGCACGGTGGAGATGACCCGCTTGGCCAGCGCCTCGCCCAGGTTCAGTCGCGCCTGATAGACCGAAATGCCGTCCATCACCGAGTCCGGCCGGGCCAGGTAGACAAACTCAAAAATGCAGGGGTTCAGCACCGGTGCATCGGCGCACTGCTGCGCGTGCACCTGACCCTGCAGATCGATAAAGATGGCCTCACCGGGTTCAATGTTGCGCTCCAGCACATGGGAGGTGCCCTCCAGCGCCACCGACTCGCTGGCCAGCATCCAGGTATCGGCACTGCGGCCCAGGCACAGGGGCCGAATGCCGAACGGGTCACGAAACGCCAGCACGCCATGACCGGCGATCAACGCAATCACCGCATAGGATCCTTTGACGCGGCGATGCACCTTTTGTACGGCGGCAAAGATATCGGCAGGTTGCAGCGGCAGACCCCGGGTTGTTTTCTCGATCTCGTGCGCCAGCACGTTGAGCAGGACTTCCGAATCGCTTTCGGTATTGATGTGGCGATGGTCTTCGCTGAACAGCTCGCTTTTGAGGGCCTTGGCGTTGGTCAAATTGCCGTTGTGAACCAGCACGATGCCAAACGGCGCATTCACGTAAAACGGCTGCGCTTCTTCTTCACTGTAGGCATTGCCCGCCGTGGGGTAACGCACCTGCCCCAGCCCGCAATTGCCGGGCAGCGAGCGCATGTTGCGGGTCCTAAATACGTCGCGCACCATGCCTTTGGCCTTGTGCATGAAGAACTTGCGCTCCTGCTGGGTCACGATGCCCGCCGCATCCTGGCCGCGGTGCTGCAACAGCAACAGGGCGTCATAAATCAACTGGTTCACAGGTGCGTTGCTGACAACGCCGACGATTCCACACATTAGGGTAGGTACTTTCCAAAATCTTGAGGTAAAACCGGCTTCATTCCTTTGAGCGATGCGCTGAGCAGCCCCGCTCCTATCGACTCGTTCCACCACACGCTGGTTTTCATCGGGGTCATGGCGATGACCACCGTGACGGCCAGCAAAATGACCACGCCACGCACCAGGCCAAAGATGGCCCCCAGCACGCGGTCCATCGGGGCCAGCCCAACCGCACTCACCAACTTCTTGATCAACGCGGCAAGCAAGCCCCCCACAAAAACAGCTGCAATGAAAGTCAACACAAAACCTGCGGCGTAACGCGCCGGTTCCGCCAAACCGGACATTGGAAGCTTTTGCGCCACTTCCGGGGCAAACCACTGCGCCAGCACGAAGGCTGCGGCCCACGCGACCAAAGAAATAACTTCATACACCAGACCGCGCCACGCCCCCACCAACAACGACAGCACCAGCGCGGCCAAGAGCACCCAATCCACCACCGAAAGCGTCGCCATCAACGAGATGGCTTTACAACGACAGCACGGTGGCGCTCAGGGTCAATGCCTTGATTTTTTGCGCTGCCTTGTCGGCCTCGGCTCTGTCACTGAAGGGGCCGACCCGAACCCGGGTGCGTTGACCGTCTTTTGTTTCCACCACCTGGGTGTAGGTCTTCAGACCGGCCTGTTCCAGCTTGGTTCGCGTTTCCTTGGCTCTGGCCCCGTCGGAAAAGGCCCCTACCTGGACCACGAATCGACCGTCGCCGCTCACCGTTTTGCCATCCAGCAACGCCTGGGCCTTGGCGGCGTCATGGGCTTTGGCAGTAGCCACCGCGTCGGCCTTGGTATCTGGCTTGGGTTCCGGCTTGGCCTCTGGTTTTATTTCCGCTTTCGGCTCGGGAATTGCTACGTTTTTGGTAGCTGCAACTTCAGGTTTGGCGGGGACTACCGCCACTTTTTCTTCAGCTTTTGCCGCCGGCTTGTCGTCTTTCGTCTCGGTGATGATGTCACCGGACTTCGCAGCGGTAGTGGCCGGACTGGATTCAGCCGCAACAGGTGCCGGCGCTTCTGCAACCGGAGCGATCGCGATGGGCCGGGATTTGTTTCGGTCGGGAATCTCGATGGGAATGTCGACCGAGATGGGACGGGGCTGGCTGTCAAACAGCATGGGAAAACCAATCACGCCTGCCAGCACCAGAACTGCCGCGCCAATCAGCCGGTGCAGTGCACGCTTGCGCATGGCTTCAATGCTCTCGGACTTCGGGGGTGGGGCCGCTTTGTCGTCGCTGCCCTTTCGGAACTTGAAAAAGGCCATGATTTTCAGATGCTGGAGGTAAGCAGGTCAGGACACTCAGGGCTTGAAACGGCTGGCTCAGGTTGGCAGGTGTTTGGATAGCATTCGGCT
>CAVVSV010000036.1:0-7784 GCA_963750805.1 uncultured beta proteobacterium
TACGCCATGCACGATGACCTTGACGCGAATGGGAATACGCTTACCGATCTCCAGACCGTCGTCATCCATGAACGACTCAGCTTCATAGGTGCCATCCGGAATGGACACCGTGTTCTGCCTGGCCACGGCTTCGGACTGGTCCATGATTTGCTGAATGGACGCCTGTACGTCGTCATTGCCATAGCGCTGCACCAGCTCCAAAAAGCGGCGTTCGCCGGTTGTGACCGCGGTAATTTGCGCCCGCAAATCGCCCAGCGCCCGCTCCGGCAAACGAACATTCATCGCAATGATGTCCACCAGATCCTGGTTGACTTTGCCAGCGCTTTGGTATTTGACGATGGGGATCTGAATGCCCTCCGAAAAAATATCCGTCGTGATCTGCCCCAGGCTGCCACCCACGTCCAGCCAGTGCGCCATGCAGCAGGTGAAACCAATCAGCGCACCCTCGTGATACACCGGCATGGTGAAGGTGAAGTGGTTCAAATGGCTGCCCGTGGTGTAGGCATCGTTGGTGACCAGAATGTCGCCAGGGTGAATGTTGTCGTAGCCAAAATGTCTGATTTTTGACTTGACAGTCTCAGACATGCCACGGATGAACATGGGCAGGCCCAGACCAATGGATACCGTGTCGCCCTCTTTGGTGAACAAGCCTACGGTGAAATCCAGCGCCTCATAAATGATCAGGTTGTAGGCGGTGCGCATCAGGTTGGTCTTCATCTCCTCCGTCACGGCAAAGAGGCCGTTGCGGATGATTTCAACGATGACCGGGTCCACGGCTGCGATGGTGGGTTTGACTGGGGGGTTCATGAACGATCGCTCCCGATAGAAATTTGAAGATTGCCGTAAACATCGACTTTCACCGAATCTCCGGGCTGCACCACCGTGGTGGAGGCGTGTTCTTCCACCAGGGCGGGGCCGTGAAAGACATTGCCACTCTTGAGCAGGTCGCGTTTGTAGACCGCGGTCTGAACAAACTCGTTGGCACTGCGAAAGTAGACCGGTTTGTGAGCCCGCAAGGCATTGGCGTCCGGCGTTTCGCTGCCCTCACTGACGGTATTGCGCGGTGGCTTTTTCATGCGACCCAGCACCGTGACCCGCAGGCTGACAATGTCTGCGGCCTCCTTGGGCGCTGACGTGCCGTAGCGAATGGCGTGGACTTCATCAAAATGGTTTTTGATGGCGGCGCTGTCCCTCTTTTGAAAGAAGGAGTGCGCGAGGTCCACCGTGACGGCATGTTCCTGGCCAAAGTAGCGCATGTCAGCCGCACGCTCAAAAACAACTTCTTCGGGGCGAATGTCCGAAGCCCCAATGGCTGCCATGCCTTCGTCTTCCATCCCCTTGTAGATGGCCTCAATTTCATCGAATGACATGCCGTCCAGGCGGCGAAACACAGAACGAACGTAGTCATACCGCAAGTCACTGAACAACATGCCATAGGCCGAGAAGTAGCCGGGCGCGAACGGAATCAGCACTTTGCGGATGCCAATTTCACGGGCGATGGCGGACGCGTGCAGCGGCCCGGCGCCGCCGTAAACCACCATGGTGAAACTGCCTGCATCCAGACCGCGCTCGGTGGTCACGGCTTTCACCGCGTGTGACATTTGCGTCACGGCAATGCGCAGAATGCCGTCGGCAGCCCGTGTTGCGTCCAGGCCTAAGGGTTTGGCAATTTTTTCGTCCATGGCCCGCATGGCCCGGTCCAGGTACAAGGGCATTTCGCCGCCGAGGAAGTTGTGCTCGTCCAGGCGACCCAGAATCAGGTTTGCGTCTGTGACGGTGGGTTCGGTGCCATCGCGCCCATAACAAACCGGGCCCGGCATGCTGCCGGCTGAGCGTGGCCCCACCCGCAATGAGTTTCCAAGCTCCACCCGAGCAATGCTGCCGCCGCCCGTGCCCACCTCAAAAATATCCATCATCGGGATTTGAATTGGCAGCGCCTTTTCGTAGCCGCCAATCAGCGCGCTTCCCGTGGTGAGTGGGCGTCCTTCACTGATGACGCCTGCCTTGGCGGTTGTGCCACCCATGTCAAAGGCTATGGAGTCAGGCATGCCGAGTTGTGCGCAAATGGCCTGTGCGCCAATCACGCCTGCGGCGGGGCCAGACTCAAGCATACGGACACAATCCCGGCGCGCGTGCTCTACCGGAAACAGGCCACCCGTTGATTGCACGGCATAGAAGTCACCTTTGAAACCTTTGGCATCCAGGTGCTGTTCCAGCTCCCCCAAATAGGCCGATACCCTTGGGCCCACATAGGAGTTGGCCACTGCGGTGGAGACACGTTCGAACTCCCGGTACTCTTGAGACAGCTCATGGGATGCCGTCACAAAAGCACCTGGGATTTCCTCCTGCAATATCGCTTTGACCCGCTTTTCATGGTCCGGGTTGCGGTAGGAATGCAGCAGCAAGACTGCCACAGCTTCAATGTGTTTGGCTTTGAGCTCACGGGCAACCGCTCGAACCGCGTCTTCATCCAGTGCCTTGTGCAAGGAGCCGTCGGCGCGCAGGCGTTCTTGCACTTCGTAACGCAGAGACCGCGGCACCAGCGGTTCATGCTTGGAGAAAAACAGGTTGTAGGCATCGGGGCGATTGACGCGGCCGATTTCGTATATGTCCCGAAACCCTTCGGTGATCAGCAGAGCGGTCTTTGCACCATTGCGCTCCAGCAAGGTGTTGATGGCGATGGTGGAGCCATGCAGGAACAGGTTGCCATTCGTCAGGTCAATGCCTGCGCCATCCAGCGTGTTTTGAATGCCGTCCACCAGCTTGCCATGGGTTGACAGAGCCTTGCCAAATGAAATTTGGCCAGTCGCTTCGTCAAAACAGGCCAGATCGGTAAAGGTGCCACCAATGTCAACGGCAATGCGCTGCGTGGCACTTGTGTGGTGTTGTGTCATTCGTTGTGTCATGTTTGGGCCTGCTCAGAGCTCAGCCACCACGGTATTGCGCAAGGTGCCCAAGCCGGTGATTTCGACTTCAATCACGTCGCCGGGCTTCATGTAAAGCGGTGGCTCGCGGCGGTCACCCACTCCGCCGGGCGTGCCGGTGGCAATCACATCGCCCGGTGACAGTGGCGTGAAGCCGGAGATGTATTCGATGATCACCGGCAGGGTGAAGATCAGGTCATTCAACGAAGCGTGCTGCATGGCCTCGCCATTCAGGCGAGTCTCCAACGTCAAGAGATTCACATCAGGAATTTCCTGCGTGGTGGCCATGAATGGGCCGAAAGGCCCGGTGAGCGGGAAATTCTTGCCGGGAATCCATTGGTGCGTGTGCCGCTGCCAGTCGCGGGCGGTAGCGTCGTTGAAGCAGGCATAACCTGCAATGTGGTCGAACGCGTTCGCCTGGGTGATGTAGCGCCCCCCCTTGCCGATGATGACGGCCAACTCGCCTTCAAAATCAAACCGTTGCGTGCCTTTGGGGTGTGGCAATGGCGCGCCGTGAGCGCTCAGAGTATCTGCAAATCGCGTGAAGATGGACGGGTACTGGCTGTCTGCCCGTTTGGTTTCTGCGACGTGCGTCTTGTAGTTCAAGCCCACACAAAAAATCTTTCCCGGGTTGGCAATGACGGGCAACAGGCGTGCTTGATGGGCTTGAACGGTCTTGCCACCATGGCGACACGCTGCAGCCAAGTCGTCCAGCTTGTCAGCCACGATGGCTGATTTCAAATCGGGGTACATCGATTGAAAAGAGTCGGGAACCTGTAACCATTGCGCCTCTGAATGCCACACGCCATAGGTGGCTTGTCCGGCAGATTCAAAACTCACGAAACTCATAGAGACTTCCTTGTCATTGTCTGCACCGCCAGCCGGTGCACATCGCTTGGCGCAAGTCTAGGGAATCATGAGACATATTTCTAGAGATAGTTTGGATGTATCAGAAGTGCCTAAAATGGCATGTCAGAGGAAATGCCATGCAGATTAATGACTTGAAGTTGTTTCTGGAAGTCGCCGAACTGGGCAGCTTCACCAAAGTAGCCGCACAGCGGGCTACTGCCCAGTCTCATATCAGCCGCCAGATCACGGATTTGGAAAAGGAATGTGGGAGTGCGCTCTTTCGCCGGACCGGGCGCGGCGTGGTGTTGACCGAATTTGGCGACGACGTTGCCAAGCGGGTGAGGGTGTGGGTCAAAGACAGTGATGAACTGTTTGGGTACATCCGCCAAACCTCAAAGGTGCCCATGGGAGAGGTGAGGATGGGCGTCCTGCCATCAGCCGCGCATCCGCTGATGACACATGTGTTCAAACTTCTTCACCGGGACTATCCAAAAATCAAGTTGAATATCCGCGAAGGGCAGGGCAGTGAACTGGATGCCCTGCTGGAAACCGGCGGCGTGGACATGGCCATCCTGTTCCGTTATGAGATGCCCCGCAGCGCCGACGAAACTTTGTTGGCAACCGCAAATACCTACCTGGTTTCAAGCCCGGCCTTGCCATTGACTGCAGGAAGCAGCGTGGAATTCAAACGGTTGGAGGGAGTCCCGTTGGTCTTGCCACGCAGGCCATCGCATTGGCGGTCTATCCTGGATGAAGCGGCCCGGGGCCAAGGGTTTGGTTTGCTCGCGCAAGTCGAGGCCGATTCCTTGCGCATGCAAAAAGAAATCGTTGCGACGCACACGGCGTTGTATGCACTCCTGGGGCCTTTTTCCATTGATGAAGAGTTGCGTTTGGGCCGACTCAGGGCGGCAAAAGTTATCAATCCTGATCTCAAACGCTACGTCACTCTGGTCCATTCCCGGCAGGGCCATCTCACCAAGGCCAGCCGTGTGGTGTCCAGCTTGATCAAGGAGACGGTGGATAGTTGGAAGGGGCAATTGAACTCGCCCGGCGTTATCGGTTCAGTCCCTGAATCTTCAAAATAGATAGCAAACTATCAAATACTGGCGAGGACTTTGAGCGAATTCTTTCCTTTAAGAGCGCTTCACGGCCTACGCTGCAAGGTGGATATGCCATGCCGCCATGAACAGCGCGGCAATCACCGGACCCATTACAAAACCGTTCAACCCAAAAACGGCCATGCCGCCCAGGGTGCAGATCATCACCAGGTAGTCGGGCAGGCCAGTGTCTTTTCCGACCAGGGCTGGGCGCAGCAAGTTGTCAACCAGGCCAATCACAATGACCCCGTAGGCGGTCAAACCCAGGCCCTGCCAGATGTCTCCGGTTACCACGTAATACAGTGCCAGGGGTGCCCAGACCAGGGCAGCTCCCACGGCGGGAAGCAGCGACAGAAACGCCATCAACACCGCCCACAGCATGGCAGCGTTGATGCCCAGAAACCAGAACGCGAGGCCACCCAGTGCGCCCTGGATAGCCGCCACCACCATGTTGCCCTTGACCGTTGCTCGGATGACGGTGGTGAATTTGCCCAGCAGTGCCTGTTTGTGTTCAGGCTCCAGCGGAATCGCCTGGTGCAGCATTTGAGCCAGGCTGTCACCGTCTCGCAACAAGAAAAACGCCAGATACAACATGATGAACAGGCTGCTGACAAATTCAAAGGTGTTGAGGCCAATGTTCAGCGCCTGGGACGCGATGAATTGCGTGCCTTGTGACAGGGCCGCGGCCAGACGGACTTGCAGCATGCTGAAGTTGAACAGGCCAAACCGGTCCAGTACGCTGGTTACCCATGGGGGCAAGGCGTCGAACACGCCGGTTAAGTAGACCTCGGGCTGGAGTTCACCCGACTTGAGGCGCGCGACAAGGCGAGTGGCTTCGCTGACCAGAGAGCCCGCGACCAACACCAGCGGGATGATGACCATCACCAAAACAATGCCCAGAGTGACCACAGCGGCCAGAGTGTTTCGCCCCTGCAATTGCGCGACCATGCGCCGAAACATGGGCGCGAACAGCAACGCAATGATGACCGCCCAAAGAATGGCGCCAAAGAAGGGCAGCAATATCCAGGCGAAGGCAACAGTGATGCCTGTGAGAAGCAGAACCAGAGGCATGCTGACGACGGTGTGCAACGAGTGTGACCCGGTCATCGACCAGCACCCCGGCCTCCTGGGTAACGGCCGGGGGGGGTCATCAAACGACGGGAAGGGTCAGGTCATTTATAAACCTTGAGCTGGCCCCGTATTTCGCCACCTGGATTGGTAGCGGTATGCAAATTGACATACCACTTGCCTTCCAGCACATCGTCCATCTGCGCTGCGGTGAGTTTTGCACTGCCGCGGATGGGGCTGTCCAGACTGCCGGTGAAGGGGACCGCCACACCGGCGTTTTGGCCTTCCATGGCCGGGCCGTGAAAGTGTCCGCCCGTGGCGGGGCCGGTCAGCCCTTTGTAGGTGAATATCCAGCTCAGCATCTGGGTATCTTTGTCCAGGTTGGCAGACAGTGAGCCGCTGCCATTGCTGTTCGCTGCGGGAACTTCATTAGCCCCAGACAGGCTTGCCGCCATGCTTTTGGAGGTCGATACCATGGGTGCTGTGCCGCAGGCACTCAGGCCCAAAAGACTGGCCAGCAACAGGCTGTAAGTCAAAGCGCTTTTTCGAATCATGTTGATCTCCGGTTGGTTGAAAGTTCAGGGTGAGTCGGCATGGTGCCAGCAAGGTGATTTGGCTTTCTGTGCGTTACCGCACACAGCCCAGCAAACTGGATGCCATCACCCACGGTAATGCGCGCGAGCCAACTGACATGACATTTGCTACTTAAAAGATAGCTAACTATTGAATATTGGCGGGGACTTGAGTCATATTTCATTCTCAATCGCCACTGAGTTGCACAGGATTCACCCAGGATTTACCCAGGATTTACCCAAGATTTACGTTTTAGTGCGCTAGCGCACACAAAGCGCAACAAGCTTGAACTACGCTTCCAGCATGCCCCGTTTGAATAGCCCGAAGCGTTTGCGACGCTTGCCATTTGCCCTTTGTGTTGCCGCATTGATCACCTCCCTGGGTGCCTGCGCACCATTACCGTTACGCCCTGATCCCGGGGCGCTGGTGGATGTGCCGCTGGCCTGGTCAGGTTCGCAACCGGCAGGTTCAGTCACCACTTCGTCTTTGGTCCTGTGGTGGAAGCGGTTTGACGACCCGGTTTTAACCGGTCTGGTCTCGCAGGCCATGCAGTCCAATACGACTGTGAACAGCGCTCAGGCGGCCCTGCGGCAGTCCCGTGCGCTTCGTGACGTGTCGGCAGGTGGCCTGTTGCCGTCAGTGGGAAGTTCGGCGTCTGCCCAACGCAACTCGTCCGGAAACAACAACGCGTCCAGCAATTTCAATGTGGGTTTGGACGCGCGCCGCCAGTGCTCAGCGTGATGCCGGCTGGCAAGCTGCCCGCCGTGATCGCGAAGGAATAGGCCGCGACACCGCCTGTGGCCGTAAGGGTCTGGCTGTAGGCCGTACCTGCGACCGGATTCGGCAAGGAAGCAGGGTTCACCACAATGACCGGTGCCGGCACATTGATCGTGTAGTTCTGGGCAATCGAGAACGGCGAACCAGTGCCGGTAGAGCCGTTGTCGGTAGCGGTAATGGTGAAGCTGTAGCTACCCGGAACCGGTCGGTGTGCCCGACACGGTATTGCCGGAGAAGCTCAGGCCTGGAGGCAGAGTGCCGGTCCGGGCGTGGGTACGGACCGATGCCACCGCTGGCAGTAAAGGATTGCGAATCAGCCACGCCATCATGGCGGTGAAGGTGGTAGCTGCCGGAGCCAGTGCCAGCGTTGGTGCTGCCACGGTCAGGCCGAAGGACGGCCAACGGTGTAAGGACCATTACCGGTACTGCTGTCGGTAGCCGAGGCGTTCAGCGTGAAGCTGCCTGCTTGTGTCGGTGTACCAGAGATCGTCACGCT
>CAVVSV010000037.1:0-13370 GCA_963750805.1 uncultured beta proteobacterium
ATGGAGCAACAAGCTGCCCCTGGAGATTCGCCGTCCCCAGGCTACCCGCCCCTGGCAACATGTGCTGGAGCCACTGTCGGCTTATTTGGTGCTGGCTCAAAAACTGTGGGAGCGACCTGAGCTGGCCGGGGCCTATAACTTTGGCCCGCAAACCCATGAAGCCGCGACGGTGCGCGAGGTTGTGCAGTGGGCTAAGGCCGCTTTTAGGCAGACTGGAATGCCCTGCGATGTGCAATGGGGTGACGGAACGCAGGGTCCCCATGAGGCCGCCTGGCTGGCGCTGGAAATTGCCAAGGCGCGCACGGTGTTGGGCATCCAGCCGCGCTGGGGTCTGCAGGAAACCGTCGCCAGAACCATGAACTGGTACCGCCGCCTGGCCGAAGGCTCCTGTGCGCGCGATTTATGCCTGGCAGACATCGAAGCATTTGAATCCTCCGTCGCCAACCCATCCACCTGAGCCTGTCCCCCTGATGAGCCGCTTTACCGTCACAGACACGCCCCTTTCTGGCCTGAAGTGCATTGAGCGTCAGGTGCTGGGCGATGACCGCGGATCGCTCACCCGCCTGTTTTGCGCCAGTGATCTGGCGGACGCCGGTTGGCAGGGTGCCATTGCCCAGATTAATCTGACAGTCACTACCCAGAAAGGAACGGTGCGTGGCTTGCATTTTCAAAACTCACCGCACGCCGAGATGAAGCTGGTGAGTTGCCTTCGGGGCAAAGTGTTTGACGTGGCCATGGATTTGCGTGCCGGCTCGCCCACGTTTTTGAACTGGCATGCCGAAATCCTGTCTGCCCACAACCACCGCGCCCTGCTGATTCCGCAGGGGTTTGCCCATGGCTTTCAGGCGCTCAGTGATGACGTGGAAATGCTGTACTGCCACTCCGCGCCCTATCACCCGCAGGCGGATAGCGGCCTGAACACGCTGGACCCTCGCCTGGCCCTTGCCTGGCCATTGCCGGTGGCGCTTCTGTCCCCACGGGACCGTGCCCATCCCCTGCTGACCCCTGATTTTGAAGGAGTACGACTTTGAAGTGTCGTCATTGCGCCCAGGACTTGACCTTGCCATTTCTGGACCTGGGCAGTGCCCCGCCCAGCAATGCCTACTTGACCACAGAAGCCCTGAACGGTCCCGAGGTCTGGTATCCGCTCAAGGTAATGGCATGTACCCACTGCTGGCTGGTGCAAACCGAAGACCATGCAGGCCGCGAAGCCTTGTTTGATGACAACTACGCCTACTTCAGCTCCTTTTCAACCTCCTGGTTGGCCCATGCCCAAGCCTATGTGCAGGCGATGCTGTCGCGTTTCAAACTGGGAGCCAGTAGCCGGGTTGTGGAAGTTGCGGCCAATGACGGCTACCTCCTCCAGTATGTGCAGCAGGCCGGGGTACCCTGCTATGGCATTGAGCCCACCGCCAGCACGGCCGCAGCAGCCAGGGCCAGGGGCATACCCATTGTGGAGCGCTTCTTTGGCGTGGCGCTGGCACAAGAACTGGTGGCCAAGGGGCAACAGGCAGACCTGATGGCGGCCAACAATGTTCTGGCCCATGTGCCAGACATCAATGACTTTGTAGCGGGATTTGCCCATTTGCTCAAGCCCCAGGGCGTCGCGACTTTCGAGTTCCCGCATCTGTTGCAAATGGTGCAGCAGGGCCAATTTGACACGGCCTACCACGAGCATTACTCCTACTTGTCGCTCACTGCTGTACGGCGCATCTTTGCGGCCAATGGTTTGGCCGTGTTTGACGTACAGCAACTGACCACCCATGGTGGCAGTTTGCGGGTATTTGCGCAGCGGAGCGACCTGGGCCACCACGCGATATCTCCAGCGGTCGGTGCGATGATGGCCCTGGAAGAGGGTGCCGGCATGTTGTCCCCTGATTTTTATGGTCAATTAGGCCTGAAGTCCCTGTCAATAGTGAATAGTTTGCTATTGTTTCTGATAGATCAACCAAACCAGGGAGGGCGTGTCGCAGCCTACGGTGCGGCGGCCAAAGGCAATACCCTGCTCAACTTTGCCGGTGTTCGGCCGCATCTTTTGCCCTATGTGGTGGACGCCAACCCCGCCAAGCAGGGCAAATTCATGCCCGGCAGTCGCATCCCTATTGTTGATGAGGCTCATTTGCGTGCGCACAGGCCCAGCCATGTGCTCATCCTGCCGTGGAACCTGAAGGATGAAGTCATGGCGCAACTGGGCTATATCCGTGAGTGGGGGGGGCAATTCGTCACGGCCGTGCCGCAACTGGAAATTGTCGCGTGAGCCAGCCCCGCGTGGTCCTGACTGGTGCCAGTGGCTATCTGGGTCGGCATGTGCTGCACAGCTTGCGCCAGCGTGGGTGTGATGTGATTTTATTGGGCCGTACCGTGCCAGACGGGAATAGAGACTTCACGTCGATTCATGTGGATCTGTTGGACTCAACCCAGGTGGAGTCGGCAGTCAAAGCGGCAAAAGGAACCCACTTGATTCATTTGGCTTGGTATGCGGAATATGGAAAGTTTTGGGCTTCGCCATTGAATTTCCGCTGGGTTGACGCATCGCTAAGGTTGGTGGAGTCTTTTTGCGAACAAGGCGGCCACCATGTGGTGATGGCGGGTTCCTGTGCCGAATACGGGTGGGATGATGGCTATTTGCGAGAGAACGCAACGCCCTTCGCACCAGCAACCCTTTACGGCGTGGCCAAAGACGCCACTCGAAGGCTGGCAACCGCCTTGAGCGCTTTGCACGGTAGTAAATTGGCCTGGGGGCACATTTTTTTCCCATTCGGTCCCGGAGAAGCACCCCAGAGAATGATTCCGTCCTTGATCGACGTGTTTCAAGGTCGCAAAGCACCATTTGGTGTCAATGCCAACGCTTACCGAGGTATGTTGTATGTTCCAGACGCTGCGGACGCGTTTGCACAGTTGTCATTGACCGAGTCCGACGGCAATTTCAACATCTGCTCCGGCCAACCTGAAAAGATAGAAAACGTGGTTCGGCATCTGGCAAAACTGTGCTCGGCCGACCCTGAACGGGTGCTGAAATTGGCATCATCGCGAGCAGGAGATCCACCGATGCTGGTAGGCCAGAACGCCCGCTTGCTTGGGACAGGCTGGAAGCCCCGGTTTTCACTTGAATCGGGTCTGGCAGCCATGGTACAAGGCCGTACTTCATCAATCCCCCATTGAGTTTCCCTCACCCAATAACGCGTACTATTTTTGGAGAAAGCAATGAACAACAACAATAACCACCTCACCACCATGTTTTGGGGAATTTCCGACAACGCGGAATTCAACAAAGGCGTTCAACATGCCATCAATCACATCAAAGGTCAGGTCGGGATCTTTACGGGCGATAACCTGTTTACGTACAACCGCAACCTCAGCTTTCTTGAGGATGCACCGTTCATGGCCGCTGTTGCCAAAAATATCTCCAATGAAGTGGAGAGGGCAATCATCTGGCGCACCTCCGTCTTGCTATGGGGTGTTCGCAACGGCTTGAAGCTGGAAGGTGACTTTGTGGAGGGCGGCTGCTACAAGGGAACGAGTGTGCGAATTCTGTGCGACACCATTGATTTTGCGAATTGCGACAAGCGGTACTTCCTTTATGACCTGTTTGAACATGAAGAAAGCATGGCTCACCATGCCATGCCAGAGCACGGAAACCAGCTTTATCAGTCCGTCATAGACCGCTTCGCAGACACGCCCAATGTGATTGTGACCCAGGGGATGATTCCTGACGTCCTTTCAGAAGTGGCACCGGAAAAAATTGCGTTCATGCATCTGGACATGAACAATGCGGCAGCGGAAATAGGAGCGCTGGATGTGCTTTTTGAGAAAATGGTGCCCGGTGCGTTGCTGGTGCTGGACGACTACGGCTGGATGGCCTATCGTGCCCAAAAGCTGGCTGAGGATCCCTGGTTTGCCGCACGTGGTTACCATGTCATTGAACTGCCGACCGGGCAGGGCCTGGTCATCAAACAACAATAGAAAGTTGAGGAGCTTCCAATGTCCCCCGAACAACAATTTGCAAGTGAGCGGCAAGAGCGGTTGTCGAATTACGCCCGTGATGACGCCTTCAAAGATTTGTCGCGCCAGTGGCTGCAGATGTCCATGGACAAGAAATATGTCTACAACTACGACTGGCTGGGACGTCCCATCATTCAATATCCTCAGGACATGGTGGCCATGCAGGAACTTGTTTGGCGGATTCGCCCTGACTTGATCATTGAGACAGGTATTGCGCATGGTGGCTCGCTCATATTGAGTGCATCCATGCTGGCCATGCTGGACATGTGCGATGCCATTGAGAGTGGTGCCACCATCAACCCCCGGCACTCTGCACGCAAGGTGATTGGTGTCGACATCGACATTCGCCAGCACAACAGGCTTGCGATTGAAGCTCACCCCATGGGTAGTCGCATTGAAATGATTCAGGGCTCATCCATTGCACGGGAGACAATAGAAAAGGTGCGGGCCAGTGCCCAGGGTTACAAGACTGTACTGGTGTTTCTGGACTCCATGCACACGCACGATCATGTGGTGGGGGAATTGGACGCTTACGCGACGATGGTCACGCCGGGCAGCTACTGCGTGGTGTTCGACACATTTGTTGAAGACATGCCGCCCAAGTTTTTTGCCGATCGTCCCTGGGATGTTGGCAATAACCCCAAAACAGCGACCCGTCATTGGCTGAAAAGTCATTCTGATTTTTCCGTAGACCACGCGATGGAATCGCGCCTGATGGTCACGGTGGCGCCCGATGGTTTTTTGAAGCGCAACGCCTGAAACCGTCACGTCGGCCAATAAAAAAGGTCGCTTGAGCGACCTTTTTTGCTGCCGACTGCCGCCCGTCAAGCGGGCCGTTTGTATTTCGCGATTTACTTGAGAAGTTGCAGAACGCCCTGTGGCAATTGATTGGCTTGCGCCACCATGGCCGTACCGGCTTGCTGAAGAATCTGGGTGCGCGACAAATTCGCCGTTTCTTTTGCGAAGTCTGCGTCCACGATCCGGCCCCGAGCCGCCGCGAGGTTTTCGATCTGGATGTCAATGTTGGCAACGGCGCTTTCAAACCGGCTTTGCAATGCGCCCAAATCTGCACGGGCACTGTTAACCTGGTCAATGGCGGAGTCGATTTTCACCAGTGCGACCCAGGCATTGGCCTGTGAGTCAACAGTCAGGGTGTCTATGCCTAGTGAATCGGTAGTGGTTGAAGTTGCTGATAGAGCGTTGCCGGCGACGCCAACCGCCCCACCTGCAACTCCAAAATTCGTGGTTGTAAAGCCAGCTGACAGTGTGACTACGGCTGAGTCGCCGGCTGAATCTAGCTTTGAGGACAGTACATCGAGGGTGTACAGGCCAGAGGACGGATCTTTGGTCAGGAATGCCGTTACACCCGTGTCTGCGGTTTTCCGGTTGATGGCTTCGACGAGTTGCCCAAGTCGTTCCGAACCTGAACTGGCGGCCTTGAGGGTGCCTAGATCCACCTGTGCGGCGGCGCCAGCGACGGAGATGTTGAGCGTTGAAGCGTCAGTGATAGCCGCCAGGTCTGTGATGGCCGAAACATCGATCCCTGTTGTTTTGTCGTAGGCATACACCACATCGGCCAGCCCTTTGGTGGTGCTGTTGGCCAGAGAACCAAGTGCTGCCACATCACCCGAATTTGCGCCCACTTGAAAAACCGCACCGGCAAATGTGCCGTCCAGGATTTTTTGACCGTTAAAAGAAGTCTGCTTGGCAACGCGGTCAATTTCATCCGCCAGTTGCTTGACTTCAGCCTGCAAAGCTTTTCGATCGGCGATGCTGTTAGTGGCATTGCTGGACTGCACTGCCAATTCGCGCATACGCTGTAGCATGTCGCCGACTTTGCCCAACGCGCCTTCAGCCGTTTGCGCGAGCGAGATCCCGTCATTGGCATTTCGCGCCGCAACCGTCTGGCCGCGAATTTGAGTGTTCATGCGCTCCGAAATGGCCAGGCCAGCCGCGTCATCCTTGGCGCTGTTCACGCGCAAGCCCGACGAAAGTCGCTGCATGGACGTTGCCAGCGAGCCACCGGACATACCCAAATTGCGCTGGGCATTGAGCGAGTTAATGTTTGTGTTGATCGTGGCAGCCATTTAGGAGCTCCTATAAAAAGTGAAGGTTGGCCAGCGCCGCTTTAGTGGCAACTTAGCTGGCTAACCACCATTAGCCGTGAACAAATTGTCAGGAATGCCGATAAAGACTTAAGTTGAATAAGAGGCGGGAAAAACAGCTTTTTCCTGCGTTCAGCACCGCAAAAACCCGGTTATTCACACTTCACCCCTAAAGTTTTCCGACGAATGCCCGAAAACATCTACAACGGGCCTCATTAGGGTTCGTCTAATGACAAACACTTTTTAGGAGTTTCGAAATGGCTGCAACGATCAACACAAATATCAATTCACTTACAGCCCAGCGAAATCTGGGCATGTCCGGTGGATCGCTGGCAACGTCCATGCAGCGAATCTCTTCCGGATTGCGCGTGAACAGCGCCAAGGATGACGCGGCCGGCCTGGCTATTGCCGAGCGCTTTCAGACGCAAATCAAAGGTCTGACAGTGGGTGCCCGCAATGCCAATGACGGGATCTCGCTCGCTCAGACGGCTGAAGGCGCGTTGGGCAAAGTCGGCGACATGCTGCAGCGCATGCGCGAATTGGCAGTGCAGTCCAGCAATGCCACCAACAGCTCGGCGGACCGCAAGGCGCTTCAATCTGAAGTTGCGCAGTTGGCCAATGAAATTGACCGCGTTGCCAAGCAAACCTCATTCAATGGTCGTCAAGTGCTGGATGGCTCATTTGCTGGTGGTGTGTTCCAGGTGGGTGCCAACGCTGGCGACAATATCACGGTGGGTGGATTGGTGAATTCAACAACCAAAGGCTTGGCCGACGTGGTCTATGCGTTTGACAAAACAACAGGCATTGATGTTTCCAGCATCACGGACTTGGCTGCTGTTACAGATGCTTCCACTTTGAATATTTCGGTGACTGGTGCCGCTGCTCAGGTGAATTTGGGTACGCTCAAAGCTGCAAGTTCAGGTTCCGAGCGCTTGGGACAGTTGGTCGCGGCAATCAATGCAAAATCTTCAGATACTGGGGTAACAGCATTCCTGACCAAAGATGAGGCATCAGGAAAATACACGATCGATGTGCTGTCTTCCAAACTTGATTCAGCTGGTGACTCAGCGGTTGTGACTTTGTCCGCCGGATTTACGGCTACCAACTTCGGCGTTGCGGGCGGAGCTGTCGGAGCAGCCGGTAGTGCCCTTTCAGCAACGTCAACTTCCACCGACTCGCTTGGTATTGACACATTGACTGTGGATACACAAGCCCACGCATGGGTCGCTTTGGTCAAAATTGACAGCGCCATCGACCAGGTGAACAGTGCTCGTGCTGATCTGGGCGCCTTGCAAAGCCGCTTTGAAAGTGCTGTTGCCAATATCGACATCAGTACAGAGAATCTGTCAGCTGCCCGGGGCCGGATTGTGGATGCTGACTTTGCGAAAGAAACAGCCAACTTGTCCCGCACGCAGATTCTGCAGCAGGCTGGTACCGCGATGGTGGCGCAGGCCAACCAGCTGCCGCAGGGTGTATTGGCCCTCTTAAAGTAGGCTTTTCAAGCGGTTAAGACTGCAGCGGTCGCGCTAGACTGTTGCAGTAGTCAAAGCGGCGATGGATTAGTCTGTCGCCGCTGTTTGGTTTTATGGCGCGCAAATCGCAAGGGGGTTTTATGGCAATTTCTTCAACCGGCATTGGCAGTGGTCTGGACGTTACCAGCATCATTTCGCAGTTGACGGCGCTTGAAAAAATACCATTGACCAAGTTGCAAACTCAGGCGACTACCATTCAGAGCAAAGTGACAACTTTGGGCCAAATCAAGTCACAGGTTTCTACTTTGTCAGACGCGGCTTTCAAACTTTCGCTGGACAGCGCCTGGAACGGGACGACAGTAAATTCGTCAAATTCCGCAGCCGTTTCCGGCACGATATCGGGCATGGCAGCGGCGACATCTTTCAGTGTTGATGTGAGCCAGGTGGCGAAGGCCCAGTCAACCGCCTCCTCTGCTGTCCCTGCGGGCACTGCGATGGGAACCGGCACCCTAACGATTGACTTGGGCACTTGGGATCATGGAACGACGTTGACGCCTCTCATTCCCCCGGTATTTGGTACGCCTAGCAGTACGGTGTCCATTACCGTCGGTTCTGGAGAAGACTCGTTGGCGTCCATCGCACAAAAAATCAACGATACGAACAGCGGTGTCACCGCGACTGTGTTGACAGATGCTTCGGGAGATCGTTTGTTGATTCGATCGAAAACTACAGGAGAGGCGTCCGGCTACCGTATTCAGGTCAGCAATGACAGTGAGGGAACCAACACCGATAGTCTTGGCCTGTCGCGCCTCGCTTTTGACCCCGAGAATGGCGCGTTTGGCATGTCAGCCAATGATTTTCAATATGGACAAAACACGTTGGCAAAAGTTAATGGTGTTTCCGTGTCTTCTTCCTCCAACAGTCTTTCGGGTGCAATTGCCGGTCTGACCCTGCAGTTCAACGCGGTAACAACCTCTGCCGTGAATATTCAACTGGCTGTGGACCAGTCTGCGATCAACAAAAACATTCAAGATTTGGTCACTGCCTACAACACTCTGAATACGACCTTGACGGATGCAACCAAGTATGACTCTGTGACCAAAACGGCGGGCATTCTGCAGGGGGATGCGACCATTGTCGGATTGAAAAATGCGCTGATTTCCTTGTTGGGATCGAGCAGTTACGGCTCAACATTCTCACGCCTGTCTGACGCAGGTCTTGAGCTGCAGCTTGGCGGTGGCATTACTGTAAACAATAGCAAATTGACGACTGCACTGACGGATATAGACAATTTGAAAAAGCTGTTCAAGGCGGACAACGGGGATGCATCTACCAATGGATTCGCTTTGAAAATAAAGGCATTTTCTACGGGTTTGCTGGCCACGGATGGCCTGGTTACGTCCAAATCCAGTGCGCTGGATGCCGCCGTAACACGCAATACGGCTGAACAGGACAAGGTGAACGCCCATGTTCTATTGGTCGGCGCGCGGCTCAAGAAACAATACAGCGCGCTGGATGCCCAAATGGCCAATTTGACCGCACTCAATACTTATATTACGCAGCAGGTTGCCCAGTGGAACAAAAAAACGGGCTGATGACTTGATGTGACCCATCGCGACATTATTTGAATTTGTTGCAATTTTGGGTTGATTTCATTTGGCGACTGCCGATAAATAAGGTAACTAGTCAATTGGATGGAAAAATCATGTTCAGCCCAGTCAGTATGCGTGCCGCTTCAGCCTACAAACGTGTCGGCGTTGAAACCAGCGTGGAAGGTGCCAATCCCCACCAATTGGTACGCCTGTTGTTCGATGCTCTCCTGCAATCCCTTACGACGGCCAAAAACGCCATGGGGCGGGGTGATATTGAAGTGAAGGGACGTGAAATCGGCAAATCGGTTCGCATTCTCCAGGAAGGTCTTATTGCCAGCCTCAATCAAGTGGAGGGGGGTGAAGTGTCGGCCAATTTGCGTGGTGTTTACGGCTACAGTGTTCGCTTGCTGACCCTGGCCAATTTGAAAAATGACGAGAGCAAGTTAACCGAGGTGATTGGTCTGATAGAAACAATCGCCGGCGCCTGGAAGCAAATTGCGACCAGCTCTTCTGACGCCCCAAAATTTTCGGGAGTTTGATGATGTCACAGGGACTGATCGACTATTACAAAGCCATTGAAGACAGCAGCCTGAAAATGCTGGCTGCTGCCAAAGCTGAAGACTGGGACGAAGTTGTCGGGTACGAAGGGGCTTGCGCCGTCTTGATCGAGCAGCTGCGGGTTAAATCACGCACTGAAGAACTGTCCCCCGAGTTGCGGACTGAAAAAACCCGCATCATGCAGAGAATCTTGAACAATGATGCCCAAATCAGGTACCTGGCCGAGCCTTGGTTGGCCCATTGCGAACACCGGTTTGACGGTTCCAGCCAGCTTCTCCATTAGACCTGCATGTTCATGATGTCGGTGTAGGCCTGAACCATCCGGTTTCTGACATGAAGTGTGGCCTGAAAGCCAATTTGTGCTTTCTGAATGGCCACCATGGTCTGCTCCAGGCTAACCGCCGGGTTCTCCATTTGGACTTCCTGTTGCAAACGCGTCGATTCGTTTTGGGACGCGCTGACGGAATTCAGAGCGCTTTGGAGCGCATTGGTAAAACCACCCGATGCTCCGGTGGCCTGAGACGCGACGGGGCGTGCAGGCATGCCAACACGGCTAGCCGCTGGCATTGTGGTTGGTGAAAGTCGAAGATCCATAAAACCTCCCCTGAAAATTTGAGGGCAAGCCGATGCTATCGGGCTGAACTCCCCTGCTAATTTTGAAATAAAGGGTAAAACACGGGCTTATCAGCCTAATGTTTTGCGACTGCCCCCGAATAATCTGTTCCAACCGTGGCGCCATCCTGCACCACGACGTAACGGATTAGCCCATGTCAGCAGTCGCCACAGTTCCTGTCAATGCCACTCTCTCGCAGCGTCTTACCGCCCTGAGTCAAGGGCAAAAGATTCGGCTGGCCGTTGGCGTTGCGCTGTTTGTCGTGATAGGCATCGTTGGCATCGTGATGGGGCGCCAGGCTGAATGGCGAATTTTGTACGCCAATCTGGCTGACAAAGACGGTGGTGCCATCATCGCCCAGCTCTCCCAAATGAACATTCCGTACAAATATGCGGAGGGTGGCGGTGCCATATTGGTACCTGCGGACAAGGTTCACGATACCCGCTTGCGTTTGGCATCTGCCGGACTGCCCAAGGGGGCCGTGTCGGGTTTCGAAATGATGGAGTCAAACCGCTTCGGCATGACGCAATTCCAGGAGCGTTTGACTTTCCAGCGGGGGCTTGAAGGCGAATTGACACGATCAATTCAGGCCTTGTCGTCCGTGCAGAGTGCGCGGGTTCACCTGGCTTTGCCCAACCAAAACGGCTTTTTCCGCGAACAGCAAAAACCGTCTGCCTCGGTGATGCTCAGTTTGAATGCTGGCCGTGGTTTGGATCGTTCACAACTAGCCGGCATTATTCATTTGGTGGCGTCCAGTGTCCCGGAAATGAGTCCAACGGCCGTTACCGTACTGGACGATACAGGGAAACTTCTGTCTTCACCCGATGATGGCATCAATGGTGCAGCCGGGGGTGCTGACGCTCAGCAATTGCAGTACGTACAGCAACTGGAGCAGTTGTATACACGCCGAATTCTGGACATTCTTGAGCCGGTGGTGGGTCGGCAAAATGTCAAGGCGCAGGTGACAGCGGAAGTAGATTTCTCCCAGACAGAGTCGACGTCTGAATCGCATAAACCCAATCAATCGCCTGATTCAATCACGGTGCGCAGCCAGCAAACATTGGAAAGCAGCAACGGAGCTTCCAGCAACGGCCCCGCGCCCGGCGTTCCGGGCGCCACTACCAATCAACCGCCGGCGGCATCGACAACGCCAATTAATGGTGCGCCTCAAACGTTGGCCGTTGCCGGCTCCAGCAATGGGGCAGCAGGTTCTTCGGGCGCCTCCAAGCGCGAATCGATTATCAATTATGAGGTGGATAAAACAATCAGGGTCGTCAAGGGTGGCACTGGCATGATCAAGCGCGTGAGCGCTGCGGTTGTGATCAACCACCAGTCGAAAACGGACGACAAGGGAAAAACGGTAGTCACTCCCTTGACGGATCAACAAATTGAGAAGATGACCGCCCTGGTGCGCGAAACCGTTGGTTTCAACAAAGACAGGGGCGACTCCGTCAACCTGATGAACGCGCCATTTGCAATTGAACCCGTGCCAGCAAATGACGTGGCCCTCTGGAAATCGCCCGAAGTGCAGGATTTGGCACGCAGCCTTGCCTGGCCCTTGGGAACATTGATGTTTGGTGCTCTGGTACTGATGGGGGCCATTCGACCCGCGTTGAAAACCCTGGCCCAACCCGTTACGATCACGGAAGTTCCGGCTCCTCAAGTAGACACGATCGTCTCCGAGCAACCCGAGCGGCCGTTGCTTCCATCGCCCGGAAGAAAGGCTGCAGAGCCCACCGGTCCGTCACCAGGGGAATTGGCACTTGAAGACGCACGCAAACTGACGAGAGACAATCCGGCAGCAGTCGCAGGAATTGTGAAGACGTGGATGAACGGCGAATCGGCGACCTGATGGTTCCGATGGAATTTTGGAGGTAAAGCAATGTCACCTGAAGATGGGCTTCAAAACGCCGCAGTATTGATGATGTCCTTGGGCGAGGCTGAAGCATCCGAGGTCTTCAAACACTTGTCTCCCAAGGAAGTCCAGAAATTGGGCGAGGCCATTGCAAAAACCAAAGCCATTACCCGCGAGCGGGTAGATGAGGTTGTCGACAAGTTCACAGGAGTCGCAGCGTCGCAGAGTCTGTTGGTCTCAGATTCTGGTGACTATGTGCGGTCAATCTTGAAGCGTGCTCTGGGCGACGACAAGGCGGCGTTGCTGATCGACCGGATATTGCAGGGCGGCGACGTTTCGGGTATCGAGAGTCTGAAGTGGATGGATCCCCTCTCAGTGGCTGAATTGCTGAGAAATGAACACCCGCAAATCGTCGCAGCGATTTTGGTGCATCTCGACTATGACCATGCCGCCGACGTGTTGAAAAACCTGACCGAACGTCAACGCAATGAAGTCATGCTCCGGATTGCCACCATGGAAGGAATTCAGCCGGCCGCATTGAAGGATCTCAATGAAGTTCTCTTCAACGTTTTGGCGGGTGGAGACAAAGTCCGCAAGTCGTCATTGGGTGGTGTAAAGACGGCAGCTGAAATGATCAATTTGATGGGAACCAACCTTGAAGGGACGGTCATCGAATCGATTCGCAACCATGATCCCGAATTGGCTCAGAAGATCATGGACAAAATGTTTGTGTTTGATGACCTCAACAAACTGGATGGCAAAGCCTTTCAGATGGTCCTCAAGGAGGTTGCTTCGGAGTCTCTCATTGTTGCGCTCAAAGGAGCACAGCCCGAACTCAAGGAGAAATTCCTGGCCAACATGTCTTCCCGTGCGGCGGAAACCTTGCGAGAGGATCTTGAGACGCGTGGTCCGATGCGACTCTCCGAGGTGGAGGCGCAGCAGAAAGAAATTCTCAAAATTGTGAGGCGTTTGGCGGATGAAGGAACGATTGTGTTGGGTGGTGGTGCTGAAGACGCCATGGTGTAAGCATGCGCGAGTCAACACGGTTTATTCCTGGTGAAGAAATTGAAAACGCAGCGCCCTGGGATTTTTCTGCGGTAGATACGGCTTCGCTGCTGTTGGCTCGCCAGGCCAAAATTCGCGACGAAGCGGCGGAGACCGCAAGAGCGGAAG
>CAVVSV010000038.1:0-12563 GCA_963750805.1 uncultured beta proteobacterium
GAGGGGGTGCGGGTGCTGTTGCCCATGCCCAAAGCGCTGATGGTGGGCAGTTCGTCAGCTCGTACGACACCATACTGGGCACGGGCTTCCATCACGCGAGCCGCTGCAATGCGCAAATCACGGTTGTTGTCCAGGGCCAGCTCTATTAGAGCCTGCAACTGCGGGTCTGTAAAAAATGCCCGCCAATGGGTTTTGGCGGCATCCTGACCCAGACTACCCTCAATGGCACCCGGCCAATTGTCGGGAATCGGCGCAACCGGTCGCTGGAAGTCGGACGTTTGAGCACAGGCGCCCAGCAACAAGGCAACAAAGAGGAGAAGCGCCTTTGACATGGTCGTGTTCTGGCAGAAATCAGGAGTTGATGGGCATTATTGCGTTGGCAGAAGCCGCGAATCGACCGGAAAAGGACGCCAAAAGCACGCCATCTTTTGACGTAACATGAACTGATTTCTACTCCCCGAACAAGGACGACGTGCCAATTTCAGACGAACAATTTGCGTCCACGATGCTGAAAGCCTGGCATGGGAACCTTGGCTTCCCTGAATTGATTGAATTCAGCGCCTCGCTGGAGAATCAAAAACTGGGGCCCCTCGCGGCCGTGCTCTACCAGACCTTTCTGAGCAGAACGCAATCTCCTTATGCCCACGCAGTCAATTTCAATCTGGGCGTGACGCTGGCCAATGAGAATGACTTGGCCGGTGCCGAAGCTGCCTACCTGCGGTCCATTGAAATCTATCCCGCTTTCATGCAGCCGCGACTCAATTTGGGCACGGTTTACGAGCGTTTGAAGCAACTGGACAAGGCGATAGCGCAATGGCAATTGGTGGCACTGAATTTGATGCCCGGCCCGCCAGAAAACAAACCTCTGTTGCTGATGGCCCTCAACAACCTGGGCCGCGTGCTGGACACGGGAAAACGACTGGATGAAGCCCTGGGTTACCTCACCAGAAGCCTGGCCATAGAACCGAATCAACGCGATGTGGTTCACCATTGGGTGCACCTGCGCCAAAAGCAATGCGCCTGGCCGATTTACAGCCCGACGCAAGGGCTGAGCGAGCAGCAGATGAAAGATGCCACGTCGGCGCTGGCCATGATTGCCGTGACCGATGACCCTGCCCTGCAACTCAGGGCTGCCCAGCGTTACGCCACCGACAAGGTAATTAAAAGCGCCCCGCAACTGGCCAACATGAAGGGATATGGTCACCCAAAATTGCGCGTCGCCTACCTGTCGTCGGACTTTTGCCTGCATCCCGTCTCCTTGTTGATGGCGCAGCTGTTTGAGCTGCATGACCGACAGGAATTTGAGGTTTACGGCTTCTGCTGGAGCCCGGAAGACGGCTCGGCCATGCGCGCCAGAGTCATTGCCAGCATGGATCATTTCATCCGGATTAATCAGATGAGCGACACCGAGGCCGCCCAGTTGATTCGCAGCCATGAAATTGACATCCTGGTGGACCTGCAAGGGCAGACGTCCGGCGCGCGGGCCAACATCATTGCCCACCGGCCCGCCCCCATTCAGATCACTTATTTGGGATTACCCGCAACCACCGGCTTGCCATGTGTTGACTATGTCATTGCCGACCGTTTTTTGATCCCGGAAGACATTGCACCTTTCTATTCTGAAAAGCCGCTGTACATGCCGGACATTTACCAGGTGAGCGACCGCAAGCGCGCGGTCGGCGTCGCGCCCACCCGGGAAAGCTGCGGCTTGCCTGCGCAGGGCTTTGTGTTTTGCTCCCTGAACAACAATTACAAATACACCCCGGAGGTTTTTGACGTCTGGATGAACATCCTGTGCCGTGTTCCAGGTAGCGTGCTGTGGCTGCTGGCCGACAACCCCTGGGCGCGGGCCAACTTGATCCAGGAGGCTAAAAACAGGGGCGTGGGAAGTGAGCGCCTGGTTTTTGCGCCCAGGGTGTCACCCGAAAATTATCTGGCGCGCTACAAGGCGGCCGACCTGTTTCTGGACACGTTCCCTTTCAATGCCGGGACGACGGCCAATGACGCACTGTGGATGGGCCTATTGGTTTTGACGTTGGCCGGCAGGACATTTGCCTCGCGCATGGCAGGCGCCCTGCTAACGGCGGCCGGAATGCCGGAACTTATTACCTACACGCTGAAAGACTATGAGGAAAAGGCCGTTGCCCTGGCGACCGATCCGGATGAATGCCAACGGCTGAAATCACACCTTGCAGAAGTCCACGACAGCGGTGTCCTTTTCGATACCCCCCGATTTGCCCGGAACCTGGAGACTCGTCTCAAGGCCTTGGTCGCTGCCTTATAAGAAATTTAGCCCCAAGGTCCCCGTCCCTGTTCAATAGTTTGCTATCCAATCAGGAGTAGTTGCGTTGGCGCATTGCCTCATACAGACACACGCCACTGGCCACTGACACATTCAGACTTTCCACGGCACCGCGCATCGGGATACTGACGAGCTCATCGCAAGTTTTGGCCGTCAATTGGCGAATGCCGTCGCCTTCTGCACCCAGCACCAGCGCTACCGGCCCCTTCAGATCCGCTTGATACAGGGTTTTGGTAGCTTGGTCGCTGGTGCCCAAAATCCAGATATTGCGCTCTTTCAACTCATTCAGAGTCCGCGCGAGATTGGTCACCATGAAATAGGGCACGGTCTCTGCCGCGCCACTCGCGACCTTGGCCACCGTGGCATTGATGCCCGCCGCATGGTCTTTGGGGGCAATCACTGCATGCACCCCAGCACCGTCGGCCACCCGCAAGCAAGCGCCCAGATTGTGCGGGTCAGTCACCCCATCCAACACCAGAATCAAGGGCGCAACACGTTCAGTCGCGGGCAGTTCAGCTTGAGCCGCCTCCAGGTTCTCCAGCAATTCGTCCAGGGAATGAACCTGGGTAATTTCCTTGACCCGCGCTACCACACCCTGGTGGCCATGACCACCACACAACTTTGAAATTCGCAGGCCGTCGGACTCGATCAACCGGCATCCGGCCTCGCCGACCCGATCCAGAAATTGCCGCATGCGGGCATCGCGCCGGGACGCGTCGAAATGGATTTCGATCACGGATTGGGGGGCCGTTTTCAGGCGCACACCCACGGCATGAAAGCCGAAAAGAACTTTGTTGGAAGACATGCCTGATTATCGGGGATCAGCCCACACCCAGTGCCCGCAGGACCAGCACGCGCGCCAACGCATTGGTGTCAGCCACTTTCGTATTGAGTCCGTCCAGCGCGCCATCTATGATCAGATTGCTCAGGCCGTGCGACAGGCTCCAGCCGCACAACGCAACTTCGGGCCCGTTGATAGGGTCGTAAGCGCAGGCGGCGGCCAGCATGGTTCCAAACGCCTTTTCCGCCGCTTGCTGGAAGGCGGGGTAGTCGCCTTTGAGAGCCAACATGGGTCCAAACATCAAGCGGAAATGGGCAGGCTTGGCCCGCGCGCAGGCCACATAGGCCTCCGCGATTTGAACCATGCGCTCCCGTGGCTCAGGTGCCAGGGCAGCACGTTCGATGGCCTGCCCCAGCGAGACAAAGGAGCGCTCTGCCAGGGTGGCCAACAGGTCGTTCAGGCTGGCGAAGTGGTGGTACGGCGCAGCGTGTGACACGCCGGCCGCCTTGGCCACATCCCGAAGTGTGATTCCTTGCGAGCCACGCGACTCCAGCAAGTCATCGGCCGCTTCCAAAAGGGATTCACGCAAATTTCCGTGGTGGTAGGCGGATTTAGTGGCACTTGAAGTTTTCATCTCTTGATCTTGACACGAGATAGATAGCCATGCAAGAATTCACCCAATCTTTCTTCTGTAAAGATTAAACATTCCACTTATTGAAAGGATTTCACCATGTTGATGGCTTCACTGCTCATCACTGCCAGTGCAACAGTGGCAGGATTTCTCGGATGCATCCACCTGCTCTACACGTTCCGAGGCACAAAATTGCATCCCCGTGATCCCGCAGTGCGAAACGCCATGATGACCACTAGCCCGGTCATTACCCGTCAAACCACGGTGTGGCGCGCTACCCAGGGGTTTAACGCCAGCCACGGTCTGGGCGTCATCGTTTTCACGGCGCTTTATATCTACCTGGCGGGGTGGCAGGCAGCCCTGTTGCTGAACTCGGCATTTTTGCTGTCGCTGGGGTTGGCCACCCTGTTGGCCTATCTGGTACTGGCCCATGTCTTCTGGTTCAGCATTCCGTTTCGGGGTATTGCCCTGGCCAGTGCGTTATATGCCTCAGCTTTGGCTGTCAACGTTTGGGGTTGATGCCATGAACAAGCGAAACCTTCAAATTGCCATGGCGGTTTTAGGCGCCGTGCCTGTGCTGACAGGTCTGATTGGTTTGATGGGTCTGGCCGACCCCCTGTATGCCCGCCTGAATATCACCCTGGATGCCACGCTGGACAGCAACCTTCGTTTTTTCTCGGGTGTCTGGATCGGTCTGGGTCTGGCTGTTTGGTGGCTGGTGCCGCGCATTGACCAGGAAACCGCGCTGTTTCGTGCACTGTGGTTGATGATTTTCTTGGGTGGCATTGGGCGGCTGTTATCGTTGGTGCTTGCAGGTCAGCCACTGTTGCCATTTGTCGGGTTTACCGCAGTCGAGATTCTGGGCGCGCCATTGTTCATTCTGTGGCAACACCGGATCGCCTCACCATCATCAGATTCAAACCGCTATGCTATCCATAGCTAACTATTGAATGGTGACGGGGACTTCAGAGATTTTTTCTATCAAACAATGCGCCCGGCTTCAATGGTGATCCGGTGCTCGCACCGCTCCGCAATGGCTCGATCATGCGTTACCAAGACCAGTGTTGTACCCAATTCCTGGTTCAACTCAAACATCAGTTTCATGATGGTGTCTCCTGTGGCAAAGTCCAGACTGCCTGTGGGCTCATCGGCTAGCAAAACAGCGGGCTGAACCACAAAGGCACGGGCCAGCGCCACGCGCTGTTGCTCGCCCCCGCTGAGCACCTTGGGGTAATGGCCCAAGCGTTGCGACAGGCCGACACGGGCCAGCATCTCAGTAGCAGCCTTGCGGGCATCCTTTCGGCTGGCAAGTTCAAGGGGTAGCATCACGTTTTCAAGGGCGGTCAAGTTGCCCAACAACTGAAAACTCTGAAACACAAAGCCGACCTTGTGCGCCCTCAATGCGGCGCGCTCGTCCTCGTTGATGGCGAACAAGTCCTGCCCGGCCAGTTTGACAGTACCGCGGGTGGGCGTGTCTAACCCCGCCATGATGGACAGTAAGGTGCTTTTGCCGGACCCCGATGCGCCCACGATGGCCGCTGTTTCCCTCGGCGCCAGCGTGAAATCATTATCGCGCAAAATGTCGAGCGTGCCGGTGGAGTCGGTCACAGACTTGAAAACGTGCTCCACCGCAATGATGGGATCCAACTTGGCGCTGCCTTGGGCCGAATCCACAGAACTTTTTGAATCAGACATGAGGCTTTCTTTGTATCGACGACACTGTATCGCAGCGCTGGCGCTGGCAATCGGCATGGGGATATACACCGCTCCAGGTGCCGCCGAAAAAACGCCGGCGACCAACGCCAAAAGCGAAAAAGTCATTCTGGTGCTGGGCGATTCGCTGAGCGCTGAATACGGCCTGCCCCGCGGCTCCGGCTGGGTGGCGTTGCTGGACAAAAAGCTCCAAGCTGACAAGATCAACGCGAAGGTTGTCAATGCCAGCATCAGTGGCGACACCACCTCGGGCGGCGTATCACGCCTGCCGGCACTGCTGGCCCAACACAAACCCACCCAAGTCATCATCGAACTGGGCGGCAATGATGCTTTGCGGGGCCTACCCCTCAAACTCACCGAAGACAATCTGGTCAAAATGACCGCTGCCGCCCAGCAGGCCGGTGCCCTGGCACTGATCGTGGGCATGCAGGTCCCCCCCAACTACGGCGCAGACTACGGCCGGAAATTTGCAGCCACGTTTGGCACTGTTGCCAAGTCGCAAAAAGCGGCCCTGGTTCCCTTTTTACTAAAGGGTGTTGCCGATGTGCCCAACGCCATTGAATTGTTTCAGGCAGATCGCATCCACCCCAAGGCCGAGGCCCACCCCACCATGCTGGCCAATGTGTGGGTTGAGTTGAAAAAGATTCTCAAATGAGACCAATACCATGAGTCTGAACATCGTCCCGGCAGCCGAGCTGATAGGCCGACTGCAGGAGTTCGACACCATCATCGACGCGCGCAGCGAGGGCGAGTTTGACGAAGACCATGTTCCGGGTGCGCTGAACTGGCCCACCCTGAACAATGCCGAGCGAATTTTTATTGGCACCACTTACAAGCAAGTCAACGCCTTTGAGGCCAAGAAGCGTGGTGCAGCGATGGCGGCACGCAATATCGCTGCCCACATTGACCGCCACGTCATCGACAAGCCCAAAGACTGGAAACCCCTCGCCTATTGCTGGCGCGGTGGCAAGCGAAGCGGCTCCCTGTCGCTGATCCTTGACCAGATCGGGTTCCGGGTCACACTGGTGGAAGGCGGCTACAAGTCTTTCAGGGCCGCGGTTGTGCAGGACATTCCCCGTCTGGTCGCTGGTCTCAATTGGCAGGTGATTTGTGGCACCACGGGTTCTGGCAAAACGCGCCTTTTGACGGCTTTGGGACTGGAAGGCGCCCAGGTGCTGGACCTGGAAGCCCTCGCCAATCACCGCAGTTCCGTGCTGGGTGCCCTACCGGGCGTGCCGCAGCCGAGTCAAAAACGATTTGACACCCTGATTTGGGACCAGCTTCGCCAATTCGATCCGTCGCGCCCAGTATTCGTCGAGAGTGAAAGCAAAAAGGTGGGTAACGTGGCCGTACCGGAGTCATTGATTGACGCGATCCGTGCCAGCCCCTGCCTGAACCTGCAATTGTCCGACGCGCATCGCGTACAACTGCTGATGGAAGATTACGACTTCTTTGTGAAGGACACGGAAGCGTTTTGCGGCAGATTGCAGGTTCTGGCCGAGTTCCGGGGCAAAGTACTGGTGGATGAGTGGATGGCTTCAGTTCGGGCCGGCAAGGTCGCGCCGGTTGTGCAGGAACTGCTGACGCTGCACTATGACCCCGTCTACCTGCAATCCATGAAACGCAATTTCAAACAGTATGAATTTTCAAAGTTGATAGCACCTCAAGACCACACGACGGGGACAATGAGACTGTTGGCCCGTGATTTGCTGAATTCCTAGGCCGCGAAAGTCAGGGCGCAGCGGGTGGCTTGCCAGCGGATTCCGAAGGTTGTGTGCCGTCCTGATCGTCTGCGATGCCGTCATCAGAACCGTCACCCACTTTGCGCTCAGCCTTGTTCTTCAGCTTTTCTTCTTTTTTCTTCTTTTTGGCCAGTTCTTTCTGACGCTTCTCGTATCCGTAATTGGGTGTTGCCAAAATATGCTTTCAAGTTAGTTGCTGCACTTTACCATTTCAGGCGTCAGACAAGCCATTTCACCGATCCCCGGTAAGCATGCCAAGTGGCATGTCCCAGCCAAGGGCCAACGACAAGCAGGCCCAACCCCCAGGGCAGCAAAGCCAGAGCCACCAGAACCGTCAACAAGGCACCCCACAACAACATCACTCCCGTGTTGCCAAAGACTACTTGCAGGCTGGTGATCGCCGCCGAAATGGCGTCCGTGTCGCGATCCAGAATCATGGGGATGGACACCACCGAAACGGCGAAAACCAGGCTGGCAAACACGCCCCCCACAACGGCATACACGGCCAGAAATTCCCAATTTTCCGGATTGAAAACGGCTTGAATCACGCCAGTGGTTGAGGGCATGCCGGTATTGAAAAAAACCGCAAAAACGACGAGGGACGCCCTGCCCCACAACAGCTCCAGCACAATCAGAACCAACACCAGCATGCCCATGCTGCCAATGTGAGAATCCCAGCACGTCAGGGAGGTGCTGAGCTCCGGTACCAAGCCCTGTTCATGTCGGCGACTGACCTCATAGAGGCCCATGGCCAAAAATGGCCCCACGAGCAGGCAGCCCGACGCAATGGACATGGTGTATTCCGGACTGCTGCGAAAGACCGCGCCCAGAATGACCGCCATGGTAAAAAAGCATGTGCCGTAAAACGCCGCAACGCCCTTCGCTGTGACCAGATCGCTCCATCCCTTGGCCAGCCATCGAAACGGGTCAACCCATTGAAGGTTGATGATCTCTTTGGCAGGTGCCTCGCTGGGCGGCGGCACATAGGGCGTTATGGTGACCTGGGCGGGCTGGCGGGCAGATTCAAGGTCGGTGTCAGGCGAAATATCAGGCGATGGGCTCATGCCCCAAGGCTAACGAGGCGGGGACCATTTAGCCATAGCGGAAAACACTGACGAAGGCGGGTCGGATCTTGACCGAGGTCAAGGAAATCGGTTCAAGTCGAAACGCTGCACCCGCTCAAATCAACGTGGCTTGAATCGCCTGGGCCAAATCTGCCTTCAAATCAGCCACCGATTCCAGGCCAACGGAAAAACGAACCAGCGTTCCACGGGCGAGGTGAGTCGGCCAATGGGGGCGCATCGTTGCCAGATCGTAGGGCACGACCAGGCTCATGGGGCCACCCCAGCTGTAGCCAATCTTGAAGAGCTTGAGCGCGTCACAAAAAGCGTCTACCTGCGCCTGTTTGAAACGTGGATCGACCATCACGCTGAACAATCCTGCCGCCGCGTCCGTGACACACAAAGCCTTCCAATGCGCGTGGCCAGGTGAGTCTGGCAAGGCGGGGTGCAAGACTTGAGCAAATTCGGATCGCCCCAAACACCATTGAGCCAACTCACGCGTTGCCACATCATGGGCCAGATAGCGCAACTTGATGGAAGGCAGTGACCGCAAAACCATTTCGGCGTCATTGGCCCCCACCCCCAACCCCAGACGCATGTGCGTGAGTTTGAGTTGCAAGTGAAGTGCCGCATCGCGGGTGACGATGCTTCCCATCAGCACGTCACCACCACCGCTAGGGTATTTGGTCAGCGCATGCGCAGAAATATCGACCGCCAGGCTTGGCGACTCGCCGGGCGTCAGTTCGAACGGATTGAATGCCAGACCGGCGCCCCAGGTGTTGTCCAGAGCCACCAGCACCTTGGCGGCTTTGCCTATGCGCACCAACTCACATAGATCGGGAAATTCCAGCGTGACAGACCCTGCAGCCTCTACCCATATCAAGCGGGTTTTGGGCGATATCTTGTCCGCCAGATCCTGGGGATTCATCGCGTCATAGAACCTGTGGGTGATGCCCCAATCCATCAACTCCCCGGCTGCCAACACCTTGCTCGGGCCATAAGCGTTGTCAGGAATCAATACCTCATCACCTGTTTTCAAAACAGACAGGGCGACTGTGGCAATGGCGGCCAGGCCACTGGGCACCAGCAGGCATTGGCTACCGCCTTCCAGCGTACACAGCCGCTCTTCCAGCGCATAAGTGGTAGGCGTGCCATGCAGACCATAGGTGTAGGCCGATTTGTCTTTCCACTCACGAACGCGCATGGCAGCCACGTTGGGAAAGATGACCGTCGACGCCTTGAAAACACCTGGCTGGGGCGCCTCAAACCCTGCTGGCGGCAGATAGGGGTGGTGAATGAGTCCGGTAGAGATATCCTGCATCGTCATGAGCCTGTGAATTCAGACACTCCACTTTTGAATCAGCTGCTCGGGGCGCATGGCGTCATAGCCTTCGAAAGGCTGGTGAATCCAGGGGTTGGTCGGCAAAAACTCGACGGAATAGTCCGGCTTGAAGGTTGACAAGGCTTTGGTCCAGATGACCGCACTGCGCAATTCAGTGATGGGTGAATAGCTGTTTTTCAGCAGATTGATCACCGCGTTCAGTGTGTGGCCGGAATCGGCCAGATCATCGACGAGCAACACTTTTCCAGCGATTTCGCCCTTGGGGGTCGTGATGTAGCGGGCAATGTCAAGGTTGCCCTGCACGGTGCCGGCATCGGAACGGTAGGAACTGGTTGACATGATGGCCAGTGGCTTGTCAAAGACGCGGGAGAGGATGTCACCAGGGCGCATGCCGCCACGGGCCAGGCACAAGATGGTGTCGAACTGCCAGCCGGACTGATGAATCCGGATGGCCAGTTTTTCGATCAGGTTATGGTACTCGTCATAACTCACGTACAAGTGTTTGCCATCTTCCGTCAACATAAAGGCGCTCCTGATTTTATAGCTAACTGTGCTTATTCCACGGGGACTTAGGGTCAAATCAATCTATGAACGTGCCAGATAAGGATGGCGCATCATGATGGTGTGATCCCGGTCCGGGCTGGTCGAGATCATATCGATGGGCACGCCTGTGACTTGTTCAATGCGTTGCAGGTAGAGCCGGGCTGCAACAGGCAGCTTGTCGTAATCCGTCACGCCCACGGTGCTTTGGGTCCACCCCTCCATCACCTCATAAATAGGTTTGCAGCGTTCGATGTCATCTGCGCCCATGGGCAGGATGTCAATCGTTTCGCCATCCATTTCGTAGCCCGTGCACAGCAGCAATTCATTTAATCCGTCCAGAACATCCAGCTTGGTGATGCAAAGGCCGGTCAAGCCATTCACCTGGGCAGAGCGTTTGAGCAAGGCAGCATCAAACCAGCCACAGCGCCGGGACCGGCCGGTAGTCACACCCTTCTCGGCACCCACGGTGCTCATGTGGTAGCCGGGCGTGCCTGGCTTTTCCCAGTCCAGTTCGGTCGGGAAGGGCCCACCGCCAACACGGGTGCAATAGGCCTTGGTGATGCCCAGAATGTAGTGAAGCATGCCGGGCCCAACGCCGGCACCGGCTGCGGCATTGCCTGCCACGCAGTTGCTGGAGGTCACGTAGGGGTAAGTTCCGTGGTCCACGTCGAGCAGAGTGCCCTGAGCGCCTTCAAACAGCAGGTTGGCACCTTTGACGTGGGCTTCATTCAACTCGCGCGACACATCGGCCATCATGGGCTTGAGCAGCTCGGCGTGGCGCATGGCCTCATTGAACACCGCATCAAATTGCACCTCACCCTTCGCCATGTAGGGAGCCAGCGTAGGGCCAAAGTCGAAACTGACCGAGCCCAGATAGGTGGTCAACACGTGATTGTGCAAGTCCAGCAATTCACGTAGTTTGGAGGCAAAACGCTCAGGGTACTTGAGATCCTGCACCCGCAGTGCGCGCCTGGCAATTTTGTCCTCATAGGCGGGGCCAATGCCGCGCCCGGTGGTGCCAATTTTGGCGTTGCCGCCCTTCTCACGCGCGGCTTCACGCGCCACATCCAGGGCAGCGTGAAATGGCAGGATCAGTGGGCAGGCTTCACTGATTCGAAGGCGCGAGCGAACCTCGACACCGACTTTCTCAAGGCCTTCAATTTCTTCAAATAACTTGGCGGCAGACACCACCACACCATTGCCGATGTAGCACTTCACGCCCTGGCGCATGATCCCGCTGGGGATCAAATGCAGGGCGGTTTTGACCCCATTGATCACCAGGGTGTGTCCGGCATTGTGGCCGCCCTGGAACCGCACCACGCCCTGGGCGCTTTCGGTCAGCCAGTCCACCAGTTTGCCCTTGCCTTCGTCACCCCACTGGGTACCAACGACGACGACGTTGCGACCTTTAATTGGATTCGGTACGTTCATTGCTTGTGTTCTCAAATGGCTTGCACGACCCACTGCCCCGCGACCTGAACCAGTTCGCGATCGCAATGGAACTCATCAACTTCACTCTCATGGCCCGGCAAAACGCAGACCACGGTCTCACCCTGCAAACGCAGGGACGAAATGGCACCCCGCAACGCCACGGCTTCACTCCACGGTGCCCGTATGGCCGCCCGTAACGCCCGGGGCGCCACCGCACCAACCAGCGCCTTCACGTCCAGACTAAACCCCACAGCGGGCCGGTTTCGGCCAAACACGGCTCCGACCTCGTCATACCGTCCGCCCCTCGCCACAGCGTCACCCGCTTTGGGTGTGTACATGGCGAACCGCACACCACTGTAATAGGCATAGCCCTGCAGGTCCGCCAGGTCAAAAGTCACGGGTGTGCCGTCAAGTTGACTGGCTAGCCACTTCAAATTTGATAGCGAACTATGTATTATTGGCGAGGACTTCAAGGCTTTATCTGCCTCAATCAGTACTTTGTGATCGCCATAAAGCTGCACCAGGGCGAGCAAGCCGTCGCGGGAGTCTTTGGGGAACCCGCGAGCCAGAGCGGCAAGCTCGCTGGCATCTTTGGCAGCCAATGCCGTGTGGATCAGCGCCAGCAAACCCGGCGCCATCTCCACACCCTCCAGAAGCGCGTTGACGATGCGCACATCGGCCATGTCCACGATGGGTGAATTCACATAGGCCGCACGCAGACAGTCCAGTGCCAGGAGCAGTGATTCCAGATCTGCCTCCAGCCCGGCATGCCCATAAATTTCGGCGCCGAACTGCAGGGGCTCCCGGGTGGCATGGGGCTTGTCGGGCCGTGTGTGCAATACCGGGCCGCAATAGCACAGGCGCGCCACGCCTTGCCGGTTCAGCAAATGGGCGTCGATGCGGGCCACCTGCGGCGTGGTGTCAGCGCGCAGCCCCATCATGCGGCCAGACAACTGATCAACCAGCTTGAAAGTTTGAAGGTCTAGCGCTTCACCGGTACCGGTGAGCAGCGATTCA
>CAVVSV010000039.1:0-11100 GCA_963750805.1 uncultured beta proteobacterium
AAATCCGCCTGACCCAGGAACGGGACCCGGCCAACCTGAAGTGGGGCGACATCGGCGCGGACATCGTGCTGGAAGCCACCGGCCTGTTCCTGGACAAGGCAAGTGGTGAAAAACACCTGGCCGCCGGTGCCAAGAAGGTCATTTTCTCGGCCCCCAGCAAAGACGACACCCCGATGTTTGTGTTTGGCGTGAACGACAAAACCTACAAGGGCGAAGCCATCATCTCCAACGCCAGTTGCACCACGAACTGCCTGGCACCTTTGGCCAAGGTTATGCATGACAAATGGGGCATCAAACGCGGCTTGATGACGACCGTGCATGCGGCAACTGCCACGCAAAAAACCGTAGACGGCCCCAGCAACAAAGATTGGCGCGGTGGCCGTGGCATTCTGGAAAACATCATCCCCAGCAGCACCGGGGCGGCCAAAGCCGTCGGTGTGGTCATCCCTGAGCTGAACAAAAAGCTCACCGGCATGTCCTTCCGCGTGCCGACCTCCGACGTGTCGGTGGTGGATTTGACCTGTGAGCTTAACAATCCGGCCACGCTGGCTGAAATCTGTGCCGAAATGAAGGCACAAAGCCAGGGTGCTCTCAAAGGCGTGCTGGGCTACACCGAAGACAAGGTCGTTGCGACCGATTTCCGCGGCGAGACTTGCACCAGCGTGTTCGACGCCGATGCCTCCATCGCACTGGACGGCACCTTCGTCAAACTGGTGAGCTGGTATGACAACGAGTGGGGTTATTCGAACAAGTGCCTGGAGATGGTTCGCGTCGTTGCGAAATAAGCCACGCCAGTCCAAAAAAAAACGCGCCCTTGGGCGCGTTTTTTGCTGGCCGGAAGACGGGTTGGCTATTTCCACCGTAGCGGCTCAATGTCCACATTCAGTTTGCCATCACCCAGCATCAACACGCCTTCCTGAATCGTGGCCTGCAACTGCATACTGCGTTGGGCCATGGGGATCAGCGCTTGGGAGGTCAGCGTCGGCACCCGGAACACACTCAGATTTTTGGGGCGCGCCAATTTGCTTTCCATGCCCTTCCACCAGATCTCTGCCGCGTGGTTAAAGCAGTACAACACGACTTCGTCGGCCTTGCCGGTCGCCTTCAGCAGGGGTTTGTCCTCGGGTTGGCCCACCTCAATCCACAAACGGGTTCGGCCCGTGTAGTCACGCAACCAGGCGTCGGGCTCGTCAACGTCAGACAGCCCTGCGCCAAACGTCAAGGTACCGTCTCCCGCGCACACGGTTTGCAGCTTGTGGGCTTGCAGGGCCAGCGCCACCAGGCGCACCATCATGCGTTCGTCGGTTTCGCTGGGGTGGCGAGCCAGCGTCAGGGCGTGATCCGCGTAATAACTGTGGTCAATGTCTGCAATTTGCAGATTGGCTTTGAAGATGGTGGATTTGAGGGCCATCAGACGCGCTTGGCCAACGCTGCCGCCATCCCCGTGTAGCTGCCCGGCGTCATGGCCAGCAGGCGCTGCTTGTCGGCTTCGGGAATCTCCAGCCGCGCAATAAAACCTTGCATCAGCTCACGCGTCATGGGCTCACCGCGGGTGAATTTTTTGAGCTGCTCATACGGCTGCGGCAGGCCATATCGGCGCATCACGGTCTGGATGGGCTCCGCCAGCACTTCCCATGAGCTGTCCAGGTCGGCAGCGATGGCCGCTTCGTTGATCTCCAGCTTGCCCAGGCCCGTGTTGAGGGACTGGTACGCCAACACGGCGTAGCCGACAGCCACGCCCATGTTGCGCAACACAGTGCTGTCGGTCAGGTCCCGCTGAAAGCGCGAGATGGGCAGCTTTTCACTCAGGTGTTTGAGCAGCGCATTGGCCAGGCCCAGGTTGCCTTCGGCGTTCTCGAAATCAATCGGGTTGACCTTGTGCGGCATGGTGCTGGAGCCCACTTCGCCGTCTTTCAACTTTTGCTTGAAGTAACCCAGACTCACATACCCCCACACGTCACGCGCCCAGTCGATCAGGATGGTGTTGGTGCGGGCGATGGCGTCGAAAATCTCGGCCATGTAGTCATGCGGCTCGATCTGGATGCTGTAGGGCTGAAAGCTCAGTCCCAGACCGAGCGGCTCGGGCGTTTCCACGACCTTTTTGCTGAAGGCTTCCCAGTCAAAGTCGGGCCAGGCCGACAGGTGCGCGTTGTAGTTGCCGACGGCACCATTCATCTTCGCCAGGATCTTGACGCTGGCGATCCGGTCGCGCGAAGCCACCAGGCGCACCACCACATTGGCGACTTCCTTGCCCACCGTGGTCGGGCTGGCGGTCTGGCCGTGCGTACGACTGAGCATGGGCACCTCGGCAAAGGTGTGCGCCATGCTGCGCAGCTTGGCAATCACTGTGTCCAGCGCTGGCAACAGCACCTGGTCGCGCGCGCCTTTGAGTTGCAGGGCGTGGCTGGTGTTGTTGATGTCTTCGCTGGTACAGGCGAAGTGCACAAACTCACCCGCTTTGAGCAGCTCGGGGCGGGACTCAAACTTTGACTTGATCCAGTACTCCACGGCTTTGACGTCGTGGTTGGTGGTCTTTTCGATCTCCTTGATGGCCAGGCCATCGGCTTCCGAGAAATTCTTGACCAAGGCTAGCAAGTAAGTGCGTGCTCCGGGCGTAAGTGGCTTGAATTCAGTGAACCCCGCGTCGCTGAGGGAGATAAACCAGGCAACTTCCACCTGAACACGGCGGTGCATGTAGCCTTGCTCGCTCATCAGGGGGCGCAGGGGGGCCATCTTGGCGGCGTAGCGACCGTCCAGAGGCGAAAGGGCGGAAATAGATGAAAAACTCATGCTGCAATTGTAGGTTGCGTGCCACAGTACAACGCGGCGGGGTGCAGTCGCTAGAATGAGACAAACAACTTTTCAGCTTTTCCAGTTTGCCCATGAAATTAATCGGATCTCCTACCAGCCCGTACGTACGCAAAGTTCGCGTGGTCATGGCCGAGAAAAAGCTGGACTACCACATGGTGGTTGAAAACGTGTGGGCAGCTGACACCACCATTGGTGAATCCAACCCCTTGGGCAAAGTTCCCTGCCTGATCATGGAGGGCGCTGAAGCCCTCTTCGATTCCCGTGTGATCGTGGAATACCTGGACACCCTATCGCCCGTGGGCAAGTTGATTCCCTCCATGGGCCGCGAGCGCGCCGAGGTCAAAACCTGGGAGGCCCTGGCCGATGGCCTGTTGGATGCTGCCTTGCTGGCCCGCATGGAAGCCACGTGGGAGCACCGCACCAAGGCACAACGCAGCCAGGCCTGGATTGACCGCCAGTTGGGCAAGATCACTGCCAGCCTGAAAGCCATGAGCACGGGTCTGGGTGACAAGCCATTTTGCGCAGGCATTCATTTGAGCCTGGCCGACATCGCGGTGGGTTGTGCCCTGGGTTATCTCGATTTCCGGTTCCCGCAGGTGCCATGGCGTGCCGATCACCCCAACCTGGCCAAGCTGCAAGACAAGTTGATGCTGCGCGCCAGCTTCGCTGACACCCTTCCAAGCTGAGGCAGGCAGGCTGGGTGAGGCAGCGAACTTACGAGTTCGCGCGCTTTTTCAACCAACGCATCAAAGTGCCCACCACGGGCAACTTTTCATACAACTCTTCGGCCGCGTCCCAGTAGTCGCGGTGCAGCTCAATGCGTCCGTCGGGCGCCAGAACCAGGTGGGAGGTTCCGGCAATGGATTGCTCGACGCCTTTGTGAAAGTTCTTGAACCCAAACTTGAACTGCCAGGTGAGAAAGCACTGGTTCCCGTCTGCCACTTGGCCCGTCACAACAAACCGGGGTTTGTCCAGGCTGGCGTACATATGCCGAAAGATATGTGCAATCGCTTCGACACCCTGAACCTCATTGAACGGGTCCTTGAACCGGGCATCAGCCGCGTAAAGCTCATCCAGCCGTTCCAGCTGAGCGGGTGACAGTGTCTCAAAAAAGTGGACGATGGTGGCGATCGAGGATGTCATGCAGACCCTGCACTCACGAAGCGCCGAATCACGGGAAAAAACACGCTGTAAGGCAACTCCCTCAACGCTTTCATCCAGCGGGTGAAGCGCTTGGGGAAGTGAATTTCAAATTCGCCTTTGGACCAGCCCTTCAAAATTTCCTCAGCAGCCACCTCGGGTGATATCAGGGCGGGCATGGCGAACTCGTTTTTCGCGGTGAGCGGAGTTTCCACAAAGCCTGGGTTGATCAGTGACACGCCAATGCCCAAGCCATGCAAGTCCAGGTACAGAGTCTCGGTCAGGTTGATGAGCGCGGCTTTGGTGGGGCCGTAGGCCAGGCTTTTGGGCAGACCCCGGTATCCGGCCACGCTGCCCATCAGGCTGATGTGACCGGCGCTGTGGGTGCTGCCGGGGGCCGAACGGGCCTGGGCCAGAAAGTGGGGCAACACGGCATCCAGCATGTGCAGCGCGCCGACGTAGTTGATCTGGTTGTGGCGCACCATGTCCGCCAGGTCAAATTGGGTGGCGCTCATGTCGTGGTAATGGCCGGCGCAGTACACCGCCACGTCCAGGCCCCATTCGGCAACGATGGCTGCACCTGCGGCCCGCACCGACGCGGCGTCGGTGGCATCCAGCGGCATCGCCACGGCGCCGGGATGACCCGCGACGAAGGCATTGAGCGTGGTGGCGCTTCGGGCCGAGACCACCACTTTGGCCCCCAGGGCGTGAAGTGCAGAGGCGGTCGCGCGGCCAATGCCGGTGGACGCACCCAGCAGCCACACAGTTTTGCCTTGCCAGTCTTTGAGGGGAGGATTGAGGGCCATGGGTTTGAGGTTCCGGTTGTTGATTTTGCTGCGAAAGTTGTAGCAAACTATGTCGTATTGACGGGGACTTGAGGCTCTTTTGTCAAAGAAATCAGCGCTTTGTGAAGGACAGCGTCACTTCACCCAGCTGCACGCCAAACTTGCTCATAGTGGCTTTGTTCAGCATCACGCGCTCATCCACCAGGTACATCCAGTCGTCAAACTGGACGTCATAGACTTTGCCGTCCACGGGCAGGCTCAGGGTGTAGGTCCAGTGAAAGGCATTGCCGCGCGATTCACCCAAAGCGATACCCACCACATCGTCAGCTTGGCCGGTGTACTTGCCGTCGGCCATTTTTTTGAGCCTCCAGATGCGCTTTTGGCGGGTGCCATCCGAGTAGGTAAAGGCTTCGTCCAGGATGCCTTCGTCACCCGTCCAGGTGCAAGTCATCACCACGGTAAAACGCTTCACCACAGTGCCGCTGCGGTCGGTGAAGACGCCGTAGGCATCCAGGGTGCCGTTGAAGTAGCGGCTTAGGTCCAGCGCGGGTTTTTCATTGGCGTAGTCGGCAATCTGCTGGGTGCTGCAGCCAACCACCGTGCCCAGCAGGGCGGCGGCACCAGCTGTCAGGGCGAGGCGTCGTTTCATGGGGTGTCCTTCAAAAGGTTGCTGTGGATAGCCGGCGCTGGTGTGGACTCGGCAGGTCGAATCACCAGCAGGTAAAGCGATGTGGCGGCCAGCAGCTTGAGGGCGCAGGGCAGCAGGCAATAGCCCACCACCAGGGCCTGCAAGGCGGGTTCGGTCTGGACACCCGGCGCATAACCAAAGGCGCCCAGCAACGGCAGCGCCACACCCGCGGCCAGGGCCAAATTGAGCTTGGTGGCAAAGTTCCACCACCCAAAGTAGGCACCTTCGGCGCGGCCCCGATCCCCAGCGCCTGCAATGACGCTTGCCAGCAAAGCAGGCGGCATGGCCAGGTCCGTGCCCAGCGCGATGCCCGACAGGGCACATACGGCGAGAAATCCCATCGCATCCCCAGCGCCCAGTTGAGTGGCAAATAAAAACACGGCGATGCTCAGGCCCATGCCCAGCAGCCAGGTGCGGGCCAGCCCCATGCGCTTGACGACCCGCAGCCACAACGGGATGGCCAGCGCAGCGCACAGGAAGTAGCTGCCCAGAAACGCGGGCTCCATGGCCTGGGGCGCTTGCAGTCGGTCCTGCACAAAAAACAGAATCAGCGTGGCGGGGATGGCGCTGGCAATGCCGTTGATCAGGTACACCGCCAGCAGACGGCGAAAGGCAGTCTGCTTCAAAGGCTGCCAGACATCTACAGCAAGACCCGACGTGGTCGCAACTGTTTGGGGCTGCGGGCGCACCGCCTGCGTCCATGCCAGCCATCCCATCAACAACGCTACAAAAAAAGTAGCTAACATGGCAGGCAGGCCAAGGACTACCGGCACAACGGATGCCACAAGCACACCCACGAGCCCCAATCCTTCGCGCCACGCCACAATGCGACTTTGTTGCACCTCGGTGCCCCCCAGCATGGCCCCCCAGGACTGATGAGCCACGCTCAAGGCACTGTAGGCGGCGTAGGTCACCACGAGAAATAGACTGACCCACATCAACAAGTTGGCGGGGTCGTGTGTAAGCGGAAAAAACAGTGCGGCAAAGCCCAGTGCCAGGACGGTCGCCGCCAGTGCGCCAAACGCCAAAACCGAGGTGGTCGAGCGGGCAAACAGGCGGTCGCTCCAGCGGCCCAGGGCCGGGTCGATGACGGCGTCGAACAGCCGTGCACCCAGCAGGATCAGACCCAGCGTGGCCAGCGGAATGCCAAACTCGCGGGCGTAGTGGTTGGGCAAGATGACGTACAGCGGCAGTGCCACAAAGGCCAGTGGCAGGCCCAACAAGCCATAACGCAGACCTTCCTGTGCTTTCATGCGGGACGCAACCCCAGAATCAACTGGCGCATGGTGGGCTCGGACGTGCCCTCGGCCAGCCAGATGCCGAAAAACAGCCGGGCGAACTCCACGTCGTTGATCTCGCCCGTCGCTTTGCCGTTAAGCCAAAACGCCGCGCCCGTTCCCGCGCGATGCACGCCGGTGATGCGGTCACCCGCTTTCACATTCGGGAACAACACCGCCATGCTGGTCTGCCACGCTTGGGCCTGCTCCGGCGTCATCTTGCCCAGCCGCTTCATTTCGTCCAGAGAGCGCTTCACGATGGCTTTGCTCTCAAAGGCCCGCAAATAGGCCAGGTCCAGCGCGAAGTTGTGCTGCGCGTAGTGTTGGGGTTCAAAGCCGGGTTGGGTCCAAAGGCTGGCGTTGTAGATGTCAAAACCCCACACGTTGAGCTTGGCGACGCCCCGAAGGCGCGCGCTGGGTAGCTCGGCGCGCAGCTCGGCGCCCAATTCGGGGCGCTGGGCCTGAGCCTGGCCAGACACTGACATGAACGCCGCGCCCGGGTCCTCGCTTTGGGCCAGCGCGCAGGTGACGGGTACCAGAACCAGCCACCCGGTCAAACACAGCGTGAGGGGAAGAGTTGAGGCAGGTTTGGTGCCCCAAGTCGCCGTCGGTATTGATTTCATTGCTATCGTTTTTGAAGCGTGTACTGCACCACGTCGATGTTTTCTTCGAGAAACGCAGCCTCGCAATACGACAGGTAAAACTCCCAGATCCGGATGAAACGCTCGTCAAATCCGCCGGCCAGCACCTTCTTACGCTCCTGCACAAACTTGTCGTGCCAGCGCTTGAGGGTTTCGGCGTAATCGCGGCCAAAGGCCAGTTCGTCCACCACGTCAAAACCCGCGGCGTTGGCCTGTGCCCGGAACTCACGCGGGCAGGGCAGGCAGCCACCGGGGAAGATGTACTGCTGGATGAAGTCCGTCGAGTTGACGTAGCGGTCAAACAGCGCGTCGTCAATCACGATGCTTTGCAGACAGGCGCGGCCACCGGGCTTGAGCAGTCGGTGCACGGTCTGGAAATAGGTCGGCCAGTATTCGCGGCCCACGGCTTCCACCATCTCGATGGAACACACGGCATCGTAGGGGCCGTCGTTGATGTCCCGGTAGTCCTGCAAACGCAAATCGGCTTTGCCCGCCACGCCCCATCGCGTCATGCGGTCTTGCGCCCATGCCAACTGCTCGGTGCTGAGCGTCACGCCGGTGATGTGAACACCGTATTCGGTGGTGGCCTTCTCGGCCAGCGCGCCCCAGCCGCAGCCAATTTCCAGAAGACGGTCACCGGGCTTGACATGGACCATGCGCAAGGCTCTGCGTACTTTGGCGTGCTGGGCCTGCTGCATGGGCTGGTCCAGGTCATTGTCAAACCAGGCGGACGAATAGTTCATGGTGTCGTCCAGCCACAGCTCGTAAAACGCATTGCCCAGGTCGTAATGCGCGTGAATGTTCTTCTGGCTGTTGGCCTTGGTGTTGCGGTTGAGCAGGTGCTTGAGCCGGTAAAACAGGCGCCCCGCCCACGAGCCGTACACCACGTCTTCCACCTGCTTGCGGTTGGCCACCAGCACGCGCAGCAACTCGGTCAGGTTGGGGCTGGTCCAGTCGCCGGCGATGTAGCTCTCGGCAAAGCCGATGTCGCCGGATTTCAATGCGGCCGAAAAGCAATTCCAGTTGTGCAGGTGGAGGCTGGCGTGGGGGCGCGAGGCATGGTCGCCAAAAAACTGGGTACTGCCATCCGGCAATTGCACGGTCAGGCTGCCATGCTGAATGCGATGCAGCAATTTGAAGACCGTGCGCGCGGCAGCCGGAATGCCCTGAGGAATCGGGAACGAGGTCGAGGCTGAAGGGTGCGTGGTGCTGTTCATGGGGCGGACTCCTCGGAGGGAAGGTACTTGGGGTTGGAAGAGGTCAATCAAGGCAAGGGCTAAAGCTGTCGGCTTACCAGGGCCTCAGGCGGCGCCGGCTTGCGAAAGAAATGGGTTTTGCGAAGCCACAACCGCAGGGCTTGCCAATGGATGCGGGCCATCACGCCAAACGTCATCACGGGGTAGCGCCACAGGGCTTTGCGGATGGATTGGCGCGTAACCGGCTCCAGGGTGCCGCTCACGCTGGTCTCAATCAGCGGGCCGTTCGCATCGTCATAGTCAATGCGCACCAGGGTCCTTGGTACCTGCATCAAGGTGGCTTGCAGGTTGAGCATGAAGCGAAACCGGTAGCCGCCCTCCACCGCGCAAAACGGCGACACATGAAAGACCTTGTGCGCGCGCAACTCCGGCCCCAGCTTGGGCTGATCGAGCAGATAGACATGGCGCTCGCCAAACGTGTTGTTGACCACAACGACGATGGCGCGCAGTTCACCGTCGGGTTTGTGGCAATACCAAAAGCTGACCGGATTGAAGGTGTAACCCAGCACGCGCGGATAGCAGTGCAGCCAGGCCTCGCCGGTGGCATCGGCAATACCCTGGTTTTGCAGCAACTCATCGACCCAGGCCAGCGCGCCGCCCGCTTGGGGCGCGCGTCCGTCGCCGTGATCCGCATCAAAAAAGCTGAGCCACGACGACCGGTTGATGGCCAGCACCTTGCTGCCCTGCGCGCGCAAGGCTCGCATGGGCAGCATCAAAAAATAGGTGCCGTAAGCAAAGGCGTTTCGCTGTGGATGCAGGCGTGTGTGGCGCACCTGGCCGAAACCGATCAGGGGCGCAAGTTGGGGCGCGGCCAGGCTTTGGGTCATGCCCCACTCCCAGGCAACAAGGCGATCTCTTTGACCAGGCTGCGGGCGACGCCCAGACCAGATTTCAGGCCGTCTTCGTGAAAGCCGTAGCCCATCCAGGCGCCGCAAAAGTAGGTGTGCCGCTGTCCCTGCAAGCTGGGCATGCGCGCCTGCGCGTTGATCGCATCCAGATCAAAGACGGGGTGGGTGTAGTCGAAGGCTCCCAGCACATGATCCGGCGAAATCTCCTGCAGTGGGTTGAGCGACACGATCACCGGTTGCTCAAAGGGAATGGGTTGCAGCTTGTTGATCAAGTAGTGCAGGCAGACTTGCGGTGAAGGCGGCTTGGGAGCCACCGCCGTGATGCCGCTTTTGCTGTCGCTGACAAGGGGGTGCTGAGCGCCACGTTCATAGTTCCAAGCCGCCCATGCCTTGGGGTTGGCAGGCAGGACGGAGGAGTCGGTGTGCAACACGGCTTTGTTGGGGTGGTAGCGAATGGCGCCCAGCGTTTGCCGCTCTGCGGGGCTGGGTTCGCCCAGCAATGCAAGCGCCTGATCGGAATGCGTGGCCATCACCACCTTGTCAAACATCTCCACCTGCCCATCGGTCACCACACTCACGCCGTCAACGTTGCGATCAACGCGCCGCACGGGGGTGTTGAGCCGCTTGTCGTCGATGCCTGCAACGATCTTCTCCACATATTGACGAGCGCCGCCTGCCACGGTCCACCACTGGGGCCGGTTGCTGACCTGGATCAGACCGTGGTTGTGACAAAACCGGATCATGGTGGCCACGGGAAACTGCAACATCTGGTCCAGCGGGCAGCTCCAAATGCAACCAATCATGGGCAAAAAGTACCAGTCACGGAATTCGGTGGAGAAGTCGTGACGGCGCAAAAACTGGTCCAGTGGCTGCATCAGTTCGCTGTCCCGGCCGGACTCGGCCAGCCTCGTTGCCATGGCATTGAAGCGCAATACATCGCGCAGCATGGTGATGAAGCGCCAGTTCACCAAGTTGCGCCGCTGGGCAAACACGGTGTTGAGGCTGGTGCCGCTCCATTCCAGTGTCTGCCCGGCGCGGCCTCCTGCCGGGGTTTTCACCGAAAACGACATGTCTGACTTGGCCGTCGTGACCTTCAAATCGTCAAACAGCTTGATCAGGTTGGGGTAGGTGCGTTCGTTGAACACCAGAAAACCGGTGTCGACACCGTGCGTGACCGGACCCTGGGGCGTGGGTAGCGTGATGTCGACCGTGTGGGTGTGACCGCCGAAGTAATCCCCTGCCTCAAACAAGGTGATGTCGGCTTGGCCTTTCAGCGCGTGCGCCACCGCCAGGCCGGATATTCCGGAGCCAACGATGGCAATTTTCAGGGGCTTGGTCATGAGCGGGGCAGGTGAGACACAGGTGCTTGAAGGGTCAGGAAAAAGAAGGAAATGAAACCGATGGGTCTTATTATGACTGATTGGTAATTATTTGCAATAGATGGTATTGTTCGGGCGTGTCAGGTAGTTTTCACATTCAAGTTTTAAAATCGTCACTGCTTTATAGGATTCCCAGTCATGCTGTATCCAGAACTCTTCAAACAGCTCGAATCAGTCCGGTGGGACATGGCCAAAGACATTCCCTGGGACTCGTTTGATCCCGCCCGGCTGTCGGACGAGCAGGCCAAAACCATCAAGATGAACGCCATCACCGA
>CAVVSV010000040.1:0-23588 GCA_963750805.1 uncultured beta proteobacterium
GCCAGGGAAAACACACGCCCTTCTCTGGCCTGGAGCTTCCGGGTCGCGTGCGCTGTACGCTGGTGGGCGGGCGTGTCGCGTATCACGAAGCCGCATCGCTGTCCGAGGCAAGCGCTTGAACCTGACCGTCAGGCTGAAAGCCTGTGTCAGGTTGGTGTGGGCTGTCTGGCATATTTTTGCCGGCTTTTTCACCATCCTGGTGGTTTTCCCTCGCGTCAATGAAGCACAAAGAGAGCAACGCGTTCAGGTCTGGTCACAAGGTTTGCTGGCGCATTTGGGCATAGAAATGCAAGTGGTCGGCCATCCGGTTGCAATCGGGCCGGTGATGCTGGTGGCCAACCATATTTCATGGCTGGACATCGCCTCCATGCACGCGGCGCGGTTTTGCCGGTTTGTCTCCAAAGCCGACGTCAAGCGATGGCCGGTGATCGGCACGCTGGCCAGTGGCGTGGGGACGTTGTTTATCGAGCGCGAGTCCCGGCGCGACGCGATGCGGGTAGTGCACCAGATGGCCGACCGGCTGAGGGGTGGCGATGTGCTTGGTGTTTTCCCGGAAGGCACCACCAGCGACGGTTTGAGCCTGCTGCCCTTTCATGCCAATCTGTTTCAGGCGGCCATTGCGGCCGATGCACCGGTGCAGCCGGTCGCCATCCAGTTCATTGATAAATCATCGGGGCAGGTCAGCCTTGCACCTTGCTATATCGGTGATGACACGCTTTTTGAATCCTTGTGGCGTACAGTTTGTGCACCGGGTGTGGTGGTGGTGATGACCTATGGCGAGCCTCAATTTGCACAGGGTCGTGATCGGCGGCTATGGGCCCAGGCCGTACGGCAGGAGATTGCGGCCATGCGCAGGCCGGACTGATATGCGTTTATATTGCGGTGCATCAAGGGTCACTCGGCTGACGCGGCATTGAAGGATAAAAAATGGCAACCCCAGCGGTTAACAAAATGACTGAAACTGAGCTTGAACCGGATCAGGTGTTCGACAAGGCAGCGGAGTTGTTTCGCGTCATGTCCGCGCCCATGCGCCTGAAAATCATCAGCAGCCTTTGCAATTCGGAAAAAAATGTGGGCGAATTGCTGAGTGAAATAGACACCACCCAGCCCAATATGTCGCAACACCTCAACACGCTGTATCAGGCGGGCGTGTTGGGCAAGCGTCGTGAGGGCGTACAAATTTTTTACCGTATTGTGGATGAGCGGGTGGCCAGTCTGTGCCGTTCCGTGTGCATGCGCATCGCCATTGAGGGTGAGCACTATTCCATCTGACGGCCCGGTCAGTGGGTCTGGTTTTAGTATTGGGGGACGCAGTATGTCAACGACGAACACGCAATGGATGCCATGGTTACCCGCAGTTGTGCTTGCAGCTTTGTGTCAAGGTGCCAGTGCCGATGCACTTCAGGTCCGCAGCATGGCGGCATCCTGCGCCGGATGCCACGGAACTTCCGGTATCGCCCAGCCCGGCATGCCTTCACTGGGGGGTCAGCCCAGGGAGGGATTGATGGAAAAGCTGATGGGTTTCAAGAGTAGCAATAAGCCTGCCACCGTCATGCACCAACTCTCCAAGGGTTATTCCGACGAGCAGCTTGGCCAATTGGCCGCTTACTTTGCTGCTCTCAAACAATAGGCCCACCATGAAACGTCGTCAAATAGTGCGCGCTGCCGGTCTGGGGCCAGCAATCGGTTTGCTGGGGTCTGTTGGCGTTCTTGCTGGTTGTGCATCTGTCGGAGGCAAGGGACCCAAAGTTGTTGTTGTGGGTGGCGGCTATGGCGGGGCAACGGCCGCCAAATATGTGCGCTTGTGGTCCGACTACGGCATTGACGTCACATTGGTAGAACCCAATGCCTCGTTTGTTTCCTGCCCCCTGTCCAACCTGGTGTTGGGCGGCACCAAAACGCTGGCCGATATCACCACCCCTTATGACAATCTGGTGAAACGCCATGGCGTGAACCTGGTTCGTGATTCGGCGTCTTCCATCGATGTTGATAAGCGCACCGTCAAACTCGCGGGGGGGGGTGAGCTGGCCTATGACCGGCTGATTGTCTCGCCCGGTGTTGATTTCTTGTGGGATACCTTGCCGGGCATGAACAAACCTGGCGCCCAGGAGAGAGTCTTTCATGCGTTCAAGGCAGGACTACAAACGGTGGCACTGCGCCGTCAACTGGAAGCCATGCCCGATGGTGGCGTATTCGCCATCTCGATCCCCCTGGCACCTTACCGATGCCCCCCTGGTCCTTATGAACGTGCCTGCCAGGTGGCGCATTACTTCAGCAAATCCAAACCCAAAAGCAAGGTGCTGATTCTGGATGCCAATGAAGACGTGACCTCCAAAGGCCCTCTGTTCAAAAAGGCCTGGGCAGAGCGTTACAAAGGCCTGGTGGAATACCGCCCCAGGAACACGGTGGTTGATGTTGATGCGGCGACCAATACCCTGCAATTCGAGTTCAATGATGACCTGAGTGCCGATGTGATTAATGTCATCCCCGCCATGAGCGCGGGAAGCATTGCGGTTAAAACCGGACTGGCGACGGCCAACAAGCGGTGGTGCGAAGTGGACTTTTTAACCTTTGAGTCCAAGGCCGCCAAAAACATTCATGTTCTGGGTGACGCCATCCAGATTGCGCCCGTCATGCCCAAGTCCGGGCACATGGCCAACCAGCACGGCAAGACCTGCGCGGCAGCCGTCGTCGCACTGCTGACCGGCCAAACCCCCAATGATTCGCCCATCTACAACAACACCTGCTACAGCTTTATCAGCGACGAAGACGTGGTGCATGTCTCCAGTGTGCACCGGTATGACGCCGAGAAAAAGACCATGCTCCCCGTGGCGGGGGCAGGGGGCCTCTCGGCAGAAGCGAACGCGGTGGAGGGTAAATATGCCTATGCCTGGGCGCGCAACATCTGGGCTGACACACTGGCCTAGCCGCCAGATCAGGCGGATGGCATAAGGCAACACCAGCGGGTTGCGTCAGGTCGCCACAGTTGGCCGCGCATCCAGCAGTCTGTCGGTCAGCCCAGCGCCCGCCCACATGCCCACCAGCGTGATCCAGGCGGTCAAAGCAAAAATGGATCCACCCGTCATTCCCGCGCCCACAGCGCATCCGCCGGCCAGCATGGCCCCAAATCCCATCAGCACCGCACCGGCAATGTAGCGGCGCATGCTGTAGCCATCGGTAAATCCTTCCAGCTTGAGGTCTTTGCCCGACCAGGCACCCAAAAATGAGCCAATAAAAACGCCGGGCAACATGCCAAAGTCAAACCCGATGGCGGGCGATTGGGTGGACAAAACCCGCATCAGCCACTCGGCCGACGGGCCACTGAAAGTCAGGCCCTGCACCTGAACCACCTGGAACGAATTGGCGGAGACCGCATAGCTGAAGGCCCAGGCCGCAGCCACCATCAGACCCACGCCAATACCGCCTACCCATTTCCACAAGCCCCAGCCACTGCGCACCGCAAAGTAAAGTGCCGCCAACAGCCAGATCAAACCAAAAAATAATCCACCCCAGGGGCCGGCACCGGTAATGGCCAGCAGGTCGCGCGACGCGCCGCCATCCACCGTCCACCAACTGCTGATGGTGTTGCGCAAGGGTGAAAGCGCACCCGACAGCGAGGCTTGTGCCGTGACGGCAAATATCAGGCCGCTGAGCAAGGCGCGCAGATTGCCATTGGCCGACAACACCAGCAATCGGCTGGCACAACCGCGGGTCATGATCATGCCCGCTCCAAACAACAAGCCGCCAATCAACGCGCCCGACAGGCTGCCGCGTGCCGAAATTTGCCGTGCCGTGCCGATGTCCAGCCCATGCAACAAAATCAACAATTGAACCGCGACCACAGCAGTTGAAAACGACAACAACCACACCGAAAGCTTTTCACCAAACTGGCGATGCCAAAACTCTATGACCGCTGCCCGCAGACAAAATTTGGAGCGCTGCGCAAAATAGCCAAAACCCATGCCCACCACGGCCCCTCCCAGCGCCAGCACCGTGCTGTCGCCATATTGTTCGAGGAGGGTTGCCAAATTTGCCATGACGCTCAATAATTCAGTGGTTGCTTATATTAAGTGTAATTTTGGCAGTCAGGTACGTTTTGATGAACATCAATCTTTGGTCGTTAGTGCCGGGTTTTCAGCGGGGCTTCAGGCGCCTTTGGATGGCCTGCGTCGTTGGCTTGACGATGACTGGCGCTGTCGTTCACGCCCAGGAGCCGCCCGCCATGGTGGCGACCCAGGTGTCGCGGTCGGCCTGGTATGTAGAGGGCCTGTCAGCCGCCGGATCACCCGCCAATCAGAATTTCATTTCCAACGCCGGTTTCGTGGTCACCCCGCAAGGGGTGGTGGTGATCGACGCGCTGGGTTCTCCGGCGCTGGCCACGCGCCTGCTGGCCGAAATTGCCAAAGCCACGCCCCTGCCAGTGACGCACGTCATCCTCACGCACTACCATGCGGATCATATTTACGGCCTGCAATCCTTCAAAAGTGCGGGCGCAAAAATCATCGCCCACAGGGCGGCGCAGGCTTATCTGAACTCTGACACGGCCCGGCTTCGCCTGGTCGCCTCGCGCCAGGAACTGGCACCCTGGATCGACGCCAATACGACGCTGGTCGAAGCCGACGAATGGCTGGACGGGCCGCGTGACATGGTTTTAGGCGGTGTTACCTTTCAAATCAGACCCGTCGGCCCGTCCCACACACCCGAAGACCTGGCCATTTACCTGCCCCAGGACAAAGTCCTTTTTGCAGGCGACCTGGTGTTTCGCAATCGCCTGCCTTTTGTCGGACAGGCCGACAGCAACCACTGGATCAAGGCGCTGGACGAGTTGCTGGCTTTTGATACACGGGTTATCGTACCGGGTCATGGGCCGGTCTCCAAAAATGCCTTGAAGGACATGGAAGTGACCCGTGAGTACCTGGTGTATCTTCGCGCTACCATGGGGCAGGCGGCCAGGAATATGGATCCGTTTGACGAGGCTTACAAGGCGGCTGACTGGACGCCGTTTGATCAGCTTCCCATGTTCAAACTTGCCAATCGCATGAACGCCTACAACACCTATTTGCTGATGGAAAGTGAGGCCAAATGATGAATCGTCGACGTATTCTTGTGAGCGCCGCCGGCGTGGCCATGGGTACGGTTGCGACTCTGGTCGCACCACAGGTTTGGGCCGCTCCCGCCACTTTGCCTGCGTCCCTGTCACTGCCCGATGAGTTGGCCGCCGCATTGAAAAGTGGCAGCCCCTTGGTGGTGATGGTCAGCCTGGCTGGCTGCCCCTATTGCAAGATGGCCCGCGAAAATTACCTGGGCCCCATGCACCTGCAACAAGGCTTGCCGGTGGTGCAGGTGGACATGCAAAGCGCTCAGGCCACGCAGGATTTCAAACGCGTTGCCGTCACCCACGAGCAGCTGATCAAAACCTGGGGGGCCAAGATTGCGCCCACCGTGCTGTTTTTTGGGCGCAATGGTGTGGAGATTGCCGAGCGGTTGGAGGGAGGCTATTTGCCAGACTTCTACGGTGCCTATCTGGATGCCCGTCTGAGCACGGCGCGTCAGGTCATCAAAACGGCCTGATCAGCAAGGTGAGGCACTAAAAGTGCCGCAAGTCCCCGCCAATCATCAATAGTTTGCTACATTTTAAATAGTAAACCTCAGGGTTTGATGTAGGCGTAATGTTCCCTTGTTTGCAATTGCCCGATGCGCACCACACCTGACGGCGTGAAATTGGCATCCATGCTGAATTGCTCTTTTTTCAGGTTGCGATTTTTCATGGTGATCTCGCAGACTTCAAAGCTCACTCCGCGGGCTTTCAAAGCGCTGACCAACGAGCCATAGTCCACATTGGGGTCTTTGGGGTCCTTGGCCCCTTCGAACAGGAAATCAACCCCATTGGCATGGGTGACCACGATGATTTTGGTGTCGGGTGCCACGTCCAGGTGGTTGCGGACATTGCGCAGACCTTTGGTGGCCTGGGCAGCGGCATCGTCAAAGTGATAGACCACCTTGTCTTGTGCCAAAGCAACGCCACCCACAAAAAGGGTCAATGCCAGAGCACTTAAATACCGGGCCAGTTTTTTCATGAAAATCTCCTATAAATTAGTGGTGGCTGATATTTAAGCATACCCGGCCCGATCCTGATTCGGTTCTGCCGCAAAATAACACCATGATCCCCATCAAAACCGAATCGGCCTGGCGTGGCACCTCGGACTGCCGCAACTGCGGCATTCGCGACATGGTGCTGTTTGCGGACCTGAATGAAGACGACTTCGGCATGATCCACGCGCCCATCGACGACCTCGAGTTTCGCGCGGGCACCTCGCTTTATGCAATGGGCAGTCAGGCGGTGGGTGTTTTCACCTTGCGCACCGGCATGATCAAGCTGGTACGCGTGGCCAGTGATGGGCGTCCGCGCATCGTGCGTGTGTTGCGACCTGGCGATGTGGCGGGGCTGGAGGCGCTGGCGACGGCGCATTACGACAGCGATGCGGTGGCCTTGACGGATATTTCCGTCTGCCGGATACCGTTGGCGGTGGTTCATACCTTGGGTGCCAACTCACCGCGTTTGCACAAGCGACTGATGGGCAAATGGCAACACGCGCTCAAAGAGGCTGACGACTGGTTGGCCGATCTGAACTTTGGCACGGCCCGTCAGCGCGTGAGCAACCTCATCCTGAAAATGCGCAGCCCGAGTGATGTGCAAATTACCACCCTGTTTGCGCGCGACGACATGGGCGCCATGCTGGACTTGAAGCTGGAGACCGTGAGCCGCGCCATCAGCGGTCTGGTGCGTGAGCGGGCCATTGAACCCCTGGACAAATACGGCCGTGTGTACCGTATTTTGACGCCCGCCACATTGCAGGTCTGAACTACGCCAGCGCCCGCCCTTCACCTTGTTCTTCCACGGTTTGCCCATCGCGGATGTGATAAATCCGCTTGAAGGTGGGGATGATTTTCTCGTCGTGCGTGACGACGATGATGGCGGTTTGCGCTTGCTGCGCCATCTGGTTCAGGATGCGCATCACGGCCAGGGCTCGTTCGCTGTCCAGCGGAGCGGTCGGCTCATCCGCCAGGATGACCGGTGGGCGATTGGCCAGTGCACGGGCGATGGACACGCGTTGCTGCTCGCCGCCCGACAGCTGCGACGGGTCGGCTTTGGCCCGGTGAGCCACATCCAGCGCGCCCAGCAACTCCAGCGCCCGCGCTCGGGCCTGGCCGTTGGGCACACCGGCCAGCATGGGCAACAAGGCCACGTTGTCAGTCACATCCAGAAATGGAATCAGATAAGGGGCCTGAAACACAAAACCAATGCGATCGCGGCGCAGCGCGCGCAGGTCTGACGTGGTCCAGCCGTTGTCGTAAATCACATCGCGGCCCAGCGTCATGCGGCCTGACGTTGGCTCGATGATGGCGCCCAGGCATTTCAGCAGTGTGCTTTTGCCCGAGCCCGATGGACCGACCAGGCCCACCACCTCGCCCGGTGCCACGGCCATGTTGACGTTTTTGAGTGCCTCCACCGCCGTGTCGCCCTGGCCATAGACCTTGCGCAGGCCTTCGATCAGGATGCCGCCTTGGTGGTCCTGGGATGATTTCATCGGTGGGAATTCGCTGCGCATGGCATCGCCCACTCAACTGATGGCCTGCGCCGGGTCGACTTTCAAAGCCACGCGAATCGCCAGCGTGCTGGCCAGTGCGCAAATCAGCATCGTGGCCATCAAGCCAGTCACCGCATCCTGCGTCAAAAGCAATACAAATTTGGGGAATATGGGCGCCCACACCGTGGCTGACACCTTGCCCACCATGAAGCCAATCAGTCCAAGCCCCAGTGCCTGCTGAAGGATCATCCCGGCGATGGTGCGGTTGCGGGTACCAATCAGTTTCAACACCGCAATTTCACGGATTTTTCCCAGCGTCATGGTGTAAATGATGAAGGCCACAATCGCCGCGCTGACAATTGCCAGAATCACCAGAAACATGCCGATTTGTTTGGCCGATGTGGCAATCAGCTTGGCCACCAGAATCTCTTCCATGTCGGCCTGGGTGTAAACCTGAACATGCTTCCAGCGGCGCATGTTTTCGGCCACCACGTCGGGCAACCAGCCGGGCTGCAACTGCACCAGCACGGCGTTCACGTTGTGGCTGCTGGTTTGCAGGGCCTGCACGGCATCCAGCAAACCGGGCACGCCGGGGCGGTTGAAGGCAGGGTTGGCGGCAGTGCGGGTGCGGTCATTGGCGATGGCGTCGTTGTCTTTCAGAAACTGCGCTTCCTGCGCGTCTTTCAGCGGAATGAACACCATGGGGTCGCCCCCGGAAGACACCATGCGCTGGGTGAGGCCCACCACCGCGTAGTCGTGGCGGCGAATGCGGATGTGCTCACCCACGTCAAAGCCGGTTCTGATGTCGGCCACGGCCTCGTAGTGATTGCGTTCCAGCTGTCGGCCTGCCACCAGATAACCCGGCTCGCCAGGATGGCCCGGCTGCATGCCCACCACCATCACGCGTCGCTCATCGCCTTGTGCATCCTGCGTACTTTTGACCTGCATGGTCAGGTAAGTCACGTTGGCTGCCTGCGCCACGCCCGGTATGCCCAGCACGCTGCGAACCACGTCGTCCTTGAGGCTCGACGCCTCGGCATACGGCCCCTGCGTGTCTTTTTGCACCACCCACAGGTCGGCTCCGCTGTTATTGATCAGGGCATGGGCGTCGTCCACCATGCCCCGGTACACACCGGCCATGGTCAGGGTGACGCCAATCAACAAACCCAGGCCCAGCCCAGTCAGCGCAAACTTGCCCCAGCCGTGAAGAATGTCGCGCCCTGCCAGGCTGATCATGGTGTCGCTTCGGGTTTGACCAGTGCATCTACCACCGCCACCCGGCTGTTGGCTGTGATGGCTTTCTGGCTGTAGACGATGATCTCGTCACCCGCTTTGAGGGGCTTTTGATCGGTCGCGCCCACCTTGTCAAGGGTCGCACCGACTTGCACCCAGCCATCCAGACTGTGTGCGCCCAAGCTCAGAGCCACAAACTCGGGCTTTCCGCCCCGCATGCGCCACACGCCTGCCTGACCCTGTACTCTGGCAATCGACGCATTGGGCAGCATCAGGGCAGATTCGGTTTGCGGCAATTGCAGCGTGACTTCGGCCATTTCACCAATTGACACATGGGCTGGTGTGTGGGTGAAGGACACCTGGGCGATGCGCTCTTCGGTCACGCTGTCGGCCATCAGTTCCACCCGCGCCACCGCACCCGCCAATGGTGTCTGCGGCTGGGAGCGCAACACCATGGTGGCCGCCAGACCGGTCGCCAAGCCGCTGGATCGCCCCTGGTCCACCCGCAGCTTGACCCACAGACTGGTCGGGTCGACGAGGCGCAACACGGCCTGGCCCGCCACTACCGTCGAACCGGCTTCAGCATCCCGGCTGGCCACCACACCATCGGCCGGGGCCAACAGGCGAACGTTGCCGCGTTGCTGCGCCAGTCCAGCCCGCTCGGCCTTCAGGCGCGTCAGGTCTTGCCCCGCACCGGCCAGGTTGGCCTGCGCAGCTTGCAGGGCAGCATCGGCAGAGGCTTGCTCTTGCAGACGCGACTCCAGCGCACCCGCGCTGATGAAGTTTTGCCGGGCCAGATCCTGATTGCGCCGTGCGTTCACGGCGGCCAGTTCGCGCCGTGCTTTGGCATCCAATGTTTGAGCCTGTGCGGCAGCTTGAACGCTGCCTCCACGGGCCAGGGTGGCATCCAATGCGGCCAGGCGCTGGTCCAGGTCAACGGGGTCCATCTCGGCCAGCAACTGCCCGGCTTTGACGGTGTCGCCAACATCCACCTTCACGCTCAGTACGCGGCCAGCCACCGTGGGGCCGATCAGCCAATTGCGCTGCGCCTCAACGGTGCCAATGCCAAACAACGATGGGGTCAGGCGGCCCTCCTTCACCGCCGCGATGGTCACCCTCGTGGGCGCCAGTGGGCCGGTGCGCAGGGCCACGAAAGCCAACGCGCCCATCAGCACCAGGACAAGACCAGCCAGGGCGATACGGCGTACAAGGTTGGCGTTTGGGGTCATGAAAGTCCTGAACCGCCAGTGCCGGTGAATGCCCGGTACTGAAGGTGTTTGTGAAGAAATAAGGCCGCTAGTCCCCGTCAACTATCCATAGTTCGCTATTGAACTTGTAGTGACTGAAATGCTCAAGCGCTCAACCCCGAACCAGATACACCTTCACAAAACTGCTTTTCAGCGCTTCGCCTTTGGCGGGCATCTCGCCCAACCGCACATCTTTGGCCAGCGCCATGAGGTCATCCAGGTTTTTGCGAATGGTTTGAATTTCAGCGTCATTGGCTTCGGCTTCAACCGCTTTCAATTTCTCGCTCAATTCAGGGTACAAGGACGTGAGCTTGGGCGCATCTTTGGCGTTGGCGGCATCGAGCATCAACTCCATGGCGTCATGAAAATCAACGAGCGCCACGGATAGCAATGAAAAGCCATTGCGTTTGAACATTTCTTGCCACACTGGCCGTACTTTTTCCAGATCCAGATGCGCTTCATGCAGGTCACCCGTGCGCACTTTGTCCTTCACGTTGGCGAACATGTCAGCCACGGTTTTCAGGTCTGCATTGAGTCTGCTGTCGCTTCTGATGGCGTAAGGCTGGTAGGCCGTGTATTTGGCTTTGAAGGCCAGGTAGGCGGGAATCAAACGGTCATATTGGGTATTGGCTTTTTCCCGCTCGCCCTTGCCTGTCAAGAACAGGGTTTGCTTGTAGCCATCGTTCATGGCGTTGAAGTCTTCCAGAAAGAATTTGCGGGTGAAGAAATTGCTGGCATAGGTGCCACCCACGGCCGCCGCCAACACCAGCACCACGCCGAGAATGCCCATGACCGCGCCGGGCGGCTTGGTGCCTTTGCCGACAGAACTGATGCCCATGATCCGGTAGAGCGGGCAAAAGCGAAGCAAAGCGGTGACCAGCATGATGGCACCCGCCGCGTAAGCCACGGTCTTCCAGATGCCCGCCAGCCAGAAGAAACCGGCTTGAAGCAGCGCGACGCCCAGCAAGGCGCGGATGATTCGGTCGGGCGTGTTGATGTTGTTCATAGGGATACTTCCTGTTTGTGGTGCCGGGACTGCAGGTGAAAAATACCCGGTGCAGTATCTGAAGCTTAAGTTGCCGGGACGCGTTCGCCGTTGATCTGGGTCAAGCCAAAGCACAGAATATTGAATTTGTTGGTTGCTATACAAGTGGTAGCAAACCAATGACAATTCACCGGGACTTTGCTTGACTTTCATTCGTGAAAGTCAAATTTTTGGCAGTTTTGGGGTTCACTGAAACTGCACAGAAGCTTGATCTAAGTCACGTGGTTTGATACCCCAATGGGTATTATTGAGTTCAAGTTGGCGCACCATAGCGAGTGGCCGACCCCGCTAACCAAGGAACACGTGTGAACACCGAGGCTCCCAAGACCCGCAAAGTCATTCCTATTGCCGAATCGCCGGACAAGAGTCCCATTGCCCCGCCGCCAGGCGCGGATGAGGAACTGATTTCCCTGTACGCATCGCATCAGAAGATCTATCCCCGCAGCGTGTCGGGCATCTTCACCCAGTGGCGCTGGGGCATGGTGTTTTTGACGCAATTGGTGTTTTACGGCATGCCATGGCTGGAATGGGGTCAGCGTCAGGCGGTCCTGTTTGATCTGGGCACACGTCGCTTTTACATCTTCGGGCTGGTTTTGTACCCGCAAGACTTTATTTACCTCACCGGAATTTTGGTGATTTCCGCGCTGTCGCTGTTTTTATTCACGGCCGTGGCGGGGCGCTTGTGGTGCGGCTATGCCTGCCCTCAAACGGTCTACACCGAAATATTTTTGTGGCTGGAGCGCAAGACCGAGGGCGATCGCTCGGCCCGCATGCGGCGAGACGCCGCACCTTTGAGTTTTGAGAAAGTCTGGCGCAAATCTGCCAAACATTTCCTGTGGCTGGCGGTGGCCTTATGGACTGGTTTTACCTTCGTGGGTTATTTCACGCCCATTCATGAACTGGGGCGTGAAGTTTTCCAGATGAACATGGGGTCCTGGGAAGTGTTCTGGACCTTCTTCTACGGCTTTGCCACCTACGGCAATGCCGGTTTCATGCGTGAACAGGTCTGCAAACACATGTGCCCCTACGCTCGGTTCCAGAGCGCCATGTTTGACAAGGACACCCTCATCGTCACCTACGACGCGGAGCGTGGCGAGCCGCGTGGGGCGCGGTCCAAAAAAGCAGACTTGTCGATCCTGAAGCTGGGTGCCTGCGTGGATTGCACCCTGTGTGTCCAGGTGTGTCCGACAGGCATCGACATCCGTAATGGCCTGCAGTACGAATGCATCGGCTGTGGTGCCTGCGCTGACGTGTGCGACACCGTGATGGACAAGGTGGGCTACCCCCGTGGCCTGGTGAAATACAGCACCCAAAATGCTATCAACCAGCACTGGACGCAGTCCCAGACAATTCGCCACGTGTTGCGGCCGCGGATATTGGTTTACACCGCCATCCTAGCGTCCATTGTGGTGGCGATGGTGGTCAGTTTGGCCACAAGAACCCCCTTCAAAGTTGATGTCGTTCGTGACCGGGGCGTCATGGCCCGTGTGGTGGGTGGCGGACGAATTGAAAACGTGTATCGTCTGCAAATCATGAACGCGACCGAAACCACGCAGCGCTTTCACATCTCCGTGACGGGCTTGCCGGGGTTGAAGGTGGTGTCGGACTCCGACGTGGAAATCGAGTCCACCCTGGCGCGCTGGGTGGCGGTGCGGGTGGAAGCCCCCCCGGAGGCGGCTGCTCCCGGTTCTGTGCCCATTCACTTTGACATTGAAGCGCCAGGCCTGAAAGCCAAACTGGAGGAAAAATCGGTTTTCATCATCCCAAGGTAAGCTTGGGGGATGCGGATTCATTTTTCCATCACGGGTGCCAGTCTTGTTGTGGGCGTCTCGGCTGCCATGGCCCAGATTCCACTGGAGTTTGCAGACGCTGATCTGGCGATGGGCGAAAAGCTCATTGCTGAGGGGCGCTGCGCGGCTTGCCATTTGACGAAAGTCCCGGGTGACGGCACCGCCATCTACAGACCCCAAGGTCGCATCAATTCGCCGGGACTATTGCGGGGCATGGTGGAGCAGTGCAACACCGAATTGAATCTGGCCCTGTTTCCCGATGAAGTCACGGCGATCGCTGCGGTGCTGAACCGTGACCACTACCGCTTCAAAACCAGCCGCTGACAGCTTTCTGTGACGAAAGCTATGGTGGGTTGGGGTATTCCCCGATTAGAAATCAGTGACAATCCTTTATATTAGTAAATACTGATATAAAGATATAGACGCGATGCAGTCCTTGGGCTGGGTCGGACTGAATCTAAACCGGAGTTGATGTGACGTTTGTAGACATTCATTCAGGCAGGGTCAAAAAAGCGCCGGAAAGCTTTTTGAAACCCGACGGTATCCGCTCCGTGTTCGCGGAAGCAAAACAGGGTCGACGGCATTTTTTACGCAACGCCTTTGCCGCCGCAGCGGCGGGCACCGCCGTCGCGGCTGCTACCGCGCAGGGTAACCCGGTGCCGCCCGAAGGCGGCGACACCAACATTTTGAACCTGCCGCCTCACAGCAAAGGCTTGGGGCAGGGCGTGGCCACGGACGGTTATGGCAAGCCCTCGCAGTTCGAGACCAATGTACAGCGCCGCCAAAGCCCGGGACTGACGCAGACCACCCAGTCTTCGGTCTCCTTTGCACCCCTGCAATCGCTGTTTGGCATCGTCACTCCCAGTGGGTTGCACTTTGAGCGGCATCACCAGGGTTGGTGGGATGTAGACCCTTCCAAGCACCGCTTGATGATCAACGGTTCCGAGCCCGGCATGGTGAAGACGCCCCAGGTGTTCACGCTGGACGAGATCATGCGCCTGCCCGCGGTGTCGCGCTTTCATTTCATCGAGTGTGGCGCCAACACCGGTGTGGAATGGGGCAATGTGGCCGTGCCCACGGCGCAGTACACCCATGGCATGATGTCCTGCAGTGAGTTCACGGGCGTGCCGCTGATCACCCTGCTGGAGCTGGCCGGCGCGGACCTGAAGAAGGGCAAGTTTGTGCTGGCCGAAGGCGCCGATGGCTCTTCCATGACACGCACCATCCCCATGAGCCAGATCAAGTCCGGCGAAGTGTTTGTGGCCTATGGTCAAAACGGCGAAATGTTGCGCCCTGAACACGGCTACCCGCTGCGTCTGATCGTGCCGGGGGTTCAGGGGGTGAGCTGGGTCAAGTACCTGCGGCGCATCGAAGTGGGCGACATGCCCTATGCCACCAAGGATGAAGCGGTTCACTACATCGATCTGCAGCCCGATGGACAGCACCGTCAATACACCAGCATTCAGGAATGCAAAAGTGTGGTGACCACGCCATCGGGCGGCCAGGTGCTGCTGGACAAGGGCTTTTACAACATCACCGGCCTGGCGTGGTCGGGTCGGGGCAAGGTCAAGAAGGTGGACGTGTCGGTGGATGGTGGGCGCAACTGGCGCACGGCACGGCTGGAAACGCCGGTGCTGTCCAAGGCCTGACGCGCTTCAACCTGGACTGGGTGTGGGACGGCAAGCCCACCATCATCCAAAGCCGCGCCATGGATGAGACTGGCTTCGTACAGCCCACCTACAAGCAATTGCGCGCCGTACGCGGGACGCGTTCGATTTATCACAACAACGCCATTCAGTCTTGGCTGGTGCAGGAAAATGGCGAGGTGAAAAATGTCCAGGTTTCGTAAGGCTTTCGCCGCCGTCAGTCTGGTCTGCTTCGCCACGTTGAGTGCAGCGCAAAGCAGCCCGACGATGTCATCCAAATACCCAGGTGTAGGCCGCGATGCCACGCCAAAGAAGTTGCTGCATGGGACATTGACGTGCGTCCGGACTTCAAAGGGCTGCCCGTGGGTCGCGGCTCGGTTGAAAAAGGGCAGGACATTTGGGAAGCCAAGTGCGAGCAGTGCCATGGCGTATTTGGCGAGTCCAACCAGGTGTTCAGCCCGCTGGTGGGTGGCATGACCGCGGATGATGTCAAAACGGGCCATGTGGCACGCCTGCTGGACCCGTCTTTCCCCGGGCGCACCACGTTGATGAAAGTGGCCACCGTGTCTACTTTGTGGGACTACATCAACCGCGCCATGCCGTGGAATGCGCCGAAATCACTCACACCCGATGAGGTGTACTCCGTCACTGCTTTCCTGTTGAATTTGGGTGGTGTGGTTCCCGATGATTTCACGCTGTCCAACACCAACATGGCCGAGGCCCAGGCCCGCATGCCCAACCGCAACGGCATGACGACGGATCATGCCTTGTGGCCTGGCAAGGAATTTGGCGGCAAGCCGGTGCCGGACGTCAAAGCTGTGGCTTGCATGAACAACTGCGTGGCTGATGTGAAGATTGCCTCCAACCTGCCCGACTTTGCCCGCAATGCACACGGTAATCTGGCAGAGCAAAATCGCGAAGTTGGCGCCCAACACGGTGCGCAGACCAACCGTCCGGAAGTCAAGGCCGGTGCGTCATCAGCGGAAAGTAAAGTGGCCGCGGCCACCCCAGCCACCCCTGCTGTAAGCCCAACCTCGAAGACGGAATCGTCGGGCGTTGATGGCAAGGCGGCGTTGGCCCTGGCCACCAAAAATGTCTGCACTGCCTGCCACGGCGTCAGCCAGAAAATTGTGGGGCCCGCGTTCGCCGACATTGCCAAAAAACACGCCGGCAAAGCGGACTATATTGCGGCCAAAATCAGGTCGGGCGGCAGCGGAGTTTGGGGCCCCATCCCCATGCCAGCCCAGACCTTGAGTGATACCGAGATCAAAGTCATCGCGACCTGGCTGGCAGCAGGTGCACCCAAATGAGTAGAAAATACCTCCCACTTCTTCAATTCACCACGATAAAGGACATCTCCATGCAAACCCGTCGCAAGACCCTCCAACAAAGTGGCGTGCTCGTCGGCCTGCTGGCTGCTACCGGCCTGTTTCCCCAGTATGCGCTGGCTTTCAACGCCCCCGCGTTTGAAGCCAAAAGCGTGGCTGATGCGCTCAAGGCACTCGGCGCCGGTGCCCCCGTGGCCAGCAAGGACGTGACCATCACCGCGCCTGATATCGCCGAAAACGGCGCCGTGGTACCCATTGGTGCCGCCACCACGTTGACGGGTGTCAAGCAAATCCTGTTGCTGGTTGAAAAAAATCCGGCCGCGCTGGTTGCCATGTTCAATGTGACAGACAGCGTGGACACCAATCTGCTGACCCGCGCCAAGATGGGTCAGTCGTCTGATGTGTATGCCGTGGCCGTCATGAACGATGGCAAAGTATTGTTCGCCAAGAAAGAAGTCAAAGTGACCCTGGGTGGCTGCGGCGGCTGATTCAACAGCGCCCCACTTCATTCTCAAGTCGTCTTCACTATTTTTAGATTCAGGAGTTCCCCATGGCAGATCCCATGCGCATACGCGCTCAAGTTGCAGGTACCAACGCTACCGTTCGTGTTTTGATGGCCCACGAAATGGAAACCGGCCAGCGCAAAGACGCCGCCGGCAAAATCATTCCCGCCTGGCATATCACTGACGTGACCGCCACCCACAATGGCAAGACCGTGCTCACCGCAGAGTGGGGCCCGGCGGTTTCCAAAAATCCGTTCCTGCAGTTCACCCTCAAAGGTGCCAAGGCGGGCGACAAAGTTGGCATCACCTGGAAAGACAACAGGGGCGAAACCCGCTCCGACGAAGCCACTGTGTCCTGAGTTTTTTCCGCGGTCCCCCAAAAAAATACAAGGAGACAAGACCATGAAAAGAAATGTTCTGATCACCACGGCGATGAGTGCGCTGTTGGCGGCAGGAATGTCCGGTGGTGCCTGGGCGCAAAAGTCGGCAGCTGATGGCATTGCCGAATACCGCGCCATGCTCGCCGACGGCAACCCGTCCGAGTTGTTTGAGGCCAAAGGGGAAGACCTCTGGAAGCAAAAGCGCGGCCCCAAAAATGCGTCGCTTGAACAGTGCGACTTGGGCAAGGGTCCGGGCGTCTTCAAAGGTGCTTTTGTGGAACTGCCCCGTTACTTCACGGACACCAACCGAGTCCAGGACATGGAGTCGCGCCTGTTGACCTGCATGGAGACCTTGCAGGGCTTCAATGCCGCGGATATTGCCAAGACCCCGTTTGGCAGAGGCGAGCAAAACAACGTGACCGCGCTGGCAACCTGGCTGTCGGCCGAGTCCCGCGGCATGAAGTTCAATCTGTCGCAAAGTCATGTGGCGGAGAAGACCATGTACGAGGTGGGCAAGCGCCTGTTCTTTCAGCGCGGCGGTCCGCACGACTTTTCCTGTGCGTCCTGCCACGGTGAGGACAACAAGCGCATCCGCCTGCAGGATTTGCCCAACCTGACCAAGAACCCTGGCGATGGCATCGGTTTTGCCGCCTGGCCCGCGTACCGGGTGTCCAATGGCCAGATGTGGGGCATGCAGCAGCGCCTGAACGACTGTTACCGCCAGCAGCGCTTTCCCTATCCCGGTGTTTGGCAGTGATGCCACCATTGCACTGGGCGTTTACCTGGGTGTCAACAGCAAGGGCGGCGAGTCCATTGCCCCGGCCATCAAGCGTTGAGGAGAGCATCACCATGAAAAAAACGATTCAAACTTTGATGCCGGTTGCCGTATCCCTGTCAGCGGTGTTGCTCGCGGGCTGTGCCTCTGTTCCTTCCAGTGCCGATCTGGACAAACTGACTGCTGACATCGTCAAGGCCTCGTTTCGCGACCAGGGCATCGTCAAGGTCGACCGTGCTGGTACAGGACGACACCAACCGCGCCTGCAGTGCAGCCGACGTGGCGGGCAAGCCGATTGACAGAAGCGCTTGGGCAAAGCCATCGAAGCCACCAACTTCAAGACCATCAAGTGGCCGTCCGACGGCAAGTTTCTGGGCGACTGGAGCGAGGGCGAAAAAATTGCCCAGAGCGGCCGAGGTTTGACCTGGACCGACGATGCGACTCAGGCCAATGGCGGCAATTGCTACAACTGCCACCAGATCGACAAGAAGGAAATTTCCTTCGGCACGATTGGTCCCAGCCTGTACAACTACGGCAAGATTGCGCGGTGTGACAGATCCGACCAGCGCAGCCTCCAAAGCCATGGTCGAGTACACCTGGGGCAAGATCTGGAACTCCAAGGCCTACAACGCCTGCTCCAACATGCCACGCGCGGGCACATGCGGGCATCCTGAACGAAGCCCAGGTGCGCCACGTGGTGGCCTTGTTGCTGGACCCGAAATCGCCCGTGTGAACCAATAAAACCAACTGCTGATCAAAACCCGGCTTGTCCGGGTTTTTTCTCCTTCAAATATCAGTGATAGCTTAAATATGAATTTGACCAAACGCGAATTTTTTCAGGTGCTGGGTGCCGGCACCATGGCCGGCATGGGACTGGGCACTTACGCAGAGGCTGATGCAGCCACGGCCTCCAACGGCCTGTATGACATTCCCCGGTTCGGCAATGTGTCATTTCTGCACATGACGGATTGCCATGCGCAGCTCAAGCCCATTTACTTTCGCGAACCCAGTGTGAATCTGGGTTTTGGCAGCCATGAAAGGCCATTTGCCGCATTTGGTGGGCGAGCATTTGCTCAAAGTGGCCAAGGTGCGCCCTGGCACCGCCGAGGCCCATGCACTGACGCTACCTTGACTTTGAGAAAGCGGCCCGGCGCTACGGCAAGGTGGGCGGCTTTGCGCATTTGGCCACGCTGGTCAAACGCATGAAGGCCAGCCGCCCGGGCGCCGTGATGCTGGATGGGGGCGACACCTGGCAGGGCTCCGGTACGGCACTGTGGACCAACGGACAGGACATGGTCGATGCTTCCAAACTGCTGGGCGTGGACATCATGACCGGTCACTGGGAATTCACCCTGGGCCAGGACCGCGTGAAGGAAATTGTCGAAAAAGACTTTGCCGGCAAGATTGAATTCATCGCGCAAAACATCAAGACCAACGACTTTGGTGACCTGGTGTTCAAACCCTACGTGATGCGTGAAATCAACGGGGTGCCGTGCGCCATCATTGGCCAGGCCTTCCCTTACACCCCGATTGCCAACCCACGCTACATGGTGGCCGACTGGGGCTTTGGCATCCAGGAAGAGACCATGCAAAAGACCGTGGACGAAGCACGGGCCAAGGGCGCGCAGGTGGTGCTGGTGCTCTCGCACAACGGCATGGATGTGGACCTGAAAATGGCCAGCCGCGTGACCGGCATCGATGCCATCATGGGGGGCCACACGCACGATGGCATGCCGGTGGCCAGCATCATCAGCAACAAAAGTGGAAAAACACTGGTGACCAATTCGGGCTCCAACAGCAAGTTTCTGGGTGTGCTGGACTTTGAGGTCAAAGGCGGAAAAGTCACCGACTTCCGCTACAAGCTGTTGCCCGTGTTTGCCAACATGTTGCCGGCCGACCGCGAGATGGACGCACTCATCACCAAAGTGCGCGCGCCCTATGAAGCCAAGCTGGGCGAAAAGTTGGCCATCAATGACGGCTTTTTGTACCGCCGGGGCAACTTCAACGGTACGGGGGATCAATTGCTGCTGGATGCGCTGATGGAGGTTCAGGGCGCCGACATCGCCTTCAGCCCAGGTTTCCGCTGGGGTACCACGCTGTTACCCGGCCAGGCCATCACACGGGAGTGGCTGATGGACATGACGGCGATCACCTATCCCTACACCACCTTGACGGAAATGACCGGCGAAACCATCAAGACCATTCTGGAAGACGTGGCCGACAACCTGTTCAACCCTGACCCGTATTACCAGCAGGGTGGCGACATGGTTCGGGTGGGCGGGCTTCAGTACAAGTGCGACCCGACCGCCTTGATGGGCAAACGCATCGACGACATGCGTCTGAACGGCAAACCGGTTGAAGCAGACCGCAAGTACAAGGTGGCAGGTTGGGCACCCGTCGCAGAAGAGGCCAAAACGACAGGCAACAAGCCGATATGGGATTTGGTGGAGCCGTGGCTCAAGTCCAAAGGCCGCGTGGGCCAGCGCAAACTCAACATGCCTTCCCTGGCGGGGGTGACGGGAAATCCCGGCATGGAAGTCTGAACCCCTATTGCTACTTATTAGGTAGCTAACTCTTGTTGCACGACGGGGACTTGAGCCGAATTTGAAGCGCGAAGTTGCCTTCTCCGTGTGTTTCAGGAGGAAAACAGACTTGTGTCATGATTTAGCTTTGGCAGTCCAGCCAGATAAATCAGGGTCCCCATGAGCAAAGTTCCAAAAGACAAAGATCCCAAAGACGCTCCCACCACCACATTCGGGCACACGGTGCCGGGCGCTTTGTATTCCTCCTTTGGCCCCATCCCCGTTGCGGAGGTGGAGGAGAGTAACTCCGACTCGGTATGGGCCATGTTTGAGGACGTTCCCAACAAAGCGGTGCCAGTCAAGCCTGCACCTGGGGCGCCACGGCACTCTCCCGATGAAGACGAGCCCGAAGATCCCTTCGCGCCTACAGAAGTGGCTCCGTTGCGGCCTTGATGCCTGACGCATGGGCGACATGGAAGCGCGGCTGTTTTGGCCGCGTTTTCTCTGGGAGGAAGTTGTGGAATAGACGATTCAATTAGATCGTTTGCTCTCGGTGTTTACCCCCTTACCGAAGGCATGTGGGGCAACCTAATATGCTTGGTGAAAAATAGAACGATCGTTCTATTTCTATAACCGAGGAGTAGTGGAATGGAACATATCAGGTTCAAGTTGGCGGCACTTGGTGCGGCGCTCGTTGTGGCTGGCTGCGGAGGGGGCGGTGGTGGTGCCCCTAATGTCAGCGGCATTGCCGCCACGGGTGCAGCATTTGCCAATGCAGCGGTGACTGTCAAATGCGTGTCTGGCCCTGCAGTCTCTGGGACCACTGGCGCTGACGGCACATTTTTCGTGACCTTGTCGGGTGGTCAGGTTGCTCCCTGTCTCATCCAGGTGACAAAGGGTGCCGTCACGCTTTACAGCTTTGCCTCAGGTTCTGGGCGCGCCAACGTGACCCCGGTCACTGATTTGGTGGTGACCAAGGCGCTGGGATCGGACCCAACTGCCGCGTTTGCCAGTTTCGACAGTACCAAAGGCGCAACCATCAGTGCAGGGCTGGCAGCGGCCAAGGACTATGTGAAGGCGCAAGTTCTTGCCCTCACTGGTGGTTCGCAGTCAGGGGATCCTTTCAGCGGTGATCTGAAAGTGGGCGACGCCGATGACAAGGTACTGGACAATTTGGCGGCCAAGTTGACGGCAGGCGGCAAAAGCCTGAGCGACTTGCGCAATGGTGCCATTGTGGGTGGCTCTTTCACGGCCTCATTGAATCGCGGCACGCTTAAAGCGGCAGCGACGGTGTTGACGACCCTGACCACCGTGCAGATTGATGGTGGTACGACTGCCAGCGGTTTGATCGGTTTGTCTGGGCCCGCCGTGTGTGACGTCAAAGTGGTCAAGCTGAACTACAACACCATTGGCGTCAAAGGCGAAGATACCAACGCATCAGGCGTGATGCTGGTGCCAACCGGCACCGGCACCGGGTGTGCAAGCCCAGCCGGGCTGATCGCCTATGCCAAGGGCACTGATGTGCAGAAGCCCCGCACGCTGGCCAATCCTGCCGATACTGAAACTTTCCTTTTGGCAGCGATGTATGCCGCTCAAGGTTACGCTGTGGTGGCTACGGACTATCTGGGATTTGCCGATTCGGCCTATACCTATCACCCCTATCTCCATGCAGATTCGGAAGCCAGTTCGGTGATTGACTCCATCCGGGCCGCGCGCAACGCCGCATCCACTGTCGGAGCGACTTTGAATGGCAAAGTCATGTTGACGGGTTATTCGCAAGGTGGCCATTCGTCCATGGCGGCACATCGCGCCATAGAGCGTGACAATGCCGCTGAAATTAACGTCGTGGGTGGTGCTCACCTGGCCGGACCTTGCCAAACAACAAGTAATTCAAATTTTGTTTATGCCCTATTACTTGGCTCAGTTTCGTCTTGCTTAATGTGTTCCAGGAGTTACCATGTTCAGCAAAAAAATCGCTATCGTCCTGCTTGGTCTGATCAGTGCGGCCACCCTGATCAGCTGTACCACGCACGGCCACCACCCCAGCCATACAGCCTCCTCTGCGCAGAGTAGCGAGCACCCGCCGACCTGAAAAGCACTGTTGGCGGCTGGAAAAATCGCACAGCATGGCTCGCCCTCGACCCCAAGGCGTACCTCTGTGCGCATCTACGTATTCCGTGGCAGGAGTTCGCCACGAAGTGGGGCATCGGCGCGTGCTGTCCGCCCCGCAGTTCGACGGATTCGTACACATGCCGCCCGGTATGGAATGGAATACCCGTTTCGATCTGGCCTTCCGCCTGGACCAGCTTGAGATAGACAATACCGAATACCGCTCGGGACTGGGCAAGGCGTTCTCCACTGTACTCAATCAAGCCGCAATAGACGGTACGCGCGAACACATGCTGGGCGAAGACAATATGCAGGCTGACCGCTACCCGTTCGTCCGCATTCACTCTTTACAGATCACAGGAGAATCGCCAGACTGGCGGCCACGTTCTTTGTCATTCGTGGCAAATCCAATCTGCAGTTCCGCCGTATTTACTCGCGCACTGTGGACAAAACCACTGGCCTGCGTTGCGACCAGACGATTGCCTTGACCTCAGCCAAGGCCGGCCACGATTACCCGCAACACCTGCGCCGCATCAAGTTCTACGATGTCGAACACAAGAAATATCTGGTCTTTCTAACCAACAACTTCGACTTGCCTGCGCTGACCATCGCTCAGCTATATCGCTGTCGCTGGCAGGTCGAACTGTTCTTCAAATGGATCAAACAGCATCTCCGAATCAAGAAGTTCTACGGCACCACCGAGAACGCAGTCAAAACACAAATATGGATCGCCATCAGCGTTTACGTGCTGGTCGCCATTGTGAAAAAACGCCTCAAAACCGAGGCTTCACTTTACACAATTCTACAAATTTTAAGCCTGACACTTTTTGAAAAAACACCGCTCGATCAACTACTTACCAATATTGAAATGCAAACAACAGAACCTAAAAATGATAACCAGTTGAATCTATTCAACTAAATTGCCGGACACTACTGACTTTGAGTAAAAAAAGACCTGCGAATCAGCAGGTCTTTAACAATGGCCGGTATGCGCTTGATTCATCCAGACAGGGGCTATCAAGGTCAAGTTTAAAATCCCAGCGAAGCGAGTAAATCGTCCACTTCGTCCTGACCGCTGACACTGGCTGGCTGTCCCGGACCTGCGGTCAAGCCTTCCGTGCTGATCAGGGAGTCTTTGCTGTTCGGTGCATATTCCTTGAGGATGTCGAGCAGGATGCTTTCGACCTCCACTACGGCACCCACAATCTTGTTGACCATCTGTCCGGCTACATCGCGAAATTCCTGAGCCTCCATGATCTGCAGCAGATGGTGGTGCAGTGTCTCATCTGCCATTGCGATCTCGCCTAATTTTGAGATTACGTCATCAACGAGCGGACGATGTTCAGTAAAATTCGCATCGGCAAGCCGTACTGATAAATCGCTGCAGATCGCCCGGTTCTGAGCGGTCAGCGGCAGCGAGG
>CAVVSV010000041.1:0-4717 GCA_963750805.1 uncultured beta proteobacterium
CGTGCCCACACCTTGGCGCGCCAGTGCCCGGGCCAAGTTGTAGACCGCGCCGCCCAAACAGGGTTGGAGCAAGCCGGCGTCATTACGGATCAGGTCAATGAACGCTTCGCCGGCTGCGGCGACCTGAATTTTGGTATTTATTTGCATCATGTTAGGGTAATCACTAACTAAAGTAACTTGATTTAGTAAGGGGTAGGCAACGATAGTTCAAGCACGCTTTGTCGTAAAGCGTATTTACCCAGGGGGACGCCACCCACCGATAACACGAAGGTCCGCCTTCAAAGGAGAACGAGCATGAAAAAATCCACCACTCTGATTCTGAGCACTCTGGCCTTGGCCATGAGTTCTGCGGCCTTCGCTGCGGGCGAGCCCATCATTGGCTTGATCACGAAAACAGAGACCAACCCCTTCTTCGTCAAGATGAAGAGGCGCACAGGCTGAAGCCGCGAAGAAAATGGGCGCGAAGCTGATGACTGCCGCAGGCAAAGCAGACGGCGACACCATGGGCCAAATCCCGCCATTGAAAACATGGTGGCCGCAGGTGCCAAAACGATTTTGATCACCGCCAGCGGCGATGCGATCATCCCTACCGTGAAAAAAGTGCAAGCCAAAGGCGTGCAGGTGATTGCCCTGGACAGCCCGTTTGAAGGTGCTGATGCCCTGTTTGCCACCGACAACTACAAAGCCGGCGTGCTAATTGTTCAATATGCCAAAGCAGCCTTGGGCAACAAACCCGCCAAGATTGCCATGTTGGACTTATTCCCCGGCCACCCCGTGGGCGCACAGCGTCACAACGGTTTCATGACCGGTTTCGGTCTGAAGGCACTGGACGCCAAATCCAACGAACTGTCCAGCACCGCTGAGACCGTTTGCGCTGGCGACACCGACGGCAACCAGGCCAAAGGCCAAACGGCCATGGAAAACTGCCTGCAGAAAGATCCAACATCAACGTGGTCTACACCATCAATGAACCCGCTGCTGCTGGCGCATTCAACGCGCTGAAAAAGGCCGGCAAAGACAAGGGCGTGATCATCGTGTCCGTGGATGGCGGTTGCCAGGGCATCAAGGACACAGCAGCTGGCGTCATCACGGCCACCTCGCAGCAGTACCCCCTGAAAATGGCGCCATGGGCGTGGCCGCAGGTGTTGAATACGCCAAGACCGGCAAAAAGCCTCCGGCTATGTGGACACCGGCGTGACCCTGATCGCTGCGAAATCCATCGCTGGCGTGGACAGCAAAGACACCAAAGTCGGCATGGACCTGTGCTGGGGCACCAAGTAATCTGAGTTAACGCGGGGTTCAGCTGGCCACCGGGCCGCTGAACCCTATTTCAACCCTTCACACGGAGAGTCCTCATGTCCGCGACCCCATCCCGTCCTATTCCGTGGGGCGCCCTGGGCCCCTGGTTGGCCCTGTTGGCCACCTGCACTTTTTTCGCCACCCAATCCGACCGTTTTTTGAGCGGTCAAAACCTGTCACTTGTCATGCAACAAGTCATGGTGGTGGGTGTGCTGGCCATTGGCCAAACCCTGATTATTCTGACTGCCGGTATTGATTTGTCGTGCGGCATGGTGATGGCGCTGGGCGGCGTGATCATGACTTCTTTTGCCGCCAATTACGGCATGAACCCCTACCTGGCCATTCTGTGTGGTCTTGGCAGCCACCACGGCTTTCGGCCTGATCAATGGTTTGTTGGTTACCCGCATCCGCTTGCCCCCGTTCATCGTGACCTTGGGCACGTTGAACATCGCTTTCGCGATCACCCAGATTTACTCGGGTTCACAAACCATCACCAATTTGCCCACAGCAATGACGGCGCTGGGCAACACCTTCAACTTGGGTTCCACGGAAATCAGCTTTGGCACCGTCACCATGGTGGCACTCTATGGCCTGGCCTGGTTTGTGTTGCGCGACACCGCCCCCGGTCGTCACTTGTACGCTGTAGGCAACAACCCGGAAGCATCACGCCTGACCGGCATCAGCGTGGACCGCGTACTGATCACGGTTTACGCCCTGGCAGGCCTGTTCTATGGCATTGCCGCCCTGCTGTCGGTGGCACGAACCGGTGTGGGTGACCCCAACGCCGGCCAAACTGAAAACCTGGACGCCATCACGGCCGTGGTGCTGGGCGGCACCAGCCTGTTTGGCGGGCGCGGCGTGATCATCGGCTCGCTCGTCGGGGCGGTCATCGTCGGTGTCTTTCGCAATGGCCTGACCCTGATGGGTGTGGCCTCGGTTTACCAAACTCTGATCACCGGCATTTTGGTGATTCTGGCGGTCGCAGCTGACCAAATGTCTCGCAAGGGAGCACGTTAATGAACACCAATGCTTCAACCCCTCTCATCATGCAAGCCAAGGGCATTGTCAAACGTTATGGCCAGGTGACGGCGCTGGACGGCACTGACTTTGAACTGCGTGCAGGCGAAATTCTGGCCGTCATTGGCGACAACGGCGCCGGTAAATCTTCTTTGATCAAGGCTTTGTCTGGCGCCACCGTGCCCGACGAAGGTGAACTGCTGCTCGACGGCAAAGTGGTCCACTTCAAGTCACCCATCGACGCGCGCCGGGCCGGCATTGAAACGGTTTATCAAGATCTGGCCGTGGCCCCCGCCATGAGCATTGCGGAGAACCTGTTTCTCGGCCGTGAGATTATCAAGAGCGGCCCGCTGGGCCAGCTGCTGCGACTGATCGACAAAAAGGAAATGCTCAAGCAGGCCGTCGCCCGCATGCAGGAACTGAAAGTCGGCATTCGGTCGATGACCCAGCCGGTCGAAACCCTGTCAGGCGGGCAGCGCCAGTGCGTCGCTGTGGCACGCGCTGCTGCGTTTGCGCAGCACGTGGTCATCATGGACGAGCCTACTGCGGCGCTTGGCGTCAAAGAAGGCAATATGGTGCTGGAGTTAATTCGCCGTGTGCGCGACAAAGGTCTGCCCGTGATTTTGATCAGCCACAACATGCCGCACGTGTTTGAAATTGCCGATCGCATTCACATCCAGCGCCTGGGCAAACGGGCGGCGGTCGTGAACCCAAAAACCATCAGCATGAGCGACACCGTCGCGGTCATGACGGGCGCCAAATCGGTGGATGACCTGCCTGCAGACGCCCACGCGTGACAGACCCATGCTTAAAGGAATCAACCCCCTGCTTACCCCCGAGTTGCTCAAGCTGCTCATGGAAATGGGCCATGACGACGCCTTGGTGCTGGCCGATGCCAACTTCACGGCGATGAGCATCGCAGCCGGCAAACCGGTGCTGCGACTGCCCGCAAGCTCAATGGTGCAAGCCGTTGAAGCCATCACCGCCCTGCTGCCTTTGGCCGAGGATGTAGACCACCCTGTGGCCTATATGCAGGTCAGTGGCACCGACGGCGACTACCGCTCGGAAGTACAAAGGGAGGTGATGGCCATTCTCACCCCTCAGCTGCTGCCCACGCAAAGTGCCGAGGCCGTAGAGCGTTTTGCGTTTTACGACCGGGCACGAGCGGCTTACGCCATCGTTCTGACCGGTGAGCGACAACCATTTGGAAACTTTATTCTGCGCAAGGGAGTGATCGGCGAAAATCTGCGTCCATGACACCTGACGCCACGCTTTCCGACACTCCTTCGCCCCCATTGCTGCGGCCCCGTGGCTCCAACCATGTGGGCATGCGCCAGTTCAACGAACGGGTGGTGTTGCAGGCCATTCGGCTCAATGGCAGCTTGCCCAAGGCCGATTTGGCCCGCCTCACCGGGCTGACCGCCCAGACCATTGGCCTGATCACCACCCGCCTGGTCGAAGACGACTTGGTGGTCAAACAGGACCAGGTGCGTGGCCGCATTGGCCAGCCCTCGGTGCCCATGGCGCTGAACCCGGATGGCGCATTTTCCCTGGGCATCAAGATTGGCCGGCGCAGTGCCGACTGGCTGCTGGTGGACTTCACCGGCGCGTGTGCGCGCAGACCTTGCACTACGACTTTCCCGATGCCCACACCTTGCTGCCCGCCATTGGCGAGCGCATGCACGCCATGCAGGAAGGCCTGGGGCCGTTGCGCGACCGCCTGGTGGGCGTGGGCGTGGCCGCACCGTTCAACTGGGTGGTTGGCACAAGATGCTGGGCCTGTCCGAGGCGGTGTCGAGCCAGTGGAACCATATTGACCTGTGCGCCCAGGTGCAGGCCATGACCGACGCGCCGGTGAGTTTTGCCAAAGACACCTCGGCCGCCTGTGTGGCCGAACTGGTGGCCGGCCGCGGGCGCGATCTCAAGAGTTTTCTGTACTTGTTTGTGGACACCTTTGTGGGCGGCGGGCTGGTGCTCAACTCGCACCTGCACGGTGGCATCCACGGCAATGCGGGCGCCGTGGCCTCCTTGCCCCTGCAGGTGGCGGCCCCGGCAGCATGCCCGAGCAGCTGATTGCCCATGCTTCCTTGTGGGAGCTGGAGCAGCGTTACCAGGCCGAGGGCCTGGACCCCAGCGCCGCCTATGACGACCGCGCCATGTCCGCGCCGTTTGCCGTGCACACCGATGCCTGGATCAGCAGCGCCGCACTCGGCCTGGCCCAGTGTGTGGTGAGCGGTACGGCGTTTCTGGACATTGATGCGGTGGTGATTGACGGCTCGTTTTCGCGGGCATGTTGGCGCGTGATTGAGGAAACCGGTTTGGCCCTGCGTCGTTACAACTGGGAAGGCCTGTGGCCGGTCAGCGTCCTGGCCGGCAGCATTGGTCCAGATGCAGGGGCCTT
>CAVVSV010000042.1:0-8434 GCA_963750805.1 uncultured beta proteobacterium
GTGCATCGACAAGCTGGTGCTGCCCCGCTTTGCCCACTGCGGCGTGCCAGATCTGGAGGAGATCTCGGAAGCCCAAGAGGCCCCTATCGTGATTGCGGGGTTTGGCCGCTACGGGCAGATTGTGGCCCGCGTGCTGCTGGCCGAAGGCATACCCTGTACCGTGCTGGACCACGATGCCGAGATGATCGAGGCCGCCCGCAATTTCGGCTACCGCGTGTTTTACGGCGATGCTTCGCGGCTGGACCTGCTGCGCACTGCCGGGGCCGCCACCGCCAAAGTGCTGGTGATCGCCGTGGATGACAAGGGGCAGTCCCTCAAAATCGCCGACTTGGCAAGTGAGCATTTCCCCAATCTGCACGTGGTGGCCCGTGCACGCGATGTGACCCATTGGCATGAGCTTCGTGACCGTGGCATCACGCGGGTCCAGCGCGAGCTGTTCGAAAGCAGCTTGCTCAGCAGTCAGAACGTGCTGGAATTGCTGGGTCGCAGCCCCGAGCAGGTGCTGCAGACGGCCGCCCGCTTTCGCATCCACAACATGGACCTTTTCGAGAAAATGCACCCGCACTACAAAGACCGGGCCAAGCTGATTGCCACCGTCAAGCAAGGGCGTCAGCAACTGGAGGAGCAGATGGCGCAGGAGCGGGCCCAACAGGCCGAAGCGCCAACATCACGGACTAAACAGCCTCAAGTCCCCGTCACCATTAAATAGTTTGCTACTATTTGAATAGCGGTTGCAAAAACCCGTCCCAGCACAGCTTGATCCCGGTCAGGAACATTCCCCAATACACAAAGCGGTAAAACAGCACGGCATTGATTCGCTTTGCAATCCGCACACCAATCCACACGCCCAAAGGTGCCAGTGGAATCAGAACCAGACTGGTGGCAAAGTTGCGCCAGTCCAGAAGGCCCAGCCAGGCATAGGGAATCCACTTGCTCAGATTGACAAAGAAAAACAGAAACGCCAGGGTGGCCGTGAAAGCCAGCGGTGGCAACTTCATGGGAATCAGGTAGGCATTGATGGGTGGGCCACCGGCATGGGCAATAAAGCTGGTAAACCCTGCCGTGGTGGTAAGGATGCCACCCATCCAGCGGGGCGGGGCCTTGCTATCGACCTTGGGGGGGAACAACAGGCGCTGGGCCAAAAACAGCAGGGTGAAAACGCCAACAAGGCCTGCCACCAAATGCGCATCAAGCACTTTGAACAAAAAGGTTCCAATGGCCGTACCCAAGAGCGCAAAGGGAATCAGAAACTTCAGCAGAGCCTTGTCGTAATCGCCCTTGAAAGCGGCCAGCCCCAGAAGATCCATCACCAGCAAAACAGGCATCAAAATCGCTGCTGCCTGGGGCACGGTGACGACCAGCGCCATCATGGGCACAGCCAGCGAGCCAAAGCCCGCGCCAAAGCCACTTTTGCTAATGCCCAGCAACAGCACGGCAGGAACGGCCACGGCGTAAAACGCCGGGTCAGTGATCAGCGGAAAATTCAAGGCCGTTACAAAACCGTGCAAGCCTGCTCAAAGTTCAGGCGCGGGTTGCGGTTGAACAGTTTGCTGTTGTCCCCATAGCCCAGATTGATCAGGAAATTGGCTTTGAACCGGCCATCGGCAAAAAATTCGGCATTGACTTTGACCAGGTCCACGCCACTCATGGGCCCACAGTCCAAACCAACTGCCCGTGCGGCAATCATGAAATAGGCGCCGCCCAGCGTGCCGTTGCGGGTGGCCGTACCTTCGGCCATGGATGCATTGCCCTCAAACATTTCTTTCGCACCAGGGCCATGCCACACCTGGGGCATGTGTTCATAAAACCGGGTATCGGTCGCCACAATGACGGTCACCGGCGCCAGCCGGGTTTTCTCCAGATTGCCAGGGCTCATGGCCGGCAGCAAGCGGGCTTTGGCTTCAGGGGTGGTGATGAACACATAACGCGTTGGCTGGGTGTTCATTGACGTGGCCCCCATTTTGGCGATGTCGTAGGCTTCCTGGAGCAGTGCTGCGGGCACGGGCTTGTCGATGAAGCCATTGGCCGTGCGGGCATTCAAGAACAGCTGGTCCAGGCAGGCTTGGGCAATTTTCATGAGGCAGGCCTTTCAAAGAGTGGAATTATCACGTGGAATATGGCATCAGCGCTCCAGCACTCCCCCTGCCAGCCAGCGCGCGCCCCTCCGGTAAAGCTCTTCAACCACCGGGCCCTTGAGCATGGGCATGTCCAGCTTCACGGCGTATCCAATGCGGGTCTGGATATAAGCCAGATGGCGGTAGCCTTCCGGAAAGGTGGCCAGCGCTTGCGTATCAAGCTGAACCTGAGCCGTGGAATCGACCGGGTCGATGCGGTCTTTTTCGTAAATGGGCTGGCGGTGCAGCAGTTTCCACTGGCCCTCATGCCGGGTGACGAAGTCGTAAAAACGGCCGGTGCATACCACGTCACACAAGACCGGTCCGTCGGCGCCCTCCACCATGCCGCGCTGCGAAATCGTCATTTTGGTCTGTGCAATGGCTCGGTCGCCTGCCACTTCAATGGCCGAGCCTCCCAGGAAATGCAGGATGCTCACCCCCTTCGCCCAACCCTCCTGGGTAACGCGGATGAAGTCCGCAAACGGCCCCTGAAACCAGGTCGCCATCATCACGCCTTCCGGGTGCCAGACGGTGGCAAACCGCGCCCAGTCTCCCGCATCGCGCCAAACGGCCCAGCGCTCCACCATTTGGCGGATCAAAAACTCATCGTTCAGGCTGCTACTCGTCGTATTCATCGGATGGGTGCTTTCAAACAGGGTGATTGACATTTGGCGAACTGTCATCATTGCAGACTTTGAGTTGCCGCGGGTGGCGGCGAAACAGCATCCCAAGTTACCAGATCTTTTGCCCTAGACTGAACCCCAATGACAAAGCAACTTACCACCGACGTGCTGATTTGTGGCGGCGGCCCCTGCGGCCTGATGCTGGCCAATGAACTGGGGCAAAGGGGCATTCAGTGCTTGCTGGTTGACGTCAAGGCGGGCACCGCTTTCAACCCGCAAGCCAATGCCACCCAGGCCCGTACCATGGAGCACTTCAGACGACTCGGGTTTGCACACGAGATTCGCTCCCAGGGCTTGCCCCCAGACCATCCCACCGACATAGCCTACGTAACCCGTTTTGCGGGGCATGAATTGGCCCGTCTCCAATTGCCCACTGCATCCCAAGCGGTAAAGAACATCAAAACGATGAGTGGGTCCTGGAGCGCGGCGGAATTGCCGCACCGCGTGTCCCAAAAATTTGTGGAAGCCACGTTGCGAAGCCACGCACAAAAGTGGCCAACCGTTGACATCCGATATGGCTGGGCGCTGCAGGACTTTGTGGACCAGGGTAGCCATGTCGAGGCCACAATCGCCCCCACCCAATCGCCTGGAACCGACCGGGGTGAGTCTGTCATGGTCAAAGCCCACTATTTGGTCGGTGCAGATGGACCGCGCAGTCTGGTGCGACGGCGCTTGGGCATTGAATGGAGCGGCGAGTCCGGCACCCAGCGCGACTTTATGGGCGGCAAGATGTTTGCGGTGTACCTGCGAGCGCCCACCCTCCAATCGGTCATACCGCACCCCAAAGCCTGGATGGTGGTGACAGTGAACCCTCAGCGACGCGTCTTCATGGCAGCCGTGGATGGCGTTTCAGAATATGCATTCCATGCAGCGGTTCACGCAGGGGAAGACGCGGACAACTGGACAGCCCTGGACGCCCAGCGCATCTTTGATGAAGCCGCCGGATGCCATGTACCCATAGAGGTGCTGTCCGTGGGCACCTGGCTGGCCGGTCATGCCCTGATTACGCAGCACTTTCAACGGGGCCGGGTTTTCATTGCCGGAGACGCCGCCCATCTGTTCACGCCCACCGGCGGGCTGGGCTACAACACGGCCGTGGAAGATGCCGTCAATCTGGGCTGGAAATTGGCCTCAGTCCTGCGTGGAATGGCACCCGAAGGACTTTTGAACAGTTACGAGCCCGAGCGCAAGCCGCTGGCCGAGCGCAACACCGCCTACGCCAAACATTTTGCAGACTCTGTCGGTCTGTTCGTGGCAAAACCAGCCCTGGAAGTCGCTACATCTGACGGGGATGCTGAACGTGCGCTGGCGGCGCAATATCTCGCGAACCACGCCCGGCTGGAATTCAACATCCCGGGCGTCACTTTTGGCGGACGTTATGATACGTCCGACGTCATTGTCAAAGATGGGACCCTGCCACCACCGGACAGTGCAAACACCTACGTTCCTTCCGCCTGCCCGGGTGGGCGGGCACCCCATGCCTGGCTGGAAGATGGGTCTTCGCTGTTCGATCATTTCAACGTTGAATGGACCTTGCTGGTGCTGGGGAACAAGCCGCCGGAATGCCGTGCTTTTCTGCACCATGCCAAAAATTTTGGGGTCAATTTAAAGCTTGTCGTCCTGCCCAGCGATGAATTGCTGGCACTTTATGAGGCACCTCTGGCGCTGATCCGGCCCGACCAAATTGTGGCGTGGCGCGGGCACGAGGATCTGCTTGCGGCGGATGTTCTGAACCAGGCACTCGGAGCGGGCTCGACAAATTCCAATGAATAACAGAATTGAAGCACCCCTGTTTGCGGCCAAATCCGGCTTAGGTTGGGCACAAAGGCTGTTAACCTTTTGCATCTAATTTCACAGGCCAATCGTGGTGGGATCTTCAATTTTATCGGTGCATGCCCAAAGGAACTTCGGCCTGTGCTCGCAGAGTATGGCTGTAACGTTGTTGGGTTGGAGTGGCTCACTGTTGTTGGCTTTGGTCATCACGCTCGCTGGTTGTGGTGGAAGCGCCGGTGGAGCGCCAGCAACAGGCACTTCCACCACGCCAGGCACCACGACGACACCCGCATCGGCCACCACTTACACCATTGGGGGAACCATCTCCGGCTTGTTGGCGGGCGCGGGGCTGGTGCTTCAGAACAACGGGGCCAACGACCTGGCAGTTGCCGCGAACAGCCTTGCGTTCACATTTCCGGTTGCACAAGCAGACGCGTCAGCCTACAGCGTCACCATCAAGACCCAGCCAGCAGGTAAGACCTGTGGCGTGGTCAGTGCCACTGGCAATGTCGCCTTGGCAAATGTGACTGACATTGCAATCACCTGTTTTTCCAATGGACAGAAATTTGGTTTTGTTGCCAACTCAAATAACAACAGTGTTTTCGCCTTTTCACTGGATTCAGTCACTGGCGCTGCTGCCGTAGTCGGCACCATCGCAGCAGGCGGTCTCTCGACCCCTGTGTCAGTTGCCGTCGCACCGTCCGGACGTCTCATGTACGCCGCCAATAACGCGACTGGCAAAGTTTCCGCGTTTGCGTTTTCCGCTTCGAACGTATTGTCCGTTGTCGCTGGCAGTCCGTTTACCGCCGGGACTGATCCCTACGGAGTGGCCGTGGCGCCCAACCAAATCAGCCTTTCCGCTGCCAAATTTGTCTACGTGGCAAATTCGGCCAGCAACAATGTCTCAGCCTTCACGGTGAATGCGACCACAGGCGTACTGACGGCATTGACCGGAGGAGTCGGTAACCCCTATTCAGCAGGCCTCTATCCACGAGCCATCGAAGTTGACGCGTCGGGCAAGTTTGTTTACGTGGTGAATTACAACGGTGCCAATGTTTCAGGCTATACGATTGACGCAAATTCAGGGGTCTTGACCGCCATGGCAGGCAGTCCTTTTTCGACCGGAACCAACACGCCCGCAACGACGTTGCCGCAATCAATCGCAGTCGATCCGTTGTCAAAATTCGCCTTTGTCGCCAACACGGGAGAAAACACAATCTCTTCCTTCACGCTGAATGCTGCAACTGGCGTGATGGTCGGTAACGGAGCCCCGGTTCCTGCTGTAGGGGGGCCAGGCTTCATCACCATAGATCCGGCCGGAGCCTTCGCATTCGTCGCCACCACCAGCGGCATTTTGGCTTACACCATTGATCCAACAACTGGCATCTTGACCGCCATCGCGGGGAGCCCCTTCAATTCGGGCCTTGGTCACAATTACAGCGCAGTGAGCGTGAATGCTGCCAGCACCTACCTCTATGCAACCAATTTGTCCACCAGCAACCTGGACGTTTTCAGTATCACTGCCGGAACTGGCGTATTGACCGATCTTGGAACACCCACGGCAATACCAGGCGGCGGCGGGGCCCTACTTTTGCCCATCGTTACCACCCGCTGATCGGAGCTCGGACAGAAAACCCTTGCCAAAGGGACAAAGGGCTGGGATGGAGAATTTGCAATGATTGATTCAGTCAACAGCACTTGAACTCGTGCAATTGTTCCTTGCCGGCATCGGTCTTTGGGTCCCAGAATAGGGCGAACGGACTACTGACACCCTTCGGCTCTATTCTTAAAATCGGCGAGTTCCCCAAGTTCCCACATTTCACTCAATTTTTCAATATGGTCGGTGCGGTTTCTCGCCATGACGCTGGATTCACCCTGATTGAATTGGTCATGGTGATCGTGATTCTTGGTGTGTTGGCGTCGGTGGCTTTACCAAAATTTGTCGATTTGAGTGCGGACGCGCAGCAGGCCGCAACGGACGGGGTGGCAGGGGCGCTAACTTCTGCGTCGGCAATCAATTACTCTGCGCGCAAGGTGAATGGTTCAAACGGCGTAGCGATCGGTGACTGCTTTCATGCGACCAGACTCTTGCAGGGCGGACTGCCATCGGGTTACGAAGTTGGCGACGCTGGCTTTCCGATTCTTATCGGTGTTGATGCAAGTGTGGGATGCACCGTTTATGGACCCAAAGGCACGACGGCTCGGGCGACTCTAATTGGAATTTCATAAAACCATGAACTCAAAATTAAAAATTCTTGGCCTCTTTCTGACTTCTTGCCAGATACTTTTGGCCAGTTCTGCGCAAGCAGCTTTGCCAACCGCCACATTTGAAGAAATTACCCCACCGCTTGCGATCATTTCGACTCCCATTCACAGTGGTGATTTTATTTTTTCATCCAACTTCGGGCATGCCGTCCAAACCCGAACGGATCGCGGATCCAGCAACGGCACTCATTACTTGGCATTTGCTGCTGACTCAGTGGCAATTGGCGAGACATTTAGCCTCTTTGACCAGTCAACCGGCGGCTATTTTGAACTGACACATATAGACATTGGGGGGTGGTTGAACTTTGATGGCGATACCCCAAAATTGACGATTACAGGCATTCGCCCTGGACTCGCATCCGTGACTGCACAACTTTCTCTGACAAACTCGTTCACCACATTTACCATTGCCAACGGATTAAATGATTTCGTCGGAGTGACCTCCATCACACTCAGTGGTGTTTCTGGATTTTCTTACGTGGCTCTCGACAACATCAACTATGTGCCCGCCATCGCCCCCATCCCTGAACCCGAAACCTACGCCCTGATGCTGGGCGGTTTGGCATTGGTTGGGTGGGCGGCCCGGCGACGGGTCGTCAAGGCTTAAACCCGTTCCAGCACCAGCGCAATGCCTTGCCCGACACCGATGCACATGGTGCACAGCGCGTAGCGACCACCAGCCTGGTGCAACTGGCTGACCGCCGTGGTTGCCAATCGGGCGCCTGAAGCGCCCAAAGGATGACCCAAGGCGATGGCACCGCCCCAGCGATTCACCCGCGCATCGTCATCTTGCAAACCCAATAGACGCAACACCGCCAACCCTTGCGCGGCAAAGGCTTCATTGAGTTTAATCACATCCATGTGCGCCAGTGTCAGCCCTGTCAGGGCCAGCACCTTTTGCGTGGCGGGCGCGGGGCCTATGCCCATGATGCGAGGGGGCACACCGGCCGTGGCCATGCCCACAACGCGCGCTCTTGGCGTGAGGCCTTGTGCTTTGGCAGCGGCCTCGTTGGCAATCAACAGGGCGCAGGCTCCGTCGTTCACACCGCTTGCATTGCCAGCCGTCACACTGCCATCGGGGCGCACAGCACCTTTGAGCTTGGCAAGCGCTTCCATCGACGTTTCACGCGGGTGTTCATCCTTGCTGACCACCACTGCATCACCCTTTTTTTGAGGGATGGTGACCGGCGTGATCTCGGCGTCAAAGTGCCCCGCTTTTTGAGCAGCAACGGCTTTCAGCTGGGAGGCCAGCGCCATCTTGTCCTGGTCGTCGCGACTGATTTTGTAGTCAGCCGCGACGTTTTCGGCAGTCTCGGGCATGGCGTCCACGCCATATTTTTCTTTCATCAGCTTATTCACAAATCGCCAGCCGATGGTGGTGTCGTACATCTGGGCGGCGCGGCTGAAGGCGCTCTCGGCCTTGCCCATCACAAAGGGAGCACGGCTCATGCTTTCGACCCCGCCCGCGATCATCAGGGACGCCTCACCGGCCTTGATGGCACGAGCCGCCGTGCCAATGGCGTCCAGCCCCGAGCCACACAGCCGGTTGATGGTGGCACCGGGCAACTCCAGTGGCAGACCCGCCAGCAGGCTGGCCAT
>CAVVSV010000043.1:0-17184 GCA_963750805.1 uncultured beta proteobacterium
CCGACGCCTTCCTGGACGAAGCAGAAGATCGCTCGCGATCGGTCAGGCGCCACGACGCCGTGCAGGCTAGCGGCCTCGCCGTGATGATCCACACGGACCATCCGACCGCTGTGCAAGAGCGCCCGATTCGCCTTGTAGTAGGCGGCCCAGGACGCGAGCAGCACGCGCTCCTCCGACGTCGTCTCGGTGATATCCCACTCCAGCCCAGCATGCCGCCGAAGAGAGCCGTTACCGCACGGAAGCCGAGGTCAAGCGATCGACCGGTGGTATGCGAATGCATCGGGCCGATATGCGCATCCACGAGTTCAGGCGGTAGCACCTGAGCCGTCCAGCGCTGGATGCGCTGTCGCTCGAGTGCCTCATTGCAATCCGAGGCATGCACCCATTCGGTGCGTTCGAGAATGCCAAGGTCGATGCGACCGCCTCCCGATGCGCACGACTCGATTTCCAGACCAGGGTGCCGGCGTTTGAGTTCGTCGATGAGTCGGTACAAAACCCGGCGCCGGCGGCAATCTGGGGGCTGCCGAGGTTGCCCGTGCGCAAGCCGATGGCTACACCTTGTTGATGGCATCTCCGCCTCTGACCATCAGCCCGTCGCTCTACAAGAGCTTGCCCTATAAGCCTGAGCAAATCGTGCCCGTGGCCATGCTGGGCCGGGTGCCCAATGTGTTGATCGTCAAGGCCGGAAGTGTCGGCAGCGTCAAGCAGTTGATCGAAAAAGCCAAAGCCCAGCCAGGGCGCCTGAACTACGCCTCCAACGGCAACGGCACCTCCTTGCACTTGAGTGCGGAGTTGTTCAAGAGCACCACCAATACTTTCATCACCCATATCCCTTACCGGGGTGCGGCTGCGGGCATCACCGCAATTCTGTCGGGTGAGGTCGACATGATGTTCGAGAACCTGCCGTCGGCCATGGGTCAGATTCAGGGTGGCACGGTCAAGGCGCTGGCGGTGACCACGGTGCGCCGCAGCAAGGCCTTGCCCGACGTGCCCACCCTGGTGGAATTGGGTCTGACCGACTTTGACGTGAGCGCCTGGTTCGGACTGGCCGCGCCCGCAGGCACCCCGCCGGCGATTGTGAGCCGCCTGGAGCAAGCGCTGGAAAAGGTCAGCAAGCAGCCCGAAGTGGCTGCCGCCATGCTGCGTCAAGGCGCGGAGCCCGGCTTTGTGGACAGCAAAATGATGTCGGCCTTTTGGGCTGCAGACGCGGCCAAATGGCGACGCGTGGCGGCCTTTGCCAAGATCACACTGGATTAACCCACTCATTAAGTGAAGAAACCTATGACTTACAACGTCGGAGTAATTGGCCTGGGCGCCATGGGCGGTGGCATGGCGCGATCGCTGCGTCGCCACGGCAACCAGGTGCATGTGTTTGATGTGCGATCTGAAGTCGCCCAAGCGTTTGCCGCCGAGGGCGGTGTGGCCTGCGCGTCATTGGCCGAACTGGGCGCGCAGTGCGATGTGATCGTCTCGGTGGTGGTGAATGCCGCGCAGACCGAGAGTGTGTTGTTTGGCGAGGGCGGCTGCGCTGGCCACCATGCGACCGGGCACCACCTTCGTGATGTGCTCCACCGTGGACCCCAACTGGTCGATTGCGCTGGAGGCGCGCCTGGCCGCTTTGGATATTTTGTACATTGACGCCCCGATCTCCGGGGGTGCGGCCAAGGCTGCCAGCGGCGAGATGACCATGATGACCGCTGCCAAACCCGAGGCCTACGCCGCTGTGGGTGGCTTGCTCGACGCCATGGCCGCCAAGGTCTACCGCCTGGGCGACTGCGCTGGCGCGGGGAGCAAGGTCAAGATCATCAACCAACTGCTGGCCGGGGTGCACATTGCCGCAGCCGCTGAAGCGATGGCCCTGGGCCTGCGCGAAGGTGTGGATGCGGCTGCCTTGTATGAAGTGATCACCCACAGTGCGGGCAACAGCTGGATGTTCGAGAACCGCATGGCGCACGTGTTGGCGGCGGACTACACGCCGCTCTCGGCGGTGGACATTTTTGTGAAAGACCTGGGCCTGGTGCTCGATGTGGCGCGGGCCACCAAGTTTCCGCTGCCGCTGTCCAGCACGGCGCACCAGATGTTCATGCAGGCGTCTACCGCAGGGTTTGCCCGCGAGGACGACAGCGCGGTCATCAAGATATTTCCCGGCATTGAATTGCCCAAAAAGCCATGAGCAAACTCGTTTTAGGCTGCATTGCAGACGACTTCACCGGCGCTACCGATCTGGCCAACAACCTGGTGCGTTCCGGCATGCGCGTGGTGCAGGCCATGGGCACACCCACGCAACCGCTGGAGGCTGAGGCCGATGCGGTGGTGGTGGCGCTCAAGTCCCGCACCCTGCCGGTGGACGAGGCCATTGCCCAGTCGCTGGAGGCGCTGCGCTGGCTCAAGGCGCAAGGTGCCCAGCAAATTTATTTCAAATACTGCTCCACCTTTGACAGCACCGCGCAAGGCAATATTGGCCCGGTGGCCGAGGCGCTGATGGCCGCCATGGGGTGCGACTTCACCATCGCCACACCGGCATTTCCGGACAACCAGCGCACTGTGTTCAAGGGGCACCTGTTTGTGGGTGACGTGTTGCTCAATGAGAGCGGCATGCAAAACCATCCGCTCACGCCCATGACGGATGCCAATCTGGTGCGGGTGCTGCAAGGGCAGTGCAAGGCCAAGGTGGGCTTGATTGACTACAAGGTCGTGGCGCAAGGCGAGGCCGCGATTCGCGCGCGCATTGCGCAGTTGCGTTTGGGCGGCGTGCGTCTGGCTGTGGTGGATGCCATATCGAACGACGACCTGATGCGTCTGGGCCCGGCACTCAAGGACATGCCTTTGGTGACCGCCGGTTCGGGCGTGGCCATTGGCTTACCGGGCAATTTCGGCATTGCGCCGTCCAGCACGGCCAGCGAGCTACCTGCTGCCGCAGGTCTGCAAGCAATCGTGTCGGGCAGCTGCTCGTTGGCGACCAACCGGCAGGTGCAGGCCTTCATTCAGTCCGGGCGGCCCTGCCCGGGCCATTGATCCTTTGCAGATCATGGCGGCTGAAGCTGCGGGTGGCAATGCCGTGGCCGACGCGCTGGCGTGGGCCCAGCCGTTGCTGGGGCAGGGTCCGGTGCTGATTTATTCGTCCGCCGATGCGCAGGCGGTCAAGTCGGTGCAAGGTCAGCTGGGGGTGGAGGCGGCGGGTGCATTGGTGGAGCACACGCTGGCCGCCATTGCGCGCGGCCTGGTGGGCCTGGGTGTGCATCAACTGGTGGTGGCCGGTGGCGAAACCTCAGGCGCCTGCGTGCAGGCGCTGAACATCACACAAATGAAAATCGGCCCCCAAATCGACCCGGGCGTACCGTGGTGCCATGCCCAAAGTGATGCTGCGCCGGACGGTGGCCTGCACCTCACGCTGAAATCCGGCAACTTTGGCACGGACGACTTCTTCCAAAAAGCCTTCACGAGGCTGGCATGACCGAGAACCAGGCTCGGGAGGAAATCTGCCGTGTGGGCCGCAGCCTGTTCGAGCGCGGCTATGTGCATGCCACGGCCGGCAACATCAGCGTGCGGCTGGAGGAGTCGGAGGGCGGTGGATTTTTGATCACCCCCACCGATGCCTGTCTGGGCTTTCTGGACCCCGCCCGGCTCGCCAGGCTGGATGCCAAGGCGCAGCAGATCAGCGGCGACAAAGCGAGTAAAACCATAGCGCTACACGCAATGATTTACTCGGCTGCAGGCCAATTTGATCCAAAAACACGATGTGTGATCCACACGCACAGCACGCACTGTGTCGCCCTGACCTTGCCGCCCCCGGTGGCGCAGGGGGCTGAACTACTGCCTGCTCTCACCCCATACTTTGTGATGAAGGTGGGCCATGTGCCGGTGATTCCTTATCACCGCCCTGGCGACCCCGCCGCAGCCCAGTGGGTGGCCCGGACGATTGAACGCTACGGCCAGGCGGGCACGCCTATTCGCGCCGTGATGTTGTCGCGCCTGGGCCCCAACGTGTGGCACGATTCGCCTGCTGCAGCCATGGGCACGCTCGAAGAGCTTGAAGAAACCGCCCGCCTGATGCACATGAGCGCGGCTGCGCCCGAGCCCCTGACCGAACCCCAACTTGAAGAACTGCGCCAGACTTTTGGCGCGCGATGGTGAACCTATGCCCCAATTTGCAGCCAACTTGTCCATGCTCTACCCCGAGCATGATTTTCTCGATCGTTTTGAAGCCGCCGCCAAAGATGGCTTCAAGGCCGTGGAGTATCTGTTCCCTTATGCATTTGAGGCGAGCGAGATCGCTGCGCGCCTGAAAGCCCATGACCTGCAGCAGGTGCTGTTCAATGCCCCGCCCGGTAACTGGGATAGTGGCGAGCGCGGCCTGGCCTGCCTGCAGGGGCGCGAAGCCGAGTTTCGAACCGGATTTGCACAGGCGCTGGAGTACGCAGCCGCCCTCAATTGCTCTCGCGTTCATGTGATGGCCGGGCTGTTGCCCGCTGGCTCCGACCGTGCAGCGCTCTACCCCACCTATATCGCCAACCTGCGCTGGGCGGCGGCAGCAGCCGGGAAGCAGGGCGTGAATGTGTTGATCGAGCCCATCAACGCGCGTGACATGCCCGGTTTTTTCCTGAACCGCCAGGACCATGCGCATCAGGTAATTGCCGATGTGGGTGCGCCCAATCTCAAGGTGCAGATGGACCTGTACCACTGCCAGATTGTGGAGGGGGATCTGGCGATGAAGCTGCGCCAGTACCTGCCCACCGGCAACGTCGGTCACATTCAGATTGCCGGCGTGCCGCAGCGACACGAGCCCGATCTGGGCGAATTGAACTACCCCTACCTGTTTTCGGTGCTCGATGAATTGGGCTTTGACGGCTGGGTGGGTTGCGAGTACCGGCCCAGATTGGGTATGCAGCCCGGCGGCACGTCGTCCGGCTTGGGCTGGCTCAAACCCTATTTGTAGAGCGGCACCGCACGCGTCTCGCCATGGCGTAGCAGCCAGACCTTGTTCTGCGCTAGCCCCTGCGCCTGCAAGGCAAGGGCCAGGTCGCGGGGAGGGTGGTCGAATGACTCCTGGGTGAGTTTGAAGGTGCCCCAATGCACGCCCATGGCTTGTTTGGCGTCCAGGTCCAGCATCAGTTGCACGGCGTCTGCGGGATTGACGTGCATGTTCTTCATGAAGTCGCGCGGCAAGTAGGCCCCAATGGGCAGGGCCAGAAAATCAACCGCGCCCAGGCGCTGGCGAATGGCCTTGAAGTCGGCGCTGTAGCCCGTATCGCCAGGAAACAAAAATCGCCAGGCATCGACCGCCTCTGGCTTGTGCTCCACCATGTAGCCGCCCCAGAGGGATGCATTGGTGTCAAAGGGGGTGCGCCGGCTCCAGTGCTGAGCCGGGGTGAAGTGAATGCGCACGGGATGCGCCAGCGCGGCACCGGTGCAGTCGGTGTGCACGTCGGCTTGTCCCCACCAGTCCAGTTCGGTCACGTGGGGGATGTGGCGTTCATCAAACCAGCGCTTCAAGCCCAAGGGCACAAAAATTTGGGGCGTTTGGCCCGATGCCACCATGGCGGCAATCGTGGCATCGCACAGGTGGTCGTAGTGGTTGTGAGAAATCAGCAGCACGTCAATGGGCGGCAGCTCACCCCCGCGCAGGGGCGCTGGCACCTTGCGCGGTGCGCCAAAACGACCGTAGGGGCCCGCAAAGTCGGCCAGGGTCGGGTCGGTCAATACGTTCAGGCCACCCACCTGGAGCAGCACCGACACATGACCCAGCCAGGTCACGACCGGTGCCGCTTGCCGTTGGGCGAGTCGGGCGTGGTCCACCGCCTGGCTCCAGTCGTTGGCAAATTTTTCGTAGCCGCCACTCGGAGGCGCAAGCGGCTTGAAGTCCCCGCGCAGGCCGCGCCACACCATCTCATACCAGGGAAAGTCGCCAATCACCACGGAGCGATCACTGTTGGCGAAGCCGCCTGGGCGGTGGTGGGCTGGTGCAGGGTTGGAGTCGGTCATGGGCTTGCGGAAATATCTGTAAAAGTTTCAAGTTGGCAATTAACTGTCAATTTATCAACGAAATCTGGAATTTATGAAAACTTAACGCCTGGAAAAGGACTGAATTGGCAATCTAAAGTTTCTCATAAACACTACGATAGACGCTGTCTGAAGTTTTAATGCCTTGTTGAGGAAATTGCCATGTTGACCCACCCTGCCACCAAATACCGCGCCTTTGAGGCGGTGAACTTGCCTGATCGTCAATGGCCTGCCCGTACCCTGACGGCCGCGCCCATCTGGCAGAGCACGGACCTGCGCGATGGCAACCAGTCGTTGTTTGAGCCCATGAATGGTGAGCGAAAAATGCGCATGTTTCGCACGCTGTGCGAGGTGGGGTTCAAGGAGATTGAAGTTGCGTTCCCCAGCGCTTCGCAAACCGACTTTGACTTTGTCCGCAATCTTATTGAAGGCGGTCACATTCCCGAGGACGTGACCATCGAGGTGCTGACCCAGTCGCGTGAACACCTGATTCGCCGCACCATGGATTCCGTCAAGGGCGCTCGCCGCGCCATCGTGCACGTGTACAACGCCACAGCACCGGTCTTTCGCGATGTGGTGTTTGGCATGAGCCAGGACGAGGTCAAAGCATTGGCCGTGTCGTCCGTGCGCCTGATCAAGGAGCTGCTGCGCCCAATCGCCAGAGACCGAATGGGTGTTGCAGTACAGCCCCGAGGTTTTTACCAGCACCGAGCTTGAATTTGCCCGCGATGTGTGTGATGCCGTCACCGCCGAGTGGGGCGCCACACCCCAGAACAAAGTCATTCTCAACCTGCCCGCCACGGTGGAGGTGTCGACGCCCAATGTGTACGCCGACCAGATCGAGTGGATGCACCGCCACCTGGCCCGGCGCGACAGCGTCATCTTGAGCCTGCACCCGCACAACGACCGGGGCACCGCGGTGGCTGCCGCCGAGTTGGGTCTGATGGCCGGTGCCGACCGGGTCGAAGGCTGCCTGTTTGGCAACGGCGAGCGCACCGGCAATGTGGATCTGGTGACGCTGGCGCTCAACCTCTACACCCAGGGCGTGTCGCCGGGGCTGGATTTTTCCGACATCAATGCCGTGGCGCGCACGGTGGAGCACTGCACCCAGCTCCCCATCCACCCCCGCCACCCTTATGTGGGTGACTTGGTGTTCACGGCCTTCAGCGGCTCCCACCAGGACGCCATCAAAAAGGGCTTTGCGGTGCAGCAAGCCGGATGCGATGTGGAACGTGCCTTATCTCCCGATTGACCCGGCCGATGTGGGTCGCAGCTACGACTCGGTCATTCGCGTCAACAGCCAAAGCGGCAAAGGCGGCGTCGCCTATTTGATGGAGGCCGAGTTTGGCGTGGTGATGCCACGGCGGCTGCAGGTCGAGTTCTCGGGCGAGGTGCAAAGCCTACACCGACACCCATGGCGGCGAGATGACGGCGCAACGACATCTGGAACCTGTTTGAGGCCACCTACCTCAGCCCGGCCAAAGCGCGATATTCGTTATGTCGAGCACCACCTGTTTGACCACGCGGGGGTGCAGGGAAAAAACCATGTGCAGGGCATTCGACTGGCGGTGGAGGTCAACGGCCAGCCCATGCTGCTCAGTGGGGAGGGCAATGGCCCGATTGACGCCGCTGTGCATGCCCTGCAAGGCATTGATGTGCAAGTGCAGGTGCGCAGCTATGAGGAGCGCTCCACCAAAGCCAGCACCACCGGGGGCGATGCCCAGGCCTGTGCGTTTCTGGAATTGACGCTCGCAGGTGGCGGGGGTGCGAACGGTTTGGTGTGGGTATGGACACCAACATCGTCACCGCCTCGGTCAAGGCACTCATCAGCGGTGTGAACCGCCTGGGTCTGGTGCGCGTGGATGCGATGGACGAGGTCGCGGCTTAAGTAGCATCGCTCAAGTCTGGGGCGTGGGTCGCATGCTAAGCTGACGGACCCCTCAATTTAGGAGACTCCCATGCCCGGTTTGCTGCCCCACGTCGATCCCGACGGTTTGCTTGAATTTTCTGTGGTCTACACCGACCGCGCCCTCAATCACATGTCCAAAAGTTTTCAGGGCGTGATGAAAGACATTGCGGGGATGCTCAAAGAGGTTTACGGAGCCAAGTCGGCCGTGCTGGTACCGGGCAGCGGCACTTTTGGCATGGAGGCCGTGGCCCGTCAATTTGCGGGTGGCAAAAAGGTTTTGATCATTCGCAATGGCTGGTTCAGCTACCGCTGGACCCAGATTCTGGACATGGGCCAGATTGCGGCCCAGTCCACCGTGCTGAAAGCCCGCCGGGTTGACGAGGGGTCACAGTCACCCTGGATACCTGCGCCGATTGCCGAGGTGGTGGCCGCTATTCGCGAGAACAAACCCGACGTGGTCTTTGCCCCGCATGTAGAAACTGCTGCCGGCATGATCTTGCCCGATGACTACTTACGCGCCGTGGCCGACGCGGTGCATGAGGTGGGTGGGCTCTTTGTGCTGGACTGCATTGCCTCCGGGGCGATGTGGGTCAACATGGCCGACACCGGGGTGGATGTGCTGGTCAGTGCGCCGCAAAAAGGCTGGAGCAGCTCCCCCTGCTGCGCCATGGTGATGCTGAGCGAGCGCGCCCGCACGGCCATTGATGGCACCACCAGCACCAGCTTCGCCTGCGATCTGAAGAAGTGGTTGCAGATCATGGAAACCTATGAAAGCGGTGGCCACGCCTACCATGCCACTTTGCCTACCGATGCCTTGACGCGTCTGTGCGAGGTGATGAAGGAAACGCAAGCCTACGGGTTTGAAAAAGTTCGCGCGGAGCAGATCGAGCTGGGTGCCAAGGTGCGTGCCCTGTTTGAGAGCCGGGGCATTCCCAGCGTGGCGGCCGAGGGCTTCAAGGCACCGGGTGTGGTGGTGAGCTACACCACCGACCCCGAGATCCAAACCAGTCGCAAGTTTCTGGCCGTGGGCCTGCAAACGGCCGCCGGCGTGCCGCTGCAGTGCGACGAGCCTGCGGATTTCATGACGTTTCGGGTCGGTCTGTTTGGCCTGGAGAAATGGCACAACGTGGACCGCACCGTGGCACAACTCGCCACGGCACTGGATCAGGTGCTGTAAACCCGCGCTCAAGCCCCTTCTTTTTTCAAGGCCAGGGCGGCTTCATACAGCTCGTTGCGTGAACCGCCGGTGATGTCTGCCGTGAGTTTGACGGCAGTTTTCAAGGGCAACTCGGCCAGCAGCAGCCTGAGAATACGTTGCTCGCTGGTGGACTCATTGGCCACCACCGTCGGATGCAGCACCACCACAAACTCACCCCGGCAGCGGTTGGCATCGCCGGCCAGCCAGGCCGGAAACTGGCCCGCCTCCACCGTGGCGATGTCCTCAAACTGTTTGGTCAACTCGCGCCCGATGGTCACGCGGCGCGTGCCCAACACGGCCAGTGCCAGGGCCAGCGCTTCAATTCGGTGGGGTGCCTCCAGCATCACCACCGACGCGGGGTTCGCTGGCCAGGGCCGTGACCGCCGTGGCGCGCTCGCCCGACTTTGGCGGGCAAAAACCCGGCAAATACAAAGGCACCATGTTGGGCGTCTTCATGGGCAATGCCGGCCACGCTCAAGGCAGCGGTGACGCTGCTGGCGCCAGGCAGGGGAACGACCCGCAGTTTCTGCGCGGCCACGCTGGCCACCAGGCGCGCGCCGGGGTCGCTGATGGCCGGGGTGCCGGCGTCGCTGACGTAGGCCACGCGCTGGCCCTGGCGCAGCCGGTCGATCACGGTCTGCAGCCGCTTGCGTCTCGTTGTGTTGGTGTACCGCCAGCAGTTGGGCCGCGTGATTTGTCAATGCCATAGGCCCGCAGCAAGGCCTGGGTGTGGCGGGTGTCCTCGCAGGCGATGGTGTCGGCAAGCTGCAGCACGTGCAGGGCCCGCAGGGTGATGTCGGCCAGGTTGCCAATGGGCGTGGCCACCACATAGAGCGCGCCGGGCGGATAATTCTGCTGACCTGCCGCCTCAAGAGCGGCTTGCAATGCAGAGGTGTAAATAGAAGTCAATGGAAGTTCCTCAAATCAAGGCCATGGTCAAAGTCCGCACGACCAAGCAGGTGGGTGATGCGGCCGAAGACGCGGCGCTGCAGCATTTGCAGCGTGCAGGCTTGCGCCTGTTGGAGCGCAATTATCGGACGCCGGGGCGCGGCGGTGGCGAAATCGATCTCATCATGCGTGCGCCCGACGGCACGGTGGTCTTTGTGGAGGTGCGCCATCGCAAGACCGTCAGCCACGGCGGGGCTGCCGCCAGCGTGAGTGCCACCAAGCAGCGGCGAATCATTTTTGCGGCACGCCACTATCTGATGCGCCTGAAGACACTGCCACCGTGCCGCTTTGATGTGGTCGGGCTGGGGCTGGGCGATGTGGAGTGGCTGCAGGCCGCTTTTGATGCCTACTGATCGTTGGGGGATATCCACGCGGGTATCATCGCCTGATGCTTGAGCAACGTATAGAACAACACTTTATCGACAGCGCTGACTTGAAATACCAGTCAGCCCAAGTCCTGAGCAAACCCATTGCCGCTGCTGTGCAGGCCATGCTGACCTGCGTGACCAGTGGCAACAAGGTGCTGGCCTGTGGCAATGGTGGGTCAGCCGCCGACGCGCAGCACTTTGCGGCCGAGTTTGTCGGGCGCTATGAACGCGAGCGTCCTGAGCTGGCCGCGTTGGCGCTCACCACCGACGGCTCCATCCTCACCGCCATTGCCAACGACTATGACTTCAGTGTCGTGTTTTCCCGCCAGGTGCGGGCCCTGGGGCAGCCGGGCGACGTGTTGCTGGCGATTTCCACCAGTGGTAACTCAGCCAACGTGCTCGCCGCCATTGAAGCCGCCCATGAGCGTGAGATGGTCGTGGTGGGCTTGAGCGGGCGCGGGGGCGGCAAGATGCAGCAGGCCCTGCGTGACACCGATGTGCACATTTGCGTGCCCCATGACCGCACCGCGCGGGTGCAAGAGGTGCACATTTTGACCCTGCACTGCATTTGTGATGCCGTGGATGCCCTGTTACTCGGAGACCAGGAAACCTGATGATGAAATTGAGAACCCAAAAACTGATCGCCCTCGCGGTGCTGTCCGCCAGCATGATGACTGCGCTGAGCGCCTGTGCCCCCATGATCCTTGGCGGCGCCGTGGTCGGCTCCATGATGGCCATTGACCGCCGCACTGCCGGTACGCAAATCGAAGACGAAGGCATTGAGTTGCGTGCGGCCAGTGGCCTGCGCACGACCCTCGGCGACCGGGTCCACGTCAATATCACCAGTTTCAACCGCCAGGTGCTGTTGACGGGTGAGGCGCTCACCGCACTGGACCGGCAACAGGTCGAGCAGGTGGTCGCCAAGGTGGAGAATGTTCGCTCCGTTGTCAACGAGGTCGCCGTTATGGGGCACACCAGCCTGAGTCAGCGCTCCTCCGACGTGTTGGTAACCAGCAAGGTCAAGGCCGCGCTGGTGGATGCCCGGGACATGTCGGTCAATGCCTTCAAGGTGCTCACAGAGCGCGGCACGGTCTATTTGATGGGTCGGGTCACCCAGCGTGAGGCAGACCGGGCCACTGAACTGGCCCGCAGCACAGGCGGCGCGACAAAAGTAGTGCGCGTGCTTGAAATCATCAGCGAAGATGAGCTCCGCGCTCTGCAGCCTGCCGCGCCAACGCAGGCCGCCCCACGGCAAACCCCGTAAGTCGCTACCTGCGGGGCTATTACTTGAGCCGCTTGATGAGGCTTGAGGTATCCCAGCGGTTGCCGCCCATGTGCTGCACATCGGCGTAGAACTGGTCGACCAGCGCAGTCACCGGCAGGCGCGCGCCGTTGCGTTTGGCTTCATCCAGGACCAGCCCCAGGTCCTTGCGCATCCAGTCCACGGCAAAACCAAATTCAAACTGGCCCGCCACCATGGTTTTGCCCCGGTTGTCGAGTTGCCAGCTTTGGGCGGCCCCTTTTCCAATGACTTCGAGCACCTGGTTCATGTCCAGCCCGGCCTGTTGGCCAAAGGCAATGGCCTCCGACAAGCCCTGCACCAGCCCGGCAATGCAAATCTGGTTCACCATCTTGGCCAGTTGCCCGGAGCCGCTCTCGCCTGTGCGGGTGACGGCTTTGGAAAATGCCATGGCCACGGGCTGAGCCGCGTCAAACGCCGCGGCGTCGCCACCACACATGACCGTGAGCAGGCCGTTTTGTGCACCGCCCTGACCCCCCGACACCGGGGCGTCGATAAAGTTCAGGCCCAGGTTCTTGGCGGCTCCAAACAGCTCGCGCGCCACGCTGGCCGATGCCGTGGTGTGGTCCACAAAGACCGCGCCGGGCTCCATGCCGGCAAAGGCACCGTCTGCACCCAGCGTCACATGGCGCAAGTCGTCGTCGTTGCCGACACAGCAAAACACGAATTCCGCACCCTGCGCCGCTTCCCGGGGTGTTTCAGCATGTTTTACGGCGCCAGCCGAAGCAAATTCAGCGCACCATGCTATTGATTTTGAAGTTGTTCGGTTGAACACAGTGACCTGGTGACCTGCGCGGGCCAGGTGGGCGGCCATGGGGTAGCCCATCACGCCAAGGCCCAAAAAGGCGACGCGGCGGGAGGGAGTGGATTCGTAGGTTTTGGCGTTGATAGAGGTGGTCATACGATGGCAAAGTTTTCAGTCCCTGCGCCCAGGTCCTGGGACCGGCTGCGCAAGCTGTTGAGTTTGATCTGCAGGCGCAGGTCGTTGAGGGAATCTGCGTTGCGCAGGGCGTCTTCATAAGTGATCAGGTTGGCCTCAAAGGCGTCAAACAGCGCCTGGTCAAAGGTCTGCATGCCGAGGTTGCGGCTTTTCTTCATCACCTCCTTGATTTCAGTGACTTCGCCTTTGAAGATCATGTCGGAGATCAAGGGCGAGTTGAGCATGACTTCGACCACCGCAGTGCGGCCCCTTCCATCCTGCTTGGGAATCAGCCGCTGGGAGACCAGCGCCTTGAGGTTGAGCGACAAATCCATGAGCAATTGGGCGCGGCGCTCTTCGGGGAAGAAGTTGATGATGCGGTCCAGCGCCTGATTGGCGCTGTTGGCGTGCAGCGTGGCCAGGCACAAATGCCCGGTTTCAGAAAACGCGACGGCATGCTCCATGGTCTCGCGGTCCCGAATCTCGCCCATCAGGATCACGTCTGGCGCCTGGCGCAAGGTGTTTTTGAGGGCAATGCCCCAGCTGTCGGTGTCCAGTCCGACTTCACGCTGGGTCACCACGCAGTTTTTGTGCGGGTGCACAAATTCAATCGGGTCCTCAATCGTGATGATGTGCCCGAAGGTGGTCTCGTTGCGCCAGTCGACCATCGCCGCCAGGGTGGTGGACTTGCCCGAGCCGGTGGCGCCCACCAAAATGCACAGACCCCTTTTGGACGATGCCACCTCTTTGAGTATTTGCGGCACGCCCAGGCTGTCGATGGAAGGCAGGCTCAGCGGAATCACCCGCATCACCATGCCGATCTTGCCCTGCTGCACAAAGGCGTTCACCCGAAAACGCCCCACGCCGGGCGGCGCGATCGCAAAGTTGCATTCCTTGGTGCGCTCAAACTCGGCCACCTGCTTGTCGCTCATGACCGACCGTGCCAGCGCCAGGGTATGCACCGCGTTCAGCGGTTGAGGCGAGACTTTGGTGATCTTGCCGTCGACCTTGATGGCAGGGGGAAAGTCTGCCGTGATGAACAAGTCGCTGCCGTTGCGGCTCACCATCAGCTTGAGCAGGTCGTTGACGAATTTGGTGGCTTGATCGCGTTCCATGAGGCACTCCGGTAAGGGGACAGGGGGACGGGGCGTGCCGGGTTAACCGGGAAAGTTTTCCGGGATTTTGGCCTTGGAGCGGGCTTCAGCCGCGCTGATGATGTTGCGCTTGACCAGATCAGTCAGGTTTTGGTCCAGCGTCTGCATGCCCACGCTGTTGCCGGTCTGGATACTGGAGTACATCTGCGCCACCTTGGCCTCGCGGATCAGGTTGCGAATGGCGCTGGTGCCCAGCATGATCTCGTGCGCAGCCACGCGGCCCTGGCCGTCTTTGGTTTTGCACAGGGTCTGCGAGATCACCGCCTGCAGCGACTCGGTCAACATGGCGCGCACCATTTCTTTTTCTTCGGCGGGAAACACGTCAATGATCCGGTCAATGGTTTTGGCCGCGCTCGACGTGTGCAGCGTGCCAAACACCAGGTGCCCGGTCTCGGCGGCGGTCATCGCCAGGCGGATGGTCTCCAGGTCGCGCATTTCGCCCACCAGAATGCAGTCCGGGTCTTCGCGCAGGGCCGAGCGCAGGGCGGCGGCAAAGCTCAGCGTGTGCGGGCCGACCTCGCGCTGGTTGACCAGGCATTTTTTGGACTCGTGCACGAACTCGATCGGGTCTTCCACAGTCAGGATGTGGCCAAACTCGGTCTCGTTCAGGTAGTTGACCATGGCCGCCAGCGTGGTGGATTTGCCCGAGCCGGTGGGGCCGGTGACCAGCACCATGCCGCGCGGCTTGAGGGCCAGGTCGGCAAAAATCTTGGGGGCATTGAGCTGCTCCAGCGTCAGGATCTTGCTGGGAATGGTCCGAAACACCGCGCCCGAGCCGCGCTGGTGGTTGAAGGCGTTGACCCGAAAGCGCGCCAGCCCGTCAATCTCGAACGAAAAGTCGATCTCCAGAAACTCCTCGTAGGACTTGCGCTGGGCGTCGTTCATGATGTCGTACACCATGGCATGCACCTGCTTGTGGTCCAGCGGCTCGACGTTGATGCGCCGCACATCGCCATGCACCCGGATCATGGGCGGCAGGCCCGCCGAGAGGTGCAGGTCAGACGCCTTGTTTTTGACGCTGAAGGCCAGTAGTTGGGTGATGTCCACAGGAGTCCCTGATCGTTTGTTACGCTTGGAGCAATTATGACCATGATTGAAATCAACCTTCAGGCTGTTCGAGGCCGAATTGCCCTGGCCTGCCAAGCCGCTGGTCGCGACGTCAGCGAGGTGACTTTGCTGGCCGTGTCCAAGACTTTTGGCCCGGATGCGGTGCTGGCCGCCCATGCGGCCGGACAAACTGCCTTTGGCGAAAACTACATTCAGGAAGCCGTGGAAAAGATCACGGCACTGCGCCATCTGCCCTTGGAGTGGCATTGCATTGGCCCGATCCAGAGCAACAAGACGCGCCTGGTCGCCGAGCATTTTGACTGGGTCCACACGGTAGACCGGCTCAAGGTGGCGCAGCGCCTGAGTGAGCAACGCCCCGCCACAATGGCGCCGTTGCAGGTGTGTATTCAGGTCAATGCGGACGGTGGCGCCAGCAAATCGGGGGTGCTGCCCGAGCGACGCGCTGGCGCTGGCGCGGCAGGTGGCCGAGTTGCCTGGCCTGCGCTTGCGCGGGGTGATGAGCATCCCTGAGCCTGCTCCTGATTTTGAATCTGCTTGTGCTTTGTTTGAGTCGGTTAGAGCGGTATTTGATGCTTTAAATGCACAAGGACTGGCCCTGGACACCCTCTCCATGGGCATGAGTGCCGACATGGAGGCCGCCATCCAGTCGGGCAGCACCTTGGTGCGGGTGGGTAGCGCTATTTTTGGTGGGCGCACCAAGCCTGTTTGACAAGGCCTCTGGTTCAGCGCAAGGGCAGGCGGGTGGAGTTTTTGACCTCTTCCATCACCGCGTAAGTGCGCGTCTCGCGCACACCGGGCAGTTGCCACAAGACCGTGCCGGCAAACTCGCGGTAAGACGTCATGTCAGCCATGCGGGTTTTGAGCAGGTAGTCAAAACCACCGGCCACCATGTGGCACTCCATGATCTCGTCACGTACCTGCACGGCGGCCTTGAAGGCGTCAAACACGTTGGGCGTAGTGCGGTCCAGCAGCACCTCCACAAACACCATCAGGCCCGCGCCCAGCTTGAGCGGGTTCAACCGGGCCTCATAACCCAGGATGTAGCCCTCGCGCGTGAGCCGCTGCACCCGGGCCAGCACAGCCGTGGGCGACAGGGCCACGGATTCGGCCAATTTCAGGTTGGACAGGCGACCGTCGTCTTGCAGCGCGTGCAGGATTTTGAGGTCAATGCGGTCGAGATCGGGCAGGGCAGGTGGCATAGGCACCGATTTTGGCATTGGTCACACGCCCTTCGGCCGCGCTTCGTGAAAGTTGCAAGCCTGAGGACTCCAGCAGGTGCACGTGCCATGACGTGGCCAGGCCTTGCCACCGCACCTGAATCCTGACGATTTCAAGCGCTCGCCAAACCTGGCGTCGCATCGCCAGAGGCGTAAGCGCCAGCGGAATAAGTCAATTCGTAGCTGTGGCTGTAGATCTCCAGAATGTTGCCAAAGGGATCTTCCATGTAGACCATGCGGTAGGGCTTTTCACCAGGGAAGTATTCCCGTACCGGCATTCTTTGCTTGCCGCCTGCAGCAACGACACGGGCTGCGAGTCCCTCGACATCTGGGTCCTGCACGCAGAAGTGAAATACGCCGGTCTTCCAGTACTCGAAGTTGTTGTCGCGTCGTTCTGCATTCGCAAACTGGAAGATTTCAACACCGACCCTGTCTCCCGTGGAGAGATGCGCAATGCGAAAGGAGCCCCATCCAGGGCCGAATACATCGGTGCACATGATGCCAATGGCGGACGAGGCATCCTCTTCTATCGTCGTGGGCGGCATGACCAGATACCAGCCCATGACCTCGGTATAGAACTTGACCGCGCCGTTGAGGTCAGGGACCGACAGGCCAATGTGAGAAAAACTTCTGGGGTAGACGTGGTTAGACATGGGTACTCAGTGCAATTGATGGAAAGAATTGAAGTCTAGGCATGTCTTTCCAATAGATAAAGCGATCAAAGGTAATTGATTTGATAAGATATTTTTATGCTAAACGCCCAACAAGTCATTACTTTTGCCCGGGTCGTCGAGTTGGGCAGCTTTACACGAGCGGCCGAAAGCCTGAACCTGACACAAGCAGCCGTCAGTCAGCAGGTTCAACACATAGAACGTGAACTGGGACCGCTCTTGCTCAGAAAAGGGCGTCGTCTGGAATTGACGCCCGCCGGGTTGGCACTGACAGCCTACGCACGGGAAATGTCGACAGCCGAGCAGCGACTGCGGCAAACGCTCACCCGTGGGGATGCAACTCACGGTGAAGTCAAACTGGTCTCGCCGGGAAGCATCGGGCTTGCCGTTTACCGACTTTTACTGAACCTGCAAGCCGTGCATCCGGGCCTG
>CAVVSV010000044.1:0-12003 GCA_963750805.1 uncultured beta proteobacterium
CCTCAGCTTATGCTGGGGCGTTTTTTTTTGCGTGCAAATCACGCGTTTTGGTGATTTGCGCCATCAGGAATCAGACGCCTGTCCGCAGTTCCCTGCGGAGAATTTTCCCGACGTTTGATTTGGGCAAATCGTCCCGAAACTCAATGTATTTTGGTCGTTTGTAACCAGTGAGATTTTGCTGGCAGTAACTCGTTACATCAGCTTCAGTGAGGGTAGGTTCACTTCTCACCACAAAGACCTTGATGGCCTCTCCTTGTTTTTCGTCCGGAATGCCGATCACTGCGCACTCCAGCACACCATTGCAAAGTGAAATAACATTTTCCAGCTCACTCGGGAAAACGTTGAAGCCGCTAACCAGGACCATGTCCTTGATTCGGTCTACGATCCGCGTGTATCCGTTCGCATCCATGATGCCAACGTCACCTGTTCGCATAAAGCCATCAGCTGTGAATGCTTTCTTATTTTCTTCTGGCTGCTGGTAGTAGCCCGACATGACGTTGGGACCCTTGATGCAAATTTCGCCTGACGCGCCTTGAGGCAATGAAATTCCAGCTTCATCCTTGATCGCGATCTCAACACCCGGAAGTGGCAAGCCAACCGTTCCGGTGAAAGAATGACTGTTAACCGGGTTATTGGTGCCCATGGCGCAGGTCTCACTCATCCCCCATCCCTCAATCATGGGACAACCCGTGGTTTCAAACCAATGTTTAGCCGTTCCTTCAGACGCCGCCATTCCACCTGCTTGCGAAACACACAGGTGTGAAAAATCTATCGATTTGAATTGTGGATGCTGAAGCAGCGCATTAAACAAGGTGTTCACAGCGGGCAACATGTGAAATGGCCGCTTTTTCAAAACGTCAACAAACTTCCCAAAGTCCCGGGGGTTGGGAATCAATGTTTGGCATGATCCCCACCGAATGGACAGCAAACAAAGGTTCAAAGCAAAAATATGGTACAGCGGTAGAGCTGAAATGCTGTTGATGTTGCCAACATCACCAACCCGACTCATGGCAGGAGTGAACCAAGCCTCGCCTTGCAGGATGGCGGACACGATATTCCTGTGCGTTAACACGGCCCCTTTTGAAAGACCGGTCGTTCCACCTGTGTATTGAAGGAAGGCAACGGAATTCAAATCGCAATTGTTGGGTTTCAATGACGACCTTGATCCCTCTGAAATCGCCTGGTTAAACCGGGTCACTGTCCGACCATTTCCCATCGGAAGTTTGAAGGCGGGCACCAACTTGGCAAGGTGTCGGGAGGCAAATGTGAGCCACCTGCCATACCAAAAACCAAGCTGATCGCCTGCGGATGTCAGGACCACGTGACGAATGCCGGTTCGTTCAATCACCTCTTCGAGCGTGTGGGCGAAATTTTCAAGAATCACGATGGCCGTGGCACCCGAATCCTTCAGCTGGTGCTCCAATTCGCGGGCTGTGTACAAAGGATTCACGTTCACGCATGTGTACCCGGCCCGCAAAATCGCAGCCATGGTGATTGGAAACTGGGGGAGGTTTGGCAACATGATGGCGACCCGTGCGCCGGACTCCAGCCCCATGTTTTGCAGCCATGCTCCCAAATTCCCAGAAAGCTCATCAAGGCGGCCATAGGACATCCATTGATCCATACAAACCGAAAAAGGTTTGCTCGCGTTCCTGCGGAAAGACTCTTCCATCAAATGAGGCAACGACCTGAATTGGTCCGGATTGATATCATGGGGCACCCCTTTGGGGTAGCTCTTGAGCCAAATTTTTTCCATTGAAAGTCCTCGCAAATGTGCAGGACAAACCTGCGGCGAACAAAAAGAAAGATTGTGGCTAAGCGATGGACCCCCACGCTACCGGGCAAGCCCTAAGTAGCGCTTCGAGACCGTTACGGCAGAGGAAAATTTGTCTCTAACGCGACAATGTTGGCTGAGAACAAGGCGTCAATAAGGGTCGATTCCTTTTGTTGGATCACACCCAGAAAAACCTTGGCACCTTCTCCTTTTCCGCTCATCCTGGCGAAAGTGTCAAACCCGGCCTCGAGAAAACTTTGGAGGGCGTCCAAACCGGCGGCTTGAGCAGGCCGTCGCATCATCTTCAGCAAGAGGCGTAAGCCGGGCGCGCGAGTTAACCGATCCAATTCTTGTCCCACCATCAATACCGTGATCAATTGCACATCACGGTCAGCACGCCGGTCGACCAAGCGCCAAGCTGAAACATAACGCCGGGTCAAAGTGTCTTCCTTTGGTGTCGTCATCCAGGCAATGCCCATGGCATGGTCCAACTCCTCCGTCAACGCGTGTAACTTAGCCAACGCGACCGCGGTCGCTACAACGTGCTTTGGGAAGACTGTTTGGAGCGCATTGGCGATGCGGGAGAACTGAGCGTCGCGTTGCGAATAATCCTTGTCGCTGTACAACTCATCCAGAAAAAACCGTGATGCTCCCTGGAAGGGCCCGGCCGCTAGCAGATCCGCGTAAGTAAGCGCAAACCTTCTCGCCTGATAGCGCTTAACCTCCACAACGGCCGCGTACAGGGCGGGACGTGCCGCACACGCCTGTCTCAGACTGGCAACCCGGGAAACCGCATCGCGGATTGTTTCTGCTGCGTCCATAGAATCGTTGTCAAATGCACGAGTCTATCCATTCGTCTCGAGGGAATTAAGCAGATTCCAAATTGGAGGCATTCGATAAAATCGTCTGCATGCTTGCCCGCCTGCTCCAGTTCACCACCCTTGGTTCAGTTGTTTTTGCATTTGCTTGGTTCACATTGTTGTGGGACCGATTTCCCACGCTGGCCATCGCGGGCAGCCTGCTGGGTGTTTTCGGGTTTGCGCCATTTCTTCTGTTTGAATTTGGACTTGCCCGGCGCGTCAATCGCACTGACCCGGCGCCACAAGCCACACTGGGGCAGTGGATAAACGCCTGGATTGGTGAAGTGTGGGAAGTTACCAAGGTTTTTGGTTGGCGCCAGCCTTTTTCGTGGAACGCGATTCCTGATCAGGTCGAAGACGCTTTTGGCCACCGTGGGCGACGGGGTGTGGTCTTTATCCATGGCTTTGTGTGCAACAGGGGAATTTGGACACCCTGGTTCAAACGACTGATGGCTGACCGGCGTGCGTTTGTTGCTGTCAATCTTGAGCCCGTGTTTGGATCCATCGACAACTATGCGGATCTGATTGAGCAGGCCATCGCCAAAGTGACGCTGGCAACCGGCATGGCCCCGCTGGTGGTTTGTCACAGCATGGGTGGACTTGCCATTCGTGCTTGGTTGCGCTCGGGTGTTGAACGAGACCTGCAAATCCACCACATTGTCACGATTGGCACTCCCCACCATGGAACGTGGCTTGGGAAATTTGGACTGTCTGAAAATGGGTGGCAGATGCAACTGAACAATACGTGGCTTCAACAACTTGAAGCAGCTGAGCCGCCAGACCGTTATCAGATGTTCACCTGCTTTTATTCCAATTGCGACAATATCGTGTTCCCCGCCAGCACCGGAATGTTGTCCGGAGCGGACAACCGGTTGATTTCAGGCAAAGCACACGTGGCCCTGGCCTTTGTCCCCACTGTGATGGCCCAAACACTGGCAAAGTTGAGCTAAAACTGACAAAGTTTCAAGTTTTTTCGGTTTAGTACGAATTGGTTGAGCGGGATCAAACCGTTAAAAATTGGATGCCTTCCTCTATTTCAGTCCCAAAATTAGGCAATTAGTGGTTGGTGATATTCGGGAAAACCCTTATATTCATTCCATGGTTGAAACAAAAGCGCTCTTGAAGGCATCGCTGGAAGCCGGCAAGGATCTCCTGCGGCCTCCCTCTGAACGTGCGAAATCCGATCCTGAATCCAGGGTGCCGCCGCTGATGGTGCCCATTCGCTCGCTGGGTGCCAACCACCGGGAACGGATTGCCAAACATTTGTTGGCGTTGGACGAGCATGACCGCTATCTGCGTTTTGGCTACCTGGCCAATGACGAGCAGATACAACGTTACGCGGACGGACTCAATTTTGAGCGCGATGAAATCTTCGGTATTTACAACCGTCGGCTGGAATTGTTGGCTGTGGCTCACCTAGCCTACGCGCCGGACAAGAGTTATGAGTCGTGCGCCGAATTTGGCGTGTCCGTTTTAAAGTCCGCAAGAGGCCGCGGCTACGGGTCTCGACTGTTCGATCGCGCCGCCATGCATGCCCGCAATGACGGCGTGAATTTGATGTTCATCCACGCCTTGAGCGAGAACTCGGCCATGCTAAAGATTGCCCGCAACGCCGGTGCAACCGTTGAAAAAGCAGGCTCAGAGGCCGAAGCCTTTTTACGTTTGATTCCGCCCACGTTTGACACCCGCATGACCGAGATGCTGGAAGAGCAAGTGGCCCAGGCTGACTACCGTATCAAAGTACAAGCCAAGCAGTTTTGGGACATCCTCGCCCAAGTGCAACAGGTGCGCCAAGGTGTCATCGACGCGCAGAGAAACAACTCAGCCTGAGTATTTCAAAGGCACATTCGGCACCCGAACTGCAATCCGCTATCCTTAAGGCCTCTCAACAACGGCGTACACCGCCTCCTGTCTGTGGCTGACACCCAACCTGCGCGACTCCCCGGCCAAGCACCGGACAAGGAAGACAAGCGCACTTTTCTGCAAAAAATTGCGGAATTTATCCACCCTGGCCCGGATTCGACGGCCGAGCTGATCGAAACGCTGGTGGAAGCCGAAGACAACCAGGTCATTGGAGCCGAATCGCGTGCCATGCTGGAAGGCGTCATTCGCATGGCCGACATGAGCGCCGGCGACGTGATGGTTGCCGCCACACGGATGGATGTCCTCAACATCAACGCGCCCTTTGACGAGCTGTTGCACCACGTGATTGACACGGCGCACTCCCGTTTTCCAGTGTATGAGGGCGAACGTGAAAACATCATTGGCATTCTCATGGCCAAAGATTTGCTCAAACTGCAACGCGCCCCGGAGCTCAACATTCGTGCGTTGTTGCGTCCCGCCGTTTTTGTGCCAGAAAGCAAGGGTTTGAACGATTTGCTGCGCGAGTTTCGCGGTAACCGCAATCACCTGGCCGTGGTCATCGACGAATTTGGCCGCGTCGCCGGCATCATCACCATTGAAGATGTCCTGGAGCAGATCGTCGGTGAGATTGAAGACGAATTCGACTTGCCGGAAGACCAGGGCGACATCTTTGCCCTGGCAGACAAGACCTACCGCGTCAGTGGGACGACACCGATCGAGCGTGTCAACGAAGCCTTCGGCGTGACCCTGACCGGTGCTGACCCCGCGGACGACTTCGAAACCATTGGCGGGCTGATCGCCCATGAAATGGGGCATGTCCCCAAACGCGGTGAGCATCATGTGCTGTCTGACTTGAAGTTTGTTGTGTTGCACACCAAGGGTGGCGCGGTCAAATGGTTCAAGGTTTCGCCGCAAACACCGTGACCTGCCGGTTGGCTGAGCGCTAAGCCGGTGATTTTGCAGGCCCTCATTTCCATACTGGCCGGACTGGCGCATGCTGCGTCGATTGCCTCCCCCTGGGGTGGGCAACCCGTATGGTGGCTGCAACTGCTGGCCATGGGTGTGCTGGCTTGGCAGTTGGACGGCTTCGCTGGCTCTCCTGATTTGAAAACACCCAAGGCACGAAGCAAGCGTGCAGCCTGGCAGGGTTGGCTGTTTACCACCGCCTGGTTGTGCGGCACCTTCTGGTGGCTGTTTGTGGCCATGCACACCTATGGTGGGTTGGCAGCACCGTTGACTGCATTGGCCATTCTGGCGCTGGCGGGCGCCTTGGCGCTCTATTACGCCGGGGTTTGTGCACTGTTCGTGGCGCTAGTCCCCGTCAACAGGACCTTTTCAGCTATTCTTTTTGGAGCGCTCTGGATGATGGCCGAGATGGCGCGAGGCACCTGGCTGACCGGGTTTGGCTGGGGTGCCGTGGGTTACGCACACTTGGACGGCCTGGGCGTTTTGGCGCGCTTTATCGGCTCCTACGGCGTGGGTGCGATCGCGGTCATGGTGGCCTACGCAGTGGCCAGCGGGTTGCGTGTTCTGGCAACGGGCAAATGGGTTTGGCAAACCGCGCTGGTCACAGCCGGATTGCCTGTGGCCGTGGCCTTGATCGCCAGCGGTGTTTTGTCAAGTCAGGTTCAAACCGGAAAAACCACCCAGTCCCTGGATGTGGCCCTGCTGCAAGGCAACATCGCACAGGATGAAAAATTTCAGGCTGGAACCGGTATTGCCGATTCATTGACCTGGTATGGTCAGCAGGTGGGCGCATCCACGGCATCTCTGGTCGTGGCACCGGAGACGGCGATTCCCATCTTGCCGAACCAGTTGCCTGAAGGTTATTGGGATGCGCTGGCCCAACGATTCTCCCAGCCCGACGGCAAGCAGGCTTTGCTGATTGGAATTCCGCTGGGCAGTTACAGCCAGGGCTACACGAATTCTGTGATTGGTTTCAAACCTCACGCCCAAGCGGCGGTAGCTGCCGTCCCACCAGAGGCAGATTACCGCTACGACAAACACCATCTGGTGCCCTTTGGCGAATTCATTCCGCCCCTGTTCAAGTGGTTCACGGCGATGATGAATATCCCGCTGGGAGACTTCAATCGCGGTACCGTGGGTCAACCCTCATTCGAGTGGCAGGGCCAGCGACTGGCACCCCACATTTGCTATGAAGACCTGTTTGGTGAAGAGCTGGCTGCCCGGTTTCTGGACGGCCCAACATCCCCCACGATATTTGTGAATGTGAGCAACATCGGCTGGTTCGGCAATACCGTGGCCATTGACCAGCATTTGAGCATTGCCCGCATGCGGGCCCTGGAGTTTGAGCGCCCCTTCATCCGTGCCACCAACACGGGGGCCACCGTTGTGATTGATCACATGGGCAGGGTCACGCAGTCGCTGCCACGGCATACGCGTGGGGTCCTGCTGGCCCAGGTACAGGGTCGAAGCGGCACCGAGGCCAACGGCTGGGGCATCACGCCATTTGCGTGGTGGGCAGCGCGGTTTGGCCTGTGGCCGCTCTGGATTTTCGGCGTCGGTATGGCGGCCTTGGCCATTTTTCAGGCGCGCCGATCTGCCTGATGGTCAGTCATTGGGCGCTACCAAATAAATAGCAAACTATTTATAGTTGACAGGGACTTCGGGTGGATTTGATTCGCAAACCTAGCCCGTAACCTGACCCATGCGCACCAAACGGCCTGGCCGGGCGGCCGTGATGGCACCCTCAGCCTGCACGTTCTGCCCATTCACCCAGGTTCCCACATAGCCTTGCGCTTTTTGCAAGAAACGCTTGCCACCGGCGGGCAGGTCGCGCACCAACTGAGGTGTGCCCATGTTCAAGCGCACCGGGTCAATCACGTTGATGTCCGCACGCTGGCCCAAGGCCAGGGTGCCTCGATCCTTCAGCCCCACATAACGGGCATTGCGTCGGGTCAGCATTTCCACGGCCTGCGCCAATGGAATTTGGCCCGTGGCGCGGTCACGCACCCAGTGGGTCAACATGAACGTGGTAAAGCTGGCATCACACACCGTACCGACATGGGCACCCGCATCGCTCAGGCCAAACAGGGCGCGGGGGTGGTCCAGCATCCCGCGGATCACGTCGAGGTTCCCGCCGTTGTAGTTGAAGATGGGGAAGTACAGCAGGTTGCTGCCATCGCCCGCGCACAGGTGGTCAAAAATGGCCTCCAGCGGTTTGATGCCCGCCTGCTTGGCCCGTACCAGAAAGCTTTGCATCACGGAAGGTTCGTAGTTCAGCGTTTCCGTCAGGGGGAACATGCGCCCGCTGATCATGTCGATACGGGCCAGCAGAATGTCCACCAGCGGCGGTACAGCTGTTCCGTCCCCCGCCATGGTGTCTGACTTCTCCGTCAGGATGCGTGCTTTGCGTTCGGGCTCGCGCAGGGCGGCAGCACGCTCGGCCAGTGGCAAGTGCGCCACGGCCTTGTAAGACGGGAAGCCCATAAAAGGGTGAAAACTTGCGTCCAGCCCGTTGATCACGCCGATGCCCCTGGCCGCCGTTTGCAGAAACAGCGGCAGGCCGTTGGCCACGGCGGCTTCAACGCGCTGGCGAATGGCCTCGTACTGCGTGCCGCCAGGGTCGCGTTGCAACCAGGTCATGGACAGCGGCTTGCCAGACGTTCGCGCAAGTTGCTCCACGACGTCGAATTCGGCATTGAAGCGCTTTTGCGCGCCGTCTGCATCGTCCTGCGCCCCACGTAACAAGTCGAAATCGCTCACCACTTGCACCACGCCGTGGGTGATGCCGTCAAAGGCTCGGGCAATACCGCTGAGTTCCGTGATGCTGGCCTCTGCCGCCGGAGTTTCCTTCCCCTCCGAGGTGCGGTGGTTGTCGCTGCGCCCCGTGCTGAACCCGGCTGCGCCTGCCTGCAAAGCCTCGTGCAACAGCGCTCGCATGGCCTCAATATCCTGGGGGGTTGCGGCTTCCTTGGCCACAGCGCGTTCACCCATCACATACATGCGCAGTGGGTCGTGCGGTACCTGCACCAAGTAGTCGATGGAGCGCGGCGTTTTGGCCAGCGCGTCCATGTACTGGGGAAAGCTCTCCCAGTCCCAGCGAATTCCCTCGTGCAAGGCCGCGCCGGGGATGTCTTCCACCCCTTCCATCAGCTTGACGAGGCCATCCTCACCACCGGGACGCTTGGGCGCAAACCCTACGCCGCAGTTGCCCATCATCACGGTCGTCACACCGTGGTAAATGCTGGGAGTGAAGTTCTCATCCCAGGTGACCTGGCCGTCGTAATGGGTGTGAATGTCCACAAAGCCCGGCGTGACCCAGCAGCCTGTGGCATCTACGGTTTCCGTCGCCGTCGATGGCGCCGAGCCTGATGGTGCGATGCTGACAATGCGCCCGCTTTTCACGCCAACGTCGGCCACAAAGGGTTCGCCTCCCGTGCCATCCACCACCGTGCCGTTTTGAATCAGCAAATCAAATTGTGCTTCAGCCATTTTTTGCATCCTGTCGTCTCCAGATCGTTGCCAGTGTCATGCCACTGACGATGTGCCAAATCCCCCACAGGCTGGCGATGGTCACCATGCCCAAATCACTGTTGAACTGCACCGCGATGATGCCCAGGGCCAGCCCCGCGTTTTGCATGCCGCCCTCAATCATCACGGCGCGCCGGTCGCGCACGCTCACGCCCATCACCTTGCTTGTGATCCAGCCAAAAAACAGGCCACTGGCGTTGTGCAGCACCACGATCAGCAGTAAGGGCAGCAAAGCCATGTTTAGCAGTTGCCTTTCCTTGATCAGACCCGCAACGATAAATGCCAGCAGCATGAGCAGCGAAAAGTTGCTGAGCGGCTTCTGGATGCGTGCGGTGAGTGTGGGCAGGCGGTTGGCAAACACCAGACCCAGGCTCATGGGCAGCGCCAGCAGCAGCACCAAACTGAGCCAGATGTCCGACGGGTCGATTGCCAGTACCTTGAGCCACTGCGAGGTGCTGGGGTTGCTGGCCACCATCCAGCTGAAATTGAAGGGTGTGGCAAACAGCGCAATCACACTGGCTACCGCCGACACACTCACGCTCAGGGCGGTATTGCCGCGCCCGTAGTGGGTGACGACGTTGCTGAGCGAGCCGCCGGGGCAGGATGCCACCAGAATCATCGCCACCTCCACATTGGGGGGCAAGTCCAGCACCAGGGTCGCCAGCCAGGTGCCGACGGGCAGCAGGATGAATTGCGGAATCAGGCCACATATCACCGCCTTGGGTGTTTGTGCAACGCGCTTGAAGTCGTCCACCTTGACCTCCAGCGCCACGGCAAACACCATGGTGGCCAGAACCAGGCTAAGTATCAGTTGTTGGGTGCTCATGGGGACAAGAGCGTAAGCGATAGGGCAGCCCGTAAAATCAAGGGTTTACGCGACCTGACGCTTACCGATACCGCTCACTTATGCTGACTTTCCAACAAATCATTCTGAAACTGCAGTCCTATTGGGCGGACCAGGGCTGTGCACTTTTACAGCCCTATGACATGGAAGTCGGCGCAGGTACGTCACATACAGCTACGTTTTTGAGAGCGCTTGGCCCCGAACCCTGGAAGGCTGCCTATGTGCAACCCAGCCGCCGTCCCAAGGACGGCCGCTATGGCGAAAACCCCAACCGCCTGCAGCACTATTACCAGTACCAGGTGGTGCTCAAGCCCGCACCCAGCAACATCCTGGAGTTGTACCTGGGCAGTCTGGAGGCGCTGGGCTTTGATTTGAAAAAGAACGACATCCGCTTTGTGGAAGACGACTGGGAAAACCCCACGCTGGGTGCTTGGGGCCTGGGCTGGGAGGTCTGGCTCAACGGCATGGAAGTCACCCAGTTTACCTACTTTCAGCAGGTAGGCGGTATCGATTGCAAACCCGTTACTGGTGAAATAACCTACGGCCTGGAGCGCCTGGCCATGTACTTGCAGGGTGTGGACAATGTCTACAACCTGGTGTGGACGGAAGGCCTGAGCTACGGTGACGTCTACAAACAGAACGAAGTGGAGCAGTCGACCTACAACTTCGAGCACAGCGACGTCGAATTCCTGTTCACCGCGTTTACCGCCCATGAAAAGCAGGCCAAACACCTGATTGAAGCGCAACTGGCCTTGCCTGCCTATGAGCAGGTGTTGAAAAGTGCCCACAGCTTCAATCTGCTGGACGCACGCGGTGCCATCAGCGTCACTGAGCGCGCTGCCTACATGGGCCGCATCCGCAACCTGGCGCGCGCGGTGGCTCAGTGCTATTTTGAGAGCCGTGAACGCCTTGGCTTCCCGTTGGCTCCACGCGAATGGGTCGCGCAGATGTTGCCCACAACCAAGAAGGCGGCGTGAGCGAGATGACTTCCCCTATGAATTCCAAAAACCCTCTCACCCCAAACTTGCTGGTTGAACTGTTTGTTGAAGAACTGCCACCCAAGGCGCTCAAGAAACTGGGTGATGCCTTTGCCGGTGTCCTTCTTGATCAGCTCAAAGGTCAAGGTTTGGCGACAGCCACTTCGGTTTTGACCGCATATGCCTCACCACGCCGCCTGGCTGCCCACATCACCGGTGTTGCTGCGCAGGCTGACAGCAAATCGGCGCAACAAAAGCTCATGCCGGTTTCAGTGGGCCTGGATGCCACTGGCAATGCCACGCCGGCGCTGCTCAAACGCCTGCAGGCGCTGGGTGCTGACGCCTCGGCCGTGGCAGGCCTCAAGCGGGCCATGGACGGCAAGGCCGAGGCGCTGTTTTACGAGAGTGTGGTGACCGGCGCGACGCTGGCGGCAGGCCTGCAGAAGGCGCTGGAAGAAGTCCATCGCGAAACTGCCCATTCCCAAAGTCATGAGCTATCAGTTGTCGCGCGACTGCGAGTTGCCTGGCTGGAGCAGCGTGAGTTTTGTGCGCCCTGCGCACGGGCTGGTCGCCTTGCACGGCGCAGATGTTGTTCCTTTGAAGGTGTTGGGCCTGACCTCGGGCAACACCACTCAGGGCCATCGGTTTGAAGCCGCTGTGTCGCCGGTCGTGATTGCGGATGCCGACAGCTACGCGGCCACACTCGCCAAGGACGGGGCCGTGATCGCAAGCTTTGTGGAGCGGCGCGCCGAGATCGTGCGCCAGTTGGCTGCCGCGGCCGCTAAAGTTGGTGGTGGTTGCAAACCCATTGACGACGACGCCCTGCTCGATGAAGTCACCGCGCTGGTTGAGCGCCCCAATGTGCTGGTCTGCGAGTTCGAAAACGAGTTTCTCGATGTGCCGCAGGAGTGCCTGATCCTGACGATGAAGGCCAACCAGAAATACTTCCCGTTGCTGGACGCGGCAGACAAGCTGACCAACCAGTTTCTGGTGGTCAGCAACATCCAGCCCGACGACGCCAGCTTTGTGATTGGCGGCAATGAGCGTGTGGTGCGTCCGCGTCTGGCCGATGCGAAGTTCTTCTTTGATCAGGACCGCAAGAAGACGCTGGAGTCCCGCGTTGAGGGTCTGTCCAAGGTGGTTTATCACAACAAGCTGGGATCGCAAGGCGAGCGCATGGCGCGCGTGGTT
>CAVVSV010000045.1:0-5573 GCA_963750805.1 uncultured beta proteobacterium
CGGGACCGGCGAGGTCACCACCCCGCCGGGTTTCCGCGCGGCCTATCAGGCCTTCTGGCAAGCGGGTTGGCCTGCCCTGGCGTGTGAAACAGAAGACGGCGGCCAGGGCCTGCCCGCCATTCTGGAAGCCGTGTTGTTCGAGATGCTGTGTGGTGCCAATCACGGCTGGACCATGGCGCCCGGTTTGTTGCATGGTGCCTACGAATGCATTCGCCACCACGGCAGCGACCAACTCAAAAAGACCTATCTGGAAAAAGTGGCCACCGGCGAATGGCTGGCCACCATGTGCCTGACCGAGCCCCATGCGGGCAGCGATTTGGGGCTGGCGCGCACGCGGGCTGTTGAGCAGGCGGATGGCAGCTACCGCGTAAATGGCACCAAATGCTTTATTTCCGGCGGCGAACATGACCTGACCGACAACATCGTGCACCTGGTGCTGGCCCGTCTGCCGGATGCGCCGACCGGCCCCAAAGGTTTGTCGCTGTTTCTGGTGCCCAAATTTTTGCCAGACAACGCTCACAACGTAGTGCACTGCGAACGCATCGAAGAAAAAATGGGCCTGCACGGCAGCCCCACCTGCGTGATGCGGTTTGATGACGCCACCGGCTGGATGATTGGCCAGCCCAACCGCGGCTTGCAGGCCATGTTTGTGATGATGAATTCGGCGCGCCTGCATGTGGGCCTGCAAGGCGTTGGGCTGCTGGAGGCGGCGTGGCAAAAGGCGGATGCCTATTCGCGCGAGCGCCGCCAGATGCGTGCGCCCGGTCCCCGGACTTCTAGCGAAGTCGCGGACCTGATTGCAGAACATCCCGCCATGCGCCGAATTCTGGACACGCAGCGTGGCTGGATTGATGGCGGGCGCGTGCTGGCCTACCGCACGGCCATCGAGCTGGAACTGGCCAAGCACCATCCGGATGCCGGCCGCCGTGACAGCGCGCAACGCTGGTGCGCCCTGGTCACGCCCGTGCTGAAAGCAGCCCTGACGCACCAGGCGTTTTACGGTGGCAGCGAATGCCTGCAAGTGTTCGGTGGGCACGGCTATGTGCGCGAGTGGGGTATTGAGCAAATCGTGCGCGACTCCCGCGTGGCCATGATTTACGAAGGCACCAACGAAATACAAGCGATTGATTTGCTGGTGCGAAAGGTGATGACCGATGGCGGCACCGGCCTGGCCGCACTGTTGCATGAGTTGTCTGCAGATTTGAATCGCGGTGAACAGGCTGACTCTCCTGAGGCCCGCGCCTGCAAGGCCCGGTTTGCCCAGACCATGGCTTTGACGACTGCTTTGTGTGAGTCCGCATTGTCAGCGCCCACCTTGCCGTATTGGGTTGCCGATGACTATTTGCGTGTTGTTGCGCTGGCCTTGCTGGGCTGGGCCTGGGTACAAATTCAGGCAACGCCAGTTTCAACCGGGTCCCAGGACGGAAATTCATCGCGCTGGGCCGGCCCGGCGGCTGCGATTGAGCATTGGGTCTTGCCGGAATTTGACATGCGGGTTGGCATCATTCGCCATCAAATCGGGTCTCGCTAATTTTTTGACAACTCACTTTTTAAACCACCAGTCCTTTTCGATGTCGAAACTGTCGTCCTTCCTCCCCTGGCTCGTTACCCCAGCGGTCCTGTTGATGGTGTCATGCGCAGGATTTGAACAAAAACAAGTGCAAGTCCCCGTGGAATGTACACAGTTAGCTACCAACTTCGTAGCATCGGCCATTCACGGCAATGTCCGATTGATGGCTGCCGAATCGATCCCGGCTGGACTGACTGTCGCGGGAATGGCCAGCGCCATTCCCATGCCCGCCCACTGCAAAGTCGTCGGCAAAATGAACGAGCGGGTGGGCGTGGATGGCAAACCGTATGCCATCGGTTTCGAGATGCGCCTGCCAGACCAATGGACGGGGCGCTTTCTGCTCCAGGCCAACGGCGGCGCCGATGGTGTTGTCCAACCTGCCTTTGGGAATGTGTCCAGCGGCGCAACCACCAACGCGCTGTTGCAAGGTTTTGCTGTCTTGTCCAGCGATGCCGGTCATGCAGCAGAAAGCAGCCCTGCCGTGGGGCTGGTTGGGGGCAACCTCTTTGGTATGGACCCGCAAGCACGGCTGGATTACGGCTACATGGCCAACGGGGCACTTGCTCCCATGGCCAAACAACTGATCGCCACACATTACGGACAGCCGCCCAAGACCTCCTACATGATGGGTTGCTCCAATGGAGGGCGGCACGCCATGGTGGCGGCGGCACGGTATCCAGAGCAATTTGATGGTCTTTTGGCTGGCGACCCCGGCTTTAACCTGCCCAAAGCCGCGGTGCAACACGCATGGGACATTCAAGCCTTCAGCGCCGTGAACCCCGACCTGAAAAGCGCGTTTCCGCCAGCCGACATGAAGTTGCTGGCGGGCAAAGTACTGGATCAATGCGACGCGCTGGACGGTCTGGTGGACGGCATGGTGAACAATCTTCCCGCTTGCCAGGCAGCATTTGATGTCACCGCCTTGCAGTGTCGCGGGGACAAAACCCCCCAGTGCCTGTCGTCGCCCCAAATCACCGCCTTGCGCCAGGTGTTTGCCGGCCCGGTGAACAGCAAGGGCGAAGCACTTTATGCCGACTGGCCGTGGGACAGCGGCGTCGGAGCTTTACAAACTGGTTTTGGCAGCTGGCGTTCCTGGAAGTTGGAGGGACCCATTGCGGGTTTGCCCATCATCGGCGTGTTGGGCGCGGGCTCGGTGGCCTACACCTTTTCAACGCCGCCAAAACCGGTGGCAGGTAACCCGCCAGCCTTGATGAAGTCCTTGTTGAGCTACAACTTTGACACGGATGCGGCCACAATTTATGCAACCAACGGCACCTTCACCGAATCCAGCGTGGCCTTCATGACGCCCCCCAACGCCGCTGATCTTTCAAAATTTGCGCGCAAGGGTGGCAAGTTGATGGTTTACCACGGCACCAGTGATCCTGTGTTTTCCTACAACGACACCCGCAACTGGTACGAAAAGTTAAGCAAAAACCACGCATCAGCGCCAGGCGGCGCTGCCAGCTTTGCGCGCCTGTATCCCGTGCCCGGCATGAACCATTGCCAGGGTGGACCCGCGACAGAGCAATTTGACATGCTCAGTGCACTGGTCAACTGGGTCGAAAACGGCGTCTCGCCGGACCAGATCATCGCGACGGCGCGGACCGGCATCAATCCTGATGTGCCGGCCGATTGGATCTCCAACGGGAAACCCCGCAGTCGTCCCCTTTGCCCCTATCCCAGGCAGGTTCGCTACCTGGGTTCTGGTGACGTGAACGATGCATCCAATTTCAGTTGCCAATAAACATTCAACCTGGAACGCTGAGCAATGAACCCAACCCACTTGTGCAGTTCAGCATCGCAAACCGCCGCAATTTTGAGCTGCGTGTCGCTATCATCCGCAAGCGCATGACCCCCACTGCAACCATTTTTCACAACGACAGGAGACAACCATGAAACGCCGTCAACTCACCCAAGCTGCACTGGGCGCAGCCGTTCTCGGGGCAATGCCCGCCTCGTTCGTGCGGGCGCAGAGTCTGCCCGATACCTTGCACATCATTGTGGGGTTCCCGCCAGGCGGTACGACCGACGCATTTGCACGTCGCATCGGAGAAAAAATTCGCGGCATCTACGCGACCAATGTCATCATTGAAAACAAGCCTGGCGTGGGTGGCCAAATCGGCATGTCAACACTCAAAGCCTCGGCGGGCGATGGCAACACCATGGTTTACACCCCGGCCTCCATGCTGACCGTGTTTCCGCACTCCTTCAGCAAACTGCCCTACGCGCAAGCGGATTTCGCCCCCATCACCATTGGCCACGCGACCGATCATGCCTTTGTGGTGGGTTCTGCAGTACCTGCTGACGTGACCAATCTCAAGCAGTACATTGCGTGGGCCAAGGCCAACCCCAGCAAGGTCAGCGTCGGCAACCCGGGTGCAGGGTCCATGCCGCATTTGCTGGCTGGGCGCTTCGCCCAGATCGCGGGCATTGAATCCATCAACGTGCCGTTTCCAGGCTCAGGCCCTGGCATTCCGCAGCTGCTGGGTGGCCAAATCTCGTCCATGTCCTCGCCACTGGGTGATTGGCTGCAACACATACAAAGTGGCAAAGCGCGCGTTCTGGCGACCTCTGGCCCTGTTCGCTCAAGCTTTACGCCCAACGTTCCCAACTACAAGGAACAGGGCTTTGAAGAACTGACCATTCGCGAATGGTTTGGATTCTTCCTGCCTGCCACAGCCACGCCAGCCTTTGCGGGACCGCGCGTCGACGATTTTGCGTGCGGCGCTCAGCCAGCCCGATGTGGCGGAGTCCATGGCCCCTCTTGCGGCTCACGTCACCCCGACGACCCAGGAGCAATTTGCAGAGCGTCTTAAAACCGATAGTGAGCTTGCCGGACGCCTGGTGCGCTCGCTCGGCTTCAAGGCAGACTCCTGATTAATTCCAACCCTCGCCTTCGCTGAACCCTGTGGTCACCCGCGCGAAAACTGCGACACCTGCGGGCCCTGCGCCGGTCGATACAAGCTACCTGGAAAGTCTGATGGGCTACAACGCCCGTCGGGCCGCCTTGGTCATCATTGGCGAGTTCATGAACCAGATGTCGGTTTACGGCTTGCGTCCCGTGGATTTTTCGGTGCTCTCGCTCATCACCCACAACGCAGGCATTACCTCGCGGCAACTGTGCAGTGCGCTGGGCTTGCTGCCACCCAATCTGGTGGGGATGATCAATCAACTGGAGTCCCGGGAGCTCATCGGCCGCCAGCCCCACCCCAGTGATGGCCGGGCGGTGGGATTGCACCTGAGTCCCAAAGGCCAGAAATTGATGGCGCAGGCCGAACAAACCGCAGCCCGCCTGGAAGCAGAGGTTACCGCCAAGCTCACTGCCCATGAAAGCAAAACGCTCATACGCTTGCTCAAGAAAATATACCTGTGAGGCGTTTTCGCACCAGTCAACTTGTTTTATTGCGTCAAAAGTCCCCGTATTTAAGCCTCTGACAGCTATGAAACTTGTAGCAGCATGAAATCTACGATATAGTTTCCCATCGCGAGTCGGGCTTGACCCCGTCAGCACCCCCACATGCCATGAGGAGAGCCTTTTAATGAGTACCAAAGAAAACGTCGCCATCGGTCAATTGCTGAGTCTGTTGGAGTCCCGCTACGCCATTCGCGTGCTGTGGGCCCTGAAAGATGGCCATGCCCAAACCTTTCGTTTGCTGCAGGACAGTGTGGGCGGTATTACCCCCAATACATTGAACACGCGCATCAAGGAATTGCGCGAAGCAGGCTTGTTGACACATGGCAATGATGGCTATGTCGTCACCCCGACCGGCGCAGATTTGCTCAAGCGTCTGGGAGACTTGCAGGCCTTTGCCGGCAAGTGGGCCGCTTCCCAGGCGAAGAAGGTCGCCAAGTAAGCGACGTCTGTAGCGCCTGTCAAAGCGCTTTTTCGCCGCAACCGGATTCAGTTCAAGGACAGTGCCCCTGTCCTTTTTTTACGCCCCTCCAAATTCACGCATCTTTTGCGATTCAACATGAAAAATCACCTTCGCCTCCCGTCTGTTTT
>CAVVSV010000046.1:0-21314 GCA_963750805.1 uncultured beta proteobacterium
TGTGTAACCTACTGGTTCGCGTATTGCGTCGCCAGCAACCAGGCCCATGCGGCGCTGAATGCTGCCGGCCGCTTCGGTGTCACCCGCCGCCTCTGCCCGTTTTAACTGCACTCCCAGCCACGCCAATAAGGGCCGACGCCATCCTTGTTCCGAGGCGGCGCTGACGGCGGCAGTAATGCCGGATGGCCCCAATTGTCCTGTTTGAAGCAGAACGCTGGCGCCCACCAGGCGGGAGAACGGATCCTTGATCGCGACAAGCGCTGCATTTTTGGAAGCCGGCTCTTTGGCAGATGCCATGGGCCGGTACTGCTCAGGCAACGTAGCCACCTCTGCCTCGGCCAACTGGCCGCTTAAAAAAGCGGCATAGGTGCGCTCAGATGGTCCAACGTCTTTGGCCAATGCCTCGAACCCGCTACACCGATCCATCTCCAGACTGGCCACCCGGGCGGCACATCGCACCAGTTCAGCTCGGGCCATCAGGTCGGCCCGCCCCGTACTGGCAATTTCACCCTTGGCACGCTCGAACTCCAAATTGGCGACGCGGTTGTTACCCACCAGGTAGGCCTGGGAAAAATCTCGCAAGGCACTGTGGGCATTGGTTTGCCAGTCAGGCGGTGGGGGCGTACTGCTGCATCCCGCCAACACCAGGGCCAGGCCGGCTGAGAGCTGGGCAATCACCGGGCAAGAATTGCGCTTCATGGCAGTTTGACCTCCAGGTCGCGTGCAAACGGCCATTTGCGATTGATCTCGTCGACCAGGCTGCCAATCTTGCGCAGGCTGGCATCCACTTCACCCCGCAAAATGCTCAGGTCTGTGGTGGCAATGCGCACGTTGCTGGCCACGCCTTTGGTTTCCTGGGTCAGTCCCTGCGCTTCGATCAGCACGGCGTCCACCTTTTTCAGGCTGGTTCTGGCATCGCTGAGCAAGCCGTTAAGTTGCACGATGGTGGCCTGGGTTTCGTCCATCACCCCCGATTTGCCAAACACGCGCTCGTCGGCTTTGGCCAGCAGGGCGTTGGTGCGGTCCAGCGCGGCAATAACCTTTTGGGCGTTGGCGTCACTGCCCAGGGCCGTGCCCAGGATGCCATATTTGCCCCCAATGCCGGCGCTGAGGTTGGACGTGATTTTTTGCAGATTGCCCAGGCTGGCATTCAAACTGGATTCGGACCCCGACATGCGCTCCAGATTTTCCAGCAGCGCGCGTGTGGCGGCCACCAGGCGCGGAATCTCGGCGCTTGAGTCGCCACGCAACACGGTGCGCACGGCGTCCATTGGCAAGGGCGGGTCAGTCAGAACGCCGGTAAACGCGCGAATTTTGGTTTCACCCACCAGGCCACGCTCCATGGTGAAGATGCTGGAGGTGCGCAGCCAGTGCGCGTCCTTGCTCGGCACATCGATGATCATTCGCGCCTTGCCTTCAGCGTCAAGCTCAATGCGCCGTACGCGCCCGATGGGAAAGCCCGAAAACGTCAGGTCCATGCCCACACTGGCGCCTTCGGAGTCATCGGCTACCAGAATGAGTTGCTGGGTGCTCTCAAACACCCCGCGCGCCACCATCACATAGACCAAAAAGCTGCACACCATCAACGCAGTGAAGGCCAGTAACAACACAGCCTTCAATTCCAAGTGGGGAATGGGCGGTGGTACAGCAGGTGGGGCTGGTGTTGAAGGTGAAGAAGGTTCTTCGGAATTCATGTGGATCAATTATGGGGTTTGGGACAGCCGGTTGAATGCAGCATGGTCAGATGTATTTGACGGCCAGCGACAGGCCTTCAATCAAAACCAGTGCCATGAACAGGCGCACCGTACCCGGTTGCACGGGCGTTACGTCGCCGGGGTTGACTGGCGGGGCTTCCAGGCTGGCCGTGATGGGAATCACCGCCACAGCCAGGCTGAAGAAAAAAACCTTGAGCGCAAAGCCAATGGTCACGGACAGGTCAAAAATCTGGCCCACTGTGCGCGTGTAGTTGCCCAGCCCCCAGGGTGACAGGCCATACACGCCCACATAGGCCAGCACCAGTGCCACCATGCTGCTGGCCACCACCATGGTCACCACAGAAAACGCATAGGCCATCAGCCGGGGTACCAGCTCATCGCGAATGCGGTCGGTGTCGCCGCCGCTCAGGATATCCAGATTGCGTGGAATGTGGATGCCCGCGATGGGTGCGTTGACGGCCAGTGCGCTACGAAGGGTGACAAACAGGGCCGCGATCAGGGGAATCAGTTCCAGAACCAGCACACGTACCACCATGTCCAGCGCGTACTGCGACAAGCCGTAGCTGATGGCTGTGACCACCACGATGCGGATCAGCACCAGGCTGATCAGCGCCGACAGCAGGGTGAACCAGGGCAATATCTGCCAGGTGGTGATATAAATTTGCCGGGCCAGCGCCTTGCGGTTGGTAGCGTCATAGGTCGATTTGGACAGCACCATGACCATCGCCAGCGCCCCGAAAAAAAACACCCGCCGCCAGCTGGCCAGCCACAGCACCAGAGCCCGCCCCAGCCGTTGTGGTTGGCTGTTGAGTGAAGCGTTGGTAAGCATGGGCGGATGATACCTATTGCCCTGCATAGCCTTGTTTTGAATCGACCCGCAAGAGGCTGGCATCATGGGGGACTGATGAATCCCGACGCAAAAGATCTTTGGCGCGCACCGCGCTGGGCCTTGGCCCTGTTGCTGGCATTGCTGGGCATGTTGGGGCCGTTCTCCATCGACACCTATTTGCCGGCTTTTTCCGGCATTGCCGGCTCGCTGGGGGCGTCAGCTGTGCAAATGCAGCAAACGCTGTCGGCTTATCTGTTCGGGTTTGCCTTCATGAGCCTGTTTCATGGGGCCATGTCAGACAGCTTTGGGCGTCGTCCGGTGGTGTTGTGGGGTTTGGCGGTGTTCACCCTGGCGTCGGTGGGGTGCGCCCTGTCGCAAAGCATTGGCCAACTGGTCTTTTTCCGGGTGATGCAGGGCCTGTCATCCGGGGCTGGCATTGTGGTGTCGCGGGCCGCCATTCGCGACATGTTTCATCCGGCCGAGGCGCAGAAGGTCATGAGCATGGTGACGCTCTACTTTGGCATCGCGCCAGCCATTGCGCCTTTGGTGGGCGGCTGGCTGCTGGTGCAGGCAGGCTGGCACAGCATCTTCTGGTTTTTGGCGGCCGTGGGCGTCGTGCTTTGGGTGGCCAACTTCAGACTGCTGCCCGAGACCTTGCATCTGTCACACCGTCAGCCCTTCAACCTCAAAAATCTGCTGGCGGGGTATTGGCAGCTGGGTTCTGACCCGCGTTTCTTTTTGCTGGCGTGTGCCAGCGCAATTCCCTTCAGCGGCAATTTTTTGTATGTGCTGTCGTCCCCGGTATTTTTGGGGGAGCATCTGGGTCTGGCGCCCACTCAGTTCTTCTGGTTTTTCATCGTCAGCATCAGCGGCATCATGAGTGGTGCCTGGATCAGCGGCCGTCTGGCGGGCAAGCTGGCACCCAAGCGGCAAATTCGCCACGGCTTTGTCATCATGCTCAGTGCATCCGTGGTTAACCTGGTGGCCAATGTGCTCTTCAAGGCCCATGTGTCCTGGGCCTTTTTGCCGCTGGCACTGTATGGCGTAGGCTGGGCCATGACGGTGCCTGTGGTGACCCTGCTTGTGCTGGACCTGCACCCCGAGCGGCGCGGCATGGCCTCGTCGCTTCAGATGTTCACGGCGGCCATCGTGAACGGGCTGACGGCCGGGGTGATTGCGCCGCTGGTGATGCATTCAACGGTGGGGTTGGCAGGGGCCTGTCTGACCATGTTGTGCGTCGGCCTGGGCACCTGGACCTATGTGCACTGGCGCTGGCCGCGGATTGGCAAAGCGGTGACGTCTAGCTAGTTTTCTCCATCACTGCATTGAACAGGTCTGAGCTTTGCCAGGCCTGGAGCCAGGCCTGCACCGCGGGCAACGCCAGACCCTCAATACTGATTTTGTCCACGCCTGCAAACTGCCGCACAAACGGGAACAGGGCGACATCGGCGATTGAAATTTGGGCCCCCAGGAGCCAGCGGGTTTGCTGCAATTGCGCCTCCATGGGGCGGATCATGGCGTCCAGCGCTCGGGCGCGATGTTCTGCGGCTGACAGTTCCGGATGGCGCTCGGCGTACTTGTAGCGGTCCAGCAGGGGTTTAAAGGTCTCGTCGTTCCGTGTGATCCACGTTTGGGCGGCCTGGGGGTCGCCAGCGCGCAGCCAGCCCTCGGGGTCATTCTGCTCGAGTGCCCATTGCATGATGTCCATGCTCTGGTCAATCACCTTGCCTTGCGTCGTCACCAGCACGGGCACGGTGCCTTTGGGCGAGGCGGCCAACAAGTCTGCCGGTTTTTGACGCAGGGCCACCTCATGAAGCGCCACGGCGACACCCGCGTAGCGCAGCGCCATGCGCGCACGGATGGCGTAGGGGCAACGCCGGAACGAATACAGCACGGGCAAGGGTGCGGACACCATGTCAGCGCTCCCTTACATCAGGTTTCATGGTTGGGTGCCGTGGCATGCCCTTCATTCAATTAACGGGATAAAAAAACGGACCCGAAGGTCCGCTTTTGTGAAATCAGAAAAAGCGGCTGCTTATTTCTTTTCCATCATCTTTTTGCACTCAGCCTTCATTTTGTCGTCAGCTTTGGCTGCGTCCATCTTTTTGCAGGCTTCCATTTTTTCGGCCTTTTCTTTGTCGGTCATTGCGCCACCGTGGGCAGCAGCAAAAGAACCAACGGATGCGGTCGCCAACATCGCAGCAAACAGGGCGGACAGGATTTTGTTCATGGGTAAACTCCAAATGTTAAGAGGTGTAGAGGTGTCGGCCAAATGGCCGCGGCGCGAATATACAACAAACATGCGAAATTTTAAATATGCTAATTGCCTGGGGTTATTTGCCCATGTTCTGGTCGCGGCAGTTTTGTCGGCTTCAAGCGGGTTTGCCAAAGCTGCTCCCCGCACCCCCGCCAATGAAAACGACGTGGTTGCGACGTTGCCGTTTCGGGCCAATGACAGCCGTGCCCGGGAGTTGGCTGAACTCAGGTCTGCCGTTGCAAAAGATGAAAAAAATGTTGCGTTGAGTGTTGATTTGGCGCAACGCTACTTTGAATCTGCCCTGGCCAGCGGCGACCCGCGCTATGTGGGTTATGCCGAAGCGGTGGTGGGTCGTTTTTCTGCCGACTTGCCGCCAGAGTTATTGACACTGCGTGGTCAGCTACGTCAATACAGACATGATTTTTCTGGCGCTCTTGAGGACTTTGCCCGTGCTGTTTCACTGGACCCGGATTTGGGGGCCGCCCATGCATGGCGTGGTGCCATCTTTTTGGTGCAAGCCAATTACGCAGCTGCGCGAACCGAGTGCGATGCGCTTGCAGCGATTGATCGCAAAGTGCTGTCTGGCGGCTGTCTGGGCCTGACCCTGGCTTACACCGGCCAGTTACAGGCCGCCGAGACCACCTTGCAAAAGACGCTGGCGTTGACAAAAGACCCCGACCAGCGCCTGTGGCTACTCACCCGCCTGGGTGAAGTGGCGGCCTGGCGAGGCAACAACACCTTGGCGCAAACGCATTACCAGGCGGCGCTCAAGCTGGGATTGGACGACAGCTACCTGCTGGCCGCCTGGACTGATTTTTTGCTGGACACCCAGCGCGAGCAGGAGGTGGTTGCCCTGCTCAAAACGTGGGAAGCGTCTGACGGGCTGTTGCTGCGGCTGGCTTTGGCGCAAAACCGCTTGAAATTGCCCGATTCCAAACGCACCACCCAAATGCTGGAAGACCGCTTTGCCGCCGCCCGGGTGCGCCAGGACACCACCCACCAGGCCGAAGAAGCCCGTTTTTGGCTTTATCTTCGCAACGACCCGGCCAGCGCGTTGCGCAATGCCGCTGAGAATTTTCAGGTGCAACGCGAGCCACGCGATGCCCGGGTCTTGTTGGAAGCGGCGCTGGCTGCCAACAACAAAGCCGCCGCAGAACCGGTACTGGCTTGGCTCAAAACCGGCGGGTTTGAGGATGCGCGGTTGAAGTCGCTGGCGCTGGCCCTGACGGGCGGCTTCACCCAATGAGGCACTCCCTGCGCGCCTGGACAACGTCTCTGGGTTTTTTGCTGCTTCTCCTTCTTTCAACACCTGCTGTCCACGCGCACAAGGCCAGCGACAGCTATCTGGTGCTGGATATCAAAGGCCAAGCGGTCACAGGCCAGTGGGACATTGCTGTGCGCGATATTGATTTTGCGCTGGGTCTGGATGCCAATGGCGATGCCGAAGTCACCTGGGGCGAGCTGCGCAAGCGTCAGGCTGACATTGCCAGTTGGGCCTTCAGTCGCCTGAGTCTGAATCGCGGTGGTGACTGCGCGCTGCGTTTGGCCGCGATGCAGGTGGATGACCACACCGATGGTGGTTATGCGGTGCTTCAATTTGCTGGTGAATGCCCCAAGGCTGAAGGGAGCCTGAGCCTCAATTACCGGCTGTTGTTTGACCTGGATGCCCTGCACCGGGGGCTGCTGCGCTTGAGCCTGGACGGCGTCAACCACACGGCCATGCTGTCGCCCCAAGCGAATCAGCCCCGCTTTGAGCCGGGTGAGCGCTCGCAGTGGGCGCAGTTCAAGGAATTTTTGGTGCAGGGTGTGTGGCACATCTGGATTGGACTGGATCACATTTTGTTTTTGCTGTCGCTGTTGTTGCCCGCTGTGCTGATTCAAGCCGTGCGGCCCGGCGGTTCCCCAATCGGCTCCACAAACGCCTCCTCAAGCACGTCACCGTGGCGCGGGGCAGACCGGTTCTCGCAGGCCCTGCGCGAGGTGTTGTGGGTGGTCACGTCGTTCACCGCGGCCCACTCCATCACGCTGTCGCTGGCGGCGCTGGGGTTGATCTCACTGCCTTCGCGTCTGGTGGAGTCGGCGATTGCGGTCTCGGTGATTTTGGCGGCGGCCAACAACCTGTGGCCTGTGGTGCAAGGACGCCGCTGGTTGGTGGCGTTTGGCTTTGGGTTGATTCACGGCTTTGGCTTTGCCAGCGTGCTGGCTGAATTGGGCTTGCCCCAAGAGGCTTTGGTGGTGTCGCTGGTGAGCTTTAACTTGGGCGTTGAGCTGGGGCAGCTGGCCATCGTGTCGGCATTCTTGCCGGTGGCGTTTTTGTTGCGAAACACGCGCTTTTACCAGCGGGGTGTTTTTGTGGGCGGCTCCATCATCGCCATGGGGGTTGCGGCCATTTGGCTGGCAGAGCGGGTGTTTGATTTGAAAATCATCACGGCTTGAGGGTTCACACCCTGTCAGTTGGGGGCCCATAAAACTGCTTGAAAAGGCCGGTGCTTGCGTTGGGTTAGGCGATGGCAATATACTGTTTATTTGAACAGTATTTATGGCAAACCCCCTACCCACCTTATTCGCCAAAGAGATGCCTTCTGTCTGGCGGGCTGATGAGCTGGCGCGCCCGGTGGGTGCCGTGGTGGCCACCGGGCATGCCGCGCTGGACGCCCAACTGCCCGCAGGCGGCTGGCCTATGGGCGCTATTGTGGAGGTTTTGCAAGCCCAAAGTGGCCAGAGCGAATGGCGCCTGTTGTTGCCGGGGCTGATCCGCGCCGCCCAGGGCCCCGTGGTGCTGGTGGGTGCGCCGCATGTGCCTTTCGGGCCGGGTTTGCTGGGCCAGGGTCTCAACCCACAGCGGCTGTTGTGCATCACCACCACCACACCCGCAGCCCGTTTGTGGGCCACCGAGCAGGCGCTGCGCTGCAAGGAGGTGGTGGCGGTGCTGGCCTGGCTGCCGCAAGCGCGGGCAGACCAACTGCGCCGCCTGCAAATTGCCGCCGCAGAGCATGCCAAGCTGCTGTTTGTGATGCGCCCGGCCCAGGCGCAGGCCGAATCATCCCCTGCCGTGTTGCGGCTGTTGCTGTTTTTGCAGCCCGAGAGCGACGCTCTGGCAGTGCGCATCCTCAAGCGACGCGGCCCGCCGCTTGAGCAGCCGCTGGTGTTGCACGCCCGGGCGGCGCGCTTGTCGGCCTTGCTGGCGGTGGGCCGGGGGCAGCAGGACCTTGCCTCCAAAGACACCAAGCCCCCGCCCATCCACGTGGGCGCTGAAACGGGCCATGAACTGGGCGCGCAGGAGGCCACGGTGACGGCTTTCCCGGCGCTGGCCCTTCCGTATGCGTTCAAACCGCACAACCATGGGCAGGACCATGCACTGGATCGCATTGCAGCCGCAGCCTGATGCCGTCGCCGATGACTCACCCGATGCGCTGGCCGACCCGCTCACCGCCCTGGGCTGGTGGGCTTTGCAGTTCACGCCCAAGGTGGCGCGCGCCGGAGCTGTGCAAGACATGCTGGTGCTGGAAGTGCTGGCCAGCGAACGCCTGTTTGGCGGGCGGCAACAGCTCCTGGCGCATATGTTCAAGGAAAAAAGGCCTGTAGTCCCCGTCAGCTATGCACGAGGTGCTACTTCTTTGATAGCTATGGCTAGGCTGCAGTCACCCCGATCCACACCACCCTGCCAGCCCAATGATCTGCCGTTGACCACCCTGGCGGCCGCCCACCCGCATCTGCCCACACTGGCGCGCATCGGTTGCACCCACTGGGGCCATTTGCGCGCCTTGCCGCGCGGTGGCGTGGTACGGCGCTTTGGCGCCGATCTGCTGGACGCGTTGGACCGCGCCTATGGCCTCAAACCCGAGCTCTACCCCTGGCTGATGGTGCCCGAGGTGTTTGAGGCGCAACTGGAACTGTCCGCTCTGGTGGAGACCGCATCCGCCCTCATGTTTGGCGCACGCCGCCTGCTGGGCCAGTTGCAGGTCTGGCTGCAAATGCGCCAGTGTGGCGTGCTGGCCCTGGAACTGGGATGGACCATGGACGCCCGGCGCAACACCGCCACCACAGGCCAACTGGTGGTGCGCACGGCAGAGCCCACGCTGGACATGGCCCATCTGCAACGCCTGTTGTCTGAAAACCTGGCGCGCATCACGCTGCCCGCGCCCGTGTTGTACCTGCACCTGCGCACGCTGGAAACCCGCAAGCTGGGGGGCGCAAGCCACAGCTTGCTGCCTGATGAGCAGCGCCCCGGTGACAGCCTGTACCAGATGCTGGAGCGCCTGAGCGCCCGCCTGGGGCCAGAGAACGTGCTGCATGTCGTGCCCCACGCAGACCACCGGCCCGAGCAGATGCAGGTGTGGCAGCCCCTCTCGTCTGACTCAAAAACAATAGCAAACTATCCATATTTGGAGGGGACTTCAGGTCGTTTTTATCCCAAAGAAGTCAGGAAAATGGTCATGAAGTCTGCCAAAGGCGCAACGCCCGCAGCCCTGAAAGCCGACGCGCTCTACCCCACCTGGTTGCTCACCCCGCCCCTGAAGCTGGCCGTGCACCGCAACGCCCCCATCTACCAGGGCCCCCTGACCCTGCTGGCCGGTCCGCAGCGGCTGGAGGCGGGCTGGTGGGGCGTGTCACAGCAAGAGGCGAAGGAAGCGGACTGTGCCCTGCGCGATTATTTTGTGGCGCGCAGCGCGCACATGGGGCTGCTGTGGATTTACCGCGAGCGGCTGGCGGGGCAAATCAAGGCACAGCCCAAGGCGCAGTCAAACGGGCAGGGCGGGGCTGGCGTAGGGCCAGACTGGTATTTGCATGGCTTGTTTGGGTAGCGCATATTGATGCGCTTGAAGCAAGATTTTGGAACTGAACTGAACTCGATTCCAGGCATCTTTAAGCACCAATCGAAATAATCCCGTTCAACTCCTCACACGCCGCTTCAAAAACGGCCGGTGGCACTTGCTTCCAGGGATGCGGGCGCGCACCCCTGTTTCGCCACGCGAATGACTTTGGTTGATGCGCCAGCACATAACAAACCTCACCCTTGGATGTTTGAAACCTGACGGCGAACGGATTGGTGTCATTGGAGGGCGCATGGGTCATGGGCAGTCCAATCACCAGGCTGGTTCGTTCGTTGAAGGCTTTGGGCGACAACACCATCATGGGGTGTTCGTCCTTCATTTCGCTGCCCACTTGAGGGTTGAAATCAATCCAGATCATGTCGCGCCGGTCAGGTACCCATAATTTGGCTGGCGTTGCCATCAGAAGACTTCGGCGCCAACGCGCCCGGTTGCCATGACTTCACCACCGTGAATGTTCGGATCGAATGCCTTGAGTTTCTGCGCAAGCGTGAGCTGGGGTTTTCCGACTGACCGGATGAACACCCCCCCTTCAACCACTTCCACCTTGATGGGAAGGCCGCGCGCAAAGCGGGCTGCCTTTGCAATAGGGGCTGTAATGCGTACACCCAAGCCATTGCCCCATTCCTGGATCGTTTGATCCGCAGTCACTGTTGGCATCATATCGAATTCCTGCAAAAATGTTTATTCAAGTATAAACAAAATAATATGAAACGTCAGCAATTCCATGGGTCAATCCAGGCCCAGTTGCAACTTGACCACCCGCTGCACCGCCTGCAAGTCGGCCTGGCTCAGTTTGCCCATGAGTTGTTTGAGTCGGCGCTTGTCGGCAGTCATGATTTGATCGGCCATGACTTTACTTTTCTGGCCACTGAGCGTGACCACCGTTTCGCTGGGGTAAATCCGCTCAACCTGGCTTGACAAAGGAATCACCTGCACCCGCGCCAGGTGGCGGTTGGAGATGTCATTGCTGATGATGACGGCGGGGCGGGTTTTTTGAATCTCGCTGCCCACGGCGGGGTCAAATTCAACCCACCAGATCTCGCCCCGATTCACGGGTTGGCATCTTGAATCAAGGCCTCGCTCCAGGCCTGCGCGTCTGCCTCACGTTGGGTGTCGGCTGCCATGGCTTGGTAACCTGCATCCATCGAGTCTTCTTTCAATACATGGGGGCGGGCCAGACCTTCCAAAAACTGGCTGATGTTGCCGCGACCAATCACCCGGTGCAGGCCTGCGTAAACCGCCTCGTCGATGGTGATCGTCATTTTGCGTTGCATGTTGCGGCTCCAGTTCATACGTGTACGTACACGTGTGAATCGTAACATTTGCGAGCTGAAATTGGTGTGCTTTTGAATCAAATGCTTTAATATTAACTGTATATTAATACAGTTAAATGAATAACTCAAGCAAAGACAGGGCTTCCAGCATAGAGGCGCTGTCCCTTCCTCCCTACGCCGAGCTGCATTGCCTGACCAACTTCAGCTTTCAGCGCGGTGCCTCGCACCCTGAAGAGCTGGTGGAGCGGGCGCATGCCTTGGGCTACGCGGCGCTGGCCATCACCGACGAATGCTCGGTGGCCGGGGTGGTGCGTGCGCATCTGGAAGCCAAAAAGCTGGGCTTGAAGCTGCTGCCAGGGGCCGAGTTCATCTTTCCCGACGGCTTCACGCTGATCGCCCTGCCGCACAACCTGGCGGGCTGGGGCAACCTGTGCGAGTTCATCACCGCCGCACGCTGTGCAGCGCCCAAGGGATCGTACGAGGTGAGTTGGGCACACAGCAATTTCCAGCTGCTCGATGACTGCGAAGTTTTGCTGGTGCCACCCCGTCACACCATTCGTCTTGGGAGGCATGATGCTACGCATTTTGAAGCAATCTATTCAATAGTGACAAGGACTTCAGGTCTTTTTGGCTCCCGACTCTGGCTGGTGCTGACGTTGTTGCACGGTCTGGACGACGACCTGTGGCAACACACGCTCACACGCGTCTCCACGCTCACCGGCGTGCCGCTGGTGGCGGCCGGCAACGTGCACATGCATGTGCGCTCGCGCAAGCCGCTGCAGGACGTGATCACCGCGGTGCGCCTGGGCAAGCCGGTGGCGGAATGCGGCTTCGAGCTGCAGCCCAATGCCGAGGCGCATCTGCGTGCGCGCCTGCGGCTGGCCGGCATCTACCCCGCCGAATTGCTGTCTAACACGCTCGCCATCGCGGCGCGCTGCACCTTCAGCCTGGACGAACTGCGCTACCAGTACCCGCTGGAGACGGTGCTGCCGGGCCTGAGCGCGTCGCAGACCCTGCGCCGGTTCACCTACGAGGGCATGAGCCAGCGTTATCCGCAGGGCATTCCGGCCCAGGTGCAGCCGCAGGTCGAGCATGAACTCGAGCTGATCGCCGAACTGAAGTACGAGATGTATTTCCTGACCGTGCACGACATCGTGCGCTTTGCGCGCGAACGCCACATCCTGTGCCAGGGCCGGGGCTCGGCGGCCAATTCGGCGGTCTGTTATTGCCTGGGCGTGACCGAGGTCGACCCGTCGCGCATGAACGTGCTGTTCGAGCGCTTCATCAGCCGCGAGCGCAACGAGCCGCCCGACATCGACGTCGACTTCGAGCACCAGCGGCGCGAGGAGGTGATCCAGTACATCTATGCCAAATACGGCCGCGAACGCGCGGCCATCACCGGCGTGGTCGTGAGCTACCGGCCCAAGAGCGCGATCCGCGACGTCGGCAAGGCGCTGGGCATCCCGAGCCGCTGGTCGATGCGTTCGCCAAGGAGCACCGCTGGTTCGACGGCCGCGCCTGGTCGTCAACCCCGATGACGAGCCACTGGCCGGGCAGTTACAGCAGGCGGGATTGACGACGGACAGCCAGGTAGTGCGGCAGTGGCTGGACCTCACCACCCAGCTCATGGATGCCCGCGCCACCTGAGCCAGCATGTCGGCGGTTTCGTGCTGACGCAGGGCAAGCTCACGCGGCTGGTGCCGGTCGAGAACGCTGCGATGACGGGCAGCCCCGAAGCGTGGGGCGCGGGACCCAGGCGCAGCCTGGGGATCGACCAGCGCAGGGGATCACCAGCACGGGCGAGACAGCCCCTGGATCCATTCCGGGCGCATTGCCCGTGCTGCGATCGGTGATCCAGTGGGAGAAGGACGACCTCGACGCGATGGGCCTGCTCAAGGTCGACGTGCTGGCCCTGGGCATGCTCAGCGCGATCCGCCGCTGCCTGGACCTGATCAGCGCGCAGCGCGGCTACACCTTCCAGATGCAGGACATCCCGGCGGAAGACCCCGCGACCTACGACATGATCTGCGCCGCCGACACGGTGGGCGTGTTCCAGATCGAAAGCCGCGCGCAGATGAGCATGCTGCCGCGCCTCAAACCCCGCTGTTTCTACGACCTGGTGATCGAGGTCGCCATCGTGCGCCCGGGTCCGATCCAGGGCGGCATGGTGCACCCCTACTTGCAGGCGCGCAAAAATCCGGACGAGGTGGTGTATGCCAGCCCGGCGCTGAAAGAGGCGCTCAAACGCACCCTGGGCGTGCCGATTTTTCAGGAGCAAGTGATGCAAATCGCCATGCTGGCCGCGGGCTTCAGCGCGGGCGAATCCGATTCATTGCGTCGCTCCATGGCGGCATGGAAGCGCAAGGGTGGTGTGCACAAGTTTTACGACCGCATCGTGAACGGCATGGTCGAGCGCGGCTACACCGCCGAGTTTGCGCAGGGCATCTTCAAGCAGATTGAAGGCTTTGGGGAATACGGCTTTCCTGAAAGCCACGCCGCCAGCTTTGCCCTCATTACCTACGTGAGCTGCTGGCTCAAACACCACGAACCGGCCTGCTTTTTAACCGCCATGCTCAACAGCCAGCCGCTGGGCTTTTACCAGCCCTCCCAACTCGTGCAAGACGCCCAGCGCCATGGCGTCGAGGTGTGCCCTGTGGATGTCATGCACAGCGACTGGGACTGCACGATGGAAGCTAACCAATGCGAGAAAAGGGGGTCAGATCCCAATTTCGCCAGCGCCCCTCCTAATCCAGCCCAACCTTTCCGGAGAAATCGGGCTCTGACCCCCTTTTCGGACTCTGCCAAGCGCCTGTCCGTCTCGGCCTGCGAATGGTCAGCGGCCTGCACGAATCCGCTGCGCAACGCATCGTCACCGCGCGGGAAGAAGCTCCCTTCACCAGCACCGAAGACCTCGCCCTGCGGGCTGCGCTGGACGCAGGCGACCTCAAAGCCCTGGCCAGCGCGGATGCCCTGGAAGCTCTCTCCGGTCACCGCCGCCAGCAAGTGTGGGATGCCTCTGCCCTCAAACCCGCGCCCCCGCTGTTCCAGGCCGTGCCGGTGGAAGAAGACTGGCTGGCGCTGCCGGAAGCAGATGAGGGCGAGGAAGTGGTCTTCGACTACGCCGCCACCGGCCTCACCTTGCGCCGCCACCCGTTGGCAATCTTGCGCCCCCAACTCGCCAAATTGAAGCTGATGACCGCCGCGCAACTGCACGACCTGCCCAGTGGCAGAAACGTCGCTGCCTGCGGCATCGTCACCATGCGCCAGCAACCCCAGACCGCCAAGGGCGTGGTGTTTGTCACGCTGGAAGACGAAACCGGCAACGTCAACGTCATTGTCTGGAAAGCCGTGCGCGAAGCTCAGCGCAACGCCCTGCTCAAGTCACGCCTGATGGCTGTGTACGGCACTTGGCAGCGTGACGATGGCAGTGGGGACAAGGCGCAGGCGGGGAGGGGCGAAGTGCGCCACCTGATCGCCCGGCGGTTGCGTGACCTCACCCCTTTGCTGGGTGGGCTGGGCACGCAGAGCCGGGAGTTTCATTGAGGGCAGCAGCAAGACATGTACTACTATTTCAATAGCAAACTAATCAATAAATACGGGGACTTCATGCCAATTTAATACTCAATCAAGGCCGTGGAAACCGCGCCCGCCGCTCCAGGTCATCCAGGTTCATGTGGTTGCGCATGTACTGCTCGCTGGCATCCACCAGGGGCTGGTGGTCCCAAGGGGTGAGTTTGCCTTTTGTGAGCGCGCCGTCCACGAAGCGGCGGCGGCGCTGGCTGGCCAGCACCTGGGCGTGCAGGGCGGGCATGTCCCAGCGTTGGGCCGTCTCCGCCAGAAAGTCGTTCAACAGGGGCTGGTGCTCAGCTGACTTGGCCAGGTTGTTCAGTTCATCCGGGTCCTTCGCCACATTGAACAGCAGGCAGGGGTCCTGGGTGGAGTAGATGAATTTGAAATCACCCCGCCGGATCATGATCAGCGGTGCGTTGGTGCCTTCAGCGGTGTATTCGCCAATCACCTCATCGTGCCCGCCCGTACCTTGCAGATGCGGCAGCAGCGAGCGGCCATCCAGTGGCAGGTTGGCCTCCAGGCTGCCACCCGCCAGCGCCACAAAGGTGGGCAACAGGTCGATGGTGGAGACACTGGCGGCCACCTTGCGCGCCGCGAAACGGCCCGGCGCATGAATCACCATGGGCACTCGCGCGGCCATCTCGAACCAGTGCATCTTGTACCAAAGGCCGCGCTCACCCAGCATGTCGCCATGGTCACCGGAGAACACGATGATGGTGTCATCGCCCAGGCCACAGTCGTTCAGCGTCTTGACCAGTTTGCCAATATTCGAGTCGATGTAGCTGCACGCGCCAAAGTAGGCGCGGCGCGCGCGTTTTATCGCCTCGGGCGGCATGGTCTGGCCCCACAGGTCAATCACTTTCAGGATGCGTTGCGACTGCGGGTCTTGCTGGTCCTGCGCGATGAAGTTGCGCGGCATGGGCACGTCATCGTCGCTGTACAGATTCCAGAACTCGGCCGGAATGGTGTACGGGTCGTGCGGGTGGGTCATGGACACCGTCAGGCAAAACGGCTGGTCAGGCGTGTTGCGCACATGGTCAAACAGGTACTGGTTGGCCTTGAAGACGACGTCTTCGTCGAAGTCGAGCTGGTTGGTGCGCACACAGGGGCCGGCCTGCAAGACGGACGACATGTTGTGGTACCAGCTGGCGCGCACATCGGGTTCGTCCCAGTTCACGGCCCAGCCATAGTCGGCCGGGTAGATGTCGCTGGTCAGGCGCTCTTCGTAGCCGTGCAACTGGTCAGGGCCGCAAAAATGCATCTTGCCCGACAGGGCCGTGCGGTAACCCAGGCGGCGCAGGTAGTGGGCGTAGGTGGGCACGTCCGCCGCAAAGTCAGCAGCGTTGTCATACGCGCCAATTTTGGAGGGCAACTGGCCACTGACCAGACTGAAACGCGACGGCGCACACAGCGGACTGTTGCAGTACGCCGAGTCAAACACCACACCGCTGGCGGCCAGTGCGCTCAAATGCGGCATCTTGATGATTGAGGTGCCATCGTGCAGGGGCAGCAGCGGGGCGGCCATCTGGTCGGCCATGATGAACAGGATATTGGGTTGCTTGGGGCGCGAGGCAGAGGTCACGGTTGCTCCAGTTTTCAAAGTCGTCCTTCAGAGAGATTGCCGGTTCACTTTACACTTGCCCCCGCGTTTAACTTTCAACATGACGACCTCCTCATGACAACCTACGACCTCTACGCCATTGGCAATGCCCTGGTGGACTCCGAATACGAAGTGACGGACACCCAGCTTCAAGCCATGGCAGTCGAAAAACGCCACATGACCTTGATTGATGCCGAGCGCCGGGCCTACTTGCTGGCGCACGTCAAAGGCATTCATTCGCGGCGCAGCGGTGGCGGGTCGGCCGGCAATACCGTGGTGGCTCTAGCGCAATTGGGTGGCCGGGCGTTTTATGCCTGCCGCGTGGCCAACGATGAACTTGGCACGTTTTACGCCAAAGACCTTCGTGCCAATGGCGTGGGCAGCAACCTGGAAGACGCGCCTTTGGCCGATCCCTCGTCGGTGGCCACGGGCGAGTGCATGGTGATGGTGACACCCGACGCCGAACGCAGCATGAGCACGTTCCTGGGGGCCACCGCTGAGCTGGACCAACATGCACTGCGCGCTGATGTGATTCGCCAGGCCAAGATTTACTACATGGAGGGCTACCTGTCCGCACAGCCCAACGCCCTGGAGGCGGCCCTGAAAGGCCGCGCTATTGCTCGCGAAGCCGGGGTCAAGCTGGCCTCCACCTTGAGCGACATGAGCATGATCAACTTTTGCCGTCCTGGCCTGGAAGCCATTGTGGGCAACGAATCGGTTGGCAGCCTGGACTATTTGTTTTGCAATGAAGAAGAGGCGCAGACCTGGTGTGGCACGAAGGACATGGAGGCTATCTACCACCAGGTGAGCCAGTTGGCCACCGTGGTGTGTCTGACGCGCAGTGCCAAGGGCTGTGTGGTGCTGGAAGGTGGCCAGCAAACGGCCGTGCCTGCCGCGCAGGTCAAGGCGGTGGACACCAATGGTGCAGGCGACATGTTTGCCGGTGCCTTTTTATACGCAGTCACTCAGGGCCACAGCCATGCCAATGCGGCCTGGCTGGCGAATCAGGCGGCGGGGCAAGTGGTGAGCCAGTATGGCAACCGGTTGGCGCTGGACGCGATGCAACAGATCAAAGGCCGTTTTGAGCGGCACCTGAAAGGCTGAGGCCTTCCTTATTCCGTCTGAAACTGGTCTGCGTTTTTGCCTTTGAAGGGCGCGTAAAACGCTTTGATGCGGAGCATGTCGGCCTCAATGTCGCCGCTGGGCTGAAACACCGGCCCCAGCCCGCTGACTTTCTTTTCGTAATCCATGTAGGCCATCACGATGGGAACCTGCGCACCCACGGCAATGTAATAGAACCCTGTTTTCCAGTAGCGCGTGTTGCTGCGGGTCCCTTCGGGTGGCACCACGAGCTGCAAGGGCCCATCGGCCTGCTGAATGGCCTCGACCGATGCTGCGACCAGATTGCTTGATTTTTGGCGGTCGACCGGGATACCTCCCAGCCACATCATGAGCCACCGAAATGGGGGCTTGAAGATCTGCTCCTTGCCCATCCAGTAGATATGCAATCGCAGGCTGAAGGCCACCATCAACGTATAAGGCAAATCCCAGTTGCTGGTGTGGGGAGCCGCAATGAACACGCTTTTGATGCAATGGACGGGCAGGGTGCCTTCCACCTTCCAGCCTGTGAGTTTGAGAAAACTCACGGATAACACGCGAAGCACCGTGTTGACGATGGGGGTGTCGAAAATGGTGCGGTGCATGGCGTATGAAATGGGCAGCCCACGGTGGGCCGTGGAATGGTCGCAGGTTAGACTTGAAACGCCACTCGGCAGGTTTGGGTTTGCCAGATGGTGCAGTGGTGGTTGGATTGTCGTCAAAAAAGCAGGGTTTTAAATCTGGACATGGTGATGAATATCAATGACTTGCTGGGTCAGGAATGGGTCACGCTTCAAAACAATTTTGAACAGTATGAGCGCAGCGCCCTGTTGATCAAGGGAGCAAGCCTGTTGGTCTGCCTGGCCGGGTTTTTCCTGGCGTTGGATGCCATGCTGATGGCCGGGGTGGTGCTGGTGTGCTGGTTGCAGGAGGGCATTGTCAGGACCTTTCAATCCCGTCTGGGGCAGCGCATTCTGAAGGTGGAGGCCTTGGTGGCGCAGGGCGCCATTTCGCCCTCGACAGCTTTGCCCTTCCAGCTTCATTCAGAATGGTTGGCAACTCGGTCCCAGGGTGTCGCATTGTTGAAGGAATACGCGGCCAGTGCCTTGAGGCCCACGGTCGCCTACCCGCACGTTCTGTTTTTTGTTGGCTTCGTCAGTTTGGGAATGTGGTGACCTCCAGCGTGCAGCGCTTGGTTTTGGGACTGGCGGCCTGCCTGACCTTGGTGGGCGCGGATTTCCTGCAGCGCGAAGGCGTGCCAGGCATGGCGCTCGCGGCGCGACTTTCAGGTTCGCCAACGACGCCTGTCAAACTGGTGATCAAGAGTCAGGGTCTTCTGCCGATGCCCGCCCATACACCTGCAGCCCACGCCAGCAGTCTGTTGGCCATGCCGGCCACGCACGCCGCTTCAGTCATGGCATTCTGGTTTGCGGGAGATCGGGAAAGCGCTCCGGATGTGCAAATTGCCCAGTCGCAATTTGATCGCATGGCTCAGAGCTGGACCCCTGCGCGCTTTGTGGTCAATCGCCATGGCGCGGGCGATCAACTTGGGTTTGGTTTGCGGCGTTTGGGCAATCCGGTGGCGTGGCTTGACGCTCGCGGGAAGATTCATCTGTTTGTCGTTGCCACCGGTCTGGGTGGCTGGGCCGCTGCGCGCATCGTGCATCTGGTTCAAAAAGACACACCAAATGCCGCCGATCCTCTGGCTTTTGAACCTATGCGGGTGCTGCCTTTGTCCTGGTTGTGGAACACCAGTTTTCTGGCCCGTACGGCGCCCATGCCCTTGGTCGACGGCGGCATGGTCTTGCCTGTCTATTTTGAGTTGGGGCGCAAATACCCGGTTGCCTTGCGATTTGATGCCCGGGGTGAATTCAAGGGCATGACACGTGTTTCTTCCCAGACCCATTTGCTGCAACCCACCCTGCTGGCCATGGGCGAGTCCAACTGGCTGGCGTTGATGCGTGACAACCGCCTGTCGGGCCATGTGGCAGTTGCCGAGACCACCGATGGTGGGCAAACCTGGCGAGACATGCCGGATCTGGCCCTGATCAATCCCGATTCTTCAATAGCCGGGCTGGCCTTGAGCCCCCAGTTCCAGGTGTTGGCCCACAACTCATCGCCGGGAAGCCGCCGGGTGCTGGACTTGAGCCAATCGACCCATGGTCGCGACTGGACGCTGGTGCAAAACCTTGCCAAGGGCGATGAGAAAGCAGAGTTCTCCTACCCGGCGATGGTGTGGGCCGAAGGCAGTTTGTGGGTGAGCTACACCGACCACCGCCGCGTGATTGCCTGGCAGCGTTTTGCGGATGCCGCGTCGCCATGATGCTGGACGCTCTTTGGCTTTCATTGGTTTCGACCGCCACGCCGGTTTTGCCGGACCCGGGTTGGCTACGCCTGGCTTTGCCAGTGATGTGGGCGCTTGTTCTGGGGGGCAGTGCGTCCAGGCTTGGGAGCCGCCTGCCGCGGCGCGTGCAGTGGGTTTTGACGGCTTTGGTTGTGGCGTGGGCATTGATCCCGGGAGCCTTTTCCATCACCTACTGGTTAGGACTGGCTTTTCAATTGCCCAGCCTCATGACCGCCTTGATTTGCGCAGGCTGGCTGGTCGCCGGCCTGACACCCACTAAAACCTTCTCCGCGTCCCGAAATCAGGTCAGGGATGACCTGGGCCTGCTGGGTATCGCCTTGGGGTGGTTGCTGATTCTGGACACTTTTGCAGTATTTCCCTGGTCCCTGTATTCACAGGGATTCAGCGTGGCAACTCTGGCTGTTGTCTCGTTGATTGGCGTGCTGATCTGGATTTTGAAAGGAGAAAGATTCAGCCCGGTTTTGATCGCACTTGTGTTTGTCGCTTTTGTAGCGACCCGGCTACCCACGGGCAACCTTTGGGACGCCCTGATCGACCCATGGCTGTGGGCCGTTTTGCAGGTATTTTGGCTGCGCCGACTTTGGGTTAAACGCCGGTCTGGATAAATATCAGCTTTTCACCAGAATCCATTCGCGCGTGAACAGCCAAGTGTGCGGATACCAAAGATTGGCCAGTGTGATGTCACCGCTTTTGTGACGCTCCTTGACGATCCAGCGTGTAGTGATCACGGTGCAATGCGGCAAACAGACCGGTTCAGTTTCAGTTGAATCGGAAGGACCCCAAACCACTGCGTCATGCGATTGAAGCAATTGATTCAGCAAGAGGGCCGAGGCGCTGTCCTGATTCAAAGCAGCCATGTCAAAAGGCGTGATCCGGTTGCCCGGCAACAGAAATTGAAACCGTTCCTCTTGCGCTCTGAAGTTGCTGGGTACTGCAATGCGGGCGCTCTTGAACTGGGCCGCGACTTCGGCGCTATAGCGCCCGGACGGCCCATCCAGTGGGGCCACGGTCCCATTGAAGCAGGCGTAAAAACTCAGGCACGCTGCCACCAGTCCAGCGCGGGTGAATCTGGCTTCCAGTAGCCCCGCCAGCGTGGCTGCCGACCCCAACATCGCAAAAGCCATGACCAAAGCCAACTCTGAATCCGATGCAATTCCGAGTTCATTGGCAACCCAGGCAATGCGCCCCACCGTCAGGGTGGCAATGCCCGTCAAAACAAAGGAGACCAGAAACCACCCTCGCGGAATACGTTCCCACACCAGCGCCATCACGATGGCCAGCGCGGGCATGGCTGGAATCACGTAGCGGGCCGAGCGTTGACTGGGGATGCTGAACACCACCAGCCAAACAGCCAGCCAGGCAAGCAGTATCCATAGGTGCGCGGTCATGGGGTTGTTTTGTCCACGATTCCTGATACTTTTCACCCCCACCCAGGCCAGACCCGGTACCAGAAAGGCCAGCAAGCCCGCGTTCTGCACATAGGCCAGGCTCTGCGCCCACAAGCTGGCATCACCTCCGTAAATTGCCTCATGCCAGTAACCATTCTTGTCAGACATTTTGCTGGCGTTTTCACCGATCACAAACTCCCTCCAAACTGAAGATGGGTCGGGGTCGAACGCAAACCAGAGCCCAAAAATACCCAGTGCCAAAACCGCACTGACCAACACCTCCGCCGAGACGTGAAGCGTGCGCCGCCAAGTCAGCGTAGGCTCGCTCAGCAACAGTGCACACCAAAACGCGGCTGCGGCTGGCGCAATCAGCGCAAACGATT
>CAVVSV010000047.1:0-81104 GCA_963750805.1 uncultured beta proteobacterium
GGCCTGCTTTTCCCCAATCTTCTTCGTGAAGAAAGGGGATGGGGGTTACGACCATGTGTAGACTACTCCCCGCTCAACTCCATCACCATCAAGGACCGGTACCCTGTACCCTCGGCTGAACAGCTGACGGATAAACTTACAGGGGCCCGGGTCTTCTCCAAGCTAGATCTCCGGAATGCGTACAACCAAGTGAGAATCGCCAAAGGCCACGAGTGGAAGACGGCGGTCCGCACCCAGTTTGGCCTATACAAATACCTGGTAATGCCCTTTGGGCTCTGCAATGCTCCCTCAGCCTTTCAGGCTATGATCAATGAGGTTTTGTTTGAATATTTGGACGTATCCGTAGTAGTATACTTAGACGATATCCTCATCTTTTCACCTGATTTGGAATCACACAAGACACATGTAGCTGAGGTATTGGGTAAACTACGCGACAACAATTTATACTGCAAGGCTTCCAAGTGTGAGTTCTTCTGCGATGAAGTGGAATTCCTTGGATATGCCATCAAGCCCGGAGGCTTCGCAATAGCCCCCTCTAAGGTGGAAGCAGTGACCGCCTGGCCCACACCTACCACCCGCTCTAAGGTGAGAGGGTTTCTGGGGCTGGCCAACTTCTGTCGCAAGTTCATCCAAAAATTTTCTGCAATCGCGCGCCCCCTCACCCACCTGACATCTGAGAACGTTCCCTTCAAGTGGACTGACGAGTGCCAGGCTGCCTTCGCCATGACACCCCTCGAGGTGTCATGGGTTTGTGGGATGTTGCGGCCATATAAAGAAACCAGTTGGGTGAAATTGTTGCCCAATCGAAGCACGATAACGATCTGATCCGGCCAGATTGTTGAATGAATTATCAGTGTGAAATCGGCGGACAGGCTTCCAGCAAACGGCCAAACGCGCGGGTGTCGAAATTGAAATTCTGCCCGGAGACGGCAAGCAGGTGCTGACCAAGTACCGCGCCCGCACACATGACATGTACATTGGCCAGTGGGGTGCCGACTATTGGGATCCGCACACCAATGCCACCTTTGTGCAGAACCCCAACAACGCAGATGACGCCAAGACCAAGCCCCTGGCCTGGCGCAATGCCTGGGACACACCGGATTCCACCAAGAAGGCCGATGCGGCCGTGCTGGAGCGTGATGCCGGCAAGCGCAAAAAAATGTACGAAGACATGCAGGCCGATTTCCGCAAGAACAGCCCGTTCGTCATGTTGTTCCAGCAGGTTGAAGTGGCCGCCTACCGCAGTGATGTGGCAGGCCTGAAGATTGGCCCGACCTCCGACACCACGTACATGTTCAGGGTATCGAAGTAATCGCTGGATTGACCCAGTGGTTGCTTTGGAAGCTGACGTGATGCGGATGTCGGATTAAGCTTGCTCAGCCAAATGTCCTCAGAGTCGCAGGCCAGCCAGCGGCTCAAACGCGGCAAGCGGCTGGCCTTGCGCGCCAGCAGTTTCCTGATGGTCATCGTGATGACCTATCTGGGGCTGCTGGCTGTTACGTTTTACATTGGGCGCGTGATTCCTATTGACCCGGTGATCGCCATCGCGGGCGACAGGGCGTCTGCTGCCCGCATCGCTGAAGTGCGCCTGGAGCTGGGGCTGGACAAGCCCGTGTATCAGCAGTTTTACATGTACCTGTCCAAGGTCATGCGGGGTGATTTTGGTACCTCGGTGCTCACGGCGCACCCCGTGATGCAGGACATCCAGCGCACTTTTCCTGCCACGATCGAACTGGCCACCCTGGGCATCCTGATTGGGGCCGGCATTGGCGTGCCACTGGGTGTGTGGGCGGCAGTGCGGCGTGGTGGCCTGGTGGATCAGGTGGTGCGGGTCATGGGTTTGATTGGGTATTCGGTGCCCATTTTTTGGCTGGGCCTGATGGGCCTGGTCCTGTTTTATGCCAAGCTGGGGTGGGTGGGTGGACCAGGGCGAATGGACGTCACCTACGAGTACACGCTGACCACCGTGACCGGCTTTTTGCTACTGGACGCGGCGCGTGCCGGGCAGTGGGATGCGTTTGGCAATTTGCTGTCCCACCTCATCCTGCCGGCGTCGTTGCTGGGCTATTTTTCGCTCGCCTACATCAGCCGAATGACGCGCTCCTTCATGCTCAACGAGTTGGCGCAGGAATACATCATTGCCGCACGGGCCAAAGGTCTGTCCGAGACGCGCATCATCTGGCGCCATGCCTTGCGCAACGCCATGGTGCCGCTGGTCACGGTGATTGCGCTGTCGTATGCGGGCCTGCTGGAGGGCTCGGTGCTGACCGAAACCGTTTTCGCCTGGCCGGGCCTGGGGCTGTACCTGACCAACTCATTGCAAAACGCTGACATGAACGCCGTGCTGGGTGGCACGATCGTGGTGGGCTCCATATTCATTGGCTTGAATCTGTTGTCTGATTTGCTCTATCAGGTGCTGGACCCGCGCACCCGTTCGCGCTAGTTTCCATTTCCCGACTCAATGACTCAAGCTCCGACTCCAACCCAGGCGACTGTGCGCAAGGAGAGCCTGCACGACTGGCTCATGTCGGACCGCCCCGCCTCGCGCCGTCAGGCTTCGCTGGGGCGCGCTTATGGCGCCTGGCGTGTTTTCTCACGCAACCGCCTGGCCATGATTGGCTTGTGGATTGTGCTGGCCCTGGTGCTGGTGGCCATTTTTGCCAATCTGCTGGCACCGTATTCGCCCTACATCGGGGACTTGCGCACCACACGGCTCTTGCCACCCTCGGGGGCCCACTGGTTTGGCACGGACGACCAGGGCCGGGACATTTTGTCGCGCATTATTTTTGGCTCGCGCATCACCCTTTATGTGGTGGTGCTGGTGGCGATCCTGGCCGCGCCGGTGGGCCTGCTGGTGGGTACGGTGGCAGGTTACGCCGGTGGCTGGGTGGATGCGGTGCTGATGCGCATCACCGATATTTTTCTGGCCTTCCCCCGCTTGATTCTGGCGCTGGCGTTTGTTGCGGCTTTGGGCCCAGGCATTGAGAACGCAGTCATTGCCATTGCCATCACCTCGTGGCCACCGTATGCACGCATTGCGCGGGCCGAGACGTTGACCATTCGACAGGCCGACTATATTGCGGCGGTGCAATTGATTGGGGCCTCCCCCTGGCGTATCGTGCTGCGCCACATCATGCCGCTGTGCGTGTCATCGGTCATTGTGCGTGTCACGCTCGACATGGCGGGTATCATTTTGACAGCGGCTGGCCTGGGCTTTCTGGGCCTGGGTGCGCAACCGCCGATGCCGGAGTGGGGCGCCCTCATCGCCAATGGCCGCCAGTATGTGCTGGACCAATGGTGGGTGGCGGCTGCACCTGGCGCCGCGATTTTTCTGGTGAGCCTGGCGTTCAACTTGTTGGGCGATGGTTTGCGTGACGCGCTGGACCCGAAAGGCGTGAAATGAGCGACGCAAATGGCACCGTTTTGGTGGTGGACGATCTGCGCGTGTCTTTCCCCAATCGCGATGGCGGCATGACCGAGGCGGTCCGTGGAGTGTCGTTCACCTTGGGGCGGGAACGCCTGGGCATTGTGGGGGAGTCGGGCTCGGGCAAATCACAAACTGGCCGCGCGATTCTGGGCCTGACAGCACCCGAAGGCATCGTCACCGCCAAGCGGCTTGAGTTCAACGGTGTGGACTTGTTGAACTGCTCGCCCAAGCAGCGGCGCGAGTTGCGCGGGGGCCGCATCGCCATGGTCCTGCAGGATCCGAAGTATTCACTCAACCCCGTGATGACGATTGGCGACCAGATCGTCGAAACCTTGCAGGCCCACGCCAAAGTGTCTGCCAAAGAAGCCCGTGCCAAGGCGCTGGCCGCGCTGGTGGCGGTGCAGATTGACCAGCCCGAACGTGTCTACAAACTCTACCCGCACGAGGTATCGGGCGGCATGGGCCAACGCGCCATGATTGCAATGATGCTGATTGCCAACCCCGACCTGCTGATTGCGGACGAACCTACATCAGCGCTGGATGTGACGGTGCAATTGCAGGTGCTGGCCATTCTGGATGCGCTGGTGATCCAGCGCGGCATGGGGCTGATTTTTATCTCGCACGACCTGCGCCTGGTGTCCACGTTTTGTGACCGCATCCTGGTGATGTATGCGGGCAAAGTGGTGGAAGAAATTGCCGCCGGTGGCCTGGCAGACGCCACACATCCCTACACGCGCGGCCTGCTGAATTGCCTGCCCCGCCTGGGCGATGACCGCCACCCATTGCCCACGTTGGACCGTCAGCCGGAGTGGGCGGTATGAGCAGAGTCGGCTTGGCTATTCAAAACCTGCGGGTGGTGTACGACGGATTCATCGCGGTGGCTGACACGTCGATGCGGGTGGAAGCCGGGGAGAGCTTTGGCATTGTGGGCGAATCGGGCTCGGGCAAATCAACCGTTTTGCGCGCCATCTGTGGACTTGCACCCAGGCAGGCGGGCAAGGTGGAACTGATTGGGTCAAACGGAGGAGGCTTGAACGCCGTTCAACCCAAACCAGGCAGCAAGGACTTTCGCCGGTTGGTGCAAATGGTGTTTCAAGACCCCTATGGTTCCTTGCACCCGCGCCAGACGGTGGACCGCATCCTGGCCGAGCCATTGGCCATTCACAACATGGGCGATGCCGAGACGCGGATTGAGCGCGCGCTGGACGAGGTGGGATTGGGCAAGGGCTTTCGCTTTCGCTACCCGCACCAGTTGTCTGGAGGTCAACGCCAACGGATTGCCATCGCGCGGGCGTTGATTCTGGAGCCACAAATTTTGCTGCTGGACGAACCCACCTCGGCGCTGGACGCCTCCGTGCAGGCCGAGGTGCTCAACCTGCTGGAAGACCTGCGACTTAAACGTGGGCTGACCTTCATCATGGTCAGCCACGACCTGGCAGTGGTTACCCACATGTGCGAGCGCCTGATGGTGATGCAGCGTGGCCAGACCGTGGAATTGCTGGCTGGGGCAGATCTGGCTGCCAGTCGCGTGACCAATGACTACACGCGCCGGCTGATGGTGGCTTCCAAAGGTTTCACCAGAGAAACATCTGACACCTGAAAATTTTGCAGTGAGTGCACCATGAACAAAAGCATCAAATGGGAAGCCCACGCTTGCCTGCCCCTGCACCCGCAGGCGGACTTTGGTCCCATAGACCGCTTTCTCGCCGCGGGTGTGAATTACGTGTCCATCAACATTGGCATGGACATGAACCCGCTCGGTCAGGTCATGGCCGTGATCTCCGGATTTCGCGCGACCATTGCCGCGTCGCCTGAACGCTATGTGTTGGCCAGTTCCGTCGCCGACATAGAGCGCGCTGCGAACGAGCAAAAAATTGCCATTGGTTTTGACCTGGAAGGTGCCATGCCCTTGCTGGACCAGCCCGAGATGGTGGCCTTGTACAGCAGCCTGGGGGTGCGGCAAATGCATTTGGCCTATAACCGCAACAACACGGTGGCTGGCGGCTGCCATGACGAAGTTCAAGGCCTCACGTCACTGGGGCACAAAGTCGTCGCCGCCATCAACGCCGCAGGGGTGCTGATGGATTGCTCTCACACCGGGCGAAAGTGCAGCCTGGACATCATGGCCGCGTCCAGCAAACCGGTGATCTTCAGCCATTCCAACCCGTTGACACTGGTTGAGCATGGCCGCAATGTGACCGACGAACAGATCAGGGCCAGCGCCGAAACGGGAGGTGTGATCTGCGTGTCTGGAGTGTCCATGTTTCTGGGTACCCGTACACCTGACGCCGACGATGTCGCCCGCCATGCCGCCTATGTGGCCGATCTGGTAGGGGTGGAACACGCCGGCATTGGTCTGGACATCAGCTTCAACCAGGCCGGATTGAACGACACACCGCCAGGCGATTTTGATGCCTCCTACTGGTGGCCCAAGTCCGCCGGGTACGACCGTGCCCTGACACGTTCCACCTACCCACCGATTGAAAGCTGGACGGTGTTGGCTGACGCCTTGCAGCGCACCGGCATGACGGCCGAAGAGGCCGCCCTGGTGATGGGCGGCAACATGATGCGGGTGGCAGGTCAAACTTGGGTATAACGGTCGCCGAATTGAGTATGCTATTGTTTGAGTAGCAAACTTTTCATATTTGACGGGGACTTCATCCCATTTTTATCAACTATTGGGGCGATTGCGCTGAAATATGCGCCTCTAAAAGGATCGCATGAATTCAGCTTCTGAGCAACGGCCGGTGAGAATTGGCATTCTCGGTTGCGCCACGATCGCCGAAGCATTCGCCCGCGACTTGCGTGGCAGTCACCTGGCACAAGTGGTCGCAGTTGCCAGCCGCGATCACGCAAGGGCCGAGGATTTTGCCGGCAGGCACGGCATTGAGCGGCACCTTGGCAGCTACGAGGCCTTGATCGACGACCCGCACGTCGATGTTGTCTACCTGCCTTTACCCAATTCATTGCACATGCATTGGTGTCTCAAGGCGTTTGCCCGCGTTATTCGCACACAGGACTTCGCGGCGATCGACCGTGCCGCCAGTGCCAGCCTGGACATTGCGGCCACGCTGGAGGCGATCGCAAAAAGTGCACGACAGGGTCGGGAAGTCGATCTGTGAGCGCACTGCGACAGGGATCACCGTCGAAAGAAGCAACTCCAACAGCTGGTGATCAGGTCATCGTGCGACCGTATCTCACGAATGCAAACTTGCGACTGTCAGGGGCCCAGCATGGCACATTCATCGTGCCCTGGCCCCCAAACATGGACATCAACACCTTTGGCGTTCCGCCTTCGGCAGGCAACAGACGCAATTGCACATCCCGATAGCGCGGATGGCCCTGGGTGCCGCTTTCGTAAGCCAGATACAGCACATGCCTGCCGTCGGGCGATGGATGGGGAAACCAGTTGACGCGTTCGTCAGCAGTCATCTGCTGAAGCCCCTGACCATCTGGCGCAATACGCCAGAGCTGTACCGATCCTGCCTGTTCGCCGTTGAACCAGATCCAACGCCCATCAGGCGAGTAGTCAGGTCCGTCGGCATGATCGAAATCGCGTGTGACCTGAAATTCGTCGCCACCGTTGACCGGGCACGTATGGATCTGAAATGTTTCGCCACGTTTGGCGGAATAAACCAGCCTCGAACCGTCGGGTGACCACCCATGCCAATAGGCCGGAGCGTGGGCTTGCACCAAGCGCGGGGTGCCGCCCGAAAATGGCAGTGTGTAGATGCGGCTTTTGCCCACTTCGGTGGTGTCGCTGATGACCAGTTGCGTTGCGTCAGGCGAAATGCCGTGGTCATTGTTCAGCGCGGTGGCGAATCCAGTGTCGATCTGGACCAGCTGCGGCTGGGCCAGATTCAAGCGATACAGCTTGCCATCTCCATTGACGATCAGCGTGGTTCCATCTGCGGTCCAGTTAGGCGCCTCAATCAGCCGGTCTGTCTGAAAGACCGTCTGGACAGAAGCCGTTGCCAGGTCATAAATTGCGACCTCGCTGCTCATGCTGCGTTGGCCAACCCCAGCATGCGCCGGTTGGCGGCATCGTCGGTTCCGCTGGCCGCAAAGTCGTCAAAGGAGCGGGCCGCCACAGTGATCAGGTGATCGCGAATGAAAGGCGCACCTTCTGCCGCACCCTGCTCAGGGTCCTTCAGACAGCATTCCCATTCCAGAACGGCCCAGCCGCCATAGCCATATTGCGTCAGTTTGCTGAAGATGGCCTTGAAATCCACCTGGCCATCTCCCAGTGAGCGGAATCGACCGGCGCGGTCTTTCCATGACTGGAATCCGCCATACACACCTTGCCGGCCAGTGGGTCTGAACTCTGCATCTTTCACGTGAAAGGCCTTGATGCGTGACTGGTAGATATCGATGTAACTCAGGTAGTCCAGCTGCTGCAATACAAAGTGGCTGGGGTCATACAGCAGGTTGGCACGCGCATGGTTGCCCACGCGCTCCAGGAACATTTCATAACTGGCGCCATCGCACAGGTCCTCGCCGGGGTGCACTTCATAACAAACGTCAACGCCGCACGCATCGAAGGTGTTGAGAATCGGGAGCCAGCGTTTGGCCAGCTCGTCAAAAGCGGTTTCTACCAGCCCCGCAGGCCGTTGCGGCCATGGGTAAAGATACGGCCACGCGAGTGCGCCACTGAAGGTGGCATGGGCATTCAGCCCCAGCCTTTGTGAGGCCTTGGCAGCCATTTTGAGTTGCTCAATCGCCCAAGCCGTCCTGGCTGTCGGGTTGCCCCGCATGGCCTCGGGTGCAAAGCCGTCCATCGGCAAATCATAGGCAGGATGGACCGCCACCAGCTGGCCCTGAAGGTGGGTCGACAACTCGGTGATGGCAAGCCCGTGCTCTGCAAGTATTCCCTTGACTTCATCGCAATAGGTCTGGCTCTCGGCCGCTTTGGCCAGGTCAAACAGGCGGGCGTCCCAGGTGGGAATTTGTACGCCTTTGTAGCCGAGTTTTGCGGCCCATTGGCCTATGCTGGGCAAGCTGTTGAAAGGGGCCTGATCCCCCGCAAATTGGGCCAGAAAGATGGCCGGGCCTTGAATTTTTTTCATTGCGAAGCCTCTTTGGTAAAGACAGATTCATCCTTGCCCATTGGCACCGGGTCAGGGCGTTGGCAGGTGGTTTGAATGGTCACAAACTGGCCGGAGCGGGATGAGGCCTCAAAGGCTTCCAGCACTTCCAGCACATGCAGGGCCAACTCGCCACTGGCGCGGTGCGCCCTGTTGTCTTTGATGGCCAGGGCCATGTCGACCAGGCCCACCATGCGGTAGTCGGCCTGCATACTTCCGTTGCGCAATTCGCGGTTGGCGATGCCAAAGGGGTGGGCGGAAATATCCACATCCTGCCAGTCACCGTTGGGTTTGCACACGCGAGGCGTATTTCCAAAGAAATTGGGATCGACACCCAGCATGGAGCCTTCGGTGCCATAGATTTCAATGGGCGAGGTACGGTTGTGCTTCCACACGTCCCAGGAAGCGGACAAATTGATATTGGCCCCGTTGGCGAATTCCAGCACACCGTTCACCGTGGTGGGCACATCCACCTCAATGATGCTGCCGTTCAGCGGCTCACTGGTCACTGTGCGAGTGGCGTTGCCAATAGTGGCTATGCCCGCGACCCGGCGAACCGGCCCCAGCAGGTTGACCAATTGGGTGATGTAGTAGGGCCCAATGTCCAGGATCGGGCCCCCGCCCACCTTGAAGAAAAACTCGGGGTTGGGGTGCCAGCTCTCCATGCCGTGCGACATCACCACCACGCTGCCACCAATGGGCTTGCCAATGGCGCCGGCGTCAATGGTGCGTCGGCAGGCCTGGTGGGAAGCGCCCATGAAGGTGTCCGGCGCGCATCCCACGCGCAGGCCTTTGGCTTCTGCGAGGGCCATGGTTGCCGCTGCTTCCTTGAAGTTGGCCGCCAGTGGTTTTTCGGAGTACGGATGTTTTCCCGCGTTCAGGATTTGTTGTGACACCGTGGCGTGGGCCATGGGAACCGTCAGGTTGACTACGATGCTGATGTCCGGGTCGGCCAGCAAGGCATCAATGCTCATGGCTTTGACGCCGTGCATGGCAGCCTTGGCCTGGGCGGCCTCCAGACGCAAGTCGGCACAGGCCTTGACCTGCACGTAGCTGGAGCGCGCCGCGCCCTTGAAGTAGGCGTCGCTGATGTTGCCGCAGCCAATGATGCCAATGGTGATTTTCTCGTTGGAATTGCTCATGTCAGTGTCCTTGCAAGGCTCAGAGTGAATTCAAAAAGGTGAAGCTGTTGCGGGCAAAACGTGCCGGGTCGCTGGGTTTGTCATGCTCGGCAACGAACCACTTGGCGCCATTGGCTATGCTTGCCGCTGCCAGGGAATTGCGCCAATCGAGCACTCCAAGGCCCACATCGTCCCAACCGTCTTCATCGAGTTTGGTATTGGCAGGGGCCAGGTCCTTGGCGTGCACTGACGTCAGACGGTCCTTGTACCGGCCCATCAACTCAACCGGGTCGCCCGCACCGCGCACCAGCCAGGCGACATCGGCCTGCCACTTGAGTGGGGCCTTGCCTGCTGCGTCAAACAGGCACGCCAGGGCCGTGCGGCCATCGGCTTGAACATTGAGTTCCCAATGGTGGTTGTGGTAACCCAGCTCAATGCCATGTTCTTGTGCACGCCACGCCATCTGGGCCAATTCGCGCCCCAGACCCGTCCAGTAAGGTTCAGGGCTCTGACGCTCTTCAGGCGGGACCGAGGGCATGAACAACTGGGTGAAGCCCAAAGTCTTGCAGGCTTGCATGATGACCTCAAAGCGATCACGCAACGCAGCGATGCTCACGTGTGCCGAAGACACAGTGAGCCCGCGCTGATCAAGAGCCTGTTTCACGCGAACGGCGTCATCCAAGTGGCTGCCAATCAGTTCGACGTGTTGATAACCTGCCGACTTGACGGTGTCGAGAATGTCTTCCAGTGCAGGCAGGTTACGCAAGCTATAGAGTTGAATAGAGAGCGGAGTTTTCATGGTGTTTCAGTGAGTGGTTAAAGGGTTGTCAGAGATGAACGCGCGAAAAGTGGGGGCCCGGTATGAGAGATTTGCGCAACACCACTTGCGAGTCGAAGTGGCGTTGAACGCTCAGCCCGGCGCCATAGCAAAGGTTGATGAGATGGCGACAGGCATTCGCAGCCACCTGGGTGGACGGAATTCGCACTGTGCTCAGCGTTGGAGAGGTGTAGGCTGCCAATTCAGCATCGTCATAGCCCAAAATTGAAAGATCCTCGGGCACGCGAATGCCGGCCTCTTGCAGGCGCGACATGGTTGCCATGGCCAAAACATCGGACACACAAAACAGGGCGGTGAATGGCCGGGTGGTCATGCCGACAATGACGCCGGCCTTATTCCAGGCATTGGTGAAATTGAGCAGGCCGTCAATGATGAATTCCTCAGCCAGAGTGAGCCCGTTGCGTTTTAGTTCTTGCTTGAACCCGGCAACGCGCGCAGTCACATCGGGACCGTGTCGCAGGCTGTGCATGGCCGCTATGTGTCGGTGACCCTGATCCAGGAGTGCCCGTGCGGCGAGCCTGCCGGCAGCCTCATGGTCGACTGAAAAGCAATCGTGTTCCATGCCTTTCACCGTGCGATTCATGACCACCAGGTGACGCACGCGCTCACGCAGCGTGAACAGGTCTTCATCCAGCATGTAGCTGTCAACCGCCAGAATGCCATCGCATTCCCGGTCCACCAAAAAGCCAATGCCATTTAGGGATTTTTCGCGCCGGTTGCCTTGCCCAAAGTTACTGGCCGCCACCATGTGGTGATTGCCGACCCGCAATTCCCCGTCAATGGCCTGAAGCACCGGGGCAAAAAAAGTGCCTTCAAAGGTAGGCACATACACACCAACCATGCCCAGGCTGCGGGACGACAAGGCGCGTGCCACCCGGGACGGGCGAAAATTCAGCGTGCGGACGGCGTCCTGTACGCGTTCCAGGCTCACCGCGGAAACGGCGCCGTTGCCAGAAATGGCCCGCGATGCCGTGCCAATGCCAACCCCTGCCAGCTGCGCAACATCCTTGATGGTGGCCATGTCTCAATCAGCCCGGGAGTGACGACACTTCAGTCCGCACATTCAACGCGTCTTTTTACAGCCGGTTTTCAGTGGAGGCGTGAAACAAGGAGACATGGGCGGGGTCCATGGCCAGATGGGTCAAGGTGCCGGTGACCAGCGCCGTGGCAGGCTCGACTTGCAGGGCCAGCGAAGTTCCCTGTGCATCCAGCCAGGCAATCTTGTAGGCGCCCATCAGTTCAATTAATCCCAGATCAGCCTTCGCGTTGCATGGCGCGTCGGACGACACAATGTGCAGGTGCTCGGGTCGTATGCCCAGCACGGTGGGCTGGTTGTCGACGGGAGTCTGTGCGAAAGCATAGTGGCTGACATCAGCCTGAAAGACGGCGGAATCAAACAGCACGCGGTCGCCTGCCTTTTTGAGATTTCCTTTCAGAAAGTTTCATGCTGGGAGAGCCCAAAAATCCGGCCACAAACATGTTGGAAGGTTTGGCATAAACCACATCAGGCGCGTCGAATTGCTGAATTTTTCCGGCCCGCATCACGGCCATTCGCGTGGCCAGGGTCATGGCTTCGATCTGGTCGTGGGTGACGTAAATCATGGTGGCACCCAGGTCCACATGCAACTGCTTGAGTTCGCGCCGCAATTCGGCCCTGAGTTTGGCATCCAGATTCGACAAGGGCTCGTCCAGCAGAAATACTTTGGCTTCCCGAACCAGGGCCCGGCCAATGGCCACACGTTGGCGTTGACCGCCAGAGAGTTGGGCGGGTTTGCGCTGCAAGAGCTCTGTCAATTGCAGCATGCGGGCCACGTTGTCAACCCGGCTGCTGATATCGGCCTTGGGCATTCCGCTGATGCGCAGACCGAAGGAAAGGTTGCGCTCCACCGTCATGGTGGGGTACAGCGCATAGCTTTGGAACACCATGCCAATTCCCCGGTCCTTGGGGTCGGACCAGGTGACGTCCTTGCCGGCAATCTCGACCTGGCCGTCGTTCACATCAATGAGTCCGGCAATGCTGTGCAACAAGGTGGACTTGCCGCAACCCGAAGGCCCAAGCAGAACCACAAACTCACCGGCCTTGATGTCAAGGTCGAGGTTGGCAATGACAGGTGTTTTTCCGAAAGAGATTTCGAGGTCTTTGATGGATACGTTTGACATTTTTTGATTAACCTTTGACTGCGCCGGCTGCAATGCCGCGCACAAACCAGCGACCTGAAACGAAATACACCACCAGGGGCACCATGGACGTCAGCAAAGTGGCCGCCATGTTGACGTTGTAAATTTTTTCGCCCTGTGTGGAGTTGATGATGTTGTTAAGCTGAACCGTGATGGGGAAGTTGTCTCGTCCTGCAAATATCAACCCCAGGATGAAGTCGTTCCAGATGCCTGTGGTTTGCACGATGGTTGCCACGACAAAAATCGGCAGGGACATGGGCACCATCAACTGAAAGTAGATTCGCCAGAAGCCTCCACCATCGATGCGTGCCGCCTTGAACAATTCCACGGGCAAACCGGCGTAATAGTTGCGAAACAGCAGCGTCATGATGGGCATACCGAAGATGGTGTGGATCAGCACGATGTTGGGGATGGACTGAAACATGTTGATGGAAGCAAACATGCGAACCAGCGGGTAAATCATGACGGGGTAGGGAATGAAAGCACCCAGCATGAGGATGCCAAAGAGCCAGTTGGCCCATTTCACTTTCCAGAACGACAAAGCGTAGCCATTGATGGAGCCCAGGAACACTGAAAGAAACAGTGAAGGCAACAAAATCTGCACGGAGTTCCAGAACCCCACCGAAATGCCCTTGCATTCCAGGCCTGTGCATGCCGACGACCAGGCTTGCGCCCAGGGCTCAAACGTGATGGCAATGGGCATGGCAAAAATGTTGCCCTGCCGGATCTCGTCCATCGGCTTGATGGACGTGATGCCCATCACGTAAAGCGGCACCAGGAAGAAAAGCGCAGCACTGGCCAAAAAGGCATAAATGCCGATCCGGGCCGGCGAGAACAGGGAGGGACTTGGCCGCGCGGCCTGCCTCCGAATGCCGGTTTGTCCGGATGGCACTGAAGCCGTATCGGGAATGGATGTCGTGCTCATCAATGACTCGCTGAAGTTTTCGAACGTGAGCGCGCATACAGCATGGGCGCAATAATGATCAGCACCGTGATCAGCATGGAGGTGGACGCTGCGGAGGCCAGCCCGATGTTTTGCCGCTCGAACAGGTTGTCCATGATGAATTTGGCGGGGACGTCGGTGGCGTCACCGGGACCGCCGTTGGTCATGGCCACCACTGCGTCATACACTTTGACAACGGAGATTGCCAGCAATACCACGGCCGTACTGACGGCGGCACCCAGCTGGGGCAAAACAATACTGACGTAATACCGCCAACGCGGCACGCCTTCGATACGGGCGGCTTTCCAGAGTTCTTCATCGACGCCGCGCAGCCCGGCCAACATGATGGCCATCACCAATCCAGCTGAATGCCACAGCAGGGCGACAACGATGCAATAAATGGCCATGTCCTGTGACGCGATCCAGTCAAAGCGGGCTGTTTCCCAGCCCCAGCCTCTGAGTGAGCGTTGGATGCCCAACGTCGGGTTGAACATCCATTGCCAGACCACCCCGCAAGCTACAAAAGAGATGGCGAAAGAGTACAAATAAATGGTCCTGAAAAGTCCTTCCAGTCGCACCTTCTGGTCAATGAAAACGGCCAGAAGAAACCCCAGCAGCAAGGCAGCGAGGATGAAAAAAACGCCAAATTGCACCATGTGGATCAGGGCGCCCGTCCAGCGTTCATTGGCGAAAAGTCTGAAGTATTGGGAGACACCGGCCCAATCGGACTTGGGCAGCATCTTGGAGGAGCTGAACGATATCCGGACCGTCCACAGAATTGAGGCCACGTACCCGATCAGGACGACCAGGCCCATGGGCAGCAGCGCAGAGTGCGCCGACCAGGCCGTCTTTTGGCCCTTTCTTTGGAACTTCATGAGTTGTCCTCGGGAGCGACAAAAAGAGCGGGCGCAAGTCCCGCGTCACTGAAAATCTCTGGCAGTTTGCCCCGCCAGAGAGTGGCTTCAGTTGGAGGCCACGGCTTTCACGAACAGACCTTGTGCGTCTTCCACCTTCATGTCGGTATTCCAGAGTTTGGTGATGACATCACTCACGTTGCCGAAAATATCAGGTGCCATCAACATGCTGGGGTCAGGCGTAGCACGTTCAGGATCTTTGAGGGCAATCACACCCGCTTGGGCGCAAATGTCCATGCCGCTCGCATCCACGTCGGGGCGAATCGGGATCGACCCCTTTTTCATGTTGAACGCCACTTGAGTGACGGGCGACGTAATCACTTTGGCCAACAGTTGCTGGGCAGCCATGGCTTCCTTGTTGCTGGTTTTGGGCAGCACAAACACGTCACCGCTGACCATGTAAGGTGCCTTGGGGCCCCAGCCCTGGAAGCAGCCGTATTCTTTGCCAGCGGTTTTGCCAGCGGCCAGAAATTCGCCCTTGGCCCAATCGCCCACGGTCTGGAAGCCAGCCTTGTCGGTCACCAACAAAGCCGTGGTGTCGTTCCAACTGCGACCTGCCACGCCCGCATCGGTGTAGTTGCGCAGCTTCTTGAATTTTTCCAGCACGGTTTTGAACCCAGCCGACTTGATGGTGTTGACATCTTTGTCACCATAGAACTTCATGTACATGTCGCGACCGCCCATGTGCAACAGCACGGCGCTGAAGGTGGAGCGCTCATACGACAACGTACCGGATTGCGCAAAGGCGGTTTGCCCGGACGCCTTGATTTTGTCCATGGCGGTCCAGAACTCGGCTTCGGTTTTTGGCTCGGCAACACCTGCTTTTGCCAACACAGCTTTGGAGTACCAGAACCACGTGCCGCTGTGAATATTCACGGGGACAGCATAGTAATGGCCATTTTTCTTGATCACATTTTTGATGGGGATGGGCATCCATTTGTCCCAGCCTTCTTTGGCCGCCACTTCGTCCACGTCGGCCAACAGGCCGGCGTCGATCAGCTCGTGGTATTGCTTGGAGGTGTTGAATTGCGAGGCGACCGGAGGGTTGCCGCCAGCGATGCGGTTAAGTGCAGCAGCGCGGGCATTGTCACCACCGGCAATGGCGGTATCGACCCACTGCCCGCCCGCTTTGTTGTAGCCTTCGGCGAGCTGCTTGACGGCAGCCGATTCGCCTCCCGATGTCCACCAATGGATGACTTCGGCCTTTTGGGCCAGAGCAGAAGTCGAGGCACCCAGACCAGCAATCAGTGTTGCCAGCAGGGACAATTTAGAAACTTTCATGACGTGTCTCCACAAGAGTATTTTTGAACTTGACCAAGATCCCTGCTGCTGCAACGGGGTTAAACAGTTTGCTGGTTTGGCCCGAATTGGAACCGATTCCAATTCGTGCATGATTTGACTGCCATATCGCGCGCTGACCAATCAGGGTGAACCCTTATCGGCTGGCTAGGACTAACCCTAGGGTGTTGATTTGCAATGAAACACAGGGTTGGGCGTGGGAAGGGGTTTCTACTGATTCGTCCTACCATTAATGTTTCTATGCTTTAGTTCGTCCAAAAAATTAACTCGAGAGACAAGGCAAAATTTCATGGAAGACGTTGGAAAAGTTGGCATTGGCATCATCGGATGCGGCAATATCAGTGACGCTTACCTCAAGGCCATCGTTGGTTTTCCGCTCCTGGATGTTCGCGGTGTCGCAGACATCCGGCCAGAAGCCGCCGAAGCTTCAGCCGCCAAACATGGCCTGAACTCGCAGACCATTGACGGGCTGCTGCGTGACGACAACGTACAGATTGTGGTCAACCTCACCATACCCGCGGCCCACGTCGAAGTGGGCTTGCAGGCCCTGTCAGCCGGCAAGCACGTGCACAGCGAAAAGCCCCTGGGCCTTTCCGTGGCCGAGGCCAGCCGGTTGATCGAAATGGGGGAGCGCAAGCACTTGCGCGTGGGCTGTGCACCCGACACTTTTTTGGGAGGTGGCCATCAAAGCTGCCGGGCCTTGATTGATGATGGCGTGCTGGGCCCGGTGGTGGCAGGGACTGCATTTTTCATGTGCCCGGGTCATGAGCGCTGGCATCCCAACCCGGCGTTTTACTACCAGCCCGGCGGTGGTCCCATGCTGGACATGGGGCCGTACTACATCACGGCACTGGTGAACCTGATTGGACCCGTGGCGCGAGTGACGGGCATGACGTCCCGCTTGCGGGCGCAGCGCCCCATCACCAGCGAACCGCTCAAAGGGCAGATGATGGACGTGAGCGTGGCGACCCATGTGGCGGGCACGCTGGAGTTCGTCAATGGGGCGGTGGTGTCGATTGCCACCAGTTTTGATGTTCCAAAGCACGGCAGCAAACCCATTGAATTGCACGGCACACTGGCCAGCCTTCAGGTGCCTGACCCGAACCGGTTTGGGGGGCCTATTGCCATGGCACAGCCCGGGCAGGATTGGGTTGAGCAACCCATCACCCATGGGTACTGGGACGGCAATTTCCGCAGCATTGGCGTGGCCGACATGGCCCACGCCATTCGCGCTGGAAGACCCCACCGTACGTCAGGCGAGTTGGCGTTTCATACCCTCGAAGTCATGGAGGCGTTTCAGACTTCCTCCGATTCAGGTCGCCATGTGACGATCACTTCGCGCCCGTCGCGACCGGCACCTTTGCCTGCCAGTTTGGAACCCGGCCAACTGGATTGAGCACGAACTTTCTACCTTACTTTTCTTTCACACAACCGTCAGGAACTACCTTGAAAAATGCACTGATCGTCTGGGGTGGGTGGCACGGCCACGAACCCGAACAATGCGCCCATATCGTGCGTGACATGCTTTTGAACAATGGCTTCAATGTGCGCATTGAAACCCAAACGGCGGCATTCGCCGACCCGGCATTGAACCAACTCGATCTGATCGTGCCGATTTTCACCATGTCAAAAATCGAGAAGACCGAGTGCGCCAATTTGACCGCTGCCGTGCGTGCCGGTGTGGGCCTGGCAGGCTTTCATGGTGGCATGTGCGATGCGTTTCGCGACTCGGTTGAGTACCAGTTCATGACGGGTGGGCAGTGGGTGGCGCACCCTGGCAACATCATTGACTTTCGCGTCAACATTTGCAAACCGGAAGATGCGATCATGGCAGGCATGACCGACTTTGACTATCGGTCTGAGCAGTACTACATGCACGTTGACCCCTCCAATGAAGTTCTGGCCACCACCACGTTCACGAGCGAGCATGCCGACTGGATCAAAGGCGTGGTGATGCCTGTTGTCTGGAAACGCCGCCATGGCCAGGGGCGTGTGTTTTACAGCGCGTTGGGCCATGTGTCCTCCGAGTTCCAGGTGCCGCAGATGAAAACAATTCTCGAGCGCGGCATGCTGTGGGCAACGCGTTGATCGGTTGAGGTAGAAAACATGACGATTGAAGCTGGAAAAGAAACATTGGTTGGCAAGCCACGCCGTTTGCGGCTGGGCATGGTGGGTGGCGGGGAAGGGGCCTTCATCGGTGCCGTGCACCGCATCGCCGCGCGGCTGGATGACCACTACGAGATGGTGGCCGGTGCGCTGAGTTCCGAGGCGGAACGCAGCGCTCGCTCGGGAGCCGTTCTGGGCCTGGACCCACAACGGGTGTACGCCAGATACGAGGACATGGCTCGTCTGGAGCGCCAACGTTCTGACCCGATTGACGTGGTGGCCATCGTCACGCCCAACCACATGCATGCGCCCGTGGCCGAGGTGTTCGTGAAGGCAGGTTTCCACGTCATTTGCGACAAACCCTTGACCACCACATTGGCCCAGGCTGTGGCTTTAAGGGCAGCCGCAGTGTCCACAGACCGGGTGTTCTGTGTGACCCACAACTACACGGGCTATCCGCTGGTGCGACATGCCCGACACATGGTGGCGTCAGGCGAGTTGGGCGATATTCGATTGGTTCAGGTCGAGTACCCGCAGGAGTGGTTGACTGAGCCCATTGAGCAGTCCGGGCAAAAGCAGGCCGAGTGGCGTACTGACCCGGCCCGCTCCGGCGGTGGCGGTTGCCTGGGAGACATCGGCACCCACGCCTACAACCTGGCCGATTTTGTGACGGGTCTGAAGCTGGACCAGCTCTGCGCAGAATTGACCACCTTTGTGCCGGGCCGGCGGCTGGACGACAACGTCAGCATGATGCTGCGTTACCAGGGCGGTGCCAAAGGCATGCTGTGGGCCAGCCAGGTTGCACCGGGTCATGAAAATGGCTTACGCTTGCGCGTGTATGGCACCAAAGGCGCGATTGAATGGATTCAGGCTGAGCCCAACACACTGATCCATTCACCGCTGGGGGAATCCCGCCGCCTGATTACCCGGGGTTCCCCTGCCGCGGGTGCGTTGGCGGCCCGCGTGACACGCATTCCCTCCGGTCACCCGGAAGGCTACCTGGAAGGATTTGCCAATATCTACACCGAGGCCGCATTGGCCATTCACGCGGTCAATGCCGGTCTGCCCATCCCCGCCGAGGTGACCTTTCCCGGCCTGGACGATGGTGTCAAAGGCATGGCGTTCATCGAAGCGGCCTTGAAGTCGTCTGCTGCAGGCGCTTCATGGGTCAGGCCCGATTACGTCTAACCGGATATCGATGTCGCTCATGATCGTCAACCCCATCCTTCCCGGCTTCAACCCCGACCCGTCCATTTGCCGTGTGGGCGAAGACTATTACATCGCCACGTCCACCTTTGAGTGGTACCCCGGCGTGCAAATCCATCATTCACGCGACCTGGTGAACTGGACGCTGGTCAAGCGCCCGCTGGACCGGGCCTCTCAGCTGGACATGCGCGGCAACCCGGATTCCTGCGGCATCTGGGCACCGTGCCTGTCCTTTGCGGACGGCCTGTTTTGGCTGGTGTACACCGACGTCAAACGCTACAGTGGCTTCAAGGACACCCACAACTACATCGTCACCGCCCCCACCATTGAAGGTCCGTGGAGCGACCCGGTTCATGTCAACTCGTCGGGGTTTGATCCTTCCTTGTTTCACGACACGGACGGGCGCAAGTACTTCATGAACATGTACTTCAACCACCGCCTCGAAGCGCCGGGCGGCCATCAGTCAACGCCCAGCTTTCTGGGCATCGTGATGCAGGAGTGGGATGCCGCGACTGGGAAGTTGGCAGGCAAGCCGCACAACGTGTTTCGGGGCAGCTACCTCGGGCTGGTGGAAGGCCCGCACGTGTTCCAGCGCAATGGCTGGTACTACATGACCCTGGCTGAAGGCGGCACAGGCTACAACCATGCCGTGACCATGGCGCGGTCGCGCAGCATCTGGGGCCCCTATGAGATGCACCCCCTCGTGCACCTGTTGACCAGCAAAGATGCTCCGCAAGCCACATTGCAGCGCTCGGGTCATGGCCAGTACATCGAGACGCCTGACGGGCAGGTCTACCACACGCATTTATGCTCCCGGCCTCTGGCGGGCACACGCCTGTCCCCCTTGGGGCGTGAGACGGCCATTCAAAAATGCGTCTGGCGGGACGACGACTGGCTTTATCTGGAGAGCACGGAAGGCGGCCCACTGGTCCCCGCCGTTGAGGTGGCCGCCCCCAACCCATCGTCCCGCGCGGAGCCCGTCAAACCCAGCCACAGCACCTTCACGGGGTCCAGCCTGCCCATCGAGTTCCAGTGGTTGCGCACGCCTTATCCGGATCGTTTGTTCAGCCTGACCGGCAAGGCCTTGCGCCTGCACGCACGTGAGTCCATTGGCAGCTGGTTTGAGCAGTCCCTGGTGGCGCGTCGACAGGAGCACTTTGTGTTCCGGGCCGAAACACAAGTGATGTTTGACCCTGAAACCCACCAGCAGGTGGCAGGGCTCACCCTGTACTACAACCAGTTCAAGTACCACGCCGTGGCCGTGACCTGGCACGAAGTATTGGGCCGATGCCTGACCCTCATCAGCTGTGAAGCCAACTACCCTGATGCCAAGCCGACCTTCCCTTTGCCGGCAATGATTCAACTGCCCGCCAGTGGGCCCATCGGCCTGGCCTGCCAGGTGGACCATGCCCAATTGCGATGGCAGTACCGCGTTGCCAACGACTGGATCAGCGTCGGGCCCGTGCTGGACGCCAGCCTGATTTCAGATGAAGCCGGGCGAGGTGTTCATGGCTCCTTCACGGGCGCTTTTGTGGGCATGGTGGCGTTTGACCAATCGGGCGGTGCAAAGCCCGCTGATTTTGACTACTTCAACTACACCCCGCTGGTAGCCTCGCCCCAATAGGTAGCCATGAGCATGTCATCGCCATCACATCCATCGCCCCTAGTGTTCGATCTGGCAGGCGGTGGCACCTACATCAGTGTCACCAACCGCGGCGCGAGCTGGCTGTCGTGCGAACTGGAGATGCGCGGTGAGGACAAAACCAGACGGCGCGAGATTTTGCTGGGGCACCAGACCCCCGCCATGTACGGCACGCAACCGGGATTTCTGGGTGCCATCGTGGGCCGCTACGCCAACCGTATTGCAGGAGGCCGTTTTCCGGGCCTTCAAGGGGGTTGCCATGACCTGGTGCCCAACGAAGGTGTCAACCAGCTACATGGCGGGCCAGACGGCTTTGACAAGCGCGATTGGCAAGTGCAGTCGCACAGCGCCCGCAAGCTGGTTTTGGCGCTGAACTCCCCAGCGGGCGATCAGGGCTTTCCGGGAAATCTGCAAGCCCGCGTGACCTATGAGGTCGGCGCTGACGGTGCCATCACCATTCGCTTTGACACCACCGTTGATGCCCCGTGCCCGGTCAACCTGTCCAGCCATGCCTATTTCAATCTGAACGGCTGCAATGAGTTGGGTGACGCAGGCGATGTGCTGGACCACACCCTTCAAATGGCGGCGCAGCGCTACCTGCCCGTGGACGCGCGCCTGATTCCCACCGGCGAACTCGCCCCCGTTCAGGGCACGCCATTTGATTTCAACCAGCCACAACGGTTGCGCGCAGCCCTGGCCCAATCACATGCCCAACTCAGTTTGGGCGGTGGCGGTGTGGACCATGGCTTTGTGTTGGAGGAAGCCTGCCGGGCAGGAGTCGCACCCGCTGCCCGCCTGGGCAGCTCAGATGGCCGACTGGCGATGCACATGTTCACCAGCTATCCCGGGCTGCAGTGCTACACCGGCAACTATTTGACGGGGCTGCCCGGGCGCAATGGCCGTCCCATGGCGTGCCATGCGGGGCTGGCCCTGGAGCCCGAGTACTTTCCTGACAGCCCCAACCATCCGGAGTGGCCTCAGCCCAGTTGCTGGCAGCAAGCCGGCGAAGCGCGATCGCACTTTATCCGGATTGAGTTTGAGCGCATGCGAGTCGCAATCTAGTGAACTCCGGCCAAGGGGCAGAGGTCGCCGCTTTTTAATACTGTGGTTGATTCGATTTGCTACGTTTAGAGTAGCAAACTATTGAATAATGTCGGGGACTTCAGGCACATTTATTGCTGAAGTTGCACTCTGTTCAAGTCCCAATCCCATCCATCCGCAGTTTCAGCACCCGGTCCGCCCGTGCAGCGGCGGCTTCTGAATGCGTCACCAGCACCAGCGATGCGCCGTGGGTGCGGGTCTGGGCGATGAGGGCGTCCATCACGCGCTCGGCGGTGGTCGGGTCCAGGTTGCCGGTGGGCTCGTCGGCCAGCAGCAGGGTGGGGTGATGGATGAGCGCGCGGGCGATGGAGACCCGTTGCAACTGCCCGCCGCTGAGCTGCTGAGGCAGGCGCGCACCCAGCCCTTCCAGCCCGACAGCGGTGAGCATGGCCTGGATGCGGGCATCGCGATCTGTGGGGCTGTCTTTGCCCTGCAGCAGCAACAGCGGCAAGCCCACGTTTTGCGCCACATCCAGGTGCGGCAACACGTGAAAGGCCTGGAACACAAAGCCGACTTTTTCGCGACGCAGCAGGGCTTTCTGATCGTCACTCAAGGTGCCCAGGTCAACGCCATCCAGCATGACCGTGCCGCTGTCCCAGGTGTCCAGCCCAGCCATGCAGTTCAGCAATGTCGATTTGCCCACGCCGGATTCACCCACGATGGCGACGAACTCGCCCGCTGCCACGGTCAGGCTGACGTTGGCAAACACGGTCGCATCGCCGTAGCGCTTGCTCAGGTTTTGAATCACCAGGCTCATGCGGCGCCGGCCTTCCAGGTCAGCACGGCGGCGTTGACGATGGCCAGCACCTGCGCTGTGGCGTCGAGTGCATCGCAAGCCACCACCTGGCGTTGCGGCATGGAGCGCAGCCAGGTGACTTGTCGCTTGGCCAACTGGCGCGTGGCAAACAGGGCACGATCTTTCAGCTCGTCCATGGGAATCACGCCATCCAGCGCTTCCCACGTTTGGCGATAGCCCACGCAGCGCATGCAGGGCAAATCCGGGTTCAGGTCGCCACGTGCGCGCAGGGTTTTGACCTCGTCGATAAAACCTGCGGCCCACATGGCGTCCAGCCGCAGTGCGATACGGGCGTGCAACCAGGCCCTGTCGGCCGGTTCCAAAGAAATAAGGGGTGAAGTCCCCGTCGTATATGAATAGTTTGCTACGGATTTAGTAGTGTGGAAAGAAGACATCGGCAGGCCGGAGACCCTGAAAACCTCCAGCGCGCGCGAGATGCGTTGCGAGTCAGCGGGTTTCAGGCGTGCGGCGGTGATGGGGTCCACCTCAGCCAGCAGGGCGTGCAGGGCGGGCCAGCCGATGGTGCTGGCTTCTTGATCCAGCGCCGCGCGAATGGTGGCATCCGCTTTGGGCATGTCGTCCAGGCCGTCGAACAGCGCCTTGAAGTACAGCATGGTGCCGCCTACCAGCAGGGGCAGCTTGCCGCGCCCTTGAATGTCATGCATCAGTGCTCTGGCATCGCGCGCAAAATCGGCGGCGCTGTATGCGTCCAGTGGGTCACGGATGTTGATGAGGTGGTGCGGCACCTGGGCCAGCTCTGCAGCGGTGGGCTTGGCCGTGCCGATGTCCATGCCCCGGTAGACCAGGGCTGAATCGACACTGATGATCTCCACTTCATGCTCGCGCGCGATGGCCAGGGCGGCGGCCGTTTTGCCGGAGGCGGTGGGGCCTGCCAGCGCAATGTGGCGGGGCAGGGCCGGTGAGGCTCCCATGGCTTGCACGCTAGTGCCTGGCGGGCTCGCCATGTTTTTGCACCAGAGTCCAGGCGGTGAGGGAAATCAGCACGCTCCAGAACCACATGCCATAAGTGAGCGGGTACACCGTGCCATCAATGTGGGTGCCCAGCCAGCCGCCCATGGCAAACGCAGCCACCATCATCAAAAATCCATTCAATGCCGAAGCGGCACCGGCCGCTTGGGGGAAGGGTGCCACAGCACCGCTTTGACCGCAGGGCTGGTGCACACCATGGCCCAGCATGAACAGCCACGCCGGCAGTGTGATGGCCCACATGGTGTGGACACCCGCCATGGCCAACAGACCCATGGAGGTGCCGCCGACCAGGGTCAGCCAACCCGCAATGCCCACCGTTTTTCGCACGCCAAACCGCAACAAGAGGCGGCGGCACATCAGCGTACCCAGGATGTAAACGAACGAGATGGAAAGCATCACCAGGCCATATTGGGTCTTGCTCAGGTGCAGCACCTTGATGAACACAAACGAAGAGGCCGCCAGAAAGGTGAACAAGCCGCCGTACGAGGTGGTGGCCAGCGCTGAAAACGCGACGAAGGTGGGGTTGCGCACAATGGTCCACCAGGTACTGAGCATGGCAGAGGGTTGCAGTGCGTGCGGGTTGCGCTGGGCCAGCGTTTCCCTGAAGGTGATGGCGATGATGACCAGCGCCACCAGGCTGAAGCTGGCGGGCGCCAGCAGGGCAATCCGCCAGTTGAACAAGTCTGAGAGCAGGCCGCCCATCGGCGCGCAGGTGCAGGCAATGATGCCCAAACCCGTCAGGCCCCTGGACATGGCGCGGGCACCTTCCAGGGGGTTGAACAGGTCACGCACGATGGCGCGTGCGCAGACCACGCCTGCGCCCATGGCGATGCCCTGCGCCACGCGACTCAGGATCAAAACCTCCATGCTGGGGGCCATGGCACTGAACACGGCTGCCACTGCGTAGGCGACGAGCCCTACTAGAAGTACCGGCCTGCGCCCAAAACGGTCAGACAGTGGCCCCCACAGCAACTGGGAAATACCGAACGAAAGCAACAGGGCCGTCAACGTGAGTTGCGCCTGCGAAACGGGTGCGCCAAAACCTTCGGTGATGGCTGGCAGAGCCGGCAAGTACAGGTCTGTGGTGATGGGTTGCAGGCCCAACAGCAGGGACAGGATCAGCACGATGGTGCCGCTGGTCATGGTGGTTGCGCTGGGGACTGACGGTGCGTGGGACGCGGCCGATTTGACTGGCGTGACGGGCGTTGAAAGCATTGATGGGGTTTGGATTGAAACTCAGTCTTTGGAGCCGTGATCAATGATGGTGTTGTCAATCACCCGCTCAGCGAACGAGACAACCCTGCCATTGGCATCGAAGTTGACCTCGAAAAGGGATGGGTTGAGTGAGTCCCCGATTCCGTTGACGCTGTAGGTCCAGGTCGGGCCGGGCTCATTGCGGTATTTGACCTTTCGTGAGGGCTGACCAATCACTTGTTGGACTTCTGCCGGGCTCATGCCGATTTGGACCTGTTGCTCCTCATCAAGGCTGACGGAAAAACCGCCAGCCGCCAGTGCCATGGCGCTGGTGGTGGCAAGCTTGAGCAACAAGGCAACAGCGAGCCGCGTTGAATGCGGTTTGATTTTGAAATAACTGGCCATGGTGTGTCTTTGCGCAAAGGTCGTGCTGAGTATCCCACTGACTACGCGTTTACCCGGCCCCAAGGGTCTAAGATCCGCTTTATGGAACATGTTTTGAAACCCGATACCGCACGGATTCCCATGCCGGCAGACCGTCCCCAAACATTGGGCGAGGAAATTGCCAACAGCGTCAGCCATGGCTTGGGCCTGTTGATGGCCTTGGTGGGTGCCCCATTTTTGGTGTTGTCGGCGGTGCGCCATGAAGATGCGACGTCGGTGGTGGCGGCCATCGTATTTGCCATCACCATGGTGTTGTTGTACGGCGCATCCATGATGTACCACGCACTGCCGCGCAACCGCGCCAAGCAAGTGTTCAAGGTGCTGGACCATGGTGCGATCTATTTGTTGATCGCTGGTACCTACACGCCGTTCACTCTGGGGGTTTTGCGCGGTCCGTGGGGATGGACGCTGTTTGGCCTGATCTGGACCATGGCGCTGGCAGGCTTGTTGCTGAAAAGCATGCCCCGAACACGAAGCAAACTGCACCCCCACGTTTCCACGGGCCTGTATCTGGCCATGGGCTGGTTGGTGGTGATTGCCATGAAACCCCTGATTGCCAGCGTGCCGGACGCGGGTTTGTGGTGGCTGGTGGCCGGTGGCTTGGCCTACACGGGCGGCGTGGTGTTTTACGCCACCGATTCGCGCTGGCGCTACGGGCATTTCGTGTGGCACCTGTTCGTGCTGGCCGGCACGGTGTGCCACTTTTTTGCGGTGTACGGGTACGCGGCCTGATGTCTGACCCGGTGAGTGGTGGCAAGGGCGGCGATGCCGCGTTTTACACCTCCCTGTTTCTCTCGCGTCTGGCCGATCAGATTCTGCTGTTTCTGGTGCCGCTGGTGGTATTTCAAATCACGCAAAGCGCAGCCTGGTCGGGCGTCGCTTTTTTTGCCGAGACATTGCCCCGCTTTCTGGCGTGTGCGGTCTGCGGTGCCTTGTGTGACCGCATCGCACCGCTCAAACTGCTGCGCATCAGCCAGTTGTGGCGGGCTGGTGTCTGCATTGGTGGCGTTCTGGCCTATGCAGTGGTGGGTGGCTGGGGCTGGCTCGTGGCTTTGTCCGCCGTGTGCGGCGTGCTGACCGTGCAGGGCCTGATGGCGCGCGAGGTGATGCTGCCACAAATGTTCAAAACCGTTCGATTTGAGACTGTTTTGGCCCACACCCAGATGGCGGATCAACTCGGCATGGTGCTGGGGCCACTGGTTGCCGCACTGGCGTTGCAGTATGTTGACTGGCCCTGGGTGGTCACTTTGACAGGGGTTCTGTTTGTGATGGCCGATGCGGCCCTGGCCGTATGGCGAAGAGTCAGCACTGTGCAGTTTGCCGATCCTCAAGATGCCGGTCACACCGGGTGGGTGTTGCCCATTGCCGCATCCATCACAACGGCCCTGATGCAAGTGTGGCGGCTGCCGGGCCTCAAACCCCTGATCGTTCTGGCGGCAGGGGTGAACCTGGTCATTGGGGTAACACTGGCCACGTCGGCCGCGATGGTGACGGGGGTGCTCCAACAATCGGGCCAGAGTTATGCAGTCTTGCAAACGGCGGGGGCAGTCGCCACCGTGGTGGTTTTGATGCTGATTGCCCGCACGGCGTTGCCCCTGAATGCCATGGGCCCCCTGTCATTCATCAGCATTTTGTTGGGTGGCTTTATCACCGCCTTCAGCCATCAAATGTGGGTCTATGCACTGGGCTTTTTGTTGGTCACGGGGTTTGACAAGATGTTCAGCGTCTTCATCCGCAGCCGGCGTCAGAAGATCATCCCGCCCGGCGACCTGGGCAAAACCACCGGCGTGATTGTGTTGTTGAACAACCTGACGCAACCCTTGGCGGGCTTGGTGGTGGGTGCATTTGCGGCCCGAACCCAGGTCAGCCCGGTGATTCTGGCTTTGTGTCTGGGAATGTCTCTGCTGGGGGCTGCCGTGTGGCTGGCGGCTCGGCAGAGTGGGCGCGCGGTTTAGCGCCCGCGCATGAACAGCGAATCAAGCTCTTTGACGGTGATTTGCCGCCAGGTGGGGCGACCATGGTTGCACTGGTCGGAGCGGTCCGTGGCTTCCATCTGACGCAGCAGACCGTTCATTTCTTCGAGGGTGAGTTTGCGATTGGCGCGAACGGCGCCGTGGCAAGCCATGGTGGAAAGCAGCTCGTTCTGTGCGCGCTGGATGACGGTGCTGGCATCGTGCTGGGCCAGTTCGGCCAACACACTGCGGGCAAGCTCGGTGGCATCGCCCTGAGCTAGTGTCACCGGCACCGCGCGCACAGCCAGGGTTTTGGGTGAGAAGGGTGAAATCTCCAGCCCAAGCGTTGTGAGCGCCTCCGCGTTGGCTTCTGCGGTGGCGACTTCCAGTGGCGTGGCTGCAAAGGTGGCGGGAATCAGCAGCGGCTGGCTGGCCAGTCCCTGGGCCGAGCCCGCGTCAGACCCTTGTTGGGTGAGAGCGTCCAGCTGGGCTTTCAGGCGTTCGTAGACGATGCGTTCGTGGGCGGCATGCATGTCCACCACGATCAAACCTTGTGCGTTTTCAGCCAGGATATAGATGCCCTGCAACTGGGCCAGGGCGCGGCCCAGGGGCCAATCACCGTGGGGCAGTGAAGTAGACACATCCGTTCGTTCAGTGCTTGTCGACGTGGCTGTAGCGGGGGGAATGACAGGGCTGGGAGGTTTCTGCCAAAGTGCCCCAACATCCTCCACCCGATGGCCAGTGGGTGCTTCAAAATAAATAGCAGACTGTGGCCATCTGGCGGGGACTTGCGGCCTGTCTGATGCTTGAACAGCAGTATCTGGGAAGTTTTCTGGCGCTGAGGAAATATGTGCGGAATTGACAGCTGAACGCGGGGTGGCCAGGGCATTTTCCACCGCGTGCCGCACGGCCTGGTGCACCTCGCGGCTGTCGCGAAAACGCACCTCAATTTTGGTGGGGTGGACATTCACATCCACCCGGTTGAGTTCGATTTCCACGTACAAGGCGTAGACCGGCTGGCGGTGGCCATGCAGCACGTCTTCGTAGGCGCTGCGCGCCCCGTGGGTGAGTACCTTGTCGCGGACAAAGCGGCCATTCACGTAGCAAAACTGCTGATCGCCCCGGGCGCGCGCGGCATCTGGAATACCGGCGCGTCCCCACACGCGAACCGTGGGTGCACTCTCCAGATGGCTGTTGCTGGAAGAGCGGTAGTCCACCCGCACGGAACGCTCGACGAAGTCGCTGCCCAGCACGTCGGCCAGACGCTGGTCGAGGGCGGTGGCATCCACGGCATTGCATTGCCGCCACTGTTCCACCAGTTTGCCCTCATGCCAGATGGCAAAGCCTACATCCGGGCGGGCCAGGGCATGGCGGCGTACGGCCTCGACGCAGTGGGACAATTCGGTGGCGTCGGTCTTCAAAAACTTGCGCCTCGCCGGAGTGCTGTAAAACAGCTCTTTGACCTCCACCGTGGTGCCAAGGCTGCGTGCTACCGGCGTCAATTCTCCCGTGCGGCCGTCCAAGGAATAGGCATTGGATTGGCCGCTAGTCCTTGTGGATATTGAACAGTCAGCTATGGAGTTAATAGCGGCTAGGGCCTCGCCCCTGAAACCCATGGTGCCCACAGACTCCAGATCCAGCAGGCTGGTGATCTTGCTGGTGGCATGACGCTTGAAGGCAATCGGCAATTCGTCGGGCAGGATGCCCATGCCGTCGTCTTCGACGGAAATCAGCCGCACGCCCCCCGACAGCAGCCGCACGGTGACCTGGCTTGCGCCGGCGTCCAGCGCGTTGTCCACCAGTTCGCGAACCACCGAAGCGGGGCGCTCCACCACCTCGCCGGCGGCGATCTGGCTGATCAGCTCATCGGGCAATTCGCGGATGGGTCGGCGGGGAACGCTGAGGGAAGTGGGTAGAGGGCTCACGGCAGGGAGGGCATTCACGGTTGCATTTTAGGTTGCAGGGATAATCCAGCGCCATGGAACTATTCAGCTTTTTATTGGACTTCATCCTGCATGTTGACAAACACCTGGAGTCATTTGTCACCACCTATGGACTGTGGGTCTATGCCCTGCTTTTTCTGGTCATTTTTGTCGAAACTGGCGTGGTGGTGATGCCGTTTTTGCCGGGTGATTCACTGCTCTTTGTGGTGGGGGCTATGTGTGGCGTGGGCCTGATGAGCTACCCGATGTCGGTGGGTTTACTGTTTGTGGCGGCGGTGCTGGGCAACCAGTCGAACTACACCATTGGCCATTATTTCGGGCCACGTGTGTTTCAGTGGGAAGACTCCAAGTTCTTCAATAAAAACGCATTCAATCAGGCGCACGCTTTTTACGAAAAATACGGAGGCATCACGATTGTTGCCGCGCGCTTCATGCCGTTTTTGCGAACCTTTGCGCCCTTTGTGGCCGGTGTGGCCCAAATGACGCGCGCCAAGTTCACGCTGTTTGACGTGGTGGGGGGCGCGCTGTGGGTGGGTGGTGTCATCACCATCGGTTATTTCTTCGGCAATATCCCGTTTGTGAAGGCCCATTTGGACAAGATCATCTGGGCGATGATTTTGATCCCTGGCTTGTTTGTGCTGTGGGGTGCCTGGAAGGCGCGGCGCAAGGTCTAGGTATTGGGGCGCCAGAGCGATCTGCGCAGGTCATGAAGGAGCCCGCGCAGTCGGCGGGCAGGCGGGGCAATGGAAGCAGGTCGTCTTGCCGACCCGGCTCCTAGGCTGCCGCCTTCAAGAACAAATCCCGGTCCGGCGCAAAGTTGGCATGCAATGGCAACAACGCACCGCCCAGTGCTCGGGCGTCTGATCCAATACTGCCTGCCAATACGGTCGCTGGCCACAGTCCTTCGGCGTTGTAGCGAGACAGGTCGGCCTTGGTTTGCTCAATGAGTTGGTGCAACAGGGCCCGGCAAAGTGAACCGTCAATCACCACCGCATCCAGGTCCAGAAAAGCCGTTCCACTCATCACACAATGCGCCAGTGCGTTGGCTGCGTGTCTCACCCATGCATTGGTTTCATCTGCAAAAGGCGCCGTGACTGCGCGATCGTCATAGGCAGCCATCGGGTCCAAGCCCCTTGCCTTGTAACGCTGTTCCAGGTCCCACAGGGAGGCCTGGTCAATGAGTTGCGCAGGAGGCGTGGCACTGGCCACGTTGGCGTTGGCATCGGCTGTGTGCAATGGCAGTGAGGCCACCGCCCCCGCATTGCCATGGATACCGCTGTGCAAATGGGAGTTGATGACCAGACCACCCCCCACGAAGGTGTCGACAAACAGGTACAAAAAGCTTTTGAGGTCGCGGCCCCGCCCGGCCACCAGTTCGGCCACGCAGGCGGCAGACGCATCTTTGGCAAAACTGACAGGCAGGTCTGTCATGGCTTGCACCTGGGCGCTCAAATCGATTTCGTTCCAACGGTTGGATTGTGCGTCGGACAGGCCCAACATTTTGTGCCAGCCGCCCAACTGGAAAGGCGCTGCCACACCCACGCCTACCAAACGTGAGCTCAAGGGCCCCAGTTCAGCCTGCAACGCATTCATGTTCTCACTCAGCGCCGGCAGCAGGCTGGTGACTTCAGGAAACGGGTAGGGCAGTGTCTTGCGCAAACGAACGTGCCCGGTGAAGTCCACCAACAGCCAATCGGTGTTGCGCCGGCCAATTTTGATGCCAATGGAAAACGCGCCATTCGGGTTCAGTGCAAGGGGTACCGAAGGCTGCCCGATGCGACCCCGCACGGGCTCATGGCGAATCAGCAAGCCGTCTTCTTCAAGTCGGGTGGTGATCAGGCCAATGGTTTGGGCCGTCAGCCCGGTCAGGCGTGCCAGGTCAGCCTTGGGAAGGCTGCCATTCTGGCGAATGGCCTGCAGCACCACGCGCTCGTTGAACTGTCGCATCCCCACGTGGTTGGAGCCGCGGGGGCGCAGCAATGGGGGCGGACGGGTGCCAGTGGTCTCGGTAGGCAGGTCTGACGGGGCAGAACTGGCGGGTTTGTCGAGAATGAGTGGCGTCATGGACGCAGATTTTCACCGATTGCGCCTTTGCGCAAAATAAAGTTGCCAAAAGGCTGCAATTCACCGGTGACAACAATGGCGCAGGCCAGCCGGGTTCTTTCGTAGAAGGCGTAGCGCTCTACCGATTCGGCGGTTTGATGTGGCAGCAGGCTGGCCTTGAGCAAGCCCAAAACTTCGCGCTGCAAGCCCGACAAATAGGGGGCCGAGGTGTCTGACACCTGCATGAAGGCCACAGGATGTGGCACGTCAGACGCCAAGGGCATGACCGAATCAATGGCGCGCACAGCCTGCGCCATGGAGGCTCCGGGCAGGCGAATCACCGTTTTACCGGCGCCCAGGCTCATGGCAGTGAAATTGGCGTCCGCCACCACAATGGCGTCGTCGTGGCCCATTTCCATCAGCAGCTTGATGAGCTCTGGCGTGATCAGCGGGTCAATTCCCTTTAGCACTTGTCAGTTCCCTTGATGTTAGTCGTACTTCTTAGCCGGATCAGGCGCGCGCTTCGTCCGGCAGTTCATCCACGGATTTTGCGCCGGTCATGATGGCGACGGTATCGCTCATGCTGATGAACTTGGGATTGACCACCGCAGCACGTTTGCCCAGGCGGGCGATGTGGATGCGGTCAGCGACTTCGAACACATGCGGCATATTGTGCGAGATAAGCACCACGGGCAAGCCTTTGTCGCGAACCCGTCGAATAAGCTCCAGTACCATGTTGCCTTCTTTCACACCCAAAGCGGCTGTGGGCTCATCCATGATGACCACGTGCTGTGCAAACGCTGCGGCACGCCCCACGGCCACGCATTGACGCTGGCCACCAGAGAGTGTTTCCACGGCCTGAGTCATGGAACGGATGCCGACCTTCAGGTCGTTCATGCGGGCAATGCTTTCTTCCAGCATCTTTTTCTTGTCGATGAAGCCCAATTTGCCCAGAAATCCGGACCGGCGGGTTTCACGGCCGAGGAACAGGTTTTCTGCAATCGTCATGGCAGGGGCCACGGCCAGATCCTGGTACACGGTTTCAATGCCGGAGAGCCGTGCGTCAATCGGGCTCTTGAAGTGTATGACCTTGCCATCGAGGCGAATTTCGCCTTCGTCAGGAATGGTGGCCCCGGAGAGGCACTTGATCAGCGACGATTTTCCGGCACCGTTGTCACCTATGACCGCGAGAATTTCACCCGCCCGCAATTCGAAGTCGGCACCGTCCAGCGCCGTGACCTGACCGTAGCGTTTTACCAGGCCCTTGGCCTGCATCACGATTTGATGTTGTGCACTCATTAACGTGCTCCTTTGCGGGACATTTGGTCCGTTGCGACCGCCAGAATCACCAGAATACCGGTCACCAGAATTTGATAAACCGACGACACCCCCATCAGGGTCAAGCCGTTGCGGAAGACACCCACGATGAGTGCGCCCACCAGGGTGCCCAGGATGATGCCGCGACCGCCAAACAGGCTGGTGCCGCCCAGCACCACGGCCGTGATGGCATCCAGGTTCTCGGTCTGGCCACCATTGGGGTCACCGGCACCGGTTCGGGCCACGGTCAAGGTGGAGGCAATGCCGTAAAAAACACCCGCCAGCACATAGACACCCAGCAGGACTTTGTCGGTTGAAATACCGGAGAGACGGGTGGCCTCCGGGCTGTTACCCACTGCATACACGTGGCGACCTTGCGCTGTGTCGCGCAACCAGATCCACATGGCCACATAAAGTGCCAGCATCAGAACAACACCATACGGAACCAGGGCGCCGCCCAAAGCAAAGGTCTCGCCCAGCAGGTTCATGCCATCAGGAATTTTGGTGATGGTCTGGGCGTGTGAGTACAGTTGTGTGCAGGCAAACGCAATGTTGAGCGTACCCAGCGTGACAATGAACGGTGGCAACTTCACACGGGTGACCAGCAAGCCGTTGAGAAGACCAAACAAGGTCGTTGCCGCGATGCCGCACAGAATGGCGACCGGGGCACTCAGGCCGTAGTCCGCCGCGAATTTGGTCATGACGATAGAGCCAAGAGCCATGACCATGCCGCATGACAAGTCAATGCCTGCGGTCAGGATGATCAGGGTCTGGCCGATGGCGATGGTGCCCACCACCATGACCTGTTGCAAGATAAGCGAAAAATTCTTGAGTGTCAGGAAGTTTTCATGCTGAAAGGAAAAGAATGCGCAGGCCAGCACGAGAGCAATGGCTGGACCTAATGTTCCCATGGGAGGGAGTTTGGCTTTGAGCGAGTTCATAAGATGTGCCTGAATGAATGTCCTGCGCCAGTCCGGTTTTGGCGAGTGTGCATACACCGGGAGGGGTTCGAAGAGGCCATGTTATTCGGTCTTCGAGGATATGGCCTGTCTCATTTCTGCGATGAGATCAGTGCCTTTGTCGAGCCCATATTCGGGCCACGTCTCGGGTGATGTTTCGGGCTATGCCCCGGGACATTGACCAGGTCACGTTTTGAATGTGACCTGAGTCCCGGAATAATTAATCGCCCCAGCACTGACCGCGAGCGGTCTTGGTGTCGATGCTCTTGACGCCAGCCATGGGCTTGGAAGCGACCAGATCCACACCGGTGTCGGTGTAACCCTTTTGACGTTTGCCGTCCTTGGCATATTGCACGCCAGCGGCCACGCCCATGGCAGCCATCTTCAAGGGGTATTGCATGCTGGTGGCAGCGATAACGCCGCTTTCCACATTGCCTACGCCGTTGCTGCACATGCCGTCGACGCCCAAAATCACAACATCTTTTTCCTTGCCTGCGGCCTTCAGGGCTTTGTAAGCGCCAGCAGCTGCGGGTTCATTGATGGCGTACACCACGTTGATGTTGGGGTTCTTTTGCAGGCAGTTTTCCATGCCGGTCTGACCTTTGGCTGCGTCGCCGAAGCTGTCAGCCATGCAAACCACTTCAGCGGGCTGAGCCAATTCATTGCTTTTGGCATCCAGGGTCTTCAGGCCATAACCAGCCAGGAAACCGTTGTGGCGCTGTGCACCGACGGGGTGGCCCGGGAACAGGTCCATCGTCGCAATGACGGGCTTCTTGCCTTTCAGGGCGGCCTTGGCGTATGTGCCAATCAACTCACCGGCCTTGTAGTTGTTGGTGGCAAACAGGGCATCAGCTTCATCAACCGGGCTGTCCAGGGCAATCACTTGCACGCCCTGGGCCTTGATTTTCTTGATCGTGGGGACGATGGCGTCGCCGGAAGACGTGATCAGAATGGTTTTGGCACCAGCGGCCACCATGTTTTCCATCGCGCTGATTTGGCCAGCGGTGTCGCCGTCTTGTTTGCCAGCAGCGCTGAGCAGTTTGGCGCCGGCCTTCTTGGCAGCGGCTTCAGCACCTTCCTTCATCTTCACGAAGAAGGGGTTGCTTTCGGTCTTGGTGATCAGGCCAATAACGGGTTCTGCGGCAAAGGCGCTGGATGCGGCAAAAGCCAAAGCGGTCAAGGCCAGGGTGGTTTTCTTCATGGAGGTCTCCTCGGGTAGGTTGAACGTGAAAGTGTGTGATTGACGTGTTTGCGTTGAAGCGCAGCCGAACTATATTGAAAGCTAGTTACTAAATCAAGTGAATTTAGTAATGGAAAACCCTGAGATGATGAAAATTGTTGCGTCAATGCACAACGCGCCTTGCAGTTGCCTGCAAGGCGCGTTGAAGTGACGAGTGTCGGGAGATTTCGCGGCGAGTCAGTTACATGGCTCGCTGGCGACGGGTTGCGGCCAGTGCGACCAAGGCTGCGCCGATCAGGGCGAGGGAGCCGGGCTCAGGAACAGTGTTGGGTGGAGGGTCTCCAGTGATCATGTCCTGCGCGCCGCTGGCTTCCAGCACCATGACGTATTTGCCGTCGATGGACGCTGTAGTGTTGATGGCATTCATGTAGGCGGCTAAATACCCGGAGGTACCTTGATCAAGGTCCCATGCACGAAAAGCGCCGCTGTTCATGGCCCAACTGGACGTGTCGTATTTGCTTTTCCAGATGCCCAGTTGAATGGCAGCGCCCTGGTTTTGATTCATTGGGTGCAGCCAGGCGAAATTGTCATACCCGACATCACCAAACACTTTGCTGCCGTTCATGACTGAATTGACAGCGCCAATGAAGTCCAGCGTTCTGGCAGTTTCACCGTTCAAATTGACGGTGTAGGTGACTTTTTGCCCCCCGCTGATGTCTTCATAGACGTCGTAGCAATACATGTAGACATCGTTGACACCATTACTGAAAATGCTTGGGGCAATTCCGTTCAGGTTGGTTGCAGTGCCTTCAAATCGGCCTGCCGCGACATATTCGGTTTTCGTTCCAACACTCGATTGCAACGCAAAATTGATGTGAACTGCGTCATAGCCCATGCCACTGAAGATGTCGTTGTCAAATTTGATTTGAACCGTTGCTGCACTGGCAGCCGTCGCGGCGACAACGCATGCCAGCGAAATCAGTGAGTTCTTGAATGCTTTCATATTGGCCTCAAATTTCCATGAAGTGAAGTCAATGAAGCACAAACCGGGCCAATCATTTAACCCATTGATTTATATAGATTTATCTTGATTATTTTGGCCTCATTTTAAAAAATGTAAACTTATCCGTCATACCTGCCGATAAATATTACACTTGTTAAAAAATGTGTCGGAATGTTTCCTGCTCAGACCGAACGGTTTCTGGCCAGCGGCGGATTTTTCGCAAAATACCGCTCAATGCCCCGCATTAACGCGTCAGCCAACTGGTCCTGGTATTCCGTGCTGTTGAGCTTGCTTTCCTCTTCCGGGTTGCTGATGAATGCGGCTTCCACCAGCACACTGGGGATGTCCGGAGCCTTCAGTACGGCAAACCCGGCCTGTTCCACTTTGCCTTTGTGCAACTTACCGACCCGGCCAATTTCTCCCAGCATGGCGCTGCCCAGTTTCAGGCTGTCGTTGATTTGGGCGGTCGTGCTCATGTCCAGAAGCGCACGTTGCACCTGAGCGTCTTTGGCATGCACGTTCAGTCCGCCAATTAAATCCGCCTTGTTTTCCTTGTCGGCCATCCAGCGGGCGGCCGTGCTGGAGGCGCCGCCCTGGCTGAGCGCAAATACACTCGCGCCTTGCGGGTGGGGCGTGAAAAAGGCGTCGGCATGGATGCTGACAAACAGGTCGGCCTGCACACGCCGCGCCTTTTGAACGCGCACATTGAGCGGGACGAAGAAGTCTGCGTCGCGGGTCAGGTAAGCGCGCATGGCCAATCGGGATTTTCCGGTTTTGACGGTGGCGTCGTTGATGCGGTCCCGCAGTCGGTGGGCCAGTCGCAACACTACGTCTTTTTCCCGGGTGCCCCCCGGACCAATGGCGCCAGGGTCTTCCCCGCCGTGGCCCGGGTCCAGCGCAATGATCACCAAACGGTCTGTTTGAGCACCCGGACCTTGGGTTATTGAATCAAACTGACCGCTTGTCCCCGTGGCTGTTGAATTGTTAGCTCCTGAATTCGTAGCGACCTGATTTTTGGGTGCTACGGCAGATGGGGCCGTTTCCGCACCCTGTGTGCCTGTGGCCCCGTTCTTCGCAGTCTTTTGGGCAATCAATTCCCCAAGTGGGTCTCGATCACTGCCGCCTGAAGGCGAAACAGCTTCTTCACTTGCCTTCCTGGCGCCCTCAGAGGCATTCAATTCTTTGAGTCGTTCATTGATCAACGCTTCCAGCGGGTCGACCACGGTGGTCGGATACAGGTCGAAGACCAGCCTGTGTTTGTAGGCGGCAATGGGCGGCAGGGAAAACACCTGGGGCGCAATGGGCTGTTTGAGGTCCACAACCAGTCGAACCACACCGGGGGTGCTTTGCCCCACCCGGATGCCGGCAATATTGGGGTCATCTGGGCGTACTTTGGCAACCAGTTCCCGCAGGGCCGGGTTGAGGTCGATGCCTTCCAGGTCGACGGCCAGGCGCGGTGGCGTGGTCACAAAGAATTGCTTGGCCTTGAGCTCTCCGTCAGACTCAATGGTGACGCGTGAATATTCCGGTGCCGGCCAGACGCGGACCGCCACAATGGTGGCTCCACGGGCCAGGTGTTGCAGGCCCAGAAGGAGGACCACAGATCCAGTCTGAAGGGCGGTGCGGCGCTTCAAGCTTCGTTCTCCTTATTGAGGGTTGCCTTAAGCAGTGCAGCACCAGCAGTTGATTGTGCGGACAAGGTAACCCTTCGGCTACCGTCAGTCAGAACGTCGATGGCAATGACCAGGTCGGCGCGTGGCAAAAGGCTGGCCGCTTTATCCGGCCACTCTGCCATCTTGAGCCCTGGGCTGGCAAAGATATCCCGAAAGCCGGCGTCTTCCCATTCGCGGGGGTCACTGAACCGGTAAAAATCAAAATGCCAAATATTCAAAGGAGTTTGTCCTTCGTCCTGCAAAGTGACCCGATAAGGCTCTACAACGGCATAGGTGGGGCTCTTGATGCGCCCCGCGACACCCAGGGCGCGAAGCACGTGCCTGACCAGCGTGGTTTTACCTGCTCCCAGATCGCCGCTCAGTTCTACAAAGCAATTTCGCAGCCCTGGCTGCGCTTGTAAAGCGCCGGCAAAAGAATTTGCAAACGCTTCAGTCGCAGCCTCTGTGCGCCAAATTGCGCTTTTTACAATGTCGGTGTGACCCGCAACACTTTTCACCACGTCGATCAAATCAGTAGCCCCATCCATAGTGACGTCAACAACGGCCCATTGTTACCCCGAATCAGGGCGTGGGCGCAGCAACTTGGATTTTCCCAAATTGGCGTCGCCGGTGTGGATTTGACGTCGGCAGAACCCGGCCTGCTGGAATGGCTGGCCCAGGGGTTTCACGGTGACATGAATTACATGGCTACTCACGGACTCAAACGGGCTCGTCCTGCCGAGTTGGTACCGGGCACGGTCAGTGTGATTACGGTGCGCATGAATTACCGGCCCAGTAGTTCGCCTGACGACTGGCAGTCGGTGGAGTTTGAGCGGTTAAATCGACCGGGTGAAGGCATTGTGTCCGTCTATGCGCGGGGTCGGGACTACCACAAGGTCATGCGGGCCCGGCTGCAAAAGCTCTGTGACAAGATTGCCGAGGAAATTGGACCGTTTGGGCATCGTGTTTTCACAGATTCGGCCCCGGTGCTGGAAGTTGAATTGGCGGCGCGTAGCGGGCAGGGATGGCGGGGCAAACATACGCTGTTGCTGAACCGCGAGGCCGGGTCCCTGTTTTTTCTCGGGGAAATCTACGTGGATTTGGTCCTGCCTGTCAGCGACCCCGTGCCGGACCACTGCGGCAGCTGCAACGCCTGCATCGACGTGTGCCCCACGCAGGCCATTTTGGGGCCTCATCGGCTGGATGCGCGGCGCTGCATTTCTTACCTGACGATTGAACATGCCGGGTCCATTCCCGAAGTGCTCAGACCCTTGATGGGCAACCGCATTTATGGTTGCGACGACTGCCAATTGGTGTGCCCCTGGAACAAGTTTGCGCAGCGAAGCGTGCTGCCAGATTTTGATGAGCGCTCTGGATTGAGCGCCGAGCAACTCGAGACGCTGTTGGGTTGGAGTGAGGCTGACTTTTTGAGTTACACCGAAGGCAGCCCCATTCGCCGAATAGGGCACGAACGTTGGTTGCGAAACGTGGCAGTGGCAGCTGGCAATGCGCTTCGGGTGGCTGACCCGGCGCAAGGCGCGCTGCTGAAGATTTCATTGGAGCTTCGGCTGAATCACCCCAGCGCATTGGTGCGGGACCATGTGGTATGGGCCCTGGCGCAAGGCCCGACAACCGATTTATAAAGTCCTCAACACACCCAATGCAAAAGGCAGACTCGCCATACCCAGCAGGGTGGACAGCGTGACCAGCCCGGCGACCAACGCTCCGTCGTAGCCCATGCGTGTGGCCAGCACATAACAGCTGGAGGCCGTGGGCAGCGCAGAAAATGCCAGCAAAACAGTGGTTTGCAAGGGTGACAGCCCCAGCAGGCGTGACACGGCAAACGCAACCAGTGGCAGCAGCAGGTGACGAATTGACAGCACGGCAACCCCCAGCGATTTGGCCCTTGCCAGAGCGCCGAATTCCAGCCCGGCGCCGGCCGCCATCAAGCCCAAGGCCAGAGAGGCAGCCCCCAGCCGCGTGATGGTGGGCTCAATCCATGCCGGAATCACCAGCCCAGCCAGGTTGGCCACCAAACCACTGGCGGTGCCAATGATGAGCGGGTTGCGTACCAGCTCCTTCAGAAAGCCACGCTGGGCATGGCGTGCCATCGGCCAAACGGCTGCCACGTTGAAGAGGGGGACACACACGCCAATGAGTACGGCGATCAGCTGCAAACCTTGCGGGCCGGCCAATCGCTCCGCCATGGCCAGCGCGATAAAGGAATTGAAGCGAAATGCCACTTGGGCGCTGGCAGCGTGCTCCCGCCTGTCCACGTGGTTTCTCAACCACGGCAGATAGGGAATCGCATAGGCTAACGCGATGCCCGTCAGGCCTGTCGCCCATCCCGCCCCGATGAGGCTGGAGGCTGCCCGCAAGTCCAAGGGGCTTTTGACGATGGACTGAAACAACAGCACCGGGAACAAAAAGTAGTAAACCAGGCTTTCAACCTGGGTCCACACCGGCCGGTTCAATGAGGTGAATCGACACAGCAAATAGCCGCACAGAATCAGGGAAAAATCGGGAAATAAAAGTTGGGCGTAGTTCACCCTTGGAGAATACCAGCAGGCTGGGTGGCCAATGAACGGGTTACCATTGACCGGGTGGCAGCACATTGGCCTGCTTAACGCTTTTCAGGAGATTTCAGATGCAACGACGTGCCTTGATTTCAACGACACTATTCACGCTGGGTCTGGTGGCGACTGCCACATCAGCGTTGGCGCAGGGTTATCCCAACAAAGTCATCAAGTTGCAGGTGCCGTTTGCGCCCGGTGGCACCACGGACATCATTGCACGCACCATTGCCGATTCTCTGGGCAAGGCATTGGGACAGACCGTGGTGGTTGAAAACAAGGCCGGCGGGGGGGGCGTCATTGGCGCCAACGAGACCGCCAAGGCGGCACCTGACGGTTATTCGCTGGGCATGGCCACGGTGTCGACGACAGCGGCCAACCCGGCCATCAACCCCAAAACGCCCTACAACCCGCTGACAGACTTCACGCCTATTATCAACATTGCGGCAACGCCGAATGTGATTGCAGTGCATCCCAGCTTCCCCGCCAAAGACTACAAGGGCTTTTTGGCCGAATTGAAAAAGTCACCGGGCAAGTATTCCTATTCATCGTCAGGTACAGGGGGCATCGGCCACTTGCAGACGGAGCTTTTCAAGAATCTGGCGGGTGTGTTTATCACGCATATCCCCTACCGCGGTGCCGGACCCGCTTTGAATGACACAGTGGCCGGCCAAGTGCCCATGACCTTTGACAACATGCCTTCGGCCTTGCCGTTTATTCAAAGTGGTCGTCTGGTTCCCATCGTTGTGGCGGCTCCCCAGCGCCTTCCGCAGTTGCCCAATGTTCCTACCTTCAAGGAAGTGGGGCTGGAGCCTGTGAACCGCATGGCCTTTTATGGCATCTATGGCCCCAAGGGAATGCCGCGTGACATCGTTGACAAAATCAACGCCGGGGTGCGCAAGGCGCTGGAAGATCCGGCCGTGAAGAAACGCATTGAAGACACGGGCTCCATCATCATTGCCAACACGCCCGAGCAATTTACCGCCCAGATCAAGGCTGAGTTTGAGGTCTACAAAAAAGTGGTCGAGTCCGCCAATCTCAGACTGGATTGATGCTGCGCTGAGCGATGTCCCATGATGCCCGGGTGGATCAACAGATCGATCCGTTTCTGGACGCACTCTGGCTGGAAGACGGGCTTTCCAAAAACACGCTGGCGGCCTATCGGCGTGATCTGACATTGTTGGGGGAATGGCTTCAGGCGCGGAAGACTTCGCTGAGCGACGCGATTGAGCTGGATCTGCAAACTTATTTTTCAGAGCGTCACGCCGTCACCAAGGCAACATCTGCCAACCGGCGGTTGACTGTCTTCAAGCGGTATTTCAGGTGGGCGCTGCGGGAGCGGCTGATTGCTGCCGACCCCACCCTGAAACTTCAGCCGGCCCGGCAGGCCTTGCGAGTTCCCAAGACGATGACGGAAGCCCAGGTAGAGGCTTTGCTGGCCGCGCCGGACGTGGGTACCACCCTGGGGATTCGCGACCGAACCATGCTGGAACTGATGTACGCCAGTGGCCTGCGCGTGAGTGAGTTGGTGACGCTGAAGGTTCTGAATCTGGGTTTGTCCGACAACGTGCTTCGCGTGTTCGGCAAAGGCGGCAAAGAGCGCCTGATTCCATTTGGTGAAGTCGCCAGCGAGTGGCTGAAACGGTATTTGACCCGGACGCGTCCCGAGTTGCTCGCCGGCCGCACCACCGAAGACTTGTTTGTAACTCACCGCGGGCCGACACCGGGCACGGCCATGTCACGGGTGATGTTCTGGATGATCGTCAGAAAATATGCGGTGTCAGCCGGGATCACGTCGTCGCTGTCGCCGCACACATTGCGGCATGCCTTTGCGACGCACCTCTTGAACCACGGAGCCGATTTGCGTGCTGTTCAAATGCTGTTGGGTCATGCCGATATCTCGACCACCACCATCTACACCCATGTTGCCCGCGAACGGCTCAAGGCGCTTCACGCCCAACATCATCCGCGCGGATGATGTGTGAAAGACCGCTAGTCAATCATCGACTCAGCCCAAGCCAAGGCATTCAGATGCGCCATATTGACCTGGTGATTGGTGAGTTGCAACTGGACGGTCAGCCGTGCAAACGCTTCGTCGTCGACACTTTCGCAGGCTTTTGTCAATGCCAGCAGCGGTGCCAATGAACCGGTTTGATGGATCAATGCATTTGTGACCGCCTCAGGCAAGGAAATCGATTCCAATGCCTTTTCGAGCGGCACACCCAACATGGTATCCAGAAGTGAGAAAACGCCCACCACAAACGCGTTGTCGCAATCTTCGGGGGGGAGCAACTCGGTGGCCAGCAGTTCCATCAGACGACCGCGCACCACGGCCATGCTGCCCACTGCCGGTGCCGCAGCACCCACGCGGGACGTCGCCATCAACAGGGCCGCCCAACGGAACAGTTTTTTGAGACCCAGAATCATCACCGCGTGGCGAAACGAGGTGATCTCGGTGCGCAGCCCAAAGCTTGCCGAATTGATGAACCGCAACAGGTTGAAAGACAGGGTGGGATCACGTTTGAGGATTTCCTCAATTTCGGTCGTGCTGGCCTGTTTGCGAACCAGGTTGATCAACTGGATGATGTTGCTTTGGGCCGGACGAATGGTTTGCCCGGTGATGAGAACCGGCTTGGCGAACCAGTAGCCCTGAAACAGCTTGATACCGGCAGCCATCAGCATCTCGTGCTGTTCGCCTGTCTCTACTTTTTCCGCAATCAGGTGGGCCGTGGACGTCTTTTGGGCATGCTGGATGAAGGGCAGTACCGCCTCCGGTTTGAGCAGCGCCATATCAAACTTGATGTACGACGCCAGTGGCAACCAGCCGGCATAGGGCTTGGTCAGCACGGTGTGGTTGAAGGCCAACTTGAAGCCACGCTTGCTGACGTCTGCCAGACTTTGGCGGCGGGTTTCGATGTCTTCGGGTTCATGCCCGGGCAAGGGTGGCAATTCCAGTACGACCTTTTCGGGCTGGATCAAGTCCAGATGTCCGCCGCCCAGGCTGTCATGGGTGCAGTTGATGAATAGCACCTTGCGACCCATCAGGGCCTCGTTGTCAGCATGAGACAGCACATTGAACAACAGCTCCGCGTCCGTGGCGGCAGTGTGGACGCCGTTGCGGGAAGATCGGTCAAACAACTCGTAGCCAAACACCGCGCGATTCAGGTCCAGGATGGACTGACGGGCGATGGCCGTTGGGTCGTCGTGCGTTTCAGCGGGGGTATTAGCAGGTGTGGAAGACATATCACATTCGTTTCAAGTTACTTCAATTTTAGGGCTTGGCCGCGGTGAACGGGCATGCTCTGAACGCTGTGTTTGCGCTGCCTCCTCAAGCAGCCTGATTTCGTCCGCCGTAAAGCCTGCGCGCAGGCGTGCAGCCTGGTTGAAAGGGGCTTTGGGTCGGGGTACCTTGTAGCGCTCGGTCAGAAGGATGTCATGAGCCGCCCAGTCAAGCCCTTCGCGCTGGCAAAGCCAGTGGTACCAGTGGTTGCCAATGGCAACATGGCCCACCTCATCACGCAGAATGATGTCCAGAAGCCTCACCGCAGCCATGGCGTCCGGCGTGCCGATTTGGCGAAGCTTGGCCTGAATTTGCGGCGTGGCGTCCAGACCGCGTGCTTCCAGCATGCGCGGCACCAGCGCCATACGGGCGATCACATCGTCTGAAGTCTGCTCGCACACGGTCCACAGGTTGTCGTGCGCTTCAAAGTCGCCATAGTCCCAGCGCGGAGATCCGTCCGGGTTGGATTCCATGCCCTTCAAATGCGTGCGCAAAAGGGAGAAGTGATGCGCCTCCTCCTTGGCCACCAAGGCCCAGTCCTGGTAGAACTGTTCGGGCATGCCGTCAAAGCGCCATAGTGCGTCCAGTGCCAGGTTGATGGCGTTGAACTCGATATGCGCGATGGCGTGAACCATGGCAGCACGCCCTTCCAGCGTGAGCGGCGATCGTTTGGGAACCTTGGCAGGGTGGACCAACAGGGGCATTTCAGGGCGACCCGGAAAACGTGATGGTAGCGATGGCGAGAAGGAGGATGTTATAAAAAAAGTAGCAAACTTTTCATACAGGGCGGGGACTTGAACTACTTTTGACTCTGGATCCGGTTCGCACAGTGCCTTCAAGGCCAATTGGCGCAAGTCGTTGGCTTGATAGGGCGCATTGGTCATTGGGGAATTGTCATCGGAAATGCGCCAGCTGATCTTACGGGGGTGGCTTCTACAATCAAGGATCTGATGACCCGAATGGGTCTCTTTGATCGGGCAAGGAGCAAAAATGGCAATTTACGAACTGGACGGTGTGTCCCCTCAACTGGCTGAAGGCGCTTGGGTGGCTGACAGCGCACAAGTGATGGGCGCTGTGGAATTGGCGGCTGATGCCAACATCTGGTTTGGCGTGGTGATCCGCGGCGACACCGAGACGATTCGAATCGGCAAAGGGTCGAACATTCAGGATGGCAGCGTGATGCATGCTGACGTTGGCAAACCGCTGACCGTGGGGGACAACGTGACGGTAGGCCACAAGGTCATGCTGCATGGCTGCACGATCGGGGACGGCTCACTCATCGGCATCGGCGCGGTGGTGCTCAATGGCGCTGTGATCGGAAAGGGGTGCCTGGTGGGCGCCGGATCCTTGGTCACCGAAGGCAAGGAATTTTCCGATGGCTCAATGATCATGGGCAGCCCGGCCAAAGTTGTGCGTCAGCTGGAACCCCATCAAATTCAGGCGCTGCACATGAGTGCCTTGCATTACGTTGACAACGCCCGTCGCTTCAAGGCAGGTTTGAAAAAAATTGCCTGACGTGTCAGAGAGGGTGTTGCGTGTCTGAATTGCATAAATTTTTGTTCAATGACCTGCCAGTGAGAGGCGCTGTGGTTCGGCTGACGGATGCCTGGGTCGAGATATTGAGTCGTCGTGCAGCCAATACGACCACCGGCGCCTATCCAGGTGCTGTGGGAAATTTGCTGGGCGAGATGACGGCGGCTGCGGTGCTGATGCAGTCGGGTATCAAATTTGATGGCGCGCTGGTGTTGCAAATTTTTGGCGACGGCCCGGTCAAATTGGCTGTCGTGGAAGTGCAATCCGACTTGAGCTTGCGCGCCACGGCCACTGTGACTGGTGATGTGATGGACGAAGCCGGCTTGAGTGCCATGGTGAATGTCACCAACCAGGGCCGTTGCGCCATCACGCTGGACCCCAAGACCAAGTTTCCCGGCCAACAAGCGTATCAAGGCGTCGTGCCACTGTTTGGCGACCATCATGAAAAGCTGGAACGGATGAGTGATGTGCTGGCCCACTATATGTTGCAGAGTGAGCAACTCGATACCACGCTGGTTTTAGCCGCTGATGACAAAGTGGCGGCTGGTTTGCTGATTCAGCGGCTGCCGATGCTGGGCGTCAAAAATCTGGCGGGCAGTTTGGTCAGCCAGGAAAACGAAGACCAGATTGGCCGGAACGAAGACTACAACCGCATCGCCCTGCTGGCTTCCACCTTGAAGCGGGAAGAGTTGTTGACGCTGGATGTGGACACCCTTCTGCGACGTCTCTTCTGGGAAGAAACTTTGACCCGGTTTGAACCGCCTGCAGGTGAAAGCGCTCCCCGGTTTGCCTGCACTTGCAGCCGTGAACGCGTGAGCGGCATGATCCAAAGCCTGGGTGTCGATGAAGCTCAGAGCATCATTGCGGAGCGGGGTGACATTGAGGTGGGATGCGATTTTTGCGGCAAGCAATACCGGTTTGACCCGGTTGATGCGGCGCAAATCTTCACGTCATCGGGAAAGCTCGCACCGGGTAGCGAGGCTGTCCAGTAGCATTGCAGAAAAAGCGCGACCCGCTTTTTCTTTTACTTGGAAATGTGCACGTAGATTTCATTGGGCTTGACCATGCCCAATTCAAGTCTTGCCTTTTCTTCAACCATTTCCAGCCCTTCCTTGAGGTCCCGCACTTCGGCCGCCAAACGGTCGTTGGCCTGCTGGGCCTTGGCGTTTTGCTGGGTCTTGGATTCCAGTTCCAGGGTCATCTTGGCCACCGCTGGCACGCTGCCCCGGCCTGACCACAACTGCACGTGAAGGATCACGAGCAGCCCGATCAAGGCGACAGGAACAACGCGATTCCCCATGCTGGATGACCCCTGCTGCTTTAGCGCAGGTTGTAGAACGCTGCGCGACCGGGGTAGCTGGCCACATCGCCGAGGTCTTCTTCGATGCGCAGCAACTGGTTGTATTTGGCCATGCGGTCCGAGCGACTCAGGGAGCCGGTTTTGATTTGACCCGCATTGGTACCTACCGCGATATCGGCAATCGTGGAGTCTTCTGTCTCACCCGAACGGTGGCTGATGACAGCGGTGTAACCCGCACGCTTGGCCATTTCAATTGCGGCAAACGTCTCTGTCAGCGTGCCGATCTGGTTGATTTTGATCAGGATCGAATTGGCGATTCCCTTGTCGATGCCTTCTTTCAAAATCTTGGTGTTGGTGACAAACAAGTCGTCGCCCACGATCTGAACTTTTTTACCCAGGCGCTCGGTCAGCAGCTTCCAGCCGTCCCAGTCGCCCTCGGCCATGCCGTCTTCAATGCTGATGATGGGGTATTTGTCCACCCAGGTGGCCATGATGTTGATCCACTCTTCAGCGTTCAACGACAGACCTTCGGCACCCAACTCGTACTTGCCGTCTTTGTAGAACTCGCTGGCCGCGCAGTCCAGCCCCAGGGCAATTTGCTCGCCCGCCACAAAACCGGCTTTGTCGATGGCTTCCAGAATCATCTGGATGGCGGCTTCATGGTTGGGTACGTTGGGCGCAAAGCCGCCTTCGTCACCCACGGCAATGCTCATTCCTTTGTCGTGAAGAATTTTCTTGAGTGCGTGGAATACTTCGGCACCGTAGCGTACGGCCTCGCGAAAGCTTGGCGCCCCCACGGGAATGATCATCAGCTCTTGCAGGTCGAGGTTGTTGTTGGCGTGTGCGCCGCCGTTGACCACGTTCATCATGGGCACGGGCATTTGCATGGAGCCCATACCGCCGAAGTAACGATACAGCGGCAGGCCGGACTCTTCAGCGGCCGCGCGCGCCACGGCCATCGACACGGCCAGCATGGCGTTGGCACCCAGGCGTGATTTGTTCTCGGTGCCGTCAAGGTCGATCAGGGTCTTGTCCAGGAAGGCCTGCTCAGAGGCGTCCAGCCCCAGCACCGCTTCTGAAATTTCGGTGTTGATGTACTCAACGGCCTTCAACACACCTTTGCCACCGTAACGTGACTTGTCGCCGTCGCGCAGTTCAATCGCTTCGCGTGAACCCGTAGAGGCACCGGACGGCACGGCGGCGCGCCCCATGGTGCCGCTTTCCAGCAACACGTCACATTCGACGGTGGGGTTGCCGCGTGAATCCAGAATCTCGCGGCCAACGATATCAACAATTGCGCTCATGTTTGTCCTAAGTTGAAAGTATGAAATTGGTTAATTGGGTTGGGCTGATTTTGCGTCAGACGGGCTAGGCGATGCCTTCCACCAACACCATGTTGAAAAACTGGGTCGTGCCAGCACGTTTGGCCCGTGCGGCTTTGTACAACTCGCCGTCATAAAAGGCCTTGGCACCTTCAAAGCTGGGGAAACGCAGCATGGCGATACGGGCCGGCTGCCATTCGCCCTCCAAGGTCTCAAACTTGCCGCCACGTACAAGGTACTCGCCACCGGCTTCGGCCACAGCGGCTGGCGCTTCAGCCATGTACTTTTTGTACTGCTCCATATTGGAGATCTGCATGTCAACAATGATGTAGGCGTAAGCCATTTGAATCTCCGTCAGAGGTCAGTTGAAATTATTTTCCAGGAAACCATTTTTCTTGGTGACCTGGTCCAGCGCCAGCAAGGTCTCGAGCAAGGTCCGCATGTGCTTGAGTGGGACGGCGTTTGGGCCATCGCTCAATGCCTTGGCAGGGTCGGGGTGCGTTTCCATGAAGAGGCCTGCCACACCGACTGCTACCGCAGCCCGCGCCAGCACCGGCACCATCTCACGCTGGCCGCCGCTGCTGGTGCCCTGGCCGCCAGGCAGTTGCACCGAATGGGTGGCATCGAAGACCACGGGTGCATTGGTTTCACGCATGATGGCCAGGCTGCGCATGTCGCTGACCAGATTGTTATAGCCAAAGCTGGCACCACGTTCGCAGGCCATGAAGTTGTCTTGCTCCAGACCGGCCTCGCGAGCGGCAGCACGCGCCTTGTCAATGACGTTTTTCATGTCCCCCGGAGCCAGGAACTGTCCCTTTTTGATGTTCACCGGTTTGCCGCTTTGCGCCACGGCGCGGATGAAATCGGTTTGACGGCACAGAAAAGCAGGCGTCTGCAACACATCAACCACGCCGCACACCTGAGCGATTTGCGATTCGTCATGAATGTCGGTGAGCACCGGCACATTCAATTCGCGTTTGACCTTGGCAAGAATCTCCAGTCCTTTGTCGATGCCAGGTCCACGAAAGGTGCTGCCGCTGGAGCGATTGGCCTTGTCAAAACTGCTTTTGAAGATGAAGTTGATGCCCAGGCTGGACGTGATCTCCTTGAGCGTGCCCGCCGTGTCCATCTGCAACTGTTCGGACTCGATGACGCAGGGGCCCGCGATCAGAAAAAAAGGCTGCTCCAGCCCGATGTCGAATCCACACAGCTTCACGCCACTGCCTTCAGGTTTTTGCCAGCCGTCTGGTGATCCAGCGCGGCTTTGACAAAGGCGTTGAACAAGGGGTGGCCATCCCAAGGAGTTGATTTGAACTCGGGGTGAAACTGAACGCCAATGAACCAGGGGTGCACGCTTTGGGGCAACTCGATCATTTCAGTCAGATGCTCGCGCTGCGTCAAGGCAGAAATCACCAGGCCTGCTTTGCGCAGACGGTCCAAAAAGTTGACATTGGCTTCATAGCGATGGCGATGCCTTTCGGTCACCACATCACCATAGATCTGATGCGCCAGCGAGCCGTCTTCCACGTCCGAACTTTGTGCGCCCAAACGCATGGTGCCACCCAGGTCGGAATTTTTGTCGCGAATTTTGATGCTGCCGTCGGCATCTTTCCATTCGGTGATCAGGGCGATCACCGGGTTGGGCGTATCTGCGTCAAACTCAGTGCTGTTGGCGTTGGGCATGTCCGCCACGTGGCGGGCAAATTCAATGGTAGCAACCTGCATCCCCAGGCAAATGCCCAGGTAGGGCACCTTGTTCTCACGGGCAAAACGCGCTGCGCAAATCTTGCCTTCAATGCCGCGCTTGCCAAAACCTCCGGGCACAAGCACGGCGTCAAACTTGGCAAGCCGGGAGACACTGTTTTCAGAAATGGTTTCGGAATCGATGTATTCGATCCGGACTTTCACGTGGTTCTTCATGCCAGCATGACGCAGGGCCTCGTTCAGGGATTTGTAGCTGTCGCTCAAGTCCACGTACTTGCCCACCATGGCGATGTTGACTTCGCCCTTGGGGTGCTCGGTTTCGTACACCAGGTCATCCCAGCGTTTGAGATTGGCGGGAGGCGTATTCAGGCGCAGTTTGTCGCAAATCAGCCCGTCCAGACCCTGCTCGTGCAACATGCGCGGCACTTTGTAGATCGTGTCCACATCCCACATGGAAATCACACCCCATTCAGGCACGTTGGAGAACAGCGAAATTTTGGAACGCTCTTCCTGCGGAATCGGGCGGTCCGCGCGACAAATCAATGCGTCGGCCTGAATGCCGATTTCGCGCAATTGCTTGGCGGTGTGTTGGGTCGGCTTAGTTTTGAGCTCACCTGCTGCCGCAATCCAGGGCACATAACTCAGATGCACGAAGGCGCTGTTATTGGGCCCCATCTTGAGGCTCATCTGGCGCACAGCTTCCAGGAACGGCAGAGACTCAATATCACCCACCGTACCGCCAATTTCAACGATGGCCACGTCCACCGCGTCGGGCTCTCCAAAACGCGCACCGCGCTTCACAAACTCCTGAATTTCATTGGTCACGTGGGGGATGACCTGGACCGTTTTGCCCAGGTAGTCGCCACGGCGTTCCTTGTCCAGCACGCTTTTGTAAATCTGGCCGGTCGTGAAGTTGTTGGCGCGACGCATGCGGGTTTCCACGAAGCGCTCGTAATGACCCAAATCCAGATCGGTTTCTGCGCCATCGTCCGTGACAAATACCTCGCCGTGCTGAAGCGGCGACATGGTGCCGGGGTCTACATTGAGGTAAGGGTCGAGCTTGATCAGGGTGACTTTGAGGCCCCGCGATTCCAAAATCGCTGCTAAGGAGGCTGAGGCGATTCCCTTTCCGAGGGAAGACACCACACCGCCGGTGACGAAGACAAATTTGGTCATGTCAGAGTGAGCTTTCTACGCTCAGTGGGGTGGAAATACCGATTATATGTTGGCCCCCACGCTGGCCACTGCGTGTGCTGCGCTGCCCCCGAGGGGGTTGCCTTGCTTGGGGCTGCCCGGCGCGGTGGCGTCTGCTACATTGCCTCCCATGAATGATCTGGCGAATAAGCATATTGTTTTGGGATTGACGGGTGGTATCGCCTGTTACAAGGCCGCCGAGCTGTGTCGGGCCCTGATCAAAGAGGGTGCCACCGTTCAAGTCGTGATGACCGAGGCCGCGGAGCAATTCATCACCCCGGTGACGATGCAGGCCCTCAGCAACCGGTCGGTGTATGGCTCCCAATGGGACGCGCGTGAGCCCAACAATATGCCTCACATCAACCTGAGCCGCGAAGCGGATGCCATTTTGATCGCGCCGTGCAGTGCAGATTTCATGGCCAAGCTCTTGCATGGCCGGTCGGATGATTTGCTCAGCCTGATGTGCCTGGCCCGCCCCATCGACACTGTGCCCCTGCTCATTGCACCTGCCATGAACCGTGAAATGTGGGCGCACCCTGCCACACAGCGCAACATGGCGCAGCTCAAACTGGACGGCACCACGATTCTGGGCGTGGGCACGGGTGATCAAGCGTGTGGCGAGACGGGCGATGGCCGCATGCTGGAGCCCGCCGAGTTGCTGGAAGACGTTGTCGCGTTTTTTCAGCCCAAGTCACTGGCGGGGCATCAGGTTCTGGTGACGGCTGGGCCGACGTTTGAGGCGATTGACCCGGTTCGTGGGATCACCAACCTGTCCAGCGGCAAGATGGGTTTTGCGATCGCCCGTGCGGCCCGCGAGGCTGGCGCCGACGTGACCCTGGTGGCTGGGCCGGTGCATCTGCCTACCCCTCGCGGTGTGCACCGCATCAATGTAGTTTCTGCACAAAACATGTTTGAAGTCGCCGTGGCTAGGGCACAGTCAGCTACCATTTTTGTAGCGACTGCAGCCGTGGCAGACTGGCGACCCGCCAATGCGGCTGACCAGAAAATCAAGAAAGACGGCTCGGGCGATGTGCCCGCATTGCAATTTGTCGAGAACCCGGACATTCTGGCCACGATTGCTCAATCGCCCCGCGCCAAGTCGGGCGATTTGTATTGCGTCGGCTTTGCGGCCGAGAGCCACGACCTGCTGGCCCATGCCCAAGCCAAGCGGCTGCGTAAGGGCGTACCACTTCTGGTGGGCAATATTGGCCCGGCGACATTCGGGCAGGATGACAACGCCCTGCTGCTGGTGGATGCGCAGGGTACGCGCGACATTCCGCGCAACTCCAAGCTGCTGCTTGCTCGCCAATTGATAGCTGAGATATCAACAAGGACGGGGACAAGCGGCCATTTTCATTCGGAAAAGACCTGAGTAACATGAAAGTAGACGTCAAGATCATCGACCAGCGCCTGGTCAACCAGTTGCCTGCCTACGCCACACCCGGCAGTGCCGGACTGGACCTGCGAGCCTGCCTGGACGCGCCACTGGTGTTGCAACCCAACGCCTGGCAGTTGGTGCCTACAGGCATCGCCATATTTTTGGCAGATCCCGGCTATGCGGCGCTCATCCTGCCGCGTTCTGGGCTCGGACACAAACATGGCATCGTGCTGGGCAATCTGGTGGGTCTGATCGACAGCGATTACCAGGGGCAGTTGATGGTCAGCGCCTGGAACCGCAGTGAGGTGGCCTTCACCATTGAACCCATGGAGCGAATCGCCCAACTGGTGATCGTGCCTGTGGTGCAGGCGAAGTTCAATGTGGTGACTGACTTCCCGGCGAGCCAGCGCGGGGAGGGCGGCTACGGTTCAACCGGCAAGGCCTGAATTGCTGCTTGCTACCGATAAAGTAGCAAACTATTGATTATCGACGGGGACTTCAAGGGCTTTTGACTAATGAAAAAGGTCATTGCCCGGCGCGTCGGCGTGCACAGGGTCAATCCGGAAAAAGCCAGTACCCGCAGATCCCGCACCAATTTCTTCTTCTGTCGCCTCTCGCACGCCTTCCACCTTGAGGTTCAGGCGCAGTGCGATGCCTGCCAGGGGATGATTGCCGTCCAGAACAATGTGGTCGGGGTAGATCTCGCTCACTGTGTAGAGCATGTCTTTGTGCGCTTCAGGGTTGCAGCCTTCGGGCAGCGAGGCGCCCTCAAACGTCATGCCAGGTTCGATGTCTTTGGGAAACAGGGCACGGGGTTCCAGAAACAGCAGTTGGTCGTTGAAGTCGCCGAAGGCCTGCTCGGGTTCCAGGTGCAAATCCAGCTTGTCCCCTTTTTCGTGTCCCAGAAGTGCCTCTTCAATGGTTTTGAACAGGTCTTGCCCGCCCATTAAAAATTCAACCGGATCGTCCAGAACGTCCAGTTCTTCGCCGAGTGTGTCTTTCAGCGTCCAGGTCAGCGCGACGACGCATTGTTGTGAGATTTCCATAGGAGAATTGTCGCAGTTTGGCGACCGCTTCGCCTCAACGCTTCAAAACACAATCAGATTGAAATCATGGATATCACCCGACCCCTGACTTTGTTGAATGGACTCAGCCCCCAGGCGTTCATGAAGCGACATTGGCAAAAAAAGCCGATGCTGATTCGGGGCGCTATTCCTGGCTTCAAGCCACTGCTTGATCGCTCTGACCTGTTTGATCTGGCGGGCAATGAAGCGGTGGAGTCGCGGCTGATCGAACAATTGGCGGGCAGCAAGGGCTGGAAAATGAAAAGCGGTCCCCTTTCCCGCCGTGCTTTGCCGCCTCTCAAGCAGCCCAACTGGACGCTGCTGTTGCAAGGTATGGACTTGCACCACGAAGGCATCCATGCGCTGATGAACCAATTTCGGTTTGTGCCCGACGCGCGGCTGGACGACCTGATGATCAGCTACGCGACGCCTGGTGGCGGTGTTGGGCCGCATTTCGACAGCTACGACGTGTTTCTATTGCAGGCCCAAGGTCGGCGGGAGTGGCGAATTGGTCGGCAAAAAGACCTGTCCCTGCAAGCTGATGTACCGCTCAAAATTTTGACCCGATTCGAGCCAGAGCAAACCTTTGTCCTTGAGCCCGGCGACATGCTTTACCTGCCGCCGCGATACGCCCATGATGGGATCGCGCTTGAGGAGTGCATGACCTATTCGATAGGATTTCGGGCGCCTAACCGAGGAGAGCTGTCGCGTGAATTGCTGCTACGTCTGGCTGATGATGCATGTGATGAAGCGGGGGATGCCCTGTATCAGGATGCCGCTCAGGAGGCGATGGCAGATCCGGCGGCCATTCCGGAGCGATACCTTCAATTTGCAAAAAGTTCGTTGGAGCAGGCGCTTGCCGATCCCATGACCCTGGCGCGCAGTTTGGGCGAGTACCTGACTGAACCCAAATCAAACGTGTATTTTGATGAGGGAGTGGCGGGCAAATGCGAGGGTGCAATCCGGCTGGACCGACGCACCCGGATGATGTTCGACGAACAGCACATTTTCATCAACGGGGACAGTTTCCTCGCCTCTGGCAAAGATGCCAGACTGATGCGCGAGCTGGCCAATCAGCGCAGTTTGGGCGCGCGTGACGTGGCAAGGGCCAGTGCCGGAGCCAGGGAATTGTTGTGTGATTGGATTGAAGCGGGATGGGCGCATGATGCCAATTGATTCTGATTCATCACGGCTGCCTTCGGGCCGATTCGCGGGCAGGGAGGTGTTCCAGCAATTGGTGCGTGACGCGTTTGCCGAAGCCGCACTGGAGGGATGGAAAGAAATCATCATGGCCGATGCCAGTTTTGATGACTGGCCGTTGAGGGAACGTGCAGTCGTGGATTCACTGAACGCGTGGTCAAAATCCGGTCGACGGTTAACCATGCTCGCCGTGCGTTATGACAGCCTGATCCGCGATCAACCCCGGTTTGTGACCTGGCGCAAAACCTGGGGACACATCATTGAATGTCGCCAATGCCGCAATGAAGATCCTCTGGATTTCCCCAGCGCGATCTGGAGTTCTGGCTGGGTCCTTCAACGCCTGGATTTGGTCCGATGTACGGGGGTCAGCGGCAGGGAGCCTGACCGGCGTGTCAACTTGCGTGAAAAGTTGGACGAAAAAGCCAAAGTGAGTTCACCCGGTTTCCCGGCCTCCTTGCTGGGGCTCTGAGAATGAATTCGCTAGAATGTTAAGGGTTATCCCGATACTCAAACATTTCTGCCTATAATAGAAGGCTAAGCAAGATGAGACCGGGTCGTTTTGCGTCGGGCTCTGCGGCTCTTTTTTTCCGGAACTTGTTGTACTTCAATCTTCTACTCACTGGATATTTCAAATGAATAAATCACTCGTTTTGGCAGCCGTTATTGCCGCTGCTGCCTTGGTTGCTTGCGGTAAAAAGGAAGAGCCGAAGGTCGAAGCACCTGCTGCTCCAGCGCCTGCTGCCGCAGCTGTTGAAGCCGCCAAAGACGCTGCCAGCGCTGCCGCTGGTGCTGCTACTGCTGCGACCGGTGCAGTTGACGCTGCTGCTGGTGCCGCCAGTGCAGCCGCCGGTGCTGCAACTGCCGCTGCTGGTGCTGCTACGGCCGCCGCTGACGCTGCTGGCGACGCCGCCAAGAAGGCTGCTGACGCTGCTACCGCCGCGATGAAAAAATAATTGCTTCTCAGCAATGAAAAAAGCCACCGCAGGGTGGCTTTTTTTTGTCCGGAAGTTTTTAGATGCTGACCCAGTCGAAACCGGAGCTCTGTGTTGCCACGCCGACGTCCGCCGGGTTGCAGTCCAATGCTAAGGCCAGTGCGGCCTGCGCCAGTTCAGGCCTGTTGTTCTGTTTGCTCAAGTGGGCCGCGATGACGTGCGCCAGCCCCGCGTGGTTCAACGATTTGGCAATCTGGGCAGAATCTTCGTTCGACAAATGCCCGTGGCGCCCGGCAATTCGGCGTTTCAGAAAAGCAGGGTAGGCGGAGCGTTCCAGCATGCTGGCGTCATGGTTGCATTCCAGCAAAAGGGCGTGGCAATGTGACAAATGCGACAGGACATGGTCAGTTGAATGACCCAAATCGGTCAATACGCCAAGACGTCTTGCACCATCGGAGCAGCTCAGTTGAAGGGGTTCCCGTGCATCATGGGGAACCGTAAACGGCGTAAAACTCAATTCAACCAGGTCGATCTCAACGCCATCCTGAGCAAAATTCAATAGATCGCCGAAATCAGGCTGACCGGCCGCGGCATGTGTTCCATGGCTCATCCAGATGGGAATTTGGTGCTTCAAAGCAAATTGCCGGGCGCAACCCAAATGATCACTGTGCTCGTGGGTGATGAAAATCCCGTGAATCTCACTGGCCATCAGCCCAGCTTGTGCCAAACGGCCGTCCAGGGCCCTCAGACCCAGACCGCAATCCACGAGCAACCGCTTTTTCAGCAGGCCATTGGAACCCTCGACAACTGTTGCGTTACCTGCGCTGCCACTGCCCAGGTTTTTAAATCGCAACATGTCAGACGCAGAGCTACTTCAAATCGTCGGCAATGACCTTGACGATGCGCTGCGCATTGGCCGAAGTTTCAGGAGCGCCCGAGGCGTTGAGCACGGCCACCGTGCTGGATTCACCCTGACTCTGTACGGTGATCCGGTATTTCAGTGGTGCGTTGGTCTTGGACGAACTGCTGAACAGCTTGCTGAAGAATCCGGGCTCGGATTTGTCAACATTGGGCTCCACGTAGCGGACAAAGTAGGTACCCAAGGCACGGTCGCGGTCTTCAACTGTAAATCCGGTGCGGTCCAGTGACAGGCCCACGCGACGCCATGCTCGGTCAAAACCATCGTCAATGAGCACAACGGGCTGTCCATTCACGGTGCCGACTTTGGAAGTGGCCTTGACACCCGAAGCGACCAGGGCTTTGGATTGCTCTTGCGACACTCCCAGACGAACCATGAGGCGGCGCAGAAACTCTGCCTCGAGTTCCGGGTCAGCGGGACGGGGCTGCCACACGGTGGTGGATTTGTCGTTGTCGGCGTAAACCTCAATCATGCCGCGGTGACTGATATAGATTTCAGTGCTGCCACTGGCTGTACGCTCCATGCGGGTGCGAAACTTGTCGCGCTCCCCGGTGGAATACAAGGAATCAAAGACTTTGCCAAGCGAGTTGCGAATGAAATCTTGAGGCAGCTTGGCCCGGTTCTCGGCCCAGTCGGTCTCCATGATGCCCAGATTGGCCTGATCCATAGCCAGCAGGAAGCCACTTTCTTGCCAAAAATCCTTGACCGGGTCCCACAATTGGTCGGCGGGGCGATTCACGACGAGCCATCGCTGGTTGCCCGAGCGTTCAATCTTCACGTCGGCAATGCTCGTCGCAGCCGTTGGGACGGATTGGGTGGTCTTCCCCAACTGATAGCCGGACGCAGTGACGGCCACGCCAGGCACGTTGTAGCGGGTATCGCGCGAGAGCTGGGTCAGATCTGGCGGGACTTCCAACGAGGGGGCTTTGCCCGCACTTTTGTAGTCCACCTTGTCCGTTTCGAGCACCGAACAGGCTGACAGTGAAAGCGTCAGAACTGTCAGGGAAATGCCCAGCTGCGTCAGGCGCGGAAAAAGATTCAAAACAAATTTCACGTGGGAGTCCTCAAAGTAGGAAGATCAAAAAGCGAGGAGGGTCAAATCAGACCTGTGGCCCGCAAAGCACTTTCAACAAGGGCTTGATGTCCCTGGGTTAACGCCGTCATCGGCAGGCGCAGCGTACCGCCGCAAAGCCCCATTTTTTCCGCTGCCCATTTCACAGGGATGGGATTGGGTTCGACGAACAGGGCCTTGTGCAAGGGAAGCAGGCGCATTTGAATCTGCATGGCCTGTTGGGTGTTTCCCGCCATGGCAGCAACACACAACTCGTGCATGAGTCGCGGAGCCACATTGGCGGTGACACTGACATTGCCCTGGCCACCACACAACATCAATGCGACGGCCGTTGGATCGTCGCCAGAGTAAACGGCAAAGCCTTGAGGCACCTCGCGGATCAGCCACTGGGCACGTTCAATATTGCCCGTAGCTTCCTTGATGCCCACAATGCCGGGAACCTGTGTCAGGCGCAAAACAGTCTCATGTGCCATGTCGGCCACCGAACGTCCCGGCACGTTGTAAAGGACCATGGGCAGGTCAACGGCTTCGGCAATGGCCTTGAAGTGCTGATATTGCCCTTCTTGAGTGGGTTTGTTGTAGTAGGGCACTACCTGCAACTGGCAATCGGCCCCGACCTCTTTGGCAAACCGTGTCAATTCGATGGCTTCAGCGGTTGAATTGGCTCCGCAGCCTGCCATGATGGGTACCCGCTTGGCACCATGGGTTTTGGCTTGTTCAACAGAAACCCGGATGATCTCGCAGTGCTCCTGCACGTTCACAGTGGGCGACTCGCCGGTTGTACCCACTACGCCGATGCAGTCGGTGCCCTCGGCGATATGCCAGTCGATCAGTTTGCGCAGGGCTGGGTAATCCACACTGCCGTCGCCGTGCATGGGGGTGATCAGAGCCACAATACTGCCGGTAATGGGTGTCATGTTTGCGATAAAAAACGGTAAACAACCATTCTACCCAGTGCCGATGTGTCACTGTTGCGGTTTACTTTGGACTGCAGCACTGCTTTGGCGTGTGTTTTCAAAGGCCCTGACCATTCAGACGAAGGCGGATTCTTTGGATTGCGAAAAGCGCAAAACCACATACACACAAATACCCGAACTCACGAGCAGAATGGTCGAAAGCGCCGCAGCAATGCCAAACTCGCCATCCAGAACGGCGCTATAAATCTTGACCGGCATGGTCGTGGTCTGTGCCGTGTAAAGCAGCAACGTGGACGACAACTCGTTGATCGCCGTGATGAAGCTCATCATGGCGCCGGCGATGATGCCGGGCATCATTAATGGCACCGTCACTTTCCAGAAGGCCTTGGCGGGCGAAGCTCCCAGGCTCACGGCGGCCTCTTCAATGGATGGTTTTATTTGCCGTAAAACAGCGCTGGTGGCTCGCACGCCATAGGGTAGGCGCCGAATAAACAAAATCAAAATCAAAATGGTGCTGGTCCCCACCAGATCAAAGGCGCCCGTATTGAAAGTCAGCAAAAAACCAATTGCCATCACCACGCCCGGCACCACATACGGCACCATCAAGACCGAATCCAGCAAGCCAGACAGAGGTGTTTCCCGACGTACCGTCACGTACGACACCAGTCCTCCGGCCAGCGTGATCAGCACGGTGGCTAAGAGTGAAAATTTGAAGGTGTTGGTGATCACATCGGGCACTTCCTTGATCACCCTGGCGTAACTGTTCAATCCAAAACCACCCGAAAAAACGGGGCCATTGGTTTGCAAAAACGAGGTGTAGATAACCACGGCAATGGGCAGGGTTGCCATGGCGACGATGAAATAACACAATGCATGGACCGCCACATTGGTCAAGCCGGTACATCTTTGGGGCGAGGTCAGGTTAGTCAGCGATCCTGCGTATTTGCGCTTGCCAATCACCCATCGTTGCAGGAAAACTGCCAACATGGAAATCACGATCATCAACATTGAAATGCTGACGGCCATGGTGGGTGGTCCGCCCATTTCCGAGGTGTACTGGTTGTAGGCAATGGTCGACAAAGTCGAAAAGTCACGCCCAATGATGGATGGCGTACCAAAATCAGCAATCGACAGTACAAAACAGAGAATTGCGCCGGAACTGACAGCCGGGAAAACAAGTGGCAAAGTAATTTTGAAAAACCGCTGAGTGGCCGTGCAACCCAGGTTTTCAGCCGCTTCCTCAAAAGACTTGTTGATGTTGCGCAATGCGCTTTCAGTCATCAAGTACACAAACGGAAAAAACTTCAGACTGAAGACCAGAATAATGCCGTGGATGCCATAAATGGTGGGCATCAGAATGCCCAACGACTTCATGTGCTGGGTCAGCCAGCCATTGTTACCTGCCACCACAACCCATGAATATGCCCCAATGAACGGTGGCGAGACCAGCGCCAGCACTGCGAGCGTGGTAATCAACCCGCGCCCCTTGATGACAAAACGGGCCGTGCAATACGCCAAGGGAATGCCCAACAGGCAGGCACCCACCATACCGCCAAGTCCAACAATCAGCGTATTTTTAAGCGCCCCCAGGTAGTACTTGTGGGTCAACACTTTTGCGTAGTTGCCCAGTGTGAACGCCTGAGTCTCAGGATTTAAAAATCCAAGTTTCAGAACCTGAGCAATTGGCCAGATCAACAACAGGGCAATGACGGCCAGAGAAACCCACAGAACCAGGGTCCAAAAATCGATTCGAAGGCCTGTTGGCCTGGGCGGCGCAAGCGTTGAAGCATTGGCCCTATTCACGCCAACCGTCTCCCCACGTCGCCCAATGCAAAGTACTGAATATCGGCGGGATCCATGCCAACCCGCACACTTTCACCCACCTGGACGGCAACCATGGCTTCATTGGGCGCGGTGAGCGCTTCAAGGAGCCCGTGACCCGGGACCTCGATGGAGAGCTGTAAATCCCGACCGGTGAACATCGACTGGCGCAGTGTGCCACCCAGATACAGACCCGCCGCGGAATTCACAGCGTTCACCCGCAATTTCTCTGGCCGAATCGCGGCAATGCAGGGGCCATGTTTTTGCACGGTATCTGGTGCAGCGTGAGGCTGGCCCATCAAGGAACTTGCGCCTGAACGGGACGCATCCAGAGTCATGAAGTTATTGGCGCCGACAAACTCGGCCACAAACCGGTTGGCAGGCTGGTTGTAAATTGCCCAGGGGCTGTCGACCTGCTGCGCAACTCCGTCGAACATGACGCAAATCTGATCCGAAATGGCCAAGGCTTCCTCCTGGTCATGCGTGACGTACACCGTGGTGATGCCGAACTTCTGCTGCAACTGGCGAATGTCACGACGCAAATCAACCCGCAATTTCGCGTCCAGGTTGGACAGGGGTTCGTCCATCAACAGCACTTTGGGGCGAATGACCATGGCACGCGCCAGCCCCACGCGCTGCTGCTGCCCGCCACTGAGCTGGTGAGGCATACGCTGTGCCAAATGATCAAGCTGCACCGTGGAAAGGATGTCAGCCACGCGCTGTGAAATATCGCTGGCGGATACCTTTTGCTGCACCAAGCCGAAAGCCACGTTGTCATAAACGCTCAGGTGGGGAAACACCGCATAGTCTTGAAACACCATGCCCACGTGTCGCTTGTTGGCACTCAGGTGACCTATGGATTCATCACCCACAAAAATTTCGCCCGCATCCTGAATATGGAAACCCGCAATGGCCCGCAAAAGCGTTGTTTTTCCACAGCCACTGGGCCCCAGCAGGGTGAAGAACGCGCCGGAGGCAATGTCCAGATTGATGTCCTTCAGCGCGACATGGCTGCCATAGGTTTTTCGAATATTGTTGAGTCTGACTTGAGCCATGAAGCGGAGGATTTACTTTTTGTTCAGCAGCAGCTCGTTCCACTTGGCCAAAATGCGGGCACGGTTGGCACCAGCCCAGTCGTCGTTGTACTTGATGAGTTTCATTTTGCTCAAAGGCGTGAGCGGATTTTTCGACACGACGTCGGTACGAACGGTCCTTCGCCCTGCGGCATCCACAATGGTTTGAGCTTCTTGAGACAGCATGAAGTTCATGAAGGCTTTGCCCCCTTCAGCATTGAGGGGTGTGGCCGACAGCGCCATGACATCCGCACTGGCTGACGTGCCATCAGTCGGGTACAAAATTTCAACGGGGCCGCCGCCTGCCTTGAACTTCAACAGTGTGTCTTCATTGGAAAGTCCCAAAGCTGCTTCGCCATCATTCACAAATTTGGGCACGGCGCCCGAGCTGTTGGACAGAACCGCGTTGTCCAGAATCTTGGTATAGAGTTCCCACCCTTTGTCTTCTCCATAGATCTGCAGAATGGTGGCCAGTTGAATAAAGGCCGAGCCCGATTTGTCAGGCCGTGCGGCAGACAACTTGCCCTTGTACATGGGGTTGGCCAAGTCTGTCCAGGTTTTGGGGTACTGGGCTGGAGTCAATTGTTTGGTATTGACGCCGATCGATGTCGCCACCGCTGTAAAAGGGACTGCAGCGTCATTCACTTTGAACGCATCGGCCATGAATTTGGCGTTCTCAGGGACGTACTTGGTAAACAGACTTCCATTCGCCTCGATCACTTCCGTGGAGACTGAAAAAAGCACGTCGGCCGTCTGGCGGCCCTTTTCGGCTTTCAAACGGTTGATCAAGTCTCCTGACCCACCCTTGATCAGTTCTACCTTCACCTTGGCGCTTTTCTCAAAAGCCGGAATCACCTGGTCAATGAGGTCCTGTGGCGCGGCGGTATAGATGGTCACCTTGGCTTGCGCAAAAGCCTGCGTCGTCATCAAAGCACCCAAGGCAAGTGCTGCAAAAAGGGGGGTAAACAGTCTCCGGGTTGTTTTCATGGTTGGGTTCCAAGTTTGAATAAAGAGGGCGGATAAACGCCAATGCTAACCAGATTTGCAAGGTTTTTGACGCAAGCCGGTTTGTCCTGCGGGTAGGTGACGCCGAACCATTTGCCGTCTGTGGGCAAGACATGGCACTCGGCCTGCCCCGCTCGAATCAGTTCGTCCATCACGTCAGGGATGTACGACTCGGCCGTCAAGCTGCTACCGTGCCGACGCAGAAAGCCAGAGAAATGCTGTCCCATCTGCTCAAAAATCTCAGGGGTGAAACCCCACAGATTCATCGATGACACCGCCTGCGCAGGGATCGCCAAACGCTGCCCAGCCAAATTGTTGCCCCGGCATACACCGTCTTCGTCGATGGCAATATTTTTGTATTCCTCCACCGTTGCCAGCAAACCTTGCCGCTCCACACAAATCCCGCGGTTCACGCCGCCGTGGCCCGACAGGGTGTTGGCAATTCGGTAACCCACCATGCAATAATTTTTGTGCGGGGTTTGACGGTTGCTGGTCGCGTTGAGAAACCCTGCAACCTTCACATAAGCGTCCCGGCCATAAAAGTCGTCTGCATTGATGGCGGCAAATGGACCTGTCACAGTGTGGCGCGCTGACCAGACCGCGTGCAAGGTCCCCCAGGGTTTGACGCGCCCGGCTGGCAGGGCCAACCCGTCCGGAAGATCATTCGGGTCCTGATGAACATAGTCAATGTCTACCAGTCCGCGATAACGGGCGCCAACCTGGCATTGGAAGACCTGTGAGAAATCGGCACGGATTACAAAAATCACGCGTTGGAAACCCGCTTGAAGGGCATCAAACACCGAATAGTCCAACATCGTTTCACCGTGTGGCCCCATGGCTTCCATCTGCTTGAGACCACCAAAACGCGTCCCCATGCCGGCAGCCATGACCAGTAGTGAATTCATCGTCTGGCCGATAGGAGAAAGCGGTTAGGACTATTGGGATTGTCCTGCTCACGCACGGCGGCTATGCGTTGCACAAAGCGGGGAGGCTGCTCCATGAAGCCATCTTCAAACGCCACCACCCGCAAGCCGTTGCACGCCCTTAGAAGTTCGCCTGTCTGTAGCAGAAAGTCCGCCCGGCTGGGTTTGCCAACAGTTTCGTTTCCCGCGGCAAACGTCTCGTAAATCAGCACGCCGCCAGGCGCCAGACTGTCGATGAGAGTGGGCAGCAGGGGGCGCCACAGGTAGTTGGTGACGATCACTGACGCAAACTGGCGAGGGGACTCTCCGTCCATCAGCGGCCAAGGTGCATTTTCAATGTCAGCGATGACGACCTCAACAGAGGCCGTCCCGCCGTGAGGACCTGTCGAATTTGACAAGGAGGCCAGCGCTGCCGCGTCCCGGTCCACACCCACCACGGGGTGGTTTCGTTGTGCAAACCAGCGCACGTGCCGCCCCTGGCCACAACCCACATCCAGAACCCTTCCGCCCGGGATGACCAAATGGGACCAGCGTTGCACCCAGACCGACGCGGTTCCCGATCCATGTGGGACTGCTATATTTTGCATAGCTAACTATTATTATTTGACGGGGACTTCAGGCACTTTTTCCCTGAAATATCAGAAGCAGGCCCAAACCTGGTTGGCCAATGTCACCAGAAAATCAGGCTGCAGATACGCCGAGAACACCGCCAGCAACACGAGCAATGCCGTGCCATATCCGATGGCCTGCACCAGTCGGCGATTGCGCGGCAGGGACATCAGGCGGCCCCTGCTGGTTTCATCCCTTGGGCACCGTGGTCTCGCCGTATGGGGGCTTCCTTGATGGGCAGGTTGATCAACCCGGCAAAAATTCCCAAGGCAATGGCGATGTACCAGACGATGTCGTAGCTGCCCGTCTTGTCATAGAGATACCCGCCCAGCCAAACGCCCATGAAACTGCCAATCTGGTGGCTGAAAAACACAAAGCCACCCAACATGGACAGGTGCGCCACACCAAAAATCTGGGCGACGGTCGCATTGGTCGGTGGCACGGTGGACAGCCACAAAAAGCCCATCACGCTGGCAAACACGTAAACGCTCAGGGGGCTCAAAGGGGCCAGCAAAAACACACTGATGGCCGCGGCCCGGGTGAAATAAATGAAGGACAAAATGTTCTTCTTGGGCATGCGCTGGCCCAACACTCCCGCCGCATAGGTGCCAAACACATTGAACAGGCCAATCAGCGCCAGTGCGTAGCTGGCCACTTGAGGTGACAGGCCCTTGTCCTTCAAATAGCTGGGCATGTGCACGCCAATGAAAACCACCTGAAACCCGCAGACAAAATAGCCCGCCATCAGCAGCTGGAAGCTGGGGTATTTGAAGGCTTCACGCAGCGCCTGCATGATGCTTTGATCGCGCGGTGCGGCGATGCCCCCGCTGAAGCCCGGCTCGCGCAGCCCCCACGACAGGGGCACGACCAACAAAACTGCAATACCCAGAATCACCAGTGCTTCTTGCCAGCCAAAATGGCTGATCAGAAAGCCTTCGGTGGGCACCATTAAAAATTGTCCGAAGGACCCCGCTGCGGCGGCTACCCCCATGGCCCATGATCGCCGATCAGCCGGAACATTGCGACCAATCACGCCATAGATCACGGCGTAGGTGGTGCCCGCCTGCGCCATGCCGATCAGCACGCCCGCACTCATGGTGAACAAGAGCGGTGTGGGCGAATGGGCCATGCCCACCAAGCCCAGCGCATACAGAATCGCACCCACAATGATGACCCTGAAGGCACCAAAGCGGTCCGCCACCATACCCGCAAAAATGCCCGAAATACCCCAGGCAATGTTCTGGATGGCGATGGCAAAGGCAAAGTTTTCACGGGTCCAGTTTTGCGCCTGCGTGATGGGTTGCAGCCACAGACCAAAGCCGTGGCGAATGCCCATGGACAGTGTGACGATGGTGGCCCCGCAGATCAGGACTTGCGCGGTGGAGAGGTGTTTGGGGGAACTTGGCATGCGTGAAATGTAACCAATAGTGGGAAATGACGCGTTTTTGCTGTATGGATAAACAGTCATTTTAATCGTGGCGATTACAATGTTCGGCTATGGCGACCAAATCTCCTTCTGAATATTCCGAATCTTCCATCCGCGTACTCAAGGGGCTGGAGCCCGTCAAACAGCGTCCGGGCATGTACACCCGCACAGACAACCCGCTGCACGTCATCCAGGAGGTGCTGGACAACTCGGCCGACGAAGCATTGGCGGGGCATGGCAAAAAGCTCAAGGTCATTCTGCACACCGATGGCTCGGTAACGATTGAAGATGATGGCCGTGGCATTCCGTTCGGCATGCACCCGGAAGAAAACGCGCCGGTGATCGAACTGGTCTTCACCCGTTTGCACGCCGGTGGCAAGTTTGACAAGGGTAAGGGGGGCGCCTACAGCTTTTCGGGCGGACTGCATGGCGTGGGCGTGAGCGTGACCAACGCCCTGGGCAAACGGCTTGAGGCCACCAGCTACCGCGAAGGTTCCGTGGCGCGCATCGTGTTTGAAGCCGGTGATGTGACCGAGCCATTGCAAGTTCGCAAGGCCGGCGAGGGCGACCGTAAATCAGGCACCTCGGTCCGTGTCTGGCCGGATGCCAAGTATTTCGAGACCGCCGTGTTGCCCATGGCCGAACTGTCCCATTTGCTGCGCAGTAAGGCGGTGCTGATGCCGGGTGTGTCTGTCACCCTGGTGAATGAAAAAAGCAAGGAAACCCAAACCTGGCTGTTCAAAGGTGGTCTGCGCGACTACCTGACCCAGACGCTCAACGGCGACCCGGTTATCCCTTTGTTTGAAGGCGAAGGTTTTGCGGATGCCGAAGCGGACAGTTTTGCCGAAGGCGAGGGCGCGTCCTGGTGCGTGGCTTTCACGGAAGACGGTCAGGCCGTTCGAGAAAGCTATGTCAATCTGATTCCCACCAGCGCTGGCGGCACGCACGAAAGCGGCTTGCGCGATGGCCTGTTCACGGCGGTCAAAAGCTTCATCGAACTGCATTCACTCCTACCCAAAGGCGTGAAGCTGTTGCCGGAAGACGTGTTTGCCCGCGCCAGCTATGTGCTCAGTGCCAAGGTGCTGGACCCTCAGTTTCAGGGCCAGATCAAGGAGCGCCTGAATTCCCGTGACGCCGTGCGGCTCGTGTCCAGCTTTGTGCGACCCACCCTGGAGCTGTGGCTGAACCAGCATGTGGACTACGGCAAAAAGCTGGCCGAGTTGGCCATCAAGGCGGCCCAGTCGCGCCAAAAGGCGGGTCAAAAAGTCGAAAAGCGCAAAAGTTCCGGTGTGGCTGTGTTGCCGGGCAAACTCACCGATTGTGAAAGCCGTGACATCGCCCACAACGAGGTGTTTCTGGTGGAGGGCGACTCGGCCGGCGGCAGCGCCAAGATGGGCCGCGACAAGGAAAGCCAGGCGATTTTGCCGCTGCGTGGCAAGGTGCTCAACACCTGGGAAGTGGACCGCGACCGCCTGTTTGCCAACAACGAGATTCACGATATTTCCGTCGCCATTGGCGTTGACCCGCACGGGCCCGATGATGTGGTGGATTTGGGGGGGCTGCGTTATGGCAAGGTCTGCATCCTGAGTGATGCGGATGTGGACGGCTCTCACATTCAGGTGCTGTTGCTCACCCTGTTCTTCAAACATTTCCCAAAGCTGATCGAAGCCGGCCATGTCTACGTCGCGCGGCCGCCGCTGTTTCGGGTGGATGCCCCGGCGCGCGGTAAAAAGCCCGCTTCCAAGGCTTATGCACTGGACGATGGTGAGTTAGCCGCGATTCTCGATAAACTCCGCAAAGAAGGGGTGAAAGAGACCGCCTGGAGCATCAGCCGCTTCAAGGGCCTGGGCGAAATGAACGCCGAACAGCTGTGGGACACCACACTCAACCCCGACACACGCCGCCTGTTGCCCGTCCAGCTGGGCACGGTGGATTTTGCGCAAACATCCAGTTTGATCACCAAACTGATGGGCAAAGGCGAAGCCGCCGCCCGGCGCGAGTTGATGGAACTGCATGGTGATGCAGTGGAGGTTGACATATGACGATGTTCACACTTTTAAGGCGATTGTCCCCGCCGTTATTGATTAGTTTGCTCTTATTTTCGCAGCAAGCCGCGCACGCTGATGTGTGGGGTTATATCGATGAGCGGGGCGTGGCCCACTTCGCCAACGAGAAGGCGGACGATCGCTACGAGATTTTTTACCGCGGTGGCGAAAGCTTTGACACCAGCAAAACCCCCAAAGGGTCTAACGACACGCCGCGACCTGTCGCGGTGCCCACGGTGCCCGCCAAACTGCTCGCTTTTTTTGATGTGTCACCCAGCTACAAGGTGGTCAAGCACCACCTGCGTGAAGCATCCAACACCCACAAGGTGGATTACGAACTGCTGCAGGCCCTGATCGCCACCGAATCTGGCTTCGACTCCACAGCCGTGTCGCCCAAAGGGGCTCTGGGCCTGATGCAAATCATGCCGGACACCGCTCGCCGTTTTGGGGTGGATGGCGACAAGAAGGTTTCGCTGGAGAAAAAGCTGTTTGACCCCAAGATCAACGTGAAGACCGGGACCCGGTACCTGCGCATGCTGATCGACATGTTCCCTGGCCAACTGGAGCTGGCCATAGCGTCTTACAACGCGGGGGAAGGCGCTGTCCAGAAGGCGGGTAACAAGATCCCCAATTTCAAGGAAACCCAGAACTACGTCAAAACGGTGATGCAGTTGTACACCGGTTTGAAACCCCCTTCGGCGGTGACCGAGCAGCGTTACCCCACCCGCATCCGCATGGAAATGCTGGGCGGTGCGGCCCGGCGCGGCAACATGCTGGCACCTCTGCAAACCTCCTCCGCCACCCTGCCGGGTCTGCTGCCCAACCCTGCGCCCGACCCCACACATTCAGCGATTGTTTCCGACTAGTTTTCAATGAGCGATATTTCCAGCCCCCCGCCTCCGAGCTTTCCTCCTGACTCCACCGCCGACCTGCCGCCCAATCTCCCCCCCGGCCCCCCTGGCTTGCCACCCTCCAGCGATGGCGACGATTCCCTGAATCTGGCTACCTACGCCCAGCGCGCGTACCTGGAATACGCCCTGAGCGTCGTCAAGGGCAGGGCGCTGCCTGACGTGTGCGATGGCTTGAAGCCGGTGCAGCGGCGCATTTTGTATTCCATGTCCCGCATGGGCCTGGGCTTTGGCGGGGCCAACGGCAACTCAGGCGCCAAGCCTGTCAAAAGCGCGCGCGTGGTGGGCGACGTGCTGGGCCGGTTTCACCCGCATGGCGACCAGTCCGCCTACGATGCCTTGGTGCGCATGGCACAAGACTTCTCGCAGCGTTACCCGTTGGTCGATGGTCAGGGTAACTTTGGCAGCCGGGACGGCGACGGTGCCGCCGCGATGCGTTACACCGAGGCCCGGCTGGCCAAAATCACCAGCCTGCTGATGGACGAAATCGACCAGGGCACGGTTGATTTCACCCCCAATTACGACGGCTCTACCGAAGAACCCAAACAACTCCCGGCGCGCTTGCCTTTTGCGCTGCTGAATGGTGCCAGCGGCATTGCTGTGGGCCTGGCCACCGAAATCCCCAGCCACAACCTGCGCGAAGTGGCGGATGCCTGCGTGGCACTCATCAAAAACACCAACCTGACGGACGACGAGTTGCTGGGCATCATCCCCGGCCCGGATTACCCTGGAGGCGGGCAGATCATCAGCAGCGCCCTTGACATTGCCGACGCCTACCGCACCGGGCGTGGATCGCTCAAGGTGCGCGCGCGCTGGAAGATCGAAGAGTTGGCGCGCGGCCAATGGCAACTGGTCATCACCGAGCTGCCGCCCGGCGTGAGCACCCAACGGGTACTGGAAGAGATCGAGGAAATCACCAACCCCAAGGTCAAGGCTGGCAAAAAGGCGCTGTCGCTGGAGCAAACCCAGACCAAGGCCACCATGCTCGCCGTTCTGGACGTGATTCGTGACGAGTCGAACAAAGACGCCGCAGTGCGCCTGGTGTGTGAGCCCAAAACCAGCCGGATTGAGCAGCAGGAACTCATCACCACGCTGCTGGCCCACACCAGTCTGGAGACTTCGTCGCCGATCAATCTGACGATGGTCGGGCTGGACGGCCGGCCCACACAAAAGTCTTTGCGCCAGATGTTGACCGAATGGATTGCCTTCCGGCAAACCACGATCGAGCGCCGTTCCCAGCACCGGCTGGCCAAGGTGCTGGACCGCGTCCACATCCTCGAAGGGCGGCAAATAGTGCTGCTCAACATCGACGAAGTGATTGCCATCATCCGTCAGGCCGACGAGCCCAAGGCCGCGCTGATTGCCCGTTTCAATTTGAGCGACCGCCAGGCCGAGGACATTCTTGAGATCCGCCTGCGCCAGCTCGCCCGGCTTGAAGCCATCAAGATCGAGCAGGAGCTGAAAGAACTGCGCGACGAGCAGAAGAAGCTGGAAGAAATCCTGGCCAGTCCGGCGGCCCTGCGTCGCCTGATGATCAAGGAAATTGAGGGCGATGCCAAAACCTTTGCCGATGCGCGCCGCACCCTGATCCAGTCCGAGAAAAAGGCGGTGCTGGAAGTCAAGGTGGTGGACGAGCCCGTCACCGTGGTGGTGAGTCAGAAAGGCTGGGTGCGCGCCCGCACTGGTCACGGTCATGAGGCTACCAGCTTCGCCTTCAAAGCGGGCGATGAGTTGTATGGCACCTTTGAATGCCGCACCGTCGACACCCTGCTGGCCTTTGGCAATAACGGGCGTATCTACTCCGTGGCGGTGGCATTGCTGCCAGGTGCACGCGGGGATGGCCAACCCATCACCACGCTCATCGAACTGGAGTCCGGCACGCAATTGCGCTATTACTTTGCAGGTCCCGCCAACGCCACCTTGCTACTCAGTGGCTCAGGCGGCTATGGCTTCCTTGCCACGGTGGACAACATGATCAGCCGCCAGAAAGCGGGCAAGGCCTTTGTGACCTGCAACGAGGGCGAAACGGTATGCCGCCCGTCCACGGTGTCAGGCACCATCGGCGCGCTGGTCACGCCCGCGGCGAATGGCGTGGCTGCCAGCAGTGTGGTCAAGGCCTTGGTCCCCGCCACGCATGTCGCTTGTGCTTCGACTGGCGGGCGCATCCTGACCTTCGAGATCACCGAACTCAAGGCCATGGCGAACGGCGGTCGGGGCCTGATGCTCATCGACCTGGAAGACAAAGACTCCCTGGCCGGTGCAGCGGCCTACACCCGTAGCATCCGAATTGAAGGCATTGGCCGGGGTGGCAAGGCGCGTGAAGAAACGCTGGAAATCCGCAGCCTGAACAACGCCCGCGCTGCACGGGGGCGCAAAGGCAAGTCGGCGGATCTGGGGTTCAAACCCAATGCGGTGACGCGGGTGGAGTGAGTGGGTTTGCTACGGTTTATGTAGCAAACTATTGAATATTTACGGGGACTTGGGGCATTTTTACCCCCAAGCCCGCCGCAATCCCTGTGTTTAGGCGGTTACCGCTTCGTCCACTGACACCGCCACCCGCGCCGTGATTGTCACGGCCACCCCACTGAGCACAGCATTGCCTGTGAGCGGGTCGCGCAGGTTTTCATCCAGCAAATCATTCAGGTTGACGCCGGGCCGCTGAGAGGCCAAATTCAGTTTTGTACCGTTCAGACTGTGACCCCAGCCGTGCGGCAGGCTGACCACGCCGGGCATCATGTCGGTGCTGAACTGAATGTGGGCTTCAATACTTTTTTCACCTTGGGAGGTTGTGGAATCAATGCGGGCCGTGGCACCGTCAATCAGTCCCAAACGTGCAGCATCCGACGGATGAACAAGGGCTGTGCAACGCATGGGCCCTTTGGCCAGGATGGGCAGGTTGTGCATCCAGCTATTGTTGCTGCGGGTGTCGCGCCGGCCAATGATGACCATGTCGGGCACCGGCCGTTCAATGTCACCCACCACACGTTGCAGGTCAGTCAACAGCGCTGCAGGTGCGAGTTCGATTTTTCCACTGGGGGTGCGCAACATTTCGGGGATGCGGGGCATGAGCGGCCCCAGGTCGGTGCCGCCGGTGGCGGTGCTGGCCTTCACTTTGGCCAGCGTCAGGCCTTCAGGATTCTTTCCAAACTGATCGCCATAAGGCCCACTGCGCAGCGCAACGTCCAGCACTCGATCTGGTCCTCGCAAGCCCTGCGTTCTGTCGATCACCGCTTGCGCCTGATCGCCAAATTGTTTGTGCATGTCTTCGATGAAGGTTTTGTTGTCAATCTCGGCGCCGCTCAAGTGCGCGTCTTTGCCAGACGCGATGGCCGCGAGCTTCAGCACGGTTTCCCACTCCATGGGTCGACCCGCCGGTGCCGCGAAAATCGGCGCACTGTAGCGGGCATGATTGCGCCACGACATTTGCGGGTACGGCACGTCGTAGTGCATGTCTTCCAGCGGCGAGGGGCCAGGCAGGATGACATCGGCGTGACGCGTGGTTTCGTTCAAATAAATGTCCAGGCTGACCATGAAGTCCAGGCTCTCCAGCGCTGCAGCGATGCGCGGTCCATTGGGGCTGGACAGCACGGGGTTGGTGGCCACGGTGATGAGGGCTTTGATCTGCCCTGCGCCGGGCGTTTCAATTTCTTCGGCCAGGCAGGTCATGGGCAGTTCCCCCATGACTTCCGATGCGCCAGAGACGCGGCTGGTGTGGCGGCCCATCACCACGCCTCGGCCCGTGCCGGGCTTTCCTGCCGTGTTGATTGCAAATGCGGCAGCCTTGGGGAACATGGCACCGCCAGGTTCGTCCATATGACCCGTCAGGGTATTGATCACGTCCACCAGCCAGGTATTGAGCGAGCCATATTCCTGGGTGCACGTGCCGATTCGGGCATAGATGCTGGCGCGAGGCGTATTGGCCAGCTTGCGCGCCAAATCACGGATGGTGTCCGCGGGAATGCCACAGCGCCTGGTCACCCGATCGGCGTCGAAAGGGGCCACTGCTGTGCGAATGTCGTCCATACCATTCACAAACTCCGCCATGCGGCCCGGTTTGACCAGTCCTTCGGCGAACAGCGTGTGCGCCATGCCCAGCAGCAAGAAGACATCCGCACCGGGGCGAATGAAGTGGTGCACATCGGCGATGGCTGCCGTCTCGGTGCGGCGCGGGTCAATCACCACCAGTTGCCCACCCCTCGCTTGCAGGGCTTTGGCCTTGCCCTTGAAATCGGGAACCGTCCACATGCTGCCATTGCTGGCGACGGGATTGGCCCCCAGCACGATCAGGAAATCGCAGCGGGCAATGTCGGGTACGGGCACACTCATCCATTGGCCAAACAGCAGGCCGCTGCTGAGGTGGCGGGGAATCTGATCCAGCGTGGCAGCGCTGAAAATATTGCGGCTGCCCAGGCTTCTGGCCAGCCGTGAAAAATACATCATCAGGCTCGCCTTGTGCGAGGTCGGGTTGCCCGCCACGATACCCACGGCATTGCGCCCATGCGCTTGCTGAACTGCGGGCAAACGGGACGCAATTTCGGACCACGCCTCTTCCCAGGTGGATTCGACGTGAACGCCGTTTCGTTTGATGAGCGGCGTGCGCAGGCGGTCAGGGTCTTCGTGCAGGTCTTTCAGGGCCACGCCTTTGGGGCAGATGTAGCCCGCGCTGAACACGTCAGCGTCGTGGCCGCGAATGCTGATGACCTTGTTGCCTTGAACTTTCAACTCCAGTCCGCAGCAGGCCTCGCACAGGGGGCAGATGCGGTGGCGGATGGTCTCGGCGTCAGTGATGGATGGCGTTTGTGGGGACAAGGTGGTCATGGGCGTGCAGCTCCGGATGCATCAGGAAGGCCGCAGTATTCCATCCCAGGCGACGCGCTGTCCACCACAAGCGCGACATAAGCCGACACGAAGCCTTGGCGATCAGGTCAGAACGTATGCCACCGGCGGTAACCGGGGCGGACAGGCCCGCAGGCCGGCAAACAGCATATCTGCCATGGCCGTGGCAGCATCTTCAAGTGGGTACAGATGTGGCGCCAGAAGCCATTCCCCCATGGTGCCGATGGCAAAGTTCTTGATGATCTGCTGGCATAAAAAAACATCGGTGTCAGCCGGCAATTGCCCCATGTCCACTGCTTTTTGCAAAATGCGTTCCGCGCTGATCTGGCACTCGTCCCCACAGGCCTTTTCGTTTTCCGCGATGGCCGAAGCAGCTTCACCGATGTTTTCGCACCGGTGAAAAAGAATGCTGAAGATGCGTTGCTGCTGTCTGGACTGGGCCAATGTGGTCAAGGACTGAACACACATTCGGTGCAGGGCGCCCAGCGGGTCCGTTTCAGAACAGATGTCCAACTCGGCGCGCATGGCCTCCATGGGCAGCATGGCCTGACCAAACAGAGCCTGGAGCAGGGCGGCTTTGTCTTTGAAATGCCAGTAAATGGCACCACGGGTCAAGCCGGCCGCAGACGCAATATCACTCAGCGTCGTCTGGGCCACGCCTTTTTCATAAAACACCTGCTCGGCCGCTGCCAGCAGCGCCGTACGGGTGAGTTCGGTGTCTTCCTTTGTTTTTCTGACCATGTCGGTTTGCGCCTGATTGGCAATTTATTTTTCGGTCATTTTAACTAAACATTCAAGAATGTATGTAAAAATAAGTCATTGATTTGAATCAAACGTAAGCAACTTACACCTTTTCGTGGCCGCTATACCAGGCCGCAAAAGCGGCATTTGATTCAGGTTGGAAAGTTTTTCTCATTGGTGTCTGCTCTTTGTTCGTCCACTTAACTATCCACTTCGCCATGCCATCTGCTCGAAACCCCCAATTCAGGAAGTATGTCAGCCAGGTTCACTCAGGTTTGACGCAAACTTTGGCCCGCCCCCTTTTGTTGGCCGCCTTGCCGTTGGCCTTGATGGCCTGCGGACAATCTTCTTCACAAGGCGGCCCGGCGGGTGCCGGTGGTCCTGGCGGTGCCATGCCCCCAACCGAGGTGGCTGTGGTTACCGTGCAGGCCAAGGCGCAACCGGTGGAGCTTGAATTCACGGGTCAAACCGCAGGTTCGCGTGAAACGGAAGTGCGCGCGCGCGTGGCGGGCATTTTGCAAAAGCGCTTGTTTGAAGAAGGTGCGTCAGTCAAAGCCGGAGCGCCGCTGTTTCAGATTGACCCGGCCAACTTCCAGACCCAGGTGGCATCCACCGAGGCGGCGGTCGCCGTGGCAGAAGCCCGCGTGAATCAGACGCGACGTGACCAGGCCCGCCTGGCCCCGTTGGTGGCAGAAAAAGCCATCAGCCAGAAGGAGTTTGACGACAGCAAGTCGGCCGCCGAATCCGCAGAAGCCACGTTGAAGCAGGCCCAGGCCCAGGCCAATGAGGCCCGTCTGAACCTGAGCTACACCAAGGTCCCGGCCCCCATCAGTGGCACGACCGGCGTGGCCACCAAATCCGAGGGCAGTCTGGTGACGGCCGGTGACAGCCTGCTGACCACCATCGTGCAGACCAATCCCATGTACGTGAACTTCAGTGTGTCGGAAGGCGATCTGCTTCGCATGACCAAGCAGGTCAACGCTGGCCAATTGAGTGTGCCCGGCCAACGCGCCGCCAATGGCAGCCTGGGCTTCACGGTGAATTTGAAGCTGGCCGATGGCAGCGCCTACCCGCGCGCCGGCAAGCTGAATTTCACCAGCGAACGGGTCAATCCGCAAACCGGCAGTTTTGATGCCCGGGCTGAAATTCCCAACCCCGATGGCAGTTTGCGCCCCGGCCAATTTGTGCGGGTGACGCTGGGCGGCGCCAATCGGCCCAACTCCCTGAGCGTGCCCCAACGCGCGGTGATTGACAGCCCCTTTGGCAAGATGGTGTTTGTAGTCAATGCGGAAGACAAGCTTGAGCCCCGCCCCGTGGAACTGGACGGATGGACGCTGGGCCAATGGATTGTGACCAAAGGCCTGAAAGATGGTGACCGTGTACTGGTGGATGGATTCATCAAGGCACACACGCCGGGCATGGTGGTGAAGCCTGTTCCGTTCGTAGCCAGTGCCACACCGGGCGCGGGTGTCGGGGAGGGCACCAAGGCACCTGCGGCCAGTACCCCCGCAGCCGCTTCAACCCCAAATTCAGAGTCAAAAATGCCTCAAGTCCCTGCTGCACCTGCAAAGTCTGCTAGCAAATAAGGAGCGCACCCACCATGTTCTCCAAGTTCTTCATCGACCGTCCGATCTTCGCGACGGTGCTCTCGCTGTTCCTGGTGCTCGCCGGGCTGGCAGCCATGCGCATCTTGCCCATCGCCCGATACCCGGAAATCTCGCCGCCCGTGGTCAACGTGCGCGCCGTCTACCCCGGTGCATCAGCCGAGGTGCTGGAAACAACGGTAGCCGCGCCCATTGAGCAGTCCATCAATGGCGTTGAAAAAATGCTCTACATGAGCAGTTCGTCCTCGGGCGATGGTGCTGTCAGCATTGACATCACATTTGAGGTGGGCACGGATCTGGACATTGCTGCCGTCAACGTCAACAACCGTGTCAACCAGGTTTTAAATAAGCTGCCGCAAGAGGTGCAGCGTCAGGGCCTGACCGTGTCGAAAAGCTCGGCCAGTTTCATGACCGTGGCAGCGATCTATTCGCCCGATGACCGCTACGACTCGCTGTTCATTTCCAACTACGTGTTGCAAAACGTTGTGGACGCTGTCAAGCGTGTGCCCGGCACGACCAATGTCCAGATCTTTGGTGCCAAAGATTACGCCATGCGCATCTGGTTGCGCCCGGACCGCATGGCCCAGATGGGCATCACGGTGGGTGACATCAGCAGCGCGGTCACGGAGCAAAACGCCCAGTACGCCGCGGGCAAGATTGGTGCACCGCCCAACAACTCCGAAGAGCTGACGCTGACCGTGACGGCCAAGGGCCGCCTGCTGGAGCCCGAACAGTTCCAGAATATTGTGATCCGCAGTGGCGAGAAGGGCTCCATCGTGCGCCTGAAAGACGTGGCGCGGGTTGAACTGGGCAGCAAGGACTACAGCTTTTATGGCCGCGTGAATGGCCACCCCGCCGTGCCTGTGGGCGTGTTCTTGCAGACCGGTGCAAATGCGCTGGACACCCGTGCCGCAGTGGAAAAAACCCTGCAAGACCTGAAAGCCAAGTTCCCCGAAGGCCTGACCTACTCCACGCCTTACGACACCACGCCGTTTGTGTCGGAGTCCATCCACGAAGTGCTCAAGACCCTGGCCGAGGCCATGGTGCTGGTGTTTGTGGTGGTCTACCTGTTTTTGCAGAGCTGGCGCGCCACCATCATTCCCACGCTGGCCGTGCCCGTGTCCCTGATTGGCACCATGGCCGGTTTGCATCTGCTGGGCTACAGCATCAATACGCTGACCCTGTTTGCGATGGTGCTCGCCATCGGCATTGTGGTGGACGATGCCATCGTGGTGCTGGAGAACGTCGAGCGCCTGATGCACGAAGAAAACATGTCGCCGCGGGATGCCGCCATCGAAGCCATGCGCGAAGTGACGGGCCCAGTGATTGCCATTGTGCTGGTGCTGTGCGCGGCCTTTGTGCCCATCGCCTTTCTGGGTGGCCTGGCGGGTGAGCTCTACCGGCAGTTCTCGGTGACCATCACCATCTCGGTGGTGCTGTCAGGTATCGTGGCGCTGACACTCACGCCGGCCCTGTGTGCCGTGTTGCTCAAGCCGGGTGCCGAGCGCAAGAACAAGTTTTTCGACAGCTTCAACCGGGGATTCGCGAGGCTGACCTTTCGCTACACCCAGGGCGTGGCGTTTTTCCTGAAGCGCGGTATTTTGGGGCTGCTGTTGTTCATCGGCATGGGCTTGGTGACGGGCCTGCTGTTCAAAATCGTCCCCGGTGGTCTGGTGCCCGATGAAGACCAGGGCTACTACATTGCCGCTGCCATCCTGCCCGAAGGCGCTTCGCTGGAGCGTACCAACCAGGTGGTCAAGCAGATCGAAGCTGCTGTGGGCGGCAACAAGAACATCGACTCCGTGTTCAGCCTGGTGGGCTTGAATTTTCTGGGCGGCGGTGGCCTGAAGTCATCAGCCGCCACCATGTTTTTCCCGCTCAAACCCTGGGATGAACGCGATCAGTCGGCCAAGCAGTTGGTGGGCGAGTTCTACGGCAAAACTGGCGGCATCAAGGAAGGCTTGCCGCTGGCGTTTTCTCCCCCCGCCATTCAGGGCCTGGGCCAGACCGGCGGCTTTGAGTTCTACCTGCAAAACAAGGGTGATGGTGGCGTGCGCCGCTTGGCGCAGTTGTTGCCAAGCCTGCTGGAAGAGGCCAACAAGCAGCCTGAATTGCAAGGTGTCAAAACCCTGTGGCAGGCCAACTCGCCCCAATTGTTCGTGAGCGTGGACACTGAAAAGGCCCGTTCCATGGGGATTGCGGTGGCGGACATCTACAACACCCTGGCCGCCACACTGGGCAGCTACTATGTGAACGACTTCAACAAGAGCGGGCGCATCTACCAGGTGCTGATGCAGGCCGAGGGGCAATACCGCTCCAAGCCTGACGACATTGGGGCCTTGTATGTACGCTCCAGGACCGGGCAGATGATCCAGATCCGCTCTGTCGCGGAGGTCAAGTTTGTGGCGGGACCGGAGTCGGTCAACCACTTCAATGCGCTGCCCAGCATCCAGATTTTGGGTGATCCCAAACCGGGTTACAGCTCGGGTCAGGCCATTGCCGCCATGGAGCGCGCAGCGAACAAGGTGTTGCCCACGGATGTCGGTTTTGATTGGGGTGGTTCTGCGTTCCAGCAAAAGCGCAGCAGCGGCTCCAGCGGGTTGGCGTTGGGCGCAGGCTTTTTGATGATTTTCCTGATCCTGGCGGCACAGTATGAGAAATGGTCTCTGCCGTTGTCGGTGTTGCTGGCTCTGCCCTTTGGCATATTTGGCGCCCTGACGGCGGTGTACTTGCGCGGCTACACCAATGACGTGTACTTTCAGATTGGACTGGTCACCTTGTTGGGCCTGTCAGCAAAAAATGCCATTCTGATTGTGGAATTTGCCACAGTCCTGGTACATGAAGGCCTGACACCGGTCGCCGCCGCACTGGAAGCCTCGCGTTTGCGCTTCAGACCCATTTTGATGACCTCTTTGGCCTTTATTTTGGGTGTGGCGCCTTTGGCTTTCTCGACGGGAGCTGGTGCTGCAGCGCGCCAATCCATCGGTACGGGCGTCCTGGGTGGCATGCTGGCCGCCACCTTCCTGGCGGTGTTTTTGGTGCCCTTGTTCTTCAAGCTGGTGAACGACTGGAACTTCAGGAGCACACCCGATGATTTCAAAAACCTGAACAAGCCCCTTCATGCCTTGGGAGTTCACCATGACAAAGTCTGAGTATTCAGTTCAAACCATGGCGCGAGCCGGTGGCAGATCCGGTGTGTTGAGCCTGGTGGCAGCCTGCGCCTTGATGGCTTGCAGCAGTATCCCGGCTGACAAACCCTATCAGCGGCCGGCATTGGGTGTTCCATCGTCACTGTCAACAGCTTCATCCGCTTCGGGCGCAGGCGCCAGTGCCACGTCGATGGACTGGCTGGCGTGGTGGAAAACGTTTCAGGACCCCGTGCTGGATGCCCTGCTGGTGGAAACCGCCGATCACAACCAGGACCTGGCGCTGGCCACGGCACGGATTGCGGAAGCCCGCGCTACGCTCAACCAGAATACGGCCAATTTGTACCCCACCGTCGATGTGACCGCCAGCGCCAATCGACGGCGCGGCAGTGAAAATTCGGCAAGCTACAGCGCAGCGGCTGGCTCCTATTCGGGCGATGGGCAGTTGGGCCTGACTGCCAGTTACGAGATTGACTTCTGGGGCAAGTTTGCCCGGGCGGATGAAGCGGCGCGGGCCCGCTTGCTGGGGCAGTCGGCCAGCCGTGGCGTGGTGTTGACCACGTTGTATGCCAATGTCGCGCAAAGCTATTTTGCAGTGCGTTCGCTGGACGCACAGTTGGCTCTGGCAGAGCAAACCATGAAGACCCGTCAGGAAAACGTGCGACTGCAACAGCGACGTCTTGAAGGCGGTGTTGCCGGCGAGCTCGACGTGCGCCTGGCACAGGCGGAGGCGGCCAGTGTGGAAGCCAATATGCAACTCGCCCGGCAAAACCGCAGTAATGCGGAGTCGGCGCTGGCGGTGCTGCTGGGTCGCAAACCCGCAGATATTTTGAACCCCGCTGTGGCGCGGGGTGCCGAGGTGGCGGCCCTCGTCGGCCACGCTGTCATTCCGTCGGATTTGCCGTCGGACCTGTTGACGCGCCGCCCGGATGTGGTCAGTGCGGAGCAAAACCTGGTCGCCGCCAACGCCGACATTGGCCAGGCCCGCACGGCTTATTTCCCCAAGCTGAGCCTCACGGCGACATTGGGGCAGCAGTCCAAAGAGTTGTCCACCCTGTTTGACCCGGCCTCGGTGTTCTGGAGCATGGTGGGAAATCTGACCCAGCCCATATTTCGCGCCGGTGCCATTGACGCGGTGATGGCCGCCGCCAATGCGCGTGAACAACAGGCGGTGGCGCAGTACACGCAGACCGTTCAAAACGCGTTTCGCGATGTGCATGATGCGCTGAACAACGTGGCAGCGGGGCGGGAAATATCGGCCACCACACTCAAGCGCATGGAGGCTCTTCGCACCACGTTACGTTTGTCAGATCTGCGCTTCAAGGCAGGGTATTCAAGCTACCTGGATGTACTGAACGCGCAACGAGACCTGTTTCAGGCGGAGTCTGGCTTGATTGATGCCCAACGCAGCCAGCTCAACGCCATCGTCAATTTGTACAAGGCAGTGGGCGGTGGGTGGGATGCCACCACGGTGGTGGGGCAGATGGCCAGGCCCTGAACGGGCACTGGCGGCAAGCCGCCCGGGTTCAGGCAGCTAAGGTCTTTTCCCGGGGCCAACTCAGGTATTGACCTGATTGGTGATGGCACCCAAACTGCTTAGAGTTGTTTGATGAGCCTTTTTCGTCCCGAAACCCGCTGCCAGGCATGATGCATAAAGACCACGCGTTGCTTCATCGTCCTGTCAGCTGCGGGCATATGTTCAATGTCGTCAATGAAATAGTTGACGACTCGCTGGCAATTGCGCTGATTCAAAGAGAAGTTGCGCAGCTTGAATCCGATCTGCGAAGTGTGTTGCGGGTGATGGTCGACCGTGCATGCCAATTGACCCGCGCGGAAGGTGGCAGCCTTTTTTTATGTGACCGAAATGAAATCGTTTGTGAAGTGACCGCAGGTTCGGGCAACTGGCCCGAAGGAACGCGCATTGAGATGGAGCCTTCGTTGATGCAGGCCGCGTTTCAGACGGACAGACTTCAATCCCAACTTGAAGCCCTGATGGCGGCGCATACGGGGGCCTTGCAAAAGGCGGATGAGCCGGGCCGCTCAATGGTTTTGGCCCCCTTGATTCTGGAGGCTCAATGCATCGGTGTGATGGTCGTCAATCAGGGGAAATCGAACGGTTTTCAGGAGCAGGATGCCGCCAATTTGCGATCGTTGGTGGCATCGTTTGGGGCTGCCATCCGGCGTGTCCGTAAAGTTCAACATCTGAGCGCATCCGAGCGCGAATATCAATTGCTTTTTGCGCAGAGCAAATACCCGATGTGGGTGTTTGATTTAAGGACGCTTGAGTTGGTGGCGGTCAACCGCGCCATGGTGGCACTTTACGGTTACAGCGAGCGGGAACTGCTGGCCATGAGCGTGCCCGACTTGTGGTTTGAAGACCAAACCGGGCGAGCCGCCTGGCTGAAAAAGCGCCAGTTCAATACAGAGGATTGGGTGGAAGACGGGATCAGGCGCCACCGTCGCAAAGACGGCAACCTGCTGGAAATTGAAGTTTCCGTCAGAAGCACTCTGTTCAATGGCGAGTCCAAAGGTTTGGCTGTGGGCCAGGACATGACGGAGCGTTTGAATGTCGAGCGCGAACTGTCGCGTGTGCGGCGGGCCCAGCATATGCTCAGCTCCAGCAACGAGGCGCTCATTCGCGCCACCTCACAGGACCGCTTGTTTGCCGAAGTGTGCAGAATCACCGTTGATATTGGTGGCTATTGCGGCGCTTGGGTTGGAGAGGCGCTTAATGACGAGGCCAAAACACTTGAAATTCTGCATTTCGAAGGTCAGACACCCGAATACATTCGCCGCGAAAAGGGGACCTGGTCAGATGCCGTGCCGGAAGGCCGTGGGCAAACCGGGCGCGCGATTCGTGGTGGCTTGCCCGAGATCAGCGCTGATCTTGAATTTAATCAGGATCGGCCAGGATGGCCAGAGCAGCGTCGAGCCGCTGGCATTCGGGGCGCGATCAGCCTGCCGCTTAAAAATGACGCGGGAACCTTTGGTGTGCTCACGCTCTACGCTGGCGAAGTACTTCAACTGGGCAGGGAAGAAATCAGCCTGTTGCAGCAGTTGTCCAACAATTTGGCCTTTGGCATTGCCAACCTTCAGGCCAGGGAAGAACAGCGCCGCACGCTGATTACCTTGCGTGAGCAGGCTGCTTTGCTGGACAAGGCACAGGACGCCATCATCGTGCAGGACATGGCGCATCGGGTGACCTTCTGGAACCATGGTGCCGAGCGCTTGTATGGTTGGAGCGCCC
>CAVVSV010000048.1:0-27123 GCA_963750805.1 uncultured beta proteobacterium
ATGTTTTGTAGGCCTTGGTTCAGTTGATTGCTCTGTATCTGCGCCGCAGTGACACTCGAATCCACATCGAGGTAGATGACCTTTCGTTTCCCGCTACGTCTGGAGCCGCTGTAAATTGAAATCCCTGAGAGCGCCGCAACACGTCCTCCGGGAACTCGTCGCGCGCTGGATTGAGAGAAATGCGCTGAGAGGTCTCGTGCATCGCTAGCGCGTCTTCCAAGCGATCCATAGAGTAGTCCGTCTTGGCATTCCACTGCAAAAGTGTCAAGGGCGTCGCGGTGGTTGGACATGGTTCCGATTTTTCCGCCCCTGCCATTGCTCCGCGCGGTTCTCCAAAAGGCTACCTGCGTGTCTTTGCCGTCTCGCGACGTGTAGGCGCAACCCCTTGCCCGAACATTGCCATTCGGTTTTTTAGGATCCCGCAGGGTCCGTAGAATATAAGGTGAATATTGTGCGGCAGTAGTTTTTGAGTGCCTCGTGTTTGCTTAGGGTTGGAGTAGGATCCAGGCGCTTGAGGACGACGGTCAGGCACGACTCTGAAACTGTCGTCGTCACTTCGGCCAAAATGAAGCCAGCTGCTAGCGACACACCCAAGGCGAATACAAACCATCCGCGCTCGAATGGCCGGAAAGCGAGGCAACGATTTTTGAACGAATACACGTACATCCCCTCTGTTTCGGCACTTTATGGGCGACCCATGAGGCGACTCAGCGAGGCCAGGGCCGGGTGGAACACCGGGCTACCTGTTAATGGCAGGCTCGCAGTGTGCATTGACATGCGAACACCCCGATTACCGGCCCGCTGCCGCAACGAGTTGGCCAGCGGCTCGGCAAGAAACCCGTCAATCACGATCAACAGCTCGGGCCGGGCACCAAACAGCAGGTCAGTGGCGTAGGTGGAGCTGGCCGCCCACGCCAAAGCAATGCGGGCCACGCTCACTTCCAGCGCCAGTGCCGGGGCGTCCATGCCCAAGTTAGTGGCGTTTGCCAGCCCGACACCCTGGCTCGCACCCCAAGCCAGCCGCTCCTCAGGATGCTCCGCTGCTGCGACTTTCGACAAACTCCAGGCGGCTTCCATCAACCGCGGTGCCAGTACGGATTGGTGTTCTTTCAATCCGGCGCGTACAAGCAAGTTGGCTGCGGTCAATATGTCGGGGGCCGCATCCTGGCGAATGTCGTCACCCGCCGGCTCGAAACCTCCCAGGCTTCGGGTCCAGTTCAGGGTGGTTTCAAACCGTGGCACAAACTGGGCCCCCGGCCAGGCCTTGAGCCAGGCGTTTTTGGCCTCCTGCATGAGCTGCGCGTAGGGCACCAACACCACGGTGTGCGAGGGGTGCGCCTGACACCGCGCCATCGCCAGGCGGATTTGAGACATCACACCAGACCATTCCAAATCCGCGTGATGGTTTGTTGCTATTTCATCCATAGCATTGCGGGGATCGGTGAGGGGGCTTGGTTTCTGTCACAATTTCCCCACTTTACCTGTAGCCCAGTCGAAAACTGGCTTCCATCACCCTCAACCCAAGGAATATCCCATGGCCAGCGAACTCATCAAACACGTATCGGACGCTTCTTTTGAGGCCGACGTTCTTCAAAGCGCGCAACCCGTGCTGGTGGACTATTGGGCGGAGTGGTGCGGCCCCTGCAAAATGATTGCGCCCATCCTCGACGAAGTTTCCACGTCGTACGCGGGCAAGTTGCAAGTCACCAAGATGAATGTCGACGAGAACCGTGACATCCCCGCCAAGTTCGGCATCCGCGGAATTCCCACGCTGATGCTGTTCAAGGACGGGCAACTGGCTGCCACGAAAGTAGGCGCCATGAGCAAGGCCCAGATGACGGCCTTCATCGACCAACATATCAGCCAACCCGTCGCCTGATTTTTGAACAGACGCAGACAGTCTTGACACTGCTTCAAGACTGTCGTTTTTCCTGTCATAATCGCAACTGATCGCCAGCCCGCCCCACGCGCTGGTTCGAGTCCCACCCCTCCCCTGTTTTTCTCCAGTCGCCCCAAGTAGGCGTTCATCCCATGCACTTAAACGAACTCAAGGCACTGCACGTGTCGGAAGTCCTCAAGCAAGCTGAAGAGCTTGAAATTGAAAACACCGGCCGCATGCGCAAGCAGGAGTTGATGTTTGCCATCATCAAGAAGCGCGCCCGCGCCGGTGAGCAAATCATTGCAGACGGTGTTCTGGAGATTCTGCCCGACGGTTTTGGTTTTCTGCGCAGCCCTGACACCAGTTACACGGCCAGTACGGACGACATCTACATCAGCCCCAGCCAGGTTCGCCGCTTCAACCTGCACACGGGCGACATGATTGAAGGCGAAGTGCGCACGCCCAAAGACGGTGAGCGCTACTTTGCCCTCAACAAACTTGACAAGGTCAATGGTGGCCCGCCCGAAGGCAACAAACACAAGGTCATGTTCGAGAACTTGACGCCGCTGTTCCCCAAAGAGCAGATGAAGCTGGAGCGCGACATCAAGGGTGACGAAAACATCACCGGGCGCGTCATCGACATCATTGCGCCGATCGGCAAGGGCCAGCGCGCCCTGATCGTCGCCCAGCCCAAGAGCGGCAAGACGGTGATGATGCAGCACATTGCCCACGCCATCAGCGCCAATTACCCCGACAGCTATCTCATGGTGCTGCTGATTGACGAGCGCCCCGAAGAAGTGACCGAGATGCAGCGCACCGTGAAGGGCGAGGTGATTGCATCCACGTTTGACGAACCCGCTGCGCGCCACGTCCACGTGGCCGAGATGGTGATTGAGCGCGCCAAACGCCTGGTCGAGCTGAAAAAAGACGTGGTCATCCTGCTGGACTCCATCACCCGTCTGGCACGCGCCTACAACAACGTGGTGCCATCCAGCGGCAAGGTGCTGACAGGCGGCGTGGATTCCAATGCGTTGCAGCGGCCCAAGCGCTTTCTGGGTGCGGCCCGCAATGTGGAAGAAGGCGGCTCGCTCACCATCATCGCCACCGCACTGGTGGACACCGGCAGCCGCATGGACGAGGTGATTTTTGAAGAGTTCAAGGGCACTGGCAACAGCGAAATTCACCTGGACCGCCGCCTCTATGAAAAGCGCGTGTTCCCGTCAATCCAGCTCAACCGAAGCGGCACCCGCCGCGAAGAGTTGCTGCTGCAACCCGAAGTGCTGCAAAAGACACGCATTCTTCGCCAGTTCCTCTACAACATGGACGAAATTGATGCCATGGAACTGGTCCTGAAGCAAATGAAGGGGACCAAGACGAACATGGAGTTTTTTGACCAGATGCGCCGGGGCGGATGACCAATTCACCCGAAAGTCATATAATCGCAGGCTAACTGCAAAAAGTACGCCGGAATCGTCTGGCGCGGCTAATGCAACTGAAACACCAAGCTCAAGGAATAGATCATGAAAGACGGCATTCACCCCAACTACCGCGAAGTTTGTTTCCAGGACATGTCCAACGGATTCCAATTCGTGACCCGCTCTTGCGCCAACGCCAAAGAGATGATCAAGATGGAAGACGGCCGTGAACTGCCGCTCTACAAGCTGGATACCACCAGCGAATCCCATCCCTTCTACACCGGCACGCAAAAATCCGTGGACAACATGGGTGGACGCGTGGAGCGCTTCCGCAACCGTTTCGGAAAAACTGCCGCCAAGTAAGCTGGCCGCAAATTTCTCCAAAAGGGCAGCCGGTTTTCCGGGCTGCCCTTTTGCATTTTTGTGACCTGAAGCTCATTCAGCCCATCGCCGGCATCCAGCGTGAATCAACCGTCTCCCGCCATCGTTGCACAGGGTTCTGTCAAGCGACTGCCGCGGCTTGCGCTTTGGCTTTTCTGCCTGTCCTATGTGTTGCCAGGCTTCATTGGGAGGGCACCCTGGAAAAGTGCGGACATGACGGCACTGGGGTACATGTCCGAATTGGCCCGGGGCGGTTCGACCTGGTTGTCGCCAGCCCTGATGGGACTGCCTCCCAGCGTTGATGCTTTGCTGCCCTACTGGCTGGGCGCCTTGTTCATCAAGTTGGCACCAGGTTTCATCGCACCAGAAATTGCAGCTCGAATTCCGTTCGTGCTCATGCTGGCATTGACGCTGGTTGCCACCTGGTACGGCACCTACTACCTGGCCCGCAGCCCCAAAGCCCAACCTGTGATGTTTGCCTTTGGTGGCGAAGCCAAGGCCCCAGATTACGCCCGGGCGATTGCCGATGGGGGTCTGCTCGCATTCATAGCCTGCCTGGGCCTGGCCCAGTTGTCACATGAGACCACACCGGCCGTTGCACAACTATGTTGCGTGGCACTCACCTTTTATGCCGTCGCAGCCATGCCCTATTCATTCAAAGCGCCGGCCGCCTGCGGTTTTTTGGGGATAACGGGACTGGCCTTGTCTGGCGCACCCTCCCTGGCGGTTCTTCTCGGGCTGGGGAGCCTGGTCATTCAACTCACAGACGTCCAAACCCGGGTTGAGCCCGAGGCTGGCGCCCGGAGGGAAAAACAGGCTTGGGCCTGGGGCATCGCATTGACCACGCTCTGGGTTGCGGGAATGGCCACCCAACTGCAACTGTGGCGCTGGCGCATTGAATTGCCGCAAGCCACTTGGACTGAATGGCGTGGCTTCGGCCGCCTGTTTCTGTGGTTCACGTGGCCCGCCTGGCCACTGGCCCTGTGGACACTCTGGCGTTGGCGGTTGCAGTTGCGCAAGGGCTCTGTGAGCCGTCATCTCGCGCTGCCCCTCTGGTTTACCGGCGTTGCGATGGTCACCACGCTGGTCACGGCTTCGTCTGACCGGTCCCTGCTGCTGGCCCTGCCCTCGCTGGCGGCTTTGGCGGCGTTTGCATTGCCAACTCTGGATCGGGCCGTCGCTGCGCTGGTGGACTGGTTCACGCTGCTGTTCTTTTCAGGTTGCGCCATCATCATTTGGGTGGTCTGGCTGGCGATGCAAACGGGCGTGCCACCCCAGCCTGCGGCCAACGTTGCACGGCTCGCACCGGGCTTTGAGCCAAGTTTCTCCTACGCTTCTGTTTTGATAGCACTCTTTGCAACACTGGCGTGGACCTGGCTCGTCAAATGGCGGGCAGGAAGGCACCGGGCCGCAATCTGGAAGAGCTTGGTCTTGCCGGCGGGAGGTGCGGCCCTGTGCTGGCTGTTGCTCATGACCTTGTGGCTCCCCTTGCTGGACTTCGCCCGCAGTTACACGTCCCTCGTGGGGCGTGTCACCACAGTTGTGGGAAGACCTGCCTGTATTGAGACCTACGGTCTGGACCGGGGTCAGATTGCGGCCTTCCAGATCCATGGAAATCTGCATCTGATTCCCGCAGATTCCAAACCCAGTTGCCCATGGTTGCTGGTGGACCACAATGCACTGAACACCCTGCACCAAGCCGTCAATATCCGGCAGTGGGTGCCACAGGATTTCAAGCATCGGCCCTCCGACCGGGACGATGACGTGCTGCTGTACAAGCTCAACACCAAACTCAGCGTCAAACCCTGAATTGCTTCACGCCTGAACCCGAGTTTCGCTCGTGTCTGAATTGAAAATCATCGCCCGCCACGCGACCACGGTATTGGCGGGGCAATTGGCCGTCATGGCCTATGGCGTCACCGACACGATCGTGGCGGGTCGGCATTCGGAGTCGTCCCTGGCAGCGCTTTCCGTGGGCTCTGCCATTTTCATCAGCGTTTACGTGGCCCTGATGGGCATCCTGCAATCCTTGTTACCCCTATGGGCAGAAATGAATGGCGCCCGGCAATACCACCGGCTTGGCCAATCCGTGAGGCAGGCCCTGTATCTGTGCGTCATCATCATTCTGGTTGGCGAAGGGATTTTGTTGTCACCATCCATTCTCATGCGGTGGACGCAAGTGCCAGATGCACTTCGGCCCGATGTGGAAGGCTACCTGGCCGTGCTGGCGATGGCCTTGCCTCCAGCCATGTTGTTTCGCCTCTATGTCACGCTCAATCAAAGCCTGGGACGCCCTCAACTCGTCACCTGGTTGCAGACAGGGTCGCTTCTTGTCAAGGTGCCTTTGTCAATCTGGTTTGCCTTGGGTGGCTTCGGTCTGTCAACCCATGGTGCCGTGGGCTGCGCCTGGGCCACGCTGGTGGTGAATTACAGTCTGCTGGCGGTTGCAGTGTGGACCTTGCGCAAAAGTCCCTTCTACCGAGCCTATGGCATCTGGCAAAAGCTGGAAGCACCCGACTGGCGCCAGGTAGCAGGTTTTGCGCGGCTCGGCATCCCGGGCGGCCTGTCCATCATGGTTGAAGTCACATCATTCACCTTGATGGCGCTGTTCATCGCTCGGCTGGGCAGCGTCGCGTCCAGTAGCCACCAGATCGCGGCCAACCTCACAGCAGTTCTTTACATGATTCCGCTGTCCATTGGAATCGCCGCAAGTTCGAGGGTGAGTTACTGGATGGGTGCGGGTGACCCGAACAAGACCAAAGGAGCCATCCTGTTGGGATACCAGATGGTGGTCGCGAGTTCGTTGCTTGTCAGTAGTGTTCTGTTTTTTAATCGCCACGCATTGGCGACGGTCTATTCGTCCAACCCGCTGGTGGTTGCCATGACCGCACCCATGCTGGCCTGGGTTGCCCTGTATCATTTTTTTGATGCCCTGCAGGCCGTCACCGTGTTTTTCCTGCGCTGCTTTTCAGTGGTTGTTGCCCCCATGGTGGTCTATGGCGTACTGCTTTGGGGCATGGGCCTGGCCGGCGGCTACTGGTTGGCCTATGGAGGATCAGCAACTTGGCCCGCCACGGGGGCTGCCGTGTCCTTCTGGGTTGCCAGCGCAACGGCACTTACCGCAACGGCGCTGGCTTTCGTGTCTTTACTGTATTGGGTTTTAAGGCAACGCCGGCTGCAACAATGAGGCCTCCCGTACTCGCCTTGCGGGAAAAAGGATGGAAAAGCGCGACCCTTTGCCAGGCACGCTTTCTATCTTCAAGTCTGCACCATGGCGCTGCGACACATGTTTCACGATGGCCAGCCCCAACCCCGTACCGCCAGTATCGCGCGAGCGGCTGCGGTCAACCCGGTAAAACCGCTCGGTCAGTCTTGGAATATGTTCAGCCGCAATGCCTGGCCCGCTGTCCTGAACAGAGAATTCACCCCGTCCATCGGGCATTTGCTGCCAGCGCACCTGAATCGACGCGCCCAGTGGTGTGTAACGAACGGCATTGCCAGTCAGATTCGTCATGGCACTCAATAACTCGTTGCGCGAACCGGCAATTTCCATGTCGGGCGACGCGTCAAAAACGATGTGGTGACGTTGCCCTGACGCCTGCGACATATGCTGTTCCAGATTTTGCGTTTCACCCTGAACCTGGGTGATCAAGTCCTTCACGGACATCCATTCGGTGCTGCTCACGGGAGGGCTGCCTTCCAGCCGTGATAGTGTCAGCAAGTCACTGACCAGCGTCTGCATGCGCTCGGCTTGCTGGGCCATCAGTGCCAGATACCGCTCCCGTTCTGCCTCGTTCAACTGCAGTGATTGCAGCGTCTCCACAAAGCCCGATAACACCGTCAACGGCGTGCGGATTTCATGCGACACGTTGGCCACAAAATCGCGACGCATGGCCTCGGCTTGCTGCACCGCAGTCACATCCCGCGACAGCAGCAGCAAGCGCCCTTCTCCATAGGGATGCAATTGAACGGCCAGTTTCACCGGACGATTGAAGGTGCTTTCCCGTCCCGGCATTTCAACATCACGCCGGTAGTCACGACCAGCAAAATAAGTAGCAAATCCAGGGTCGCGCACCAGGTTTGCAAAATGCTGCAGCCGGTCGCGTTCTGCCTCAAAACCAAAATGGGATGCCGCGGTCTGGTTAAACCATTCGATGCGGGCTTCATCATCCAGCAGGACCAAGCCATTGGGAGAGGCTTGCAGAGCCGCCAAAAAATCCTGCAAGCGTGCATCGCTGGCCTTGATCTCGCCTTCACGCGCGCGCAGCAAACGCCGTACCCTGTCGGATAGCTCTCCCCACACTCCACCCGAGACGACACTGTTGGAGGTATCCCCGGAACGAATCCAGCGCAACAACCGGGCACCCCGAATGAAGTCAATCACAAACCAGATCAGGCCGCCGATCACGACCCCGACCAGTACCCCGCCGTAAACCGCAAAGTACCGATTCAGGGGCTCCAGCCTGTAGGCGAGGATCCCGACCACTACCCCGCCAATCAACTGGCAAATCAGGTAGGAGAGGAAGCGCCAGACCATGAATTCGTGAAAGTGGCAGATTGTGCAGACAAGCGGTAACCCGCGCCCCGCACGGTTTCAATCATCGCACCTGCGTCTCCCAATGCTTCCCGCAGACGTTTGACATGTACATCCACCGTGCGCTCTTCAATGAAGACATGGTCACCCCAGACCTTGTCCAGCAATTGGGATCGACTGTGAACCCGTTCTGCATGGGTCATCAAATAGTGCAGCAGCTTGAACTCCGTGGGGCCAAGTTTGAGCAGTTGGTCATTGAATGCCACCCGGTAGGTGGATGAATCCAGTGACAGTGCGCCGACCACCACCAATCCCCCCACCTGCTCGGGCGCACGACGCCGCAGAACGGCGCGAATGCGGGCCAGCATCTCCTTGGTGGAAAAAGGCTTGGCCATGTAGTCGTCAGCGCCCGCATCAAGCCCTGCCACCCGGTCGGCTTCGTCTCCGCGCGCTGTGAGCATGATGATGGGCACGCCCTTGGTGCGGGCATCTTTGCGCCACTTTTTCGCCAGGGACAAACCACTTTCGCCCGGCAACATCCAGTCCAGCAAGATGACATCGGGAAGAACCGCATCCAGTTCACGCTGTGCGGTCACGCTGTCCATCGCCCAAGTGGGTGTGAAACCGTTGTGTCGCAAATTGACGGCGATCAACTCGGCAATCGACGGCTCGTCCTCAACAATCAAAACACTGGGCATGTTTCTCATTTGACGACCGATTCAATCTGCTCCATGGTGCTGTGACGAATATCTTCACCCTTCACCACGTAAATGATGAACTCTGCAATGTTCTTGGCATGGTCACCAATGCGCTCTATCGCCTTGGCCAGAAACAGCAAGTCCAGACTCGGGGAAATCATGCGGGGGTCTTCCATCATGTAGGTCACCAGCTTGCGCACAAAGCCGTCGAACTCACGGTCAATCTGGTCGTCCTCTTTCAGTATTGCCACGGCAGCCACTGTGTCCAGGCGGGCAAACGCATTCAGCGCCTTGTTCAACAGTCCGGAAGCCAGATCCGCCGCCACGCGCAACTCCAGAGAGGGCAAGGAGCGTGGCGCGCCACTCTTGATGATGGAACGCACCATGCGGGCAATTTTTTCAGCTTCGTCACCCACTCTTTCAAGATTGGCGGTGGTTTTCGAAATCGCGATCAACAAGCGAAGGTCACGCGCTGTGGGTTGGCGCCGGGCGATGATGCTGGAAAGCTCGCGGTCAATGTCGACTTCCATCGCGTTGACGCGGGCTTCCGTCGCCGTTACCTGGTCAGCCACTTCCACGCTGAATTGCGACAGCGCATAGATGGCCTGACGGATTTGGGATTCGACCAGACCACCGAGCTCCATCACACGGGTCGATACTGCGCTGAGTTCACTGTCGAACTGGGTAGAAAGATGTTTATCCGGCATGGTGCTTCCTAGGTGATTTTCGGTACGTGTTATCAGCCAAACCGGCCGGTAATGTAATCTTCCGTCTCTTTGCGTGTGGGCTTGAAGAACATTTGCTCGGTTGAGCCAAACTCCATCAAATCGCCCAGGTACATATACGCGGTGTAGTCACTGCAGCGCGCCGCCTGCTGCATATTGTGGGTCACGATGACCACGGTGTAATCGTGCTTCAGCTCGGTAATCAGTTCTTCAACTTTGGCCGTCGAAATAGGGTCCAGGGCAGAACAGGGTTCGTCGAGCAACAGGACCTCGGGCTTGATGGCAATGCCGCGTGCAATGCACAGACGTTGTTGCTGTCCACCAGACAGGCCGGAGCCGCTTTGCTGAAGCTTGTCTTTCACTTCTGTCCAAAGCGCGGCCTTGCGCAGAGCCCACTCCACACGTTCCTCCATGTCGGAGGCATTCAGGTTTTCAAACAGTTTGACGCCAAACGCGATGTTGTCAAAGATCGACATTGGAAACGGCGTAGGCTTCTGGAACACCATGCCCACTTTGGCCCGCAACAGGGCCACGTCTTTTTTGCTGGTCAGCAAATTTTCGCCATCCAGAATAATTTGGCCTTCTGCACGCTGCTCGGGGTACAGCTCGAACATGCGGTTGAAGATGCGCAAAAGCGTGGATTTTCCGCAGCCGGAGGGGCCAATGAAGGCCGTGACTTTTTTCTCGGGAATTTCCAGGTTGATCCCCTTGAGGGCATGGAATTTACCGTAGTAAAAATTCAGATCCTTGACGGAGATTTTTGCCGGTTCCTTGATGGCTGTCGATGCGTTCATTGTTCAAACCTTGAAAGAGTTTTGACTTTATTTGGCACGCGTCACGACGCGCGCAATGATATTCAGGCCCAACACCGTCATGGTGATGAGGAAGACCCCGGCCCAAGCCAATTTTTGCCAGTTTTCATAGGGGCTCATCGCAAACTTGAAAATGGTGACGGGCAAGCTGGCCATGGGCTCACTCAAAGACGAGGTCCAGAACTGGTTGCTCAAAGCGGTGAACAGCAAAGGAGCCGTTTCACCCGCAATGCGCGCGACGGCCAACATCACACCGGTGACCACGCCCGCACGAGCCGATTTGAGGGTGATGCTCAAAATCACTTTCCACTTGGGAGCACCCAGCGCATAAGCCGCTTCCCGAAGACCGGCGGGCACCAGTTGCAACATGTTTTCTGTGGTGCGAATCACCACCGGAATCACAATCAGGGCCAGTGCCACCACGCCCGCCCACCCCGAGAAATGCTTGAAACGCGACACGATGACGGCATAAACAAACAAGCCGATCACGATGGAAGGGGCTGAAAGCAAAATGTCGTTCACAAACCGGGTCACCGTGGCCAGCCAACCTTTGGTATCAAACTCGGCCAGATAAATGCCAGCCATCACGCCGATGGGGGTACCCACAAACGTGGCCAGCATCACCATCAGAAACGACCCGTACATGGCGTTGGCCAATCCGCCCTCGTCGTTGGGCGGCGGGGTCATCTCGGTCAGCGTGGCAATGGATAGCCCTCCGAGACCCAGGCGCACGGTTTCAAACAATATCCAGAACAGCCAGAACAGGCCAAAAGCCATGGCCAGCAGGGCCAGGGTCAATGCGATTTTGTTGACAACCTTTCGCTGCGCATACTTGGCCTGACGGGTCGCGTCGAGTTGTTGCGCCTGCAGCAGCATTTCACCGGTCGAACTCATGACTTGGCTCCCTCGCTCTTTTTAAGCTGTGACAACAAGATCTTGGACAGTGCCAGCACCACAAAGGTAATGAAGAACAGCACCAGACCCAGGTACATCAAGGCAGCCTGGTGCAATCCCTGCCCGGCTTCCGCAAATTCATTGGCAAGCGCTGAGGTAATGCTGTTGGCAGCCTGAAACAGGCTCAGCGAATCCAGCTGGTTAAAGTTGCCAATGACAAAGGTAACGGCCATGGTCTCGCCAATGGCGCGACCCAGCCCCAACATGATGCCGCCAATCACGCCCGCTTTGGTGTAAGGCAAGACCACCTTGGAGACGACTTCCCATGTCGTAGCCCCCAAACCATAGGCAGATTCTTTCAACAGCGGGGGCGTCACTTCAAACACGTCGCGCATCACGGCCGCAATGAACGGGATGATCATGATCGCGAGAATGATTCCGGCAGACAAAATGCCGATGCCAACGGGTGGCCCGGAAAAAAGTTCGCCAATGTAGGGAACACCTTTGAACAACTTTTGCAAAGGCTGCTGGACGTAGGTGGACAGCACCGGGCTGAAAATCAACAGACCCCACATCCCATAAACAATGGACGGCACTGCTGCCAACAATTCAATGGCGGTACCCAGTGGCCGCTTCAGCCAGGCGGGCGACAACTCGGTCAGAAAAAGCGCAATGCCAAAACTGACCGGCACCGCGATCAGCAGGGCAATGAACGAGGTCATCAGCGTGCCGTAAATCATGACCAGGCCGCCGAATTCCTCTTTCACCGGGTCCCAGGTCGTGCTGGTCAGGAAACCCAGACCATATTTGGCGATCGCCGGCCATGCACTGATGGTGAGCGACGCCAATATGGCCATCAGCATTCCGAGGGTAAACAGGGCCGCACCCTTCGCCACCCAGGCAAAGATGCGGTCCGCCATCGGCCCGGAACGGGCCGCTTTCATGGGAGGAGGTTTTGCCATCACACGTCCGGAGTTCTGGGCATACTGGTTTAAAGGAAGCTCGTTCGCCGGAAGTGTAGAGGACACGCCATTTCTCCTGGTGGCTGGTTCTTTGTCTTACTTGATGGCGACGGGCTTACCCGAAGCGTCTGTGACCTGACCCCAGGCTTTTTCGATGCTGCCAATCACGGCGTCAGGCAGTGGCACGTAGTCCAGGTCACTCGCTACCTTGTCACCATTTTTAAAGGCCCACGTGAAAAACTTGAAGGTTTCAGTGGCATTGGCGGGCTTGTCCTGCTTCACATGCATCAGGATGAATGTCGCCGTCGAGATGGGCCAGGTATTCTTGCCGGGCTGGTCCGTGATCAACTGGTAGAACGACTTGTTCCAGTCAGCCCCTGCTGCAGCAGCTTTGAAGGCCTCTTCGTTGGGTGATACAAAATTTCCATCCTTGTTTTTCATCAAGGTGAAGGTCATCTTGTTTTGTTTCACGTAGGAATATTCCACGTAACCAATGGAATTGGGCAGGCGATTCACAAAGGCGGCAACGCCTTCATTGCCCTTGCCACCAGCGCCCACAGGCCAGTTCACCGCTGTGCCCTCGCCCACTTTGGTCTTCCATTCCGCATGAACGCGCGACAGGTAATTGGTGAAGTTGAAGGTGGTGCCCGAACCGTCAGCGCGACGAACCACCGCGATCTCGGCATCGGGGAGGGCCAAACCTACGTTCAGGGCCTTGATGGCGGGGTCACTCCACTTGGTGATCTTGCCCAGGAAGATGTCGCCCAACACCTGTCCGTCCAATTTCATCTGGCCCGGCGCAATGCCTTTGACGTTGATCACTGGCACGGTGCCACCGATCACGGTGGGGAATTGAATCTGTCCCTTGGACTTGAGAACCTCGTCGGTTTGCGGCATGTCGGAGGCACCGAAATCAACCGTCTTGGAATCAATCTGCTTGATGCCGGCACCGGATCCGACGGATTGGTAGTTGACCTTGACACCGGTTGCCTTGTTGTAATCGGCAGCCCACTTGGCATAAACAGGCGCAGGAAAGCTGGCACCGGCACCGGTGATTTCCTGAGCGCTGACCCATGTCGCACCGGACATGGCCACGAGCGCTGCTGCGCTGATCAAGCTGGCTTTAAAACATGTTTTCATCTGGAGACCTTTCAGGTTAATCAAAAAAAAGAGCGAAGTAATTTGCAGCAATGGGAGCAATGTAAGTAGCTTCCGTGACAACCATGTGACAAAACCCGAAGACCTGAAACTCCAACTTTTCACGCCATTGACACACATTCGCCGTATGTTCCAAGCTACCCCTACGTGCCGGAGCAAACCTTGAACTTGAACGACAACGAACTCATTCAGCGCATTCACCGAGACTTGAGTGACAGTTATGACGAAGAACTTGAGCTGGAAATGGAAGACGGCAACACGGATGCACTGGCCGGCAGTGGCGTGGACATCCACTCTACGGCCAACAAGGAAAGTCGCCGGGTTTACTTTCGCGAGCTTTTCCGAATGCAGGCCGAGCTGGTCAAACTGCAGGACTGGGTGGTCAAGACCGGCCACAAAGTTGTTATCTTGTTTGAGGGGCGTGATGCCGCTGGCAAGGGGGGCGTGATCAAGCGCATCACCCAGCGCCTGAACCCCCGGGTGTGCCGGGTGGCCGCCCTGCCCGCCCCCAATGAACGTGAGCGCACCCAGTGGTATTTCCAGCGTTACGTGGGTCATTTGCCGGGGTCCGGTGAAATGGTGCTGTTTGACCGCAGTTGGTACAACCGGGCCGGGGTGGAGCGCGTCATGGGCTTTTGCACCGACGAGCAGTACGAAGAGTTCTTCCGCACCGTGCCGGAATTTGAGCGCATGCTGGTTCGCAGCGGCATTCAGCTGATCAAATACTGGTTCTCCATCTCGGATGAAGAGCAGAACCTGCGCTTTCTGGGGCGCATTCATGACCCCCTCAAGCAATGGAAGCTCAGCCCCATGGACCTGGAGTCGCGTCGCCGCTGGGAGGAATACACCCGCGCCAAGGAAATCATGCTGGACCGCACCCACATCGACGAAGCCCCTTGGTGGGTGGTGCAGGCAGTCGACAAAAAGCGGGCCCGCCTGAACTGCATTCACCACCTGCTGGGGCAAATCCCCTACGAGGAGGTTGAACACCCTGCGATTGTGTTGCCCGTGCGCGAGCGCCGCGAAGACTACGTACGCCAACCCGTTCGCCAAGAGATCGTGGTTCCTGAAATATATTGAAGAAAATTGGCTAAAGTCCCCGCCAATCGGCGATAGTTAGCTATAATTTTTGTAGCTGATGGTAGCCGGGGCAACGTTGGCTGGCGGCCAGTCCGTCCCGACGGGAACCGCCCCAAAAATAACCGAAAATCAGCTGATGCAAAACGGCACCCGACTCGCCGCTGTGGACCTGGGCTCCAACAGCTTTCGCCTCGAAATTGGCCGACTGGACCACGGACAATTCCTTCGCACCGAATACCTGAAAGAAACGGTGCGGCAAGGCAACGGGCTGGACGAAGACCGCAACCTGACGCGGGAAGCGATGCAGCGCGGGCTGGAATGTCTGGCCCGGTTTGGCGAGCGCCTGTCGGGGTTCAAATCGTCCGAAGTCCGTGCGGTGGCGACCCAAACCTTGCGCGAAGCCCGCAACCGCGACGAGTTTCTGACCCAAGCCAACAAAGTGCTGGGTTTCCCCATCGATGTCATCTCTGGCCGCGAAGAGGCCCGGCTGATTTACCAGGGCGTGGCCCACATGCTGCCCCCCTCCAAAGAGCGCCGCCTGGTGCTCGACATTGGCGGGCGCTCCACCGAAATGATTTTGGGCCAGGGCCTGGAGCCCACGGTCATGGAGTCTTACCGCGTGGGCAGCATTGCCTGGTCTACACGCTACTTCCCGCAGGGCCAATTCACCTCCAATGCCTTCCAGATGGCGGAGATCGCCGCCAAGGCGGTGCTGGACGAGGCCCTCAACACCTACCGCCGTGACAGCTGGCAGGTCGCCTACGGTTCCGCTGGAACCGTTGGCGCTGTCGGGGATGTGCTGGCGGCAGGGGGTTGGCCAGCCTCTTCCGTCACTCGGGAAGGTCTGGATTGGCTTCTGGAAAAACTGCTGCAGGCGCAAAACAGCGAACGCCTGCGCATTGCGGGCATGAAAGAAGACCGGCGCCCCATCATTGGCGGCGGACTGAGCATTCTGCGGGCCTTGTTTGATCTGCTGCAAATTGACCAGCTGCATCAGGCCACGGGCGGTTTGCGCCACGGATTGATCTGCGATTTGATGGGCAATACCACCGACCAGGCCAACCTGCCCACGATATCAGTCGGACGGCTGGCCGCCCGCTTTGACGTGGACACTGCCCATGGCCAGCGCGTGGCCAAAGTGGCATGTCGGCTGCTTGAGCAACTTCAGGCCGGGCAAATGGCCTTGCTTCCGGAAGAAAAGCAGCAAAACCTTCTCAAGCTGGATTGGGCGGCGCAATTGCATGAAGTGGGTGTGCAGGTGTCACACAGCGACTACCACAAGCACGGAGCCTATATCCTGGAAAACGCCGATGCCGTGGGCCTGGCTTCAAGTCAATTGCACCGCCTGAGCCAGTTGGTCCTGGGGCATCGGGGCAAGCTGCGCAAGCTGGAGGTCAACTTTGACGATGAAACTTTCATTCTGCAGTTGCTGGCGCTTCGACTGGCCGTCATTTTGTGCCATGCCCGCCGGGACCCCGACATCGCAGGACTGCAATTGACGCTGGACCGATTCAAACCCCAAGAGGTCTCATTGGCCTGCCGCGCGGGGTGGGCGGCCGCGTTTCCGCAATCGGCTCACCTTCTCAATGAGGAAGTGCTGGCCTGGCAAAAAACCAGGTGGTCACTGAACCTGATCGGCCTGTAAGGTGCTGGTCGGTGAATCGCGTTTCGCAGTGTGCTCTAAAGCACCTCAGGTGACTGCACGGTAACCACCACGGTTTGTGATTGCGCATCCCGCTCACGGTTTCGCAACCACCACACAGCGCCCCTTTTGACGGCGCACTCCTGGGCAGTCAAGCCCAGCAATTGCGCTATGGCATGCCCCAGCACGGGTTGATGGCCAATGATCAGAACGGCGTGTTTTGAATCCGGCCATTGGGCGGCTGCCAAAAGTTGTTCAACCGTGCAACCCGGTGCCAGCTCCGCGCGGATCTTGAATTTGCGCTCCAGGGCTTGGGCTGTTTGCTCCGTGCGTTTGGCAGGGCTGACCAAAACCCGCGTGACCTCTGGCAGTTGCCGGTCCAGCCAAGCCGCCATGCGTTTGGCCTGTTTTTCGCCCCGGGAAGTCAGTTCGCGTGACAAGTCATCCTGACCAGCCTGGGCATCCAGAGCCTCAGCGTGACGCCAAAGTATCAAGTCCATAAGCCCTCACATTTTTTTAACGGGTTTTCAGATCACTGGCTGCATAACGGTCCATCAGCGCAGCCTGGGCACCCCGTGGATTCACAGCTTCGGTTTCCCGCGAATACGTCCCGTCGGGCAACAAGTTCCAGGCATCTACGCCATCGTGAAGGCAGGCCACCAGACACTCATCGATCAGCCGTTGACGTGACACCGGGTCGGTCACGGGCCAGGCCAGTTCAATCCTGCGCATCATGTTGCGGTTCATCCAGTCTGCGCTGGAGAGATACAACTCATCTGCCTCTTCCTGGCGAAAGTAAAAAACCCTTGAATGCTCCAGAAAGCGGCCAATGAGTGATCGAACACGGATGTTGTCTGTCAAACCCGGCAATCCGGCCGGCAACATGCAGGCGCCTCGTACAATCAGGTCAATCTTGACGCCCAACTGTCCGGCTTGAATCAAGGCTTGAATCAGCGCTTCATCCGTCAAGGCATTCATCTTGCCGATGATGCGGGTCGATTTCCCCGCGGCCGCGGCCGCACCCAAACTGTCGATCCTGGCAATGAGTTTGCGATGCAAGTCAAACGGTGCCAACCAGATGCGCTTGAGCCTTGGCAGGCGGCTGTGGCTGGCAAGGTGCACAAATATATGCTCCATGTCCAGCGTCAGCGCGGCGTCCGCCGTCAGGTGGCTGATGTCGGTGTACAGCCTGGCAGTTCGGGGGTTGTAATTCCCGGTGGACAAATGCCCATACCGTTTGAGTTGCTTGCCCTCTCGCCGCGTGATGAGCATCATCTTCGCGTGGGTTTTCAGGCCGACCACACCGTACAGCACCTGTGCGCCAATGGACTCCAGCATCTCGGCCCAGTTGATGTTGGCCTCCTCGTCAAACCGTGCTTTCAGTTCAACCACCACCGTCACTTCCTTGCCCTTGCGCACGGCCTCCCGCAGAAGCTCCATCAGCGCAGAGTCAGTGCCCGTGCGGTAGATGGTTTGCTTGATGGCCAAAACATCCGGGTCATTGACCGCCTGGCGTAAAAACTCAAGCACACCATCAAAGCTCTCAAAAGGCTGGTGAATGAAGATGTCACCCTGCTTGAGTTGGTCAAAAATCGGCTGCCCCGACATTATTTGCCTGTGGGTAGCAGGGCTTGTAAACCGGGAAGCACAATGTCGGGTCGTTCACCAAATCGATCAACTGCGTCAATCGAACCAGATTGACAGGCCCGTGCACCCTGTACAGCGCGGGCTCGGGCAACTCGAACTCCTTGAGCAAGACGGATGACAAATATTCGGAGCATCCCGCAGACACCTCAATGCGAACAGCCTGACCATAGTGCCGGTGTTGCAAACCTTGGCGCAGCGCAGTGCGCAGATCCTGGACATCATCCTCATCCACCGCCAGATCGGAATGCCGCGTCACCCGGAACTGCGAGAACTGGCCCACATGGCGACCCACAAACAGCTCCGCCAAATGGGCGCGGATGACGCTGGACAGTGAAACAAACAGGCGCTTGCCGTGCGACACCTTGGCAGGCATGCGAATCATGCGAGGCAACACACGGGGCACCTTGACGATGGCAATGTCGTTGCTGCGTCCAAAGGCGTCGTCGCCGCCCAGCCTCACAATGAAGTTCAGGGATTTGTTGGCCACCTGTGGAAACGGATGAGACGGATCCAGCCCGACAGGGATCAGCAGAGGCCTGACTTCCCTTTCAAAATATTGTTTCACCCATCGCCGTTGTTCCGGATCCCGGTCGCCATGCGAGACGATGCGAATGCCCTGCCTTTCAAGCGCTGGCATCAACGCATCGTTGTAGAGCGCATATTGCCGGGCCACCAGGCTATGGGCGGTTGCGGACAAGCGCTCAAAAGATTCCGCAGTGACTGTGCCGTTGGTCTGAGCCAACCGGTTGGCTACGAGTTGCGGTTCAGCGCGCACTTCAAAAAATTCGTCCAGATTGCTTGACACAATGCACAGGAATCGAAGACGCTCCAGCAGCGGCACTTCTTCCCGGCGGGCCCAGTCGAGGACTCTTTCGTTGAACCCCAAAATGCTGTGATCTCGGTCCAGCAGTTTGACGCTTTGAATGCGCGTCAAGGCAGTGGCAGTGTGAAGGATTGCAGGCATCCCCCATTGTCCATTTTTAGATATGACAAGCGTGTGACAAAGTCGTGACCTGGCTCATTCCATCGTGTCAAGCAGTCGCAGTGGCATTCGCCACGGTCTTGGCCAAATCCGGCAGGTTTTCTGCCCTGCAATTCCAGTGCACCATTTCCAGACGGCCATCCAGATGCTCCACCAGCGCTGTGCGGCTTTCCACCCAGTCACCGTCGTTGCAGTAGAGAATGCCTTCAATGTCCCGCATTTCAGCACGATGGATATGACCACACACAACACCGTGATGTCCCCGGCGCTTGGCTTCATGGGCAACCGCGACCTCAAAATCAGTCACATAGTTCAGTGCCGTCTTCACCTTCTGTTTCAGATAGGCTGACAAAGACCAATAGGGCAATCCCATGCGGTTTCGCAGACGGTTCAGATGCCGGTTCATTTTCAGCGTGACCTCATAGAGGTTGTCGCCCAGATAAGCCAGCCATTTGGCGCACTGGATCACACCGTCAAAATAGTCCCCATGGGTGACCCACAGACGACGCCCATCGACCGTGGTGTGGACCGCGTCCAGCATAACCTCGATGCCGCCAAACTGCTGCCCCGCAAACCCGCGGGCAAACTCGTCATGGTTTCCCGGCACAAAGATCACCCGGCAACCCTTGCGCGCACGTCGCAACAACTTTTGCACCACGTCATTGTGGGATTGAGGCCAGAACCATTTGCGTCGTAATTGCCACCCATCCACGATGTCCCCAACCAGATACAGGTAGTCGCTGGGGTACATCTTCATGAACGCCAGAAGTGACTCCGCCTGGAAACCTGCCGTGCCCAAATGAAGGTCCGAGATAAAGATCGTGCGCACGCGCTGGGCTGAGGGAGCGTGGTCCGGATCAGGCTCATGGTTGATATCCCGGGCAGCTTCCTCAAGCAGCGATCGTGGCAATGAGCCATTGCCCCAGGTACCCATGGCGTCAAAGGCGGCTCTCATCATGCGCCCAAAAAGTGCTTCCGGTACCTTGCTGGCAAATCTGCAATGCGCATCATCATGGGAAGGTCTGCCGTATTGAAATCCGGATCCCAGGCAGGCGCACCCAGCACCTTGGCACCCAGGCGCAGGTAGCCGCGAATCAATGCAGGGGGCTCAACATCCAGCGAGTCGTCAAGTTGATCCACTGGCAAAGGCAGGCGGGGCCGAACCTGGCATTCGATGGGAGCCAGATGGGTTTGGCTCACTTTGCGCCAGATACTGGCCGCAACATCACCACTGACCACGCCGTTGTGCAACATGGGAATGCTGGCACAACCGATCATGGTGTCCAGGTCGTTGCGAATCATGAATTCAGCCAGCGCCCCCCACAGCGCCATGATGACGCCGCCCGTGCGGTAGTCCGGGTGTACGCAACTGCGGCCCAACTCCACCATGCGGTCGCGCATGCCGCGCAGCCGCACCAAATCAAACTCGGTGTCACTGTAGGTGCTGCCCACCCGCTTCGCTTGGGCGGGTGTCAGGACGCGGTAGGTGCCCACCACCTCCTGAGTGGCCAAGTCACGCACCAGCAAGTGCTCGCAGTAGTTGTCAAACAAATCAACGTCATGTCCTGGAGAGACCGTATCCAGACGCGCACCCATTTCGGTGGCAAACACGTTGAACCGCAGTCGCTGCGCCTGACGCACTTCGTCACTGTTCCTGGCCCAGGACACAGCAATGCCGGATTGAGGTGTCTGGGCAAGCGCATGCCCGATAGCGGGTTGCGAGGTTGGGCTTGTGGGTCGTAGCAGGCCCTTGGTCCAGGACATGGCGCCCAAAGGAAACGTCGGGCTTGGCAGTTCTTTCATTTTTTTCTCCTTGATCAGGTTTCAGGGTCAACAGGTGCGACTTTGTGGCAAAAAAAAGCCCCGCAAATGCGAGGCTGGTGAGATATTCAAACTGGCATTGGCAGTCAGTTTGCAGGCCGCGAGTGACAGCACCATGTCATAAAAATGGCAGTTTCATGAAGCCTGACTTGACCGCTTGATGTCATGGTTTGGACTTCTTCCGCGTTCCCATTGAGCCCCTCGCATCAGGAACAAGTGCACCCTTGACCGCTGCCTGCGCCAGCTTGAAAAAAACATCGGTGTTGTCCAGCAAGCCCGTGAAAGCATAGGCACCCGGCCCAAATGCGGAAAGCGGAATATCCGTTGCGGTGTGTACAGCGCTGTCTCCTGGCACCTGCCCCGTCACCAAAAAGCTACCCTTCATGTCCCGTGACAAGGGCCCTGCAGGGTAGGCGCTCAAGGGCTCGGTTTTTACAAAGGGTTGCTGGCTGTCCTGCAGAGGACGGTCATTGGTGCGCCAATCTTCGAAACGGTCGGAATTGGCGCCATAGGCCACGAGCAGCCGGTGATCGATGTCGGTTGTTTCCGGGTAGCCGTCACCACTGATGCGGTACTTGGGAAAGCCGGCTTGCTCGTAAATGCCAACCACTTTGTCACGCACGTTCTCAGTTCCGCCATCGCGCACCAGCTCCTGCAAACGTGCGTCGCTGACACGTGATCCACCAATCAGCGCAACGCCAGAACATTCATGGTCGGCCGTCACGATCACCAAAGTGTCGCCGCGTTGAGCGGCAAAGTCCTGTACCACCTTGATGGCCCGGTCAAACTCAATGGTGTCCAGCATCCATCGCTCGGTGTCCATGTTGTGGGCTTGCTTGTCTATGGACGCGCCTTCGACCATCAGCACGAAGCCTTTCTTCTGCTTTTCCAGAACGGCCAAGGCCTTGGCGGTCATTTCATCGAGCATGGGTTGGTCGGGGAAACCGTAGTCATCCACCACGCGGCCCGTCACGCCGCGCGCCTTGCCCCGGCGTCCATCCATTTTGTCCAGTGCCACATTCATGTTGGCGTGGGCAAACAAGCCCAACAGGCGGTCGGTCTTTCGCGGATCAATCGCGTCCATACCTGCTTTGTCGGGAGCGTAGGCAAAACCGGCGGATTGAAAGTCGCCAAGCAGGTTGCGATCCTTGTCGAGTTGGCCAGGCGATGCGCCCCACCGCTTCACGATTTCCGACGTGTGAAGGTCAGTGCCGGAAAACGCATAGTCCGTGCGATCACCGCGAGCCGAACCGGGTGTGGTCGACGGCAGGAACCACTTTCGTCCACCCCCCATGAGTACGGTGAGGCCCGTCAAGCCCCGGTCGTCCAGAAACTGGTCCACGATGCCGGTGCCTGCACCGCGGCTGCTGGTGTGCACTGCGTTGCCAGCGGGTGTGGCGTCAAACACGTCGGCCGTGGTCACGATGCCCAGCGCCTTGCCCTGCGTGCGATGCAGGTATTCACTCAAATATTCGATGCGCGGGTTGTCAAACGGATCAATCGTGTCATCCGGAAAAACGCCCTCTTCATTGTTGTTGTTTTTATTGCCGGACACATAAGACGTCATGCCGGGTGCCGAGTCCGTCACCACTGAGTTGAGCGACGCGGTTTTCACCATGCCAGTGACGGGAAAGGTGTCCATCGCCAACGGGCTGATGACCTTGCCCTGGGCGTATCCGCCCGCCACGATGCGTGCTGCCGTGCGCTGCGCAGCGCCCATGCCATCACCCAGCAGGATCACAATGTTTTTGACCTTCTGACCGCCAGTCACCAACGGAACCACTTCAAAATTGCCGTTGGCACTGACGGTTTGTCCGTCACTTTGGGTGGCGCTTACAGAAAAAGTGTGCAAGCCGGCTGCGGCGACGCTGATTGCACGAACGGAGGCGATGGCTGCGTTTTTGGGCACTGTGGGCAGGCATCCGGCCGCGCAGTCGCGCAGGGCAACGGGCATGTCGACTGCTTTGCCATCCAGCACGAAACGGGCATTGGTGATCGACTTGCCGGCATCGTCCGGACGCAAGGTGGCCTGCAGGTCAAAACGCTGACCCGGCAGGAAGCGCGCAATCACTGGTGCGGCGCGCCCACTGGTGAACAACTCGCTGGGTGGGGTCATCCGGCTCACTGAGGGCGCCGCATGGCTTGCCAGCACCGTCAGGCTCAAGGCAGCCAGTGAACCCAACCGGCGGTACAGATGTGGCGATGAAAAAGGCTTGAAAGATTGAGGTCGATTCATGGTGATTCGGGTTGTGAAATTGAAAAGGCAAAAAATGGAAATCAATGACGATGTTTTTGGTTGTGCAGGTAACCGGTCAGCTCAAAGGCATTCATGCTGCGGGCGGCATCGGGCCCCAGTTGCAGGCCCACCCACGACACCCGGCCGCTGGCATCCTCAAGGCGACCCACGCGCAGCTGGCCACTCACCGAGACCAGGCCGCGCACATGTGGAACTTGCCAGTCCGCCTGGCTGGGGTCCAGCACCACCACCACCGTGGCAGGGGGCAGGTCGTCGGCTTCACCATCGGCGTGCTCACTCATTTGTACGGGGCGCGGCGTCAACATGAAGCGACCGGGCGTGGGTTGCTCTTGCTGAACCATGTAACCCGTCAGGCGCACCGTCTGCCCATCAGCCTGGCGCAAGGTGTCACTCAGGTCCAGACCCTGCGGACCGACAGGCGTTGAAAAGAAATCGCGAAACCGAAGTTCGGTCACCTGGCGCGACACCTTGGTGCTGGAAATGACTTGAGGTTGGGCCGTGCCCATCCAGAAGGCCGCTGTTGTTGCCAGAAGCAGCCTCAGGGGCGTGCTGAGTGAACTGTGCCGATGGGTTTCAAAAGGCAAACGAAAAGGAAGTTTCATGGCGGTGATATCCCGTTGAACTGACGGATCAGGCGTGCTGAAAAGGCGAAGCATAAAGAGGCGACGTGACGTTGCTGTGACATCAAAAATTTGGATTCCACAGAGAATTTTTGTGGTGACGCAGGAAACATTAAATATTTCAACTATTATTGAAATATGGAAATGAAACAGAACCCCATCGATGAAACGTCTGCAGTCAAAGGCCTGGCGGCCTTGGCGCAAGCCCATCGCCTTCGAACATTCAAAGCCCTGGTGGCAGCCGGGCCAGACGGCTTGACGCCGGGAGCCATTGCCGAGCAATTGGGGGCTTCCAACAGCGCCCTTTCATTTCATCTCAAAGAGCTCACCCACTCCGGCTTGATCAACTGCGAGCCACGTGGCCGCAACCTGATTTACCGGGCCGACTTTGCCCATATGAACGCATTGCTGGGCTACCTGTCTGAGCACTGTTGCCAGGGAGAGGCCTGCGAAGTGTCCCTGAGCGCGCCCGACTGCACCACCTGTCCGTGACCATGACTGTCACAACCTCCACCCCCTTGTCACCTGTCGCCAGTGCCTCTGTGGCCGAAGCGCTGAACCAGGGCTGCATGTGCCATACCCTGGACACCGCCCGTCTGCAACTCCAACTGGAAAGCGACGCCAGTCTGAAAGGCCTGGCGGAAGGCATCGCTCTCGCCCAGCCGCATCTGTTTTCCAACAGCGCGGTTTTTTTGTCGGGCACCATCGCGAAGGCCATCGCCCAGGCCATCCATGCGATCGAACGGGTCATGGCCCTGCCTGTTTTTCAGGCAGCTGCGATGAAAGACGCACCTGCCATCGCTCAAACGGCCTTCGGACCGCGAGGTGCCTTCATGGGTTACGACTTCCATGTGGATGCCAGCAACCCCCTCTTTGCCGGTCCGCAACTCATAGAAATCAATACCAATGCCGGTGGCGCGTTTTTAAATGCCGCTTTGGCCCGCGCCCACCACGCCTGTTGCGAGGCGATGGCGCTTGTCATGCCTCCCCGAGCGCAGCTGGACGGTCTGGAACAGACTTTTTTTGACATGTTTCAGCAGGAGTGGCAAATTCAACGCGGCAACCAGGTTTTGCATACCGTCGCCATCGTGGACGACTCGCCGCAAGACCAGTTTTTGGCCCCCGAATTTGCGCTGTGCCGCCAGATGTTCAACCAGCGCGGCGTAATGGCAGTGATAGCCGATCCCGGCGAGCTGAGTTGGTCAGAAGGAGTTCTTTGGCACAGCAGAAAAATTGAGGGTACGGTTGTCAGCACCCCCATTGATCTGGTCTACAACCGCCTCACTGATTTCGACTTGTCAGAACCGGCGCACAAGGCCCTTCACGATGCTTACCTGGCCGGCGGGGTGGTACTGAGCCCTCACCCGCACGCCCACGCGTTGTATGCCAACAAGCGTCACCTGGTCACGCTGTCAGACGACGCTCTGCTCGCGAAATGGGGCGTTTCTGAGTCTGACCGCCAAATCCTTCGCGGCGCGGTGCCCATCACCCAACGCGTCACTCCCGACAACGCCGTCGCTTTGTGGGCAAAGCGACGGCAACTCTTTTTCAAGCCCTTGGCCGGCTATGGGGGCAAAGCCACGTACCGGGGCGAAAAACTCACGAAACGGGTGTGGGACGAGATTCTCGCGGGTGACTTTATCGCCCAGGCTTATGCGCCGCCGGGGCAGCGCCTTGTGAATGTTGGCGGTGTGGCCACCCACCTCAAATTTGACGTGCGCGCCTACACCTACCAGGGCCACATCCAGCTGATGGTGGCCCGCACCTACCAGGGACAAACCACCAACTTCCGTACGGAAGGCGGCGGCTTCTCGCCCGTGCTGGTGGTGCCGGCGTTTGATGAGACCGCCGCACACACATCCGCGTTGCCCGATGTCGCCCACCCGTGTTCGGCCTGCTGACTCTTTTTTTTGAAGGATTTATTCCAATGGCTCCCTCCCCGATCCATGTGCTTTTTTTGTGCACCCACAATTCCGCCCGCAGCATTCTGGCTGAGGCCGTGCTGAACCACATCGGACATGGCCGCTTCAAAGGCTACTCCGCTGGCAGCAGCCCGCGTGAGAATCAGCAGCCCAACCCACTGGGCCTGCAAACCCTGCAAGCCGCGGGCATCTCCACCGAAGGCCTGCGCAGCAAGAGCTGGGACGAGTTCGCCAAGCCCGACGCGCCCCACATGGATCTGGTCATCACCGTGTGCGACAACGCAGCGGGTGAAGTCTGCCCCTACTGGCCCGGCCAGCCCGCCACCGCGCATTGGGGTTATGCCGACCCCTCAGCCATTGAAGGCACGGATGCTGATCGCTTGGAAGCGTTTCGCCAAACCCTGCATGCCATTCGCCGCCGGCTGGACTTACTGGTGAACCTGCCCGCCACCAGCGTTGAAAAGCTGATGCTGCAAACCACCGCGCGGGGTTTGTCCAAGTCATGACCATCGAGGCAACGGTGATTTACTCAACGCGGCAAAAACTTCTGGCCGAGTTTGTTGGCACCGCCGGCCTGCTGTGCGCCGTGATAGGGTCCGGCATCATGGCCGAGCGCCTGAGTGGTGGCAATATTGGCATCGCCCTGCTGGCCAACACGCTGGCCACGGTGTTTGCACTGTATGTGCTGATCGAAACTCTGGGGCCCATCAGTGGCGCACACCTCAATCCCGTGGTCACCCTGGTTTTGCTGAGAGTGCAAACTCAGGGACCGGTCTCAAAACTGACTTTGGTACCGGGTTCATCATCAAAGTCACCTCAAGTCCCCGTCAATCATCAACAGTTAGCTATTCTTTTTATAGTATTCCAGTTGCTGGGCGCTGTGGCAGGTGCCTGGCTGGTCCACCTCATGTTTGACTTGCCGCTGCTGCAATTCAGCACCCACCTTCGAGGTGGACTAGATGCGACGGGTCAATTCACCGGATGGGGCCAGTGTTGTCCTCCAAGACCATGGAATGTCTGGAAGTACCCGGCCTGTTCTTCATCGGCGAAGTGGTGGACGTGACTGGCCAACTCGGCGGCTACAACTTCCAGTGGGCATGGGCATCCGGCTACGCTGCGGGTCAGGCGGTTTAAGTCGTGGCACGCCTGCTGATTTCAAATTCATCCTCATCCAGCCTGATGGGTCGCATCATCGGACTGATCGTCACCGCAGCCTTGATCGTGCTGGGGCTGATGTTCTCGGTAGTGGTGCTTGCCGTCCTCGCGGTGTTCGTCGTGATCGGCGGCATCTTTCTGTGGTGGAAGACCCGCGCCATGCGTAAAGCGATGCGCGAACAGCAGCAGAGGATGAGTACCGAGCAGAGTTTTAGCGAAGTATTCACTAGTGAGGTGTATGAAGGCGAGATCATCGAGGGCGAGGTGGTGAGCAAGGTGGTTTCGGTTGAGGAGATCAGGCGGTGATTTCTTAAAGTTGTCTCATAGGGTATGTACAGATGGCTATTCCTTGCTAGGACACATGATTACTAATGAACAAATTAGGGTTCTCTACGACAAGTATTTTGAATTGATTAAGCTTGAGGTTGAGACATTTGGTGTAAAGCCGACTGAGGTTCGTCATCTGATAGGTAGGTTAGCGAAGTAATCGGCCCCCTGCCGCAAATCGCGCCGAAGAAACATGCCGTCATCCGAATGTG
>CAVVSV010000049.1:0-37279 GCA_963750805.1 uncultured beta proteobacterium
ACAAGCTGAAGACTGCATTGGCGAAAGGGGGCATTACCAAACATGCCACGGTCCACACCCTGCGCCACAGTTTTGCCACCCACCTGCTGCAAGCGGGCACCGACATCCGCACCGTGCAGGAGCTGCTGGGCCACAGCGATGTGTCCACGACCATGATTTACACCCACGTGCTCAAGGTGGCAGCGGGCGGCACGGCCAGTCCGCTGGATGCGCTCACTGCATTTGCGGCCCCGCCGCAGGTCCCAGGCCCGCCCAGACATGAATGCCGTGAACCTGAACCACTCTACATTTGATAGCAAACTATTGAATATCGACGGGGACTTCAGGCCATTTTCATGCATAAATTTACCGAAATGATCCCCATCCATGCCATCAAGGGCCGTGGCATGGCAACCCAAATCGCGCACCGGTTTTCGCGGGACGAGCGCGACGCGTTTGACGATGGCTGGGGCACGCTGCAGGACGATGCGCAGGTGGAACACCCGCCCTTGCAAACGCACGTCACCTTTGAAGACTGCAAAAGCGCCATCACCCACAACGACTCGCCCGACATTCATTTTGACCATGGCCTGAACCCCTACCGTGGCTGCGAACATGGCTGTGTGTACTGCTACGCGCGGCCCACGCACAGCTACCTCAACCTGTCGCCGGGGCTGGACTTTGAAACGCGCCTCATTGCCAAGCGCAACCTGGCCGAGGTGATGGTGAGTGAGCTGTCGGCCCGCAGTTACGTGCCCAAACTGATCGCGCTGGGCACGGTGACCGACGGCTACCAGCCCATCGAGCGGGATTTGCGACTAACGCGTGCAGCGCTGGAGGTGCTGGCGCGTTGCCACCACCCGGTGGCCATCGTCACCAAGGGCAGCGGGGTGGAGCGCGATCTGGATCTGCTGGCCCCCATGGCTGCGCGCAATCTGGCGGCGGTGTACGTGACGATCACCACGCTGGACGGCACCCTGGCACGCACGCTGGAGCCGCGCGCGGCCGCGCCCTGGCGGCGACTGCGCACCATCCGTGCGCTGGCCGATGCCGGTGTGCCCGTGGGGGTGAGCGTGGCGCCGCAGATTCCTTTTTTGAACGACGACTTGGAGCAGGTGCTGCAAGCAGCGTACGAGGCGGGCGCGCGCTCAGCCTTTTATACGGTGTTGCGTTTACCGTGGGAGCTCAATGACCTGTTTCAGGGCTGGCTGGCGCTGCACTACCCGCAGCGTGCTGCGAGGGTGATGGCCCGAATCCAAGACATGCGAGGCGGTAAAGATTACGACGCCAACTTCGCCACCCGCATGAAGGGCAGCGGCCTGTGGGCCGAGTTGATCAAGCAGCGATTTGAGAAAGCCTGCGCCCGCCTGGGCCTTAACCTTGAGCGCATAGAGCACGACACCAGCCAGTTCAGGCCCGGGCTTTTGAGCGGGCAGGAAGCACTGTTCTAGGAGCCTGTGCGGCTTGGCGTTCTGCGCAGGTCAAGGAGGAGCACGCAAAGCGGGCGGGGGACACGAAGCAGAGCGCCAAGCCGCACAGGCGCATGGTGCTTGTCCTCTAACCTGGCCTTGAGTGTTTCAAGCGCTGCAGCCACGTGGCGGCTTCCACCTCTGGCTGCTCAGCCGCCACCAGCGCCCGCACCACCGCTACGGACCCCACGCCACTGGCCAGCACGTCATCAAGCCGGGTGAGGTCAATACCGCCAATCGCAACCAGGGGGTAGTCGCGCATCAACCCGGCATAAGCCTGCAGACGGCCAGGGCCTTGCGGCGGCGTGACCATGCGCTTGAGGGTGGTGGCATACACGGCACCCAGGGCGATGTAGCTGGGGCTGTAGCGGTCAGCGCGCAGCATCTCGGCGTAACCATGGCTGCTCAAGCCCAGGCGCAGCCCTTCGCTGCGGATGGCCGCCAGGTCGGACACATCCATGTCTTCCTGCCCCAGGTGCACGCCATAAGCGCCGGCCCGGATGGCGGCCTGCCAGTGGTCGTTGATGAAGAGCAGCGCCGGCGTACCGCGCACGGCGTCGACAGCCGCCTGCACTTCGCGTTCAATGGCGTGTGGGTCGTCGGATTTGAAGCGCAGTTGCACCGTAGGCACACCAGCCCGCGCCATGCGGCCCACCCAGGCGGCATCGGGCAACACCGCGTACAGGCCCAGCTGCTGTGGGCAGGACGCAAACGCTATGGCACGGGGCCAGGGGGCCAGCTTGAAGTCTTGTGGCTGGTCGGGCCACAGCGCTGCGTCGAACTGGCCGTTGCGAAGGGCTTGGGCTTGCCAGGCCAGCGCCACGCATTCGGCATCCGCGTCAATAAAACCCAGGGTCTGGCAAGCGGCTTTGGCGGCCAGGTAGACAGGCTGACTACTGGTGAACACCAGGGCTTCTGTTGGCCCGGCCGGCTCAGCTGGCAGCGCCACGCGGGACGCGTGGGCGGTGACGATGCCTTGCACCATCGCGTTGTGGTCTGAAGTGTTCATGTTTGAAAAATTCATTCGTGGTGCCAGAAAGGAGTGCCCAAAACCGGCGTGCTGGCTTGCGCCGTGTGTTGCTCGGCCATGGCACCAGACCGGAACGCATCGCGCCCCGCCTGCACAGCGCTGGCAAACGCACCAGCCATCGTGACAGGGTCTTGCGCCAGCGCCACGGCGGTGTTGAGCAACACGGCGTCAAATCCCCATTCCATGACCTGGCAGGCGTGCGACGGAAGGCCCAGCCCGGCATCCACAATCATCGGCACGGTGAGCCGCTCGCGCAGCAGACGCAAGGCATAGGGGTTGATGGGCCCTTTGCCGGTGCCAATGGGTGCGGCCCAGGGCATGATGGCCTCACAGCCCACATCGACCAGGCGCTGGCACAGCACCAAATCTTCGGTACAGTAGGGCAGGACCTTAAAGCCGTCCTTGACGAGCTGGCTGGCGGCACCCACCAGGTTCAGCGTGTCGGGCTGCAGGGTGTAGTCATCGCCAATCAGCTCCAGCTTGATCCAGGGGGTCTCAAATACTTCTCGCGCCATTTGCGCCGTGGTGAAGACCTCTTGCGCGCTGTGGCACCCGGCGGTGTTGGGCAGCATGGGGATATTCAGCTGCTTCATCAGTTGCCAGAAGCTGTTGCCACTGGCGGTAGATGTAGCGCCTTCTGGCGATAGGTTTTGGCGGCGCAACGAGGCCGTCAACATGGCCGGTTGGGCCCGTTGCACTGCTGACTGCAGAACACTGGGCGACGGGTAGCGCGAGGTGCCCAGCAGCAGGCGGCTGCTGAAGGACTGGCCGTACAGAACCAGGGAGTCGGGGGTGTGGGAAGTGATCATGGCGTGCTTTTCTAACAACGTGGGCTAACCTCCCGTCACGGGCAGGATGATTTCAACGCGGTCCCCAGCCTGCAAAGGAGTCTGGTCATATCGCGCCTTCGGTACAAACTGCAGGTTGACCGCTGCAGCAAACGGTGGGGTGGGCTGCAGCAGCGCAATGGCCTGCGCCAGGGTGGCACCATCGGGCAATTCGTGCGGCAGTTTGTTGATGATGAAGTTCATGCAGGCATCTCCAGTGAAAACCTATCGGCCAGCGCGATGCTGCCGCTTTGCACCTGCTCCATCACCGCATCCAGCACCGCAGGGGCCACCAGAAAGCCATGGCGGTACAGGCCATTGATTTGCAACGTGCGTGGCCCCAAGTGCTGCATGCGGGGCAAGTTGTCGGGCAGGGTGGGGCGGCATTGCGTGGCAATTTCCAGAATGCGCGCCTCGGCAAAGCCACTGTGCACGGCATAGGCGGCGCTGAGCAACTCCAGGGTGGAGCGCACGCTGGCGGGGGACAGGTCTTGCGATTCGATTTCGGTCGCGCCAATCACAAACACGTGGTCTGGTTTGGGCGCGATGTAAAGCGGGTAACGCGGGTGAATCAGCCGCACCGGGCGGGTCAGGTGCACCTCGGGCGCATGTAGGCGGATGACCTCGCCGCGCACACCGCGAAGTTGTTGCCAGTCGCCGTGTGCGCCCAATCCCCGGCAGTCAAACACCCAGTCAGGTTGTCCGGGCTGGCCCGGAGCAAAGTCAGTCACGTTGCGAGGAGTGTTCCAGTTCAGGTTGACCCGCAGCAACGTCAGTTGATGCAACAAGGCCGAGAGCAGTTGACGGTTGTCGAGTTGCCCTTCGTCCGCCAAATACAGACCCTGGGTGAACCGGTTGGCCAGCGCGGGTTCCAGCTCGGCGATGCGATCCGCGTGCACAGTTTGGGCTTGCGGCAGAGAGGGAATCTGCGCCTGGGTGGTGGTCAACTGGTGTGAAAACCTCGAGGCCTCGGCCGCATCTTGCCGGTGCCACAGAATCAAGGTGCCCTCCTGCTGAAAAAACACCGGCTGTTCCAACTGGGCCAGCAACTCCGGCCAGCGCTTCAGGGCGTATTGGCCCATGGTGACCACGGGCGCTTCGGTGATGGCGGACTCGGCCAGCGGGGCCAGCATCGCGGCAGCGACGCGCGCCGCAGCGCCTTGCGCATCCGGGCCGGCGGCTTCATACAAAGTCACCGCATGGCCAATGCGCGCCAGCTCGCAGGCCAGCAGGCGGCCCATCAGACCGGCACCCAACACCACGGATTGAAGGGGTTTGATCAAAGGTGTCGTCATGCAAACCGCCGATAATTTTGACCATGCACACACCCGCCCAATCCGAAGCCAGCAGTCAATTCAACTTTCGTTATCCCCGCGTGTTGTCGATCGCGGGTTCTGACAGTGGTGGCGGTGCGGGTATTCAGGCAGACCTGAAAACCTTTGCCGCGCTGGGCTGCTATGGCATGACGGCCATCACGGCCATCACGGCGCAAAACACGCTGGGTGTGAGCGCCATTCACGCCGTGCCGCCTGCCATTTTGAAAGCCCAGTTGCAAGCCGTCCTGGATGACATTGGCGCTGACGCTGTGAAGATCGGCATGCTGCATTCGCCCGAGATTGTGGAGGTTGTGGCCTGGGCCATTGACCATTACCAGCTCAAAAAAGTGGTGCTGGACCCGGTGATGGTGGCCACCAGTGGCGACCGCCTGATTGCAGAGGAAACCGTGCAGGTGCTGGTGCGCGAGCTGTTTCCGCGTGCACTGCTGGTCACGCCCAATCTGGACGAAGCGGCGCTTTTGTTGGGCCACTCGATTGAAGACGTTGGCGCTTTGGACGCGGCGGCCACCGCGTTGCTGGATTTGGGCGCACGGGCCGCGCTGCTCAAGGGCGGGCACCTGAGCGGCGATACCGTGGTGGATGTGCTGGCGCAACCCGGCCTGGCGCTCACGCACCTGGAGTCGCCCCGCATCGTCACCCGCAACGGGCATGGCACGGGCTGCACCCTGTCGTCGGCCATTGCCAGCCACCTGGCATTGGGTCTGAGTCTGCCGCAGGCTGTGGCGCAGGCGCGGGACTACATCCTGCTGGCCATTGCCGCGGGTGCAGACGTGCATACGGGGCAGGGGCATGGGCCTTTGAACCATGGTCATGCGCCAGTGGTCATGCGAATTTTGCGTGCGGACTGACCGGCCTGGGTCGGGTCATCCAGGCCAGCGCAAAGGTGTAGGCCAGCGTGGGCAAGGCGGAGCCCCAGTGCGGTGCCCAGGTGGCCAGCGCGTGGTAGACCCCAATGCCGGTGATCCACAACAGGGCGGCAACGATGTCTACCTTTTGCCGGTTGGGGGCCATGAGGTCATTGGCAATGGGACCATTCAGGCTTAGGCGGCCCAAAATCACGCCATAAAGCGGCACAAACACCGAACTAAGCATCAGTAAAAACGGCTCCAGGCTGTGCATGGGCAGCACCAGCGCCAGCCCCGTGCACACGATGGCCAAGCCCATACCCCAGGTGCGCAGGCTCCAGGATGGCTTCAGGCTGTGGCTGGACACGGCCCCCGAGTACACGTCGCCATAGGCGTTGTCAATCTCGTCAATCAGGATGAGGCTCAGCGCCAGCAGGCCCCCTTGGGCCAGCAGCAGGGTGTTGACCATGTTGGCGTCAGGCGCTGCCAGACTGGCCACCATCACACCCAGCGCGTAACACCACATGTTGGCCACGGCATAACCCAGCCAGGTACCCGTCATGGCGCTTTTGCCACTGCGCCCATGGCGCGCGTAATCGGCCACCAGAGGCAGCCAGGACACGGGCATGGCGATAACCAGATCAATGGCGGACCACAGGCCCATGCTGCCATCGCCCGAACGTGCCCAGAAGGCGTCCATTCCCTTGGCCTGCAATTGCCCGCCAAATTGCCAGGTCAGCCACAGCAGCGAGGCGATCACCAACGGCAGACCAAAGCGTCCAATGAACTGTCGCACCAGCGTGAGCATGGAGCCCGCCATCAGCCCAGTAAGTACAGCACCCCACAGCAGGGTGGTAGCCACCACGCCGCCAGTTCCGTCCAACGACAGGCCAAAAGACTGCTTGCCGATGGCCGCGGTTCCATCACGCATGACCACCAGCTCAAAGGTGGTCCAGCCAATCAGTTGCACGATGTTGAGCAGCACAGGCAGCCGCGCGAACAGACGTGCCGTAGGTGGCGTGCATCAGGCCTGCGCTGGTCAACCCGGTGTCGCAGCCCAGCCTGGCCGTCCAGGCCAGCAAACCGGAGCCGACCAGCGAGCCCAGCACGATGGCGATGGCTGCATCGCGGGTGCCCACAGCGGGCACCAGATAAGCGCCAATCTGCATGACCAGCAAACCAACGCCCAGGCTGAACCAGAGCGATGCGTGTTGCGGCGCGTTGAAGACCCGCTCAGAGGAAGGAACGGCAGTCAATGCCGTGTTTTTTTCAGTGATGTCTATCGATGCCATCTATTTGCTCCAGGCAAAAAAGTGGCAGGTCGGCATGGTCTGGGCGGGGTTGGAGAACTTTCAATGAATGGCCGTGAGACCCTCCAACCCGAATTCGACTTGCTTCCCTGCGCGAGGATTACCTCAATCAGGTTCAAAGGGACTTTCTCAGTCGGCGCTGCAAAAACTTGCAGTGCCAACACCCCTAGCGGATGTGCTCTTGCGATCACGGGCGCATTGTAGTGCGCGAAAATTTTTGCTACTCGAAGACGGGCGATTCAACGCCCAACACCTTGTGCAATTTAGTCGACGTAGTGGTGTACTGAAGCATCACCTTTTTGTCCGGAAAAATGAGGGGAGCAGCGCCAAAGGCGGCCAAGGCGCACTCGTGAAAGCCGCTCAAAATCAGCTTTTTCTTGCCCGGGTAAATGTTGATGTCGCCCACCGCAAAAATACCGGGTTCGCTGGTGGAGAACTTCTCCGTGTCCACCTTGAGCTGTTTGCGCTCAATGTCCAGACCCCAGTCGGCAATCGGCCCTAGTTTGGGCGACAGGCCAAAAAACACCAGCAAGACATCCAGCGGCACCACGCGGGTCACGGCATCGGCACCGGTAACTTTCAGGCCCGTGAGCAGGCTGTTGTGTTCTTCAAAGCCTGTGACCTGACCCACCAGAAACTGCATTTCCTGTGCGTCACACAGAGCGCGCATTTTGGCAACGCTGGCGGGTGCGGCCTGAAAGCCGTCGCGCCGATGGATCAGGATGACGCTTTCCGCCTTGTGGGGGCTGTCTTTGACGAAGTCCAGCGTCCAGTCCAACGCAGAGTCACCACCTCCCAGGATCACCAGGTTTTTGCCGGCGAATTCATCGCGGTTTTTGACGCGGTAAAAAAGCTGTGGCTTGGGGGTGTCGGCAAACTTCTCAAGCCCATCCACCTTGAGCAGGCGTGGCTGGAAAGCCCCAACGCCTGCAGCTATGAAAATGGTTTTGCTGAGGAACTGCGCACCTTTGGAGGTTTCGACAAAGAAGCGGCCGTCAGTTTGCTTCTCAACCCGCGTAACCTCCTGGCCAAAGTGAAATGTCGCGCCAAAGGGTTCAATCTGCTTGAGCAAGTTTTGCGTCAACTCCTGGCCAGTGCATACCGGCACCGCTGGGATGTCATAAATGGGCTTGTCGGGGTACAACTCCACGCACTGGCCACCGGGGTAAGCCAGGGCGTCAATGACATGGGCCTTGATTTCCAGCAGACCCAACTCAAACACTTGAAAGAGGCCAACCGGGCCGGCGCCGATAATGACGGCATCGGTCTCAATCATGTCGGCCATCCGGTTCAGCGGACCAGGTACTGCAGCTTGTCGGTCTTGTCTTTCCAGTCGTCGGCGTCTGCCAACGGTGCCTTGCGCTTGGTGATGCTTTTCCAGCCTGATAATTTGGCCAGCTCGGCATTGAGCTTGGTCATGTGCTGCTGGTCGGCGGGCACGTCTTCTTCGGCATAGATCGCGTTGACCGGGCATTCGGGAATGCACACTGCGCAATCGATGCATTCATCGGGGTCGATGGTCAGAAAGTTGGGGCCTTCGCGGAAGCAATCCACCGGACAAACGTCCACGCAGTCGGTGTACTTGCATTTGATACAGGCTTCGGTGACGGTATGAGTCATTTTTTGGAATTTGGCTAGTCGTAGCCACAAGAGGAGTTCAACCCCAATTTTATGGGGTTTCGAAAGCCTGGGTCTCGGGAACGGCCCTCGGCCAGCAGGGTTACTTGACGAAGGTCAGGTGATTTCAGGCCAATAACACCGCGCCTGCCGTTTTATGTGACGCCGTATCCACCAGCACCATGGAGCCCAAAACGCGTGACTCACTGTAGGGCAGGGTGGCAATGGGCTCCTGCAAGCTGATTTCCAAATGACCAATGGCATTGGGCTCCAGCTGCTGGGCCTCTTCCTCAGCCAGTGTGTTGATGTTGAGCTTGTGCACAATGCGTTTCACTTTGGCTTTGACCCAGCGGTGCCCGTGCAGCGCCCAATAAACGCGACCTGCGACGAGCGGTTCATCGTCCATCCAGGCAACCGTGGTTTTAAGATCACGTGAGCGAGAAAAGACAGAACCATCGCTCTCGGATGCCAGAAGCCAATCACCTCGGGATACATCCACTTCACGGTCCAGCGTTATGCCCGCGCTGTGACCGGCCAATACGTGGCCCGGAACGCGGACATGGTTGAGCACCTGCGCCACGATGGCGTTCTGGCCGCTGGGCATGATGGTGATGGACTGGCCCACTTTGACCTCGCCCGTGGCCACACGTCCCCAGAACAGGCGGCGCCCCTGTGAGGTATCGCTGGACGACGAGAACTTCTCGACCCATTGAACCGGGAATGAAAACGGCACGGCGACCTCAGCCGGTGTGGACGGCATTTGCTCCAGAAGACTCAGCAGGCTGGGTCCGTTGTAATTGCACCAGCCGGGCGTGGGGTTGACCACGTTGTGACCCTTGAGCGCCGAGATCGGCACGATGGCAGTCACCGCAATACCAGCCGCGGCGGCAAAGGACTCCAGCGCAGCGCTGATGTTGGCAAAGGCCACGGCCGCCTGACCCACGGTTTCAGGTTGTGCGGAATCTTCCAGGGCATCCAGCTTGTTGACGGCAAACACAATGCCAGGCACCCGAAGCAGGTTCACCAGCAGCGAATGGCGACGTGTTTGTGGCAGCAGTTCCAGCGCGGGGCTCTGCCAGTTGAGTTTGGTGGCGTCTACCAGCACCACGGCGGCGTCGGCGCTGCTGGCAGCGGTGACCATGTTGCGGGTGTACTGCTCGTGGCCCGGTGCATCGCCAATGATGAATTTGCGTTGCGCCGTATTGAAGTAGCGGTAGGCCACGTCAATGGTGATGCCCTGCTCGCGCTCTGCACTGAGGCCGTCAGTGAACAAGGCCAGGTCGGCCTCGCCACTTTTGGAGACGCTGGCCATTTGGTCCTGCAAGACCGAGCGGCTGTCCACCAGCAGGCGGCCAATCAGCGTGCTCTTGCCATCATCCACCGAGCCGCAGGTGATGAACTTGAGGGCTGAATAAGTATCCAAAGTGCCTGAAGTCCCCGTGGAATATACAGAGTTAGCTATTGATTCGGTAGCGATCATCAGAAATAACCATCTTTCTTGCGTTTTTCCATGGAGGCTTCCGAAGTCTTGTCATCCATGCGGGTGGCACCGCGTTCACTCACGTCGGCCCCCAATGTTTCAATGACGATTTCAGCCGCACTGGCTGCCAGGCTTTCTACCGGGCAGGTGCAGGTGATATCGCCCACCGTGCGAAACCGCACATCGCGGGACTCGGCCACCTCGCCATCGCGCAGCGGGGTGAGTTCGGTCACCGGGACCAGCAGGCCCTTGCGCTCCACCACGTCGCGTTTGTGGCTGTAGTAGAGCGAGGGCAGGGCGATCTTTTCGCGCTCGATGTATTGCCACACGTCCAGCTCGGTCCAGTTGGAAATCGGGAACACGCGGAAGTGTTCGCCCGGTTGCAACTTGGTGTTGAACAGAGTCCACAGCTCCGGCCGTTGGGCCTTGGGCTGCCATTGGCCAAAACTGTCGCGGTGACTGAAGATGCGCTCTTTGGCACGGGCCTTTTCTTCGTCACGACGGGCCCCGCCAATCAGCGCGTCAAAACGGAACTCTTCAATGGCTTCCAGCAGGGTGACCGACTGGTGTACGTTTCGGCTTTCGCCGGGGTGAGCCAGGCGCACTGTGCCGCGTTTCATGGAGTCTTCCACGCTGCGCACGATCAGGTCTGCGCTCAATTCTTTGGCGCGAGCGTCGCGGAAGTCGGTGACTTCATGGAAGTTGTGTCCGGTGTCAATCATGAGCAATGGGTAGGGGATTCTTCCCACGCCGAAGGCTTTTTCAGCACACTTCAGCATCACCAGCGAGTCCTTGCCACCGGAGAAAAGCAGGGTGGGGCGCTCAAAGGCAGCGGCCACTTCACGCAGAATGAAAATGGTTTCCTCTTCCAGCGCGTCCAGGTGCTGGTTGCTCAAATGGGTCAACAAACTGGGGTCAGTTCTGGCGTTCATGCAATGGCTTTCTCTTTGGATTCTGTTTTGGCAGACACTGAGTCGCTTTTGGCGACGTGCAGGCCACACTCTTTGGCGGCTTCGTCTTCCCACCACCAGCGACCGGCGCGGAAGTCCTCACCCAGGCTGATGGCGCGGGTGCAAGGCGCACAGCCAATGCTGGGGAAAAACTGGTCGTGCAGCGGGTTGTAGGCCACTTTGTTGAGGCTGATGTAATGCCAGACATCACCCCAAGTCCAGTCGGCCAGCGGGTTGAACTTGACGCGTTGGGCATCTGACGTGTCTGTCATGGGCACCTCGGCCCGTGCGCCGGATTGCTCGCGGCGCAGGCCGGTAATCCAGGCCTTCTTGCCGGTCAACGCACGCGCCAGGGGTTCCATCTTGCGGATGCCGCAGCAGGCCTTGCGCAAATCAATGCTTTTGTACATGGCGTCTTTGCCCTCACGGGCCACGAACTGAATCACGGTCTCGGCCAAGGGGCGGTACACATCGACGGGTGCGCGTGAGGTCTCCTTCAACTCAGCCAACACCTGCAGGGTTTCGGCATGCAACTGGCCGGTTTCCAATACAAAGATGCCAATGCTGCCGGCCAGTGCCACCGGCAACTGGTTGATGAGGTGGCTGATCACCATGTCTTCAGCCCCAAGGCTGGAGGCTTGTGTGATCAGTCTGGCGGCACCTTCAGACACGGGCGCGTAATCCTGAGCTGCCTGGGCCAGCAGCGCCCGGGTTGTTGCCAACTTGGCATTGAAATCAATCGAGGCGCGGGCATTGGTTTTGATCGCAGAGCCCGCAAGGGTTGCTGAAGGCGCGCCACCCGACAAAGACGTGGGAAGGGACGAGGTTGCCAGCATCATGCAGCCCTGGCAAAGAGAGGTGCGGAGGTCACCGCATCACCCTGGTAATACGCGCTGAAACGGTCAAACTGGCGCTGGGCATGAGCCAGGTCCTGGTCAGCCCGCAAGACGGCGGCGTCGAAACCCATGCGTTGCATTTGAACGAGCTGGTCAATCAGCACATCGCCAACAGCGCGAATTTCACCCTGGTAGCCCATGCGATGGCGCAACATGAAGGCCTGGCTGTAGGCGCGACCATCGGTGAACTTGGGGAAGTTCAGCACCACGCGCTTGATACCGGTCAGGTCCAGGCTTGTGGGGTCAACATCATTGCCCGGTTGGAGGACTTGGGGCTCATTCAGGCCGCTAGTCCCCGCCAATGGGTCATTGTTAGCTATGAATTTGATAGTTCTGTTCATGGTTATTCTTGTGCTCAAGCCTAGGCGGTTTCTGAATCGGGGGCGGTGGTAACGCGGCCGGTACTGACACGCACGGCGTTGGCGGCCAGCTTGAAGGGCTCGGCCCCCACGCGGCGAACGGTGGCGATGAAAGTCTCGGCGGCCTGGCGCTCCCTGCGGTAGGTGTCCAGCACGGCTTCAATCACATCGGCCACTTCGTCGGCGGCAAAGGACGGACCGACGACCTTACCGGCCACTGGCGCGCCACTCAATGACGAGCCGTCTGACCCTCCCAGCGACACCTGGTACCACTCCTTGCCGTCCTTGTCGACGCCCAGAATGCCAATGTGGCCGCTGTGGTGGTGGCCGCAGGAGTTGATACAGCCGCTGATGTGCAGGTCGATCTCCCCCAGATCATGAAGCTCGTCCATGTCCTGATACCGCTCGGTGATGGCTTCGGCAATGGGCAGGGAGCGCGCATTGGCCAGCGCACAGAAGTCTCCGCCCGGGCAGGCAATCATGTCGGTCAGCAGACGGATATTGGGGCGTGCAAAGCCCCCTTTGCGCGCAGCGCGCCACAGCTCCGGCAACTGGTCGCAACGCACCCATGGCAGAACCAGATTCTGGTCGTGGGTCACACGCAATTCGCCCGCTGAAAACTCGTCGGCCAAGGCGGCAGCGCCTTCCATCTGGGCAGCCGTGGCGTCACCGGGGGCATAGCCCAGGCGTTTGAACGACAGTGTCACCGCGCGCAGGTCCGGGTTTTTATGAGCAGCCACGTTTTGCTGGAGCCAACGGCCAAACTCAACGTCGTCCTCGGCGGCGGCGCGCAGGATGTTGGCGATTTTCTGCTCGCCATTCTTGCGGTCGCAAAGGAGGGATGGGGGTACAAACGAGGCTGACACGCGGTCCAGCTCGGCTTGGGTGATGGTGTGGGGCGCGCCGTCCTGGGTGAGGATGTTCTGGTATTCGGCTTCGACCTCGTCGGTATAGCGCTGACCTTCGGCCTTCACCAAAATCTTGATGCGTGCCTTGTAGATGTTGTCGCGCCGGCCCCAGCGGTTGTAAACCCGTACCACGGCTTCCAGGTAATTGAGGATCTGGTTCCAGGGCAGGAATTCACGGATGGTGCTGGCAATCACCGGCGTGCGGCCCATGCCTCCGCCCACCAGCACTTTGAAGCCAAGTTCACCTTCTGCATCGCGCTTGAGGTGCAGGCCCACGTCGTGCCAATAGGTGGCAGCACGATCTTCCTTGGCACCGGTGATGGCAATTTTGAACTTACGTGGCAAGAAGGCGAACTCCGGGTGCAGGGTGCTCCACTGGCGCATGATTTCGGCAAATGGGCGCGGATCGGCAATTTCGTCCACCGCAATTCCGGCACGCTCGTCACTGGTGATGTTGCGGATGCAATTGCCGCTGGTCTGGATGCCATGCATGTTGACACTGGCCAGCAGATCCATCACGTCGGCCGACTTGTTCAAAGGAATCCAGTTGTATTGCACGTTCTGGCGGGTCGTGAAGTGGCCCACGCCTGAAGGCAGGGAATTCAAGTCGCTCAGGCCGGGATTGGCCTTGTCGATGTTGTTTTGCTCTTTCTTGTCGTAATCCCGCGCAATTTTGGCCAGCACCCGCAGTTGGACGCTGGACAATTCTCCGTAGGGTACGGCCACGCGCAGCATGGGCGCAAAGCGCTGCAGGTACCAGCCGTTTTGCAGACGCAGCGGCTTGAATTCGTCATCACCCAGGGTGCCGGCCAGATTGCGCTCGAGCTGGTCGCGGTACTGCGCGGCGCGGTTTTTAACAAATTGGCGGTCGAAGTCGGTGTATTGGTACATGGCTTGATTCAGAAAGATTTCAGCGAAGAATGACGGGACGCTCTGCCCGGAAACTAAATGGCGATCAGCTTGATGCCTGCATAGGCAAGCAATAAGGACAGCAGGGAGCGGATGACGCGCTCGGGTGTGCGCGCCATGAAGTGCGAGCCAATCCAGATGCCCGGCAGCGAACCGGCCAGGAGCTTGGCCAGCATGGGCCAGTCCACAGAGCCCAACGAGGCATGACCCATTCCCGCCACCAGCGTGAGCGGTACCGCGTAGGCAATGTCGGCCGCCACGATGCGGGACAGGGGCAGCAGCGGGTACAGGATCATCAGAACGCTGACCCCAATGGCACCCGCACCCACTGAAGTCAGTGTGACCAGCGTGCCAATAACGGCGCCAAACAGCAACGGCAGACTCCAGTGACGGGGCGTGGCGGCCTGAGCTTCTTTACCCCGGGCCACGCTGGTGGGCGCAGACTTGCCACGCAGGGCCTTGTAAAACGTTGCGGCAGCGGTCAGGAGCAATGCAACGCCCAGCGTTGTGGTCATCAAGCTTTGTATGGCGGGGTTGGCGGGACCGAAGCGGTGCAGGAAAAAAAGGGTGATCAGCGCTGCGGGAATGCTGCCAGCAGAGAGGTGAAACACCACACGCCAGTCCACACTGCGGGCGCGAGCCAACTTGAGGGTACCCCCCATTTTGGTGAAGGCGGCAAATAGCAAATCGGTGCCGACAGCCAGATAAGGCTTCACCCCGAAGAAAAATATCAGGATGGGCGTCATCAGCGAGCCGCCGCCGACTCCGGTCAGCCCCACCACCAGTCCGACAAAAAAGCCGGCAAAGACAAACGCTAAATCATTCATAGCGCCGGAGTTTGCGGTCTATGTCTTATATTTCAAACTACATTTTTATAGTTTTTATATTCAAATAAAGAATAAGAAGCCCAGCAAGTCCTGAAGGCGGGTTTTCACGAAGCTCTAGGGCCGCGCAGTTCCCGCATCCGCTCGTTGAAATAGCTTTCAACGGTGTAACGGTCCGATAAAACCACATCGCGGTTGGGGTGCAAAAACAAGGGCAATGAGATGCGGGATTTGAAGCGTCCTTCCCCCGCTGGATTCAACACCCGGTGCACGGTGGACGGGTAATAGCCGCCGGACGCTTCTTCCAGCATGTCGCCAATGTTGACGATGAGCAAACCAAAATCGCAGGGCACGTCATGCCATTCTTTGTCCTTGCCCAGTACCTGCAAACCGGGCTCGGTCGCGGCGGGCAGAATGGTCAGCAGGTTGATGTCTCCATGAGCCGCTGCCCGTACGGCACCGGGCTCCTCTGTACCTGAAAGCGGGGGGTAATGCAGCACTCTCAGCAGAGTCTGCTCACAGCCTTTAATCATTGTGGGCAGGGGCATGGAGTAACGTGCTTTAACCTCGGCGGGCGAGTTGTCTTCCACCCATTGCAGCAATTGCGCCGCCAGCTCGCTGGCTGATGCGTAATAGCGCCGGGCTGCATCTGACACCTCTTTCGGATATCGACCCCATGGGTAGATGTGAAAAAACTCTTTCAGGTCACGCTGGGTGTGATTTTTGGCGGTTTCCGAGACGGCAGGTGAAAAATAGCCATCGAGCTTGACAGGGTCCTGTGCGTATTTGTACTTGGCATCGGTTCCAAAAAATGCCAACCACTCGGCATAAATGCCTTCGACCAAATTCTGGTCCAGAGGGTGACTGCGCAATACCCCAAAGCCTGTGTCGTGCAGACTTTTGCAAAAGTCCTGTGCCGCTTGCGGATGGGTGTAGTCAACAATGGGGAGTTGCATGGTGTTCTCGGTGCGCCCAAAAATAAGGAATCAGTGCGACAACCAGTCGCCCATCAAGGTGTTTTCGAAGTCGGCCAAACAGGCCGGCGCGTCCACCTTCATGCAGACCTGGGTCAAAGGCATGTCCTTGCCCCAGCCAGCCTGCGGGTAGTTGATGAAGTCTTTGCGGTTCATCATGGTCTGGCCCTGGGCCATTCCGTCCGTTGCCACCCTGACTTTGCCGGACTGCACCGTGAAAAATTCAGGATGGGTGAGGTAAATGAAGGCCAGCACATCGTGACCAAAACAGCCATGAATTTTTGCAACGTGGGGGTATAGACCGCTGTAGAAATTGGCGTAAAAGCCGACAGCGTGATGCAGCACGTCGGTCGCCAAGTGCTTTTGCTTTTCGGCAATCGACTTGAACAGGGCGACGGACATGATGACCTGATGCGTCACGTCCAGACCTACCATGGCCAACCTCCAGCCGGCGGTGAACACATGGTCTGCTGCGTGGGGGTCGTTCCAGATATTGGCTTCCGCCACCGGGGACACATTACCAGGCTCAAGGACCGTGCCGCCCATGATGATCACCTGATTGACCAGTTGGGGCAACTTCGGTTCAAGTTTCAGGGCCAGGCTCAGGTTTCCTAAGGGGCCAACAGCCACCAGATTGATCTCACCGGGATGAGAGCGAGCCATGTCCACGATGAACTGCGCACTGGTCCGCGGGTCGATCACGTTGTGGGTGGACACGCGGGTCGCCAGGTTGCCCAGGCCATCCGCGCCGTGAATGTAGGCAGGTGGTTCTTCGCCGTGCTTGACCCATGGGGTCGCGATGCCGCGGGTCACCGGGATATGGGGTTGCCCCGCAATGGCAGTCAGGTAAAGCGCGTTGATGCTGGCCTGTTCAACCGTGACATTGCCAAATGTGGTGGTGATGCCCACCACATCGATGTCCGGATGCGCCAGCGCGTAATAAAGCGCCATGGCGTCATCAACGCCGGGGTCGGTGTCAAAAATGACCTTGTGTTTTTGGGTGTTCATCGTGAATTACTCAGGGGCTGACAGCGTGGAGCTCCAGAAAGGCATGAAGTGCTTGATGGCTCGGAATGCTGGATTGGGCGCCGGGGGTCAGGCAGGCCATGGCGCCCGCTGCACTGGCCATGCGAAGGGCAACTTCAATATCATTCCCCCGACTCAAGGCAGCTACAAAAACGCCGCAGAAGGTGTCGCCAGCACCCGTGGTGTCCACCGGTTTAATGGGGAAGGCCGCCTGATTGATCAGCGTTTCGCCAACTGCAGCATTGACCCGGGCACAACACCCCTGGCTGCCCAAGGTGACCACGACGCAAGGTACGGCAATTTTTTCCAGACATTCGGACACTGACCCCGCGTAATGGGCTATTTCAGCGAGTTCTCCTTCGTTCACGATTAGTACGTCCACGTTGGACAACAACTCCTCTGAAAGAGTTTGTGCAGGCGCTGCGTTGAGAACGACCTTGACGCCTTGGGCGCGCGCTGCTTTGGAATAGGCCGTGACAGTGGCGATTGGGGTTTCAAGCTGCATCAATAAATGGGTGAATCCAGTCAGGTCGGGCAGGTGCTCGGGCCGCAAACAGTTATTGGCTCCTGGGGCGACGGTGATGGCGTTTTCCGCATCGTCAGAGACACAAATGAACGCGGTTCCGGTGGGGTGTCCTTCAGGGCGAACAACGTGCATCTGAACGAGTGCCCCCGATAGAGAAGCTTCGAGAGGCTGCGCAAACGAATCGGCCCCCAGGGCCAGAAGCATATGGGTGGTAACGCCGCCTGCCCGCGCGCAAGCGACGGCCTGGTTGGCACCCTTGCCGCCTGGGTAGGTTTTGAAATCGCGGCCCAATACGGTCTCGCCCGGGCCGGGAATGTGATTTGCACGGACAACGAAGTCCAGATTGGCGGAGCCAGCCACAAGTATCATCAGGTCGTCTTTCCGATTGAATATCCCAATATCGGGATCATTGTGCCGCCGAAAATGCTGAAAAGTGGGTGGGGATTGTATAAATGAACTTGCCTCAGTTTTCACCCAAAGGTTCCCTGCGAGTCGGCGTTTTCGGCGGGTCCAACATGGACATTTGCGCCCAAGCCCAAAAACCGTTACTTGCGGGCGATTCAATACCCGGAAAGATTGCGTTCTCACCGGGCGGCGTCGCGCGCAATGTGGCAGAGAACCTGGCCCGGCTGGGGCTTGAGACGCATCTGCTCAGCGTGGTGGGTGATGACGCATTGGGCGAGAGCTTGATTCGGGCGACCCGCAATGCGGGCGTCAACACGGGGGCCATGTTTGTTCTGCCGGGGCATCACACGTCCACCTATTTGTCCCTGCATAGTCCAGATGGTGACATGGCCTACGCGGTGAATGACATGGACATTTTGCTGGGCCTGACCCCCGATCTGCTGCAAAACCATGGTCTGGCCATGAGTGGCGCAGACTGCTGGATACTGGATTGCAACCTGACACCGTCAACGCTGGCTTGGCTATTTGAAATGCCGACTCAACCACCGATCATGGTGGATGCCGTGTCTGTCTCTAAATGTGACAAGTTATTGCCATGGCTTGGCAGGATTCACACTCTGAAAGCAAACCGGCTTGAAGCTCAAATTCTGAGCGGGCTGACTATCGATGAACCGGAAAAAGCCGAAATGGCTGCCTTGCGACTGCACCAGAACGGCGTTCAGAATGTGGTAATCAGTTTGGGCGCCAGCGGCGTCAGTTGGTGCAATGCACGGGGGGTGACGGGGTCCCGATCGGCTGATCAACTTGAGATTGTGAACACTACGGGCGCCGGTGACGCCTTATTGGCGGGCCTGGTTTGGGGCCATCTGTCAGGTTTGGCACTGGCACGCGCAGTGGAAATCGCCATGATCTGCGCCGACATCACACTGAGCAGCCCATGTGCCAATGCGCCTGATCTCTCTGCAGAAGCCGTTTACAGTCGAATATCGGCACCAATTTTTACCTGACCAATTCAATCAATGTCGCACCCTTTTCTGGAAATTTCGCCGGAAGTTCAGCATGCGCTGGCCAACCGAAAGCCGTTGGTAGCCCTGGAATCCACCATCATTTCGCATGGCATGCCGTATCCGAACAACGTGGCAACGGCATTGCAGGTAGAGGCTGAAGTGCGTGCCCACGGGGCCGTTCCCGCAACGATTGCGATCATCGACGGCAAGATGAAGGCGGGTTTGTCAGCCGGAGACATTGAGCGTTTAGGCAAAACGGGGCGTGACGCGGTCAAGGTGAGCCGGCGGGATATCCCTTTTATCGTCGCCGCAGGCCAAACAGGCGCGACCACGGTCGCTTCCACCATGATCATTGCGGATATGGCTGGAATTCGGGTCTTTGCAACCGGGGGCATTGGCGGCGTGCACCGCAATGCCCAGCAAAGCTTTGATATTTCAGCCGATTTGCAGGAACTGGCGCAGACGCCTGTGGCTGTTGTGTGTGCCGGGGCCAAATCCATTCTTGATTTGCGCCTGACGCTGGAGTACCTTGAAACCCATGGGGTACCGGTGGTGGGGTACCAAACGGATTCACTGCCCGCGTTCTTCACGCGGGACAGCGCTTTTCCCGTAGATTACCGTCTGGATTCAGCTTACGACATTGCCCGCGTGCTGCGCGCGAAGTGGCGCATGGGACTCAAAGGCGGCATGGTTATTGCAAACCCCATTCCGGAAGCGTTTGCCATGCCGCGCGAGCAGATCGACGCCGCCATCGCGCAAGCGTTGAGAGAGGCCGAGGAACAGGGCATTGGCGGCAAGGAGTCCACCCCGTTTTTGTTGGCCAGAGTGTGCGACATTACGGGTGGAGACAGTCTCGCATCCAATGTTCAATTGGTGCTGAATAATGCGAGACTGGCTGCTGCGATTGCCGCCGAGTTTGAAGTCGCAACGTGATATCCCTAGGGGAACGTCCTGATTGCGACGGAATTGATTGAAAGTTAGGCTTGATTTTTTACTTTACCGAGAACAGAGAGAACTTATGAAATTGCAAACTTCCGCCCGTCTGGGTTTTTTGGCTGCTGCGGTGGTGGCCAGCGTTTCCGCACTTGCTGAACCTGCCATTATTTTTGACATGGGTGGCAAGTTTGACAAGTCGTTCAACGAGGCCGCCTACAACGGCATGGAGCGCTGGAAGAAAGAAACCGGGAAACAGTATCTGGAGTTTGAAGTTTCCAACGAATCCCAGCGCGAGCAGGCCATTCGCCGCATGGCCGAAAAAGGGGCCAGCCCCATCATTGCCATGAGCTTTAGCCAGGCCTCTGCCATTGAGAAACTGGCCAAGGAATTTCCCAAACTTCAGTTCGCCATCATTGATGACGTCGTCAAGTTACCCAATGTCCAGTCTGTTGTATTCAAGGAGCAGGAAGGGAGCTTTCTGGTTGGCATGATGGCCTCGATGGCCAGCAAGACAGGCAAAGTAGGATTTGTCGGCGGTATGGACATTCCTTTGATCCGCAAATTCCAGTGCGGCTATGAGCAGGGTGCCAAATTTGCCAATGGCAAGGCTGAAGTGTTTGGCAATATGACTGGCACAACCGGCGCGGCCTGGAACGACCCGGCTCGCGGTGGCGAACTGGCGAAAGCACAGTTTGCCAAGGGTGCCGATGTGGTGTTCGCTGCCGCAGGCGGAACAGGCATGGGGGTTTACCAGGCAGCCAAAGACGGTGGCAAACTGGCCATTGGTGTGGACAGCAATCAGAACTATGTCCAGCCAGGCACCATGTTGACGTCCATGCTCAAGCGGGTTGATGTGGCTGTGTACAACGTGTCCAAAAAGTTTACGCCGGGCGTGTCCGTGTTGGGCTTGAAAGAAGACGGCGTTGGATATGCCATGGACGCCAACAATGAAAAACTGGTGTCTGCTGACATGAAGAAAAAGGTGGATAGTGCCAAGGCTGACATCATCAGCGGCAAGATCAAGGTTGCCGATTACATGGCTGACAATGCCTGCAAGTACTGATCTGTTGATACGTTGATGGGTCGGGTGTAACCAAGCCCGCGGTGCCGTTGGGTACCGCGGGCTTTTTTGTAGCCATGGTGGTGCTATGAGGAGGAGCAGATTTTGGCGTTAGTGAAGGACTCTGCTGACGTTTCCGCAAGCTGGGCTGTGCGGATGAAGGGCATCAACAAGCGGTTTGGGGCTGTTGCGGCCAATGTCGACGTGGATTTGAGTGTTCAGGCCGGTACGGTGCACGGCATAGTGGGAGAAAACGGCGCCGGTAAAAGTACGCTGATGTCGGTGCTGTACGGCTTTTACATGGCAGAAAGTGGCCAGATTGAAGTCTTTGGCAAGCCCGTTGTGATCCGCAATGCAGACGAAGCCATTGCGTTGGGCATTGGCATGGTTCACCAGCATTTCATGTTGGTTGACACCTTGACCGTGCTTGACAATGTGATGCTGGGGGCTGAGCCACACTGGTTGCTTCAGCGGGCTCAAGTACAGGTGCGCAACAAGCTGGATGCATTGATGCATTCCACAGGCTTGCGGGTCAAGCTGGACGCTTTGGTGGCTGATCTTTCCGTCGGAGACCGACAGCGGCTGGAGATCCTGAAAGCCCTGTACCGTGGCGCCAGGATTTTGATTCTGGACGAGCCGACGGCGGTGTTAACCCCTCAGGAAACCGATCAGTTGTTTGAGGTGCTTCGCTTGTTGCGAACCCAGGGCACCACCATCCTGCTGATCACCCACAAGCTCAAGGAAGTGATGCATTTGTGCGATCACGTCACGGTGATGCGGGCCGGCAAAGTGGTGCAGGAGTTGCCGATATCCCAGGCCAGCATTGAGGGACTCGCCGAGTCCATGGTGGGGCGAAAGGTCAATATTGGTCGCGTTGAAAGTGCATCCCGTACTGTGGGGGAAATCCGGTTAAAGACCACGGATGTACTGGTTCGCGATGCCATGCAGGTGGTCCGACTGTCGGGCTTGAATTTGACGCTGCGTGCTGGCGAAATTGTGGGCGTGGCTGGCGTGTCGGGCAATGGTCAAAGCGAATTGCTCGACGTCCTGTCAGGACTATTGCAACCCAGCGAAGGGCACATGCAGCTGGGTGCGCGTGAGTTTGAGGCCCGGGCATGGCTTGACCCTTTGACTGCGCGCGATTTGGGATTGGCGCATGTGCCTGAAGATCGCCATGCCCGCGCTTTGGTGATGGCCTTCGTGGCTTGGGAATCGGCCGTACTGGGCTACGACGGTTTGCCCGACTATTCTCGCCATGGCTGGATGATGCATGCCGACATGCGCCGTGCTACAGCGCGGTTGATGGAACAGTTTGACGTGCGCCCCCGAGACCCGGAACTGGCCAGCAGCAAATTTTCCGGTGGCAATCAGCAAAAATTGGTGTTGGCGCGTGAACTCGGCCAGGCACCCAAGGTGTTGTTGGTGGGGCAGCCCACGCGGGGCGTTGACATTGGTGCCATCGAATTTATCTACACACAACTGCGCACCATGCGCGATGCAGGGTGTGCCGTGCTGGTGGTTTCCAGCGAGCTGGATGAAATATTGGCTTTGTCAGACAGGGTGATTGTGATGAACCAGGGGCGGGTGACCGGGGAGTTGGCGATTGGAGATTGCACTGAGGCAGGGCTTGGCATGCTGATGACCGGAGGCACCCAATGAGCACCCCTCAGCCCCTGCCGCGCTGGGCCGATCTGATTTTGCTGCCGGCCGTGTGCCTCGCCGTGGCTTTGCTTGCTGCAGCAGCGGTCGTGGCGCTGGTCGGGCAGAACCCGGCAGTGGTCATCAAGGTGCTGATTGAAGGTGCTTTTGGCACGCAGCGCGGTATCAGCTACACGCTGTACTACGCCACCACCTTTATTTTTACCGGTCTGGCAGTGGCGGTTGCATCGCACGGCGGCTTGTTCAACATTGGCGGGGAGGGGCAGGCCGTCATGGGCGGGCTGGGAACCGGGCTGGTCGCGCTGTGGTTGTCCGCGGTGTTGCCTGCCTGGCTGATGCTGCCGCTGATGGTAGTGTCCGGGTCGTTATTCGGGATGGCGTGGGCCGTGGTTCCGGGTTACTTGCAGGCTTACCGGGGCAGTCATGTGGTGATCACCACCATCATGTTCAATTTCATTGCCAGCAGCATCCTCGTTTACCTGCTCGTGAATCACTTGCGACCTAAAGGCATGATGTCCGCTGAGAGTGCGGCCTTTTCACCGTCTGCCAAATTGCCCGGAATGCATGAAGCCTTTGCATGGGTTGGCGTGGAATGGCCGTCCACACCGCTGAATGTCAGCCTGTTTCTGGCTCTGGTTGCTGCTTTGGCGGTGTATTTCTTCATTTGGCGCACGCGGGCGGGCTACCACCTTCGTGCTGTGGGCTCCAGCCCGGGCGCGGCTGAGTATGCGGGCATCAATTCGAAACATCAGATCATGATTGCCATGGCCATTTCGGGTGCATTGGCGGGCCTGGTGGGCATGAACGAAGTGGCCGGTGTCAGCGGCAAACTCCTGCTGGAATATGTCAGGGGGGGCCGGGTTCACCGGCATTGCCGTGGCGCTGATGGGGCGCAATCATCCATTGGGGATTATGTTTGCCAGCCTGTTGTTTGGGGCCTTGTTTCAGGGAGGTGCTGAAGTGGCCTTTGAGGTGCGTGGGTTCAGTCGCGACATGGTCGTGATGCTGCAAGGTTTTATCGTGCTCTTTTCAGGTGCCATGGTTTACGTCATCGCCCCTGGCGTTGCCTGGACACTGGCCCGATTCCCACGGCGACCCCAACCGGAGCGAGCCATGGATGAGACCTTGTGGGGTGCTTTGCTGGCGTCTACGCTGAGGGTCTCCACGCCGCTGATTTTGTGTGCGCTGGCGGGTTTGTGGTCCGAGCGTTCGGGGGTGGTTGATATCGGGCTGGAGGGCAAGATGCTCTTCGCCGCTTTTGCCGCAGGTGCCAGCGGCGCCGCGTTTGGATCGACCAGCATTGCCCTGTTGGTCGCCATGGCGGTGTCCATCGCGTTGTCATGGATGCATGGCTTGGCCTGTGTCAGCCATCGGGGCGATCAGGTGGTGTCAGGTGTCGCCATCAACATCATTGCGTCAGGAATGACCGTGGTCCTTGGCATTGCCTGGTTCGCGCAGGGAGGGCAGACGCCGCCGCTGTCTTCCGCCGTTCGAATACAGCCGCTATTTCCCCAGGCCGTGGCAGCTTTGCAGGGTGTTCCCGTGGTGGGTGCCCTTGTGGGCGACGGGTTGCTCAGTCACAACCTCATGGTCTACATGACTTTGCTGCTGGTTCCATTGACGTGGTGGTTGCTGTTTCGCACCCGCTTTGGTTTGCGCCTGCGCGCCGTTGGTGAAAATCCGCAAATGGTCGATGCCGCGGGTGTTTCGGTCATTCGCCTGCGCTACACGGCCCTCACGCTCAACGGCTTGCTCTGTGGTTTGGCGGGCGCGTATCTCGTGCTGGCTCAAAGCGCCAACTTTTCGCACAATATGACAGCCGGGCGTGGCTTCATGGCGTTGGCGGCCCTGATTTTTGGCCGCTGGAATCCGGCGGGTGCGTTTTGGGCATGCCTGCTGTTTGGGTTCCTCGATGCTGCTGCCATCAGGTTGCAGGGTGTGATCGTGCCGGGTATCGGCGAAGTTCCGGTGCAGGTGATTCAGGCCTTGCCGTATGTGTTGACCGTGGTTTTGCTGGCGGGATTTATCGGATCTGCGGTTGCGCCCAATGCCTTGGGCAGACCCTACCTGAAGGAGCGTTAAGGATCCATGATCACCCAAGTGGAAGTCAGACCGCCTCTGGATGCCGTTATGCTCACGATGAATAAATTCTGCTCAGCAAGTGGCCGCATTGCGTTGCCCAGGCGATGAAATAAAAAAAGAGGTCGAAAGCCATGTCATCCACGGTGTTTGTCAAAGTTGCCGGTTTTCGTGATGTGGAGCGTCACGCCTTGAATACGGTTTTCAGGCTGTCTTTGGATCGCAGGGTTGTTTATGCGCTCTGGATTCCCGATATGTCGCCGCCGCCCAATCTGGCCCTGATCGATGTGGACAGTTACGAAGGCGGGCTTGAGATTGCGTCGCCCAAGTTCAACCCCAATTTGAAACTCATTTGCATTGGTGAAAAAGCGCCAGCCAGTGCCTGGCGCGTGTTTCCCCGCCCGCTGGACTGGACGGCGGTGGTGCAGTCCATGGACGAGCTCTTCATGGGTCCGGTCACCCAGCCATCCAGCTTTGACCCCAACGCCACGGTGGTGGATTTCACGCTGGACAGCGTACCGGCAGGCGTCAAGGTGTCGCTGTTGGTGGATGAGTCACGGGACCATCGCTTGTACCTGCGGGCCCGTCTGGCGCTCGCCGGAATGCTGGAGGTCGACGATGCCGTCAATGCGGAGGAGGCTTTGCAAATGGCGTCGCGGCGCCATTACGACCTGGTCATTCTCAATCTCGACCATCCCGATACCGACGGATGGAAACTGGTGGCTGACTTGATGGCCCTTGAGCCCGCCATCACCTCCATGGTGGTCAGTACCCGCAACAACTCCTGGAATTTGCAACAGCAAGCCGAGCAGGCAGGTTGTCGCGGTGTTCTTGAAGTTCCTTTTGATCCCAATCAGATCATCCAGATGCTCCAAAAAGTGTAGCTAATTATCCATATTCAACGGGGACTTCAGCCGGTTTTCCTCATTGAGTCCATCGATTGGGCCAGTTTGGCATCAATCGGCCAGGGTTCTCCTGAAATGCGCGCTGCCAACAGTTCGGCACAAAGAAAAGTCAGGCTCAACCCCCGCGCCCCAAAACCCGAGGTGATCCACAAATCCTGCGAGTCACCGACTCCCAGCGGACCACACAACGGCATTCGGTCCACCGTCGTGCACCTCGTGTTTCGCCAGGATCGCATCTGATGGGCTTGAAGTTGATGCGCAAAAAGCTGTCCGCTGGCAGGATGCAATTGGTTCAGGCGGTGAAGATTGGCCAGGTGGCCGTCAGCTACGTCCATGATCTCACCCTCCCGTTCAAAAGTGGCACCAGTGAACCAGGCGGTGGTGCCCTCAAGTGGCACATGTCCAATCAGGCTACCCAATCCGTTCACGGGAAATGGCGGCAAGTCTGACGCATCGGCAATGCTTTGCACGGACCATGAGACTTGACCCTCCACGGTTTGCAACAAAGCAGCCAGATTTGCCAGGTTGGATTTGTCCGGTACGTCCTTGGAAAGGTCTTGAAGGAGTGGAACAGCCCCACGCGCATTGGCAATCACGACCAGATCGGCATAAGCCAGTTTCCGGTTGGCAGCATCAAACAAGTGCCATTGTCCGTTGTGCTGACGCAAGTTCGCGACGTGTGAATTTCCCTCAAAGCAGATCCCTGGTTGGGCCAGCCAGGCGTTGACAAGTTTGGCTGGTTTCACCCAGGCGCCGCGTGAGTGCCACATGGCCTTGTCGTCGTCTGGAACGCCCGCCAGCCGTCGTCCATCACCTTGTTGTGCTGGGTGTGACCAGATGAATCCCTCTTGCGGCCAACTGGCGGGTAGACCATTTGAGCGTTCGAATCTGCGTTCCAGCACCCCGCTGTCGTTCCAGTCCAATCCTTTGACAAGCAGCCGCTCTGCCTGTTGCAAAGTCATGCGCAGTCCGCACCGGGACAGGCGGGAACGCGCGTCGTCATCCACCGTCGCGTGTGGGGACATCAGCCCTACTGGAAGCCCTGAAGCGCCGTGCGCAGGGTGCGCATGCTCGTCAAGCACGGTGACTGTCCAACCCCGTCGCGCCAATGACGCGGCCGCGCTGGCCCCGGCCAGACCGGCGCCGAGCACCACGGCCTGACCGGGAGCGCGTGCAACGAGCGTCGTTGATCTTTTGGGTTCCCAGTCAGGCGAATAGAGCCCGACGGCGCGCCGGGACCCGTCGGGCGGTTGCATTCGAAAACCGCATTGGCGCAAGTGGCCCAACAGCGATTTTGAGGCGCCTTCACAATTGATTTGGGTGCCCCGACGGCAACAGTGCGTGAGTGTTTTCACGTCCCACAAGGTCAGATCTTTTTCGTCCGGGCTGGCCGTAGTGGCAGGCAACGAGAGATTCACAGCATCGGCTTCAAACCTGAGCACCTTGAGTTGGGTTTGCAGGTCGCCCACACACAGCGTGAGCAGGACTCGACCTTCCTCAAACGCCAGCCTGTGAAACCCCGGCAACAAGCCCCAGCATTGGTCTGCCAATTGGGCTGCCAAATCGTAAAGCGACACAGACTGTTGGGCACTCAGCGCAGACCGCCAGCCATCGAAACTGGGTTGACTGTGAACAATCCCGACGTAATGCAAAGTCTGGGAGGGCTGAGGCGCGACCCTCCAGTCGGCCCAATATTCCAGGAACCTGGCTCCGTTGCCAAAGCACGTATCAAGAATTTTCATGAAGCGGGCACCCCGCACGCGGGTGCTGCATCAAACCGCCGGTGCGCGGTCAGGCGCTGGGAGGGACGTAGCCTTGAGCCGCATCGGCACCGCTTCCGAAAAAGTGGTTTTCCATTTGGCGGGCGAGGTATTGGCGAGCGCGGGCGTCGGCCAGGTTCAGGCGGTTTTCGTTGACCAGCATGGTCTGGTGCTTAAGCCAGGCCGCCCAGGCTTCCTTGCTGACACTTTCCCAAATGCGTTTGCCCAGCTCGCCCGGGTAGGGTGCAAAGTCGAGGCCCTCAGCTTCTTTTCCGAGTTTGATGCATTGAACAGTACGTGCCATGGTGAAGCCTTTATTGGGTCTTGGAGAAATTAGAAAAGCGAAATTCCGGTTCCAGTTGATCTGGATTCAACCCGCCACTTTATCAATGTTTCGCAGGTAAGCGATAATGGAGGCCTGCGATAACAACTGAAGGTCTGGTCAATGGCAAGAGCTGAAGCAAAAACCGCCGTCCTTCCGGACGGTTTGCGTTACAAATCCAAGGTTTCGGGTTCCCCTTTCGCCGCTGCTGCGTCTTTTGGCGGGGCGACGATGTCATGTTTCCTGTGCGGCAAACACCGGGCACGTTCATTGATGGGCACTCGTAAGGTGTTGGGCAAAGCCCAGGCCGTGTGTGCGCCATCGTGCAAGGCGCTGGACGAAGCCAAAGGCTAATCAGTTCTTGCGGCCACGCCTCTACGGGCGTGGGTACCCAAATTGTGGGCATAACGGCATGCCCGGGATTACTGTGCCCTGAAGCACGTCTAGATAGATCAATTTCGCCATGAGCGCATTTCACGAAGCACGCGTTTTAACCGTGCACCACTGGACCGACAAGTTGTTCAGTTTTACCACGACCCGCGATCCGGCACTGCGTTTCAGCAATGGCCATTTCACAATGATTGGCCTGGCCACCGAGACCAAACCGCTGCTGCGGGCTTACAGCATTGCCAGCGCCAATTATGAAGAAAACCTGGAATTTTTGAGCATCAAGGTGCCGGACGGCCCACTGACGTCTCGCCTGCAACACATTCAACCGGGCGACACCGTGCTGGTCGGTCGCAAGCCCACAGGCACCCTGCTGATTGACTACCTGTTGCCCGCCAGACGCCTCTATTTGCTATCGACGGGCACCGGACTGGCCCCGTTCATGAGCATCGTGCGCGATCCGGCAACCTATGACATGTTTGAGCAGGTCATTCTGGTGCATGGCGTTCGTGAAGTCGCTGAGTTGTCGTACCACGACTACCTGACTCAGGAATTGCCAGCCCACGAAATCCTGGGTGACATGGTGACCAATCAGTTGAAGTACTACGCCACGGTGACGCGCGAGCTCTATGTCCATCAAGGCCGGGTCACCACGCTGATCGAAAACGGCACACTGGCGCGCGACTTGGGTCTGCCCGCTTTGAACCCGGTGGAAGACCGCGTCATGATTTGCGGCAGCCCCGGCATGCTGCGGGACCTGAAGGTCATGATCGAGGGCTTGGGTTTCAAGGAAGGCAACACCAGCACGCCCGGTGACTTTGTCATTGAACGGGCATTTGCCGAGCAGTAGATTAGTGGGAATACGTTGGAACTAATGGCCATGGCCCGAACCCAACGCCGAAATGACCTTCATCCTCAACCTCTTTGACCGCACGCCCCGGCGCGTGTTTGCCCTCATAAGCCTGGGCTGTATTGCACTCTTGGCGTTTGGTTTGTACCTGCAACACGTCAGCGGGTTGGAGCCTTGCCCGATGTGCATCGTTCAGCGTTATGCTCTGGTTTTGGTAGCAATCTTTGCAGCATTGGCGGGGACTTCGGACCGGAAAGGCATGCAGGTCGGGGGAGCGTGTCTGCTTTTGCTCACCGCAGGCTTTGGCGCCTTTGTGGCAGCTCGCCAAAGCTGGCTACAGTGGTACCCACCTGAAGTGGCCTCCTGCGGACGCGACTTCTACGGAATGATTGAAACTTTTCCGCTGCAGCGTGCCATTCCCATGATTTTCAAAGGCAGTGGTGATTGCAGCAAGGTGGACTGGACTTTTCTTGGGGGCTCCATTGCCAACTGGTCATTCCTGTGTTTTTGCGGGATTGCTGCGGTCTCCCTGACCCTGATCTGGCGCCGGACCCAGACCCGGCGCTAAACCACCCGCCGTCTCAAAGCGGCAGCTGATCAAACGTGCCGTAGGTCACTTTCAGCCATTGTTTGACCCGTTGGCGTTCCAGCAGTCCCAAGGCATCGGCTCCCTCGCGGTTATTGATGGCTGCCCAGAAGCTGGCATTCTGGCGGTCAATTTTGCGCATGGTGGCCTCATGCAATTGGGTTAAGGTCACAACACGGGCGCCCAGAGCCAAAGCCTTTTCCATGGCCAGTGATTCGTCAAGCAGCGAGAAATCCGACCCTCGGCCCATATTTTTGACAATGAAATAGTTCGGTCCATTCTCAAACGTATTGATCAGCCGCCCCAACAAATCCACCGAGTCTTTGCCCGGGTCGGCCACGTGCCAGAAGTTGACGGCAATGCCCATGTCGGCCAAGACGGCAAACAAGTCCGAATCCTTGATCCACCTTGTGAGCGGCGCTGCCGTCTGTGCCGCCAGGTCAACAATCACGCTTTTGGGCGCTGCAGGCGTTTCTTCATCGGCGCCTTCTTCAAAGGCTGCCACGATGGTGTCCAGCCCTTCGTAGGTGTCCACGATCACAGGGGAGGCGTAATCCGAATAAAAACGGGTGAACGAGGTGTGTGACCGGTCGGTGTCAAAGCCAATAAAGGGCTGCTCTTTGTCGATGAAATACTGGGCCAGCACACGGGCTGTGACCGACTTACCCACGCCGCCTTTTTCGCCGCCGATGAAATTGAGTGAACTCATGGTTGTTCCTGTTTGAAAATTGAGATCGATTGAATTGAATAGGACTGAAGCGCAACGCTTGCCGAATATCTACAGCAATTTCTTGACCAGCACCTGGCTCTTGCGATCCCAGTTGTATTTGCGTTTGCGGCCTTCGGGCAGCCAGTCCGGGTCCACCTGGGCAAACCCGCGTTTGATAAACCAATGCATGGTGCGGGTGGTCAGCACAAAGATGCTGTCCAGTCCGGCGGCTTTGGCGCGTTGCTCAATGCGCTTGAGCACCCTTTCGCCGTCGCCCTGGCCTTGCACGGCCGGTGACACTGTCAGCGCGGCCATCTCGGCTGTTTTTGCTTCCGGGTAGGGGTACAGCGCGGCGCAGGCGAAGATCACGCCGTCGTGCTCAATGATGGTGTAGTTGCCAGCATCGCGCTCTATTTCGGTGCGGCTGCGCTTGACCAGCGTTCCGTCCTTCTCAAAGGGCTCAATCAGCTGAACAATGCCGCCCACATCATCGCCGGTCGCTTCCCGCAGGCTTTCCAGTTTTTCATCGACCACCATGGTGCCGATGCCGTCGTGCACATAGATTTCCAGCAGCAGCGAGCCATCCACGTTGAATGGAATGATGTGGCTTCGCTCGACGCCGGCGGCACAGGCCTTCACGCAATGTTGCAGGTAAAAGGCAGGGTCGGTCGGCTGCAAGGGCGCAGGCAGATCGGTCAACATTTTTTCCGCCGCCGCCAGGGGCAACTCGGTATCAATGACATTGTCTTCGCTCGCGGGCTGCGAGGGATAGATCAGGATGCCGGGGACTTCCGTCACAAAGATCAACTTGTCAGCCTGTAACGCCACCGCCACCGAAGTGGCCACTTCTTCCATGGTGAGGTTGAACGCTTCCCCGGTAGGTGAAAAACCAAACGGGGACAACAGAACCATGGCACCAAAATCGAGCGTCCTCAAAATGCCGGCCGTGTCCACCTTTCGGACCAGACCCGAATGCTGAAAATCCACACCATCCACAATGCCCACCGGCCGCGCCGTGATGAAATTGCCTGAGATCACCCGCACCGTAGAGCCTGCCATGGGCGTGTTGGGCAATCCCTGGCTGAAAGCGGCCTCAATTTCGTAGCGCAATTGTCCCGCTGCTTCCTGGGCGCAATCCAGCGCGATTTCGTCCGTGATGCGAATGCCATGCGAATATTTGGCAGCGTGTCCCTTGGCTTTCAATTGCTCATTGACCTGGGGGCGAAACCCGTGCACCAGCACCACCTTGACGCCCATGCTCTGAACCATGGCCAGGTCTTGAGCCAGATGGGGCAGTTTGCCCGCCGCGATGGCCTCACCACACACCCCGACGACAAAGGTCTGGTTGCGAAACTTGTGGATGTACGGCGCAACCGACCGGAACCAGGGCACAAAGGTGAAATTGAAAACAGAGGACATGAACGTGGGCAGGGCGAGATAAGTCGGCAGGGAAAGCAGTAATCAGGTCTGGGCTGGGATAATCCTCGATTCTCTACGAAGTTACCGCCTTGACAGCCTGTCCCCTTCAAATCGATTTCCCCGAATCCCTCCCTGTATCTGCCAAGCGTGAAGAGATCATGACGGCGCTACAAGCGCATCAGGTCATCATCGTCTGCGGGGAAACCGGATCAGGCAAAACCACGCAGCTGCCCAAAATCGCGCTGGCCATGGGGCGGGGCAAACTGAACTGCCCGGCGGGTCAACGCGGCAAACTGATCGGCCACACCCAACCGCGTCGCATTGCGGCCAGCAGCGTGGCCAAACGCATTGCCGAAGAGCTGAAGACACCGCTGGGCGACGTGGTGGGTTTCAAGGTGCGCTTTCAGGACCGGCTTAGCAAGGAAGCGTCGGTCAAGCTGATGACCGACGGCATCTTGCTGGCCGAAACCCAGACGGACCCGCTGCTCAATGCCTACGACACCATCATCATTGACGAGGCGCATGAGCGTTCGCTGAACATTGATTTTTTGCTGGGCTACCTGCGTCAGATACTGCCGCGCCGCCCGGATCTGAAAATCATTGTGACTTCAGCCACGATCGATGCGCAGCGGTTTGCGGATCACTTTGCTTCCGGCAAGGGTCCTGCGCCGGTCATCATGGTGTCCGGCCGCATGTTTCCGGTTGAGCAACGGTATCGGCCGTATGAAGAGTCGCGCGACTACGATGTGAACAATGCCATCGCCGATGCCGTTGACGAGCTGTGGCGGGATGTGCACAACAGCGGCGACATCCTCATCTTTCTGCCTGGCGAACGTGAAATCCGTGAAGCGGCTGACCATTTGCGCAAACACCTGAGCCACCAGCCGCTGTTCCGCCATGCCGAAGTGCTTCCGCTGTTTGCGCGTTTGAGCCCGGCCGAGCAGGACCGCATCTTTGACGGTCACACGGGCCGGCGGGTTGTGCTGGCCACCAACGTGGCCGAGACTTCACTCACCGTGCCGGGTACACGTTACGTCATCGACGCGGGCACGGCGCGCATGAAACGTTACAGCTTTCGAAGCAAGGTGGAGCAATTGCTGGTCGAGCCCATCAGCCAGAGTTCTGCCAACCAGCGAGCCGGGCGCTGCGGCCGCGTGGCGAATGGCATCTGCATCCGGCTCTATGACGAAAAAGACTTTGACGGACGTCCAAGATTTACCGACCCGGAAATTTTGCGGTCTTCGCTGGCCGGGGTGATTTTGCGGATGAAGTCGCTGCACCTGGGTGTTGTAGAGGATTTTCCGTTTCTGGAGCGTCCGCAGCCCCGCGCGATTGCCGATGGCTACCAATTGCTGAACGAGTTGGGTGCGGTGGATGATGCCAATGACTTGACGCCCATGGGACAGGAACTGGCCAAATTGCCCCTGGACCCGCGTGTGGGTCGCATGATTCTGGAGGCCCGGGCGCGCAGTGCGCTGGACGAAGTGCTGGTGATTGCCAGTGCCTTGAGTGTGCAGGACGTGCGCGACCGTCCGATGGACATGCAGCAGCAAGCGGATACGGCACACCAAAAGTTTGATGACGAGAAGAGTGAGTTCTCGGGGTACTTGAAGCTGTGGAAATGGCTGGAGAGTTCGCGGGGAGGGCATGACAACGCGCACAAGCTCAGCAACCGCCAGTACGAACAATTGCTGCGCCAGAACTTCGTCAACATTCGCCGCGTTCGCGAATGGCGCGACATTCATTCGCAGCTGCACACCGTTGTGGCCGAGCACAAATGGCGGCTCAACACCGCGCCCGCCAGTTACGAGCAGTTGCACCAATCGATGCTGTCCGGCCTGTTGGGCAACATCGGCTGCAAGCTTGAAAATGAACAGCAAGGCGCCCAGACTGGCGAGTACCTGGGCGCGCGCGGCATCAAGTTTTACGCTCACCCCGGTGCGCACCTGGCCAAGAAGCCGGGGCGCTGGATTGTGGCAGCCGAGTTGGTGGAGACCACACGTCTGTTTGGCCGTGGCATCGCCAACATCGAGCCGCAATGGCTGGAGCAATTGGGTGGCCACTTGCTCAAAAAGCAGCTGCTCGACCCGCATTGGGAAAAGAAGGCGGCCGAGGTCACCGCGCTGGAACGGGCCACGCTGTACGGTCTCGTTATCTACAACGGCCGGCGCATGAACTACGGCCGGGTGGACCCAGTGGCAGCGCGCGAGATTTTCATTCGTGAAGCGCTGGTGAATGACCAGTGGGAGACGGCCTTGCCGTTCCTCGCGGCCAACCACAAACTCATCAAGCAGGTGGAAGACCTGGAGCACAAGGCGCGCCGGCAAGACGTGCTGGTGGATGACGAACTCATTTACGCGTTTTATGACCAGCAGTTGCCCTCCGAAGTGTGCAGCGGCTACACCTTTGAGCGGTGGTACCGGGAAGAAATCAAGAAAAATCCGCATCTGTTGCTGCTGACGCGCGACGAGTTGATGCGCCACGAGGCGGCCGGCATCACGACCCTGTCATTCCCCAAAACGATACGCCTGGGAGGCGTGGATTGTGCGGCCACCTACCTGCATGAACCCGGCGATGCCAAAGATGGCTTGACCGTGACGGTTCCGATTTTTGTCTTGAACCAGGTGAACGACGAGCGCTGTGAGTGGCTGGTGCCCGGCATGCTGAAAGACAAAGTTCAGGCATTGCTCAAAACATTGCATCAAAGACCGCGTTCCCGCCTGGTGCCTTTGCCCGAAACCGCCAGCCAAATGGCCTTGGCGTTGAACGCGCCCGAAGTCTTTGGACAGGGTGCGCTGGTGGGCGCCGTGCTGAAGCTGGTGCGTGCAGCCACCTCGCTGGACGTCGTACGTGCCGACATCAAGGTGGACATGCTGACGCCCCATTTTTTCATGAACTTCCGGGTGGTGGACGACCATGGCCGCCAGCTCGGCACAGGGCGAAACATTGGCGCTCTCAAGGCCGAACTGGGTGCGCAGGCGAGGGGAGCCTTCCAGGCGCTGGCGGGGCTCAAGATGGCCCAAAACGCTTCAACAGCCCCGGTTTACAAGGAAATTGGGGCAGAAGTCCCCGTCGATATTGATAAGTTTGCTATCAAAAAAGGAGTTGCTTCCTCATCGCGTGGATCAATGCAGAGTACAGCAGCGGCAAAACCTGTGCCGCCTCAACCGGCGTTGGCCAACCAGCGTTTCACCAATTGGTCCTTTGGTGAGTTGCCCGAACTTCTGGAAATTCAAAAGGGTGGCCAAACCCTGATTGGTTTCCCTGCTCTGGTGGACCAGCGAAGTTTGGCGGGCAGCGGTGAAGGTGTCAGCATCGAGGTGTTTGATGAACCCAATGTGGCAGCGGCCAAGCACCGGGCGGGCTTGCGCCAACTGTTTGCCTTGCAGATCAAGGATGCACTCAAGTACCTGGAGAAAAATATCCCCGACCTGCAAAGGATGGCTGTGGCCTACATGCTGGTGGGCCGAAACCCGGATGGCACAGGTGGAGGTTCGGTTGAGGGCTTGCGCGATCAGATCATTGCCGTGGCGCTGGACCGGGCCTTTCTGCTCGACCCACTGCCCACCAATGAGCTGGACTTCAAGCGCCGGGTGGAAGAAGGCCGGGGCCGCCTGACCCTGATCGCCAATGAAGTGGCGCGCCTGGCCAGCAGCATTCTTTTAGAGTTCGCCGTGGCTGCCCGCAAAATCAAAGACACCAGAAACGCACCGGACGCCGTTGCCGATGCCAGCCAGCAGCTCCAGCGTCTGATGCCCAAGCGATTCCTGCTGGACTCACCCTGGTCGCAGTTGCCACACTTTGTCCGGTATCTCAAGGCCATCACGGCGCGGCTGGACAAATACCGGGCCGACCCTGCGCGTGACGCCGCACGGTTGGCCGAGTTGCGGCCCCAAGACCAGCGCTACTGGCGTCTGGTGGCCGAACGCAAAGGCGTAACTGACGACCGCATGCTGGAGTTTCGCTGGCTGCTTGAAGAGCTTCGCGTGAGCTTTTTTGCGCAGGAGTTGCGTACGCCACAGCCGGTCAGTGTGAAGCGGCTGGATAAGGCCTGGGCGCAATTGAACGCATGATCTTTCAACTGGATTCCCAATGAAACCCCGTGGCAAGCACAGTGGCATCAATGGACTTGATTGGGCCCAGTCTTTGGGCCTGGAGGGTCTGCACCGTCGCGCCACTCTGACACGCCACCGCGCAAGCCGCCTCGACCCCACCGTCAAGGGCATGATCTGGTCCGCATCAGCGGGCTTGCTATTCACCACGCTGAACTCGGTGATGAGGGCGTTGGCCATTCAGCTGGACCCGTTTCAGGCCCAATTTCTTCGCTATTTATTTGGCTTGTTGGTCATGATGCCCTGGGTGTTACGGGCAGGGTTTGCGGCCTACATGCCAAAGCAAATGGGCGGCCAATTTTTACGGGGAGGCGTGCACACAGTGGGCTTGTGCCTGTGGTTTGCAGCCTTGCCAAAAATTGCGTTGGCGGACACGACCGCAATTGGCTTCACCACCCCCATCTTCATCATGCTGGGCGCTTATCTGGTGTTCAAGGAACCCATGCGGTGGGAGCGTTGGCTTGCTGCCCTGATTGGGTTTGGTGGCGTGGTCATTGTGGTTTGGCCCAAGCTGTCGGTGGCGGCAGGTACGGGCGGCGGTGGACTTCACACCTTGCTGATGCTGGCGTCTGCCCCAATGTTTGCCGCGTCATTCCTTTTGACCAAAGCCCTGACGCGCTATGAACGCACGGAGGTCATTGTGGTCTGGCAGGCCCTGACAGTGACTTTGTTCAGTCTGCCGATGGCGATCCTGCATTGGCAAGCGCCCTCGGCAGCTCAATGGTTTGGATTTTTGTGTTGTGGCATGTTCGGCAGCGCCGGACACTATTGCCTGACCCGGTCGTTCGGCGTGGCTGACATTTCATCAACCCAATCGGTCAAATTTCTGGAGTTGGTCTGGTCCGCCATTTTTGGTTGGCTGCTCTTTTCAGATACGCCCAGCCAGTCCACCCTGATTGGGGGGGCGGTTATTTGCGCGTCAACCCTCTGGATCGCACGGCGGGAAGCCAAGTCTTCATAATTTGGCCAGGCGGTCCAAGGCGGAATTCAATGTTTCGTCTTTCTTCGCGAAGCAGAACCGTACGACGCGCTGGTCAAAGCCGCTGCCATAAAAGGCTGACAGTGGAATGGCCGCGACCCCCATCTCCGTGGTGAGCCACTTGCAGAAATCCGCCTCGCCCAAACTGCTGACTTGGGAGATGTCAACACATTGGAAGTAGGTGCCTTCGCTGGGCAACACTTTGAACTTGGTTCGCTTGAGGCCTTCGCGAAACAGGTCGCGCTTGCGCTGGTAGAAAGCCGGCAGTTCCAGGTAAGGCTTGGCGTCACCCATGTAGGTGGCGAGGCCGTATTGCACGGGTGTGTTGACCGTGAAGACGTTGAACTGATGCACTTTTCGAAACTCTGCGGTGAGCGCCGCGGGTGCCGCCACATAGCCGACTTTCCAGCCAGTGACATGGTAGGTCTTGCCAAAACTTGACACGATGAAGGCACGTGCTGCCAGGCCGGGAAAACGGGCTGCGCTTTGGTGATCCTGCCCATCGAAGACCATGTGTTCATAGACTTCGTCGCTGATCAGAATCACATTGGTCGGGGCCAGAATCTCCTGTAACTTGAGCATCTCATCGCGCGTCCATACCGTGCCGCTGGGGTTATGGGGAGAATTGACAATGATCGCGCGGGTTTTGGGGCTGATGGCCGCCGCGATTTTGTCGAAGTCAGGTCGAAAAGTACCCGGTGTCAAGGGCACACGAACGACCACGCCACCGGTGAGCTCAATATTGGGCACATAGCTGTCGTAGCAGGGCTCCAGCACGATGACTTCGTCACCGGCGTGCACAATGGCCAACACAGCCGTGATGATGGCTTGGGTGGCA
>CAVVSV010000050.1:0-11004 GCA_963750805.1 uncultured beta proteobacterium
TGGGTTGGAGGGCATACAGGGCATCGCCACCCAATGCGGCGTACAACCCTCAGCCGTCGTGCGGTTCGCCAAGCACTTTGGGTTTTCAGGGTTCTCCGAAATGCAAGCGCTGTTCCGCAACGGGCTGGCTCGCAAATTGTCACCGCATAAAAATTACAGCTCGCGCATCCGCGACGCCATTGATGCGGGTGCTGGCGGTTTGACCAGTGCCGATATTGCCGATGAATTCTTGGGCGGCAGCGTAACGGCCATGCAAGCCCTTCAACACGGGCTGGACCGCAACGCTTTCAAAAAGGCCGTGGATTTGGCTGTAGCCGCCGACACCATCTGGATCGCGGCGTCGCGCCGGTCCTTTCCGGTGGCGGTGTACCTGGATTACGCCCTTCAGCACACCGAAAAACGCATCAATCTGGTCTCCGCCATTGGCAGCATGCATCAGGGGCAGGTCCGGTCCGTGCGCAAAGACGATTTGATGATCGCCATTTCGTTTTCGCCCTACGCTGAAGAAACCCTGGCCATGGTGCAAGCGGCGGTTCAGCGTGGCGCCAAAGTGCTGGCCATCACGGACAGCCTGATGAACCCCCTGGCGCGCCTGGCCAAAGTGGCGCTGGTGGTTGAAGACAATGCCACGCTGGGGTTTCGCTCGCTCACAAGCACCATGGGCTTGGCCCAAAGCCTGTTTGTTGCCCTGGCCTACAAGACGGAACTTTTGTATCAACCGAGCGATGTCGTTTAAAAGCGCCAGTAAACCCAGTCAAAACGACCCCCACCTACCTCAGGAGATCCCATGAAAAACGTCGCAATCTTTGGCGCCGGCCGCATCGGCCGCATTCACGCAGGCAATCTGGCTGCGCTCCCGGGCGTCACGCTCAAATACGTGTGCGACCCGGTCGCAGTCGCAGCAGCCGACCTGGCCCAGGCGCATGGCGCGGCAGTATCGACCATCGAGGCCGTGTTTGCCGACCCCAGCATTGATGTGGTGGCCATCGCCTCCAGCACCGACACCCACAGCGACCTGATCACGCGCGCGGCGAAGGCTGGCAAGCAGATTTTTTGCGAAAAGCCCATCGACCTGTCGGTGCCCCGCGCCGAGGCTTGCGCCGCCGCCGTCAAGGCTGCCAATGTGGCCTGCATGATCGGCTTTCAGCGTCGGTTTGACCCCACCTTCAATGAAGCCCGCACCCGCATGGACCGTGGCGACATCGGCAACCCCGAGATGCTGGTCATCACCAGTCGCGACCCTGGCGCCCCACCGGTTGAGTACATCAAGGTGTCGGGCGGCATTTTCCGCGACATGCTGATCCACGACTTTGACGTGTTCCGCTGGATTCTGTGTGCCGATGGTGACGAGGCCGCCTGGCTCAGCGCCACCGGGTCCGTACTGACCAACCCGGACATCGCGGCCACCGGCGACATGGATTGCACCGCTGTGACGATTCGCACCAAGAAGGGCCGGCTGTGCCAGATCAACACCACCCGCCGCGCCGCTTATGGCTACGACCAGCGCTTCGAGGTGTTGGGTTCCACCGGCATGCTGCAATGTGGCAACCACACACCCACCGAAGTCCAACAATGGAGCGCCAACGGCATTCTGGCTGACAAGCCTGAAGCCTTCTTTCTGCAGCGGTACGCGGCGGCCTACCGGCTGGAAGTTGCCCACTTCTTTGAATGCCTGCAGACCGGTGCGCCGTTCAGAACCACCATTGCGGATGGTGTAGCGGCGCAAAAACTGGCCGATGCAGCGACAGAAAGCTGCAAGAGCGGGCAGCCCGTTACGTTCTGACGAATGAGGTTTGCTACTTTAAACGTAGCAAACTATTAATATTGGACGGGGACTCTTGGCCACTTTTACTATCGGCATTGGGCCGCAAGCCGATGTGTGGCACCTTCAGTGCCCAAAGGTCCAGCGTGTGAGCGCAAACGCAAAACCAAATACCGCCGCGTAGGAAAACACCGGCATGCTGAAGGCTTGACGAGACTCGCGCCATGCCCGAACCCGCTCTACCAGCAATCCCGCCACAAGGGGCGCCAGAGCCAGATTCAATAGCTGTAGCCAGGGCAGGCGCAGGCTCAATCGGGGGAACAGGTAAACCGTCACCCCACCGGCGATCAAGCCCGTCAACACCGACCACATGATTTCCTGGCGCACGGTGCTCGGCTTTTCGCGCTGTGTGAGCTTGTACCAGCCGGTCTTGAACGCTTCGCCAAACAACTCAAAAACCAGCTGAAGCAGCAACTCTCCAAAGAACTCAAAGAGCAGTTCAAACAGACCTTCCAGCAACGCTTCAATCATATGATTCCATGAATGGCAGGGCTGCCAAGCTTGGCGATTTATTGGCCGGATTGCCCGGTGAGGCGTTGCAACGCCTCCTGGTATTTGGCGGCGGTCTTGGCAATAACCTCATTGGGCACGCGCGGCGCAGGCGGCGTTTTGTCCCAGGGCTTGCCGTTGATCTGCACCTGCTCCAGCCAGTCGCGCACAAATTGCTTGTCGTAGCTGGGGGGGTTCAGCCCCTGCTCAAAACTGGCCCGATAGCTCTCGGCAGGCCAGAACCGCGACGAATCCGGGGTCAGTACCTCGTCCATCAAGGTCAAGGTACCCTGTGCGTCCAGGCCAAATTCAAACTTGGTGTCGGCGATGATGATGCCCTTGGCGGCCGCGATCTCACAGGCACTTTTGTACAGCTGAATGCTGATGTCGCGCACGCGGGTAGCCAGGTCAAGGCCAATCATCTCCTCGGTCTGCTCAAAGGTGATGTTCTCGTCATGGTCGCCCACAGCCGCTTTGGCAGCGGGGGTGTAGATGGGCTCAGGCAGCTTGGAAGCGTTCTTTAAACCGGGGGGCAAGGCAACTCCGCACACGGCGCTGTTGTGCTGGTACTCCTTCCAGCCACTGCCCGCCAGATAGCCCCGCACCACGGCCTCCACCGGCAGAGGTTTGAGGCGCTTGACCAGCATGGAGCGGCCCACAACCTGCGGCACCTCATCGGCCGTCACCACACTCTCCGGCGCTTCACCCGTCAAGTGAATGGGGCAAATATTCAGGCCGTTGGGGCCCAGCTTGTCGAACCAGAACAAGGCCATCTGCGTGAGCAGCGCGCCCTTGCCCGGAATGGGCTCGCCCATGATCACGTCAAAAGCACTCAAGCGGTCGCTGGCCACCATCAGGATGCGGTCATCGCCCACAGCATAGTTGTCGCGCACCTTGCCACGGGCAAGCAGGGGCAGGCTTTTCAATGAAGAGGTGTGGAGCGACGGCGAAGCGGAGGTCATGGGAGTCAATCAGTACAAAAATGGGGCCGGTTGCGATACGTCGACCAAAAAAATGCCCACGACCGGCAAGGTTGCCAATCGCGGGCCCTGATTATCGCCAGCTACGCGGACGTTTGTTTCAATGCACCGTTTGAGCCAGCTCCCCGCGTGCATACATTCCGGCCACAACGCTCAGGCTGTTGCCCTTGATCTTTGCCCCTTGCCCTTCACATCCGAATTCCAGGTAACGCTGTTTGCAGATCTGTTTGGCGGCTTCGCGGGCGGGTTTGAGCCATTCACGGGCATCAAATTTTTCCGGATTTTCAAACATGAACTTGCGCACCGCGCCGGTCATGGCCATGCGGATGTCAGTGTCGATATTGATCTTGCGCACGCCGTGTTTGATGGCTTCCTGAATCTCGGATACCGGCACGCCCCAGGTCTGCTTCATCTTGCCGCCGTATTGGTTGATGATGGCCAGCAAGTCTTGTGGCACGCTGCTTGATCCGTGCATCACCAGGTGGGTGTTGGGGATGCGGGCATGGATTTCCTTGACGCGACCAATAGCAAGAATATCTCCTGTGGGCGGGCGGGTGAACTTGTAGGCGCCGTGGCTGGTGCCGATAGCGATAGCCAGTGCGTCAAGCTGGGTGGCCTTCACAAAGGTCGCAGCCTCTTCGGGGTCGGTCAGCATCTGGCTGTGGTCGAGTTTGCCTTCCGCGCCAACGCCGTCCTCTTCCCCCGCGTCACCGGTTTCCAGATTGCCCAGGCAACCCAGTTCCCCTTCCACTGTCACGCCACTGGCATGTGCCATGTCGACCACTTTGCGGGTGACATTGACGTTGTACTCAAAACTCGACGGAGTCTTCCCGTCTTCCATCAAGGAGCCGTCCATCATGACGGAGCCAAAGCCCAAACCAATGGCACCCTGGCAGATCAAGGGCGAGGTGCCGTGGTCCTGGTGCATGACCAGCGGAATGTTGGGGTAAGCCTCACAAGCGGCTTCGATCAAATGCTTGATGAAAGGCTCACCCGCGTATTTGCGGGCACCGGCACTGGCCTGCAGAATCACCGGCGCGCCAACTTCCTTGGCGGCCTCCATGACGGCCTGAACCTGTTCCAGGTTGTTGACGTTGAATGCCGGAATACCGTAGCCGTTGACTGCCGCGTGATCCAGCAGTTCGCGCATTGAAACAAGTGCCATGTTGAATTCCCCAGAGTTAGTAACCGCGTGGTAACTTTTACCAATACCGGGATTTTAATGGCTTAAGAGATTCAACTGACTTCGCAAATCTTCAGCATGTTCGTGCCACCCGGTGCGCCCATGGGCTCGCCACAGGTGATGGCGTAGATGTCACCCGATTGCACAATGCCACGCTTCTTCAAATGGTTCTCGGCTTGCACCAGGGCAGTGTCGCGATCGCTACTGGCATCCATCAGGATGGGACGCACATTGCGATACAGCGCCATCTTGCGCTGGGTTTCCACCTTGGGTGTCAACCCGTAAATGGGCACGTTCACCAAATGACGGCTCATCCAAAGTGCAGTAGACCCACTGTCAGTCAAGGCGATGATGGCCTTGGCACCCAGGTGATAGGCAGTGAACAGTGCGCCCATGGCGATGGACTGGTCAATGCGGGTGAAGGATTTACCAGTGAAATCGGCATCCAGCTTGACATCCCCTGCGCCTTCTGCCGCATGGCAGATTTTGGCCATCTCAATCACAGTTTCCAGCGGGTATTTGCCCGCAGCCGTTTCAGCGGACAACATCACAGCGTCGGTGCCATCGAGCACGGCATTGGCCACGTCACTCACCTCGGCACGGGTCGGTACCGGGTTGGTAATCATGGATTCCATCATTTGCGTGGCGGTGATGACGACCTTGTCGTGCTCGCGTGCCAGTTTGATCATCCGTTTTTGCAGGGCCGGCACGATGGCATTGCCCACTTCCACCGCCAAATCACCGCGAGCAACCATGATGCCATCGCTGGCCAGCAGGATTTCCAGCAGCTTGGGGATGGCCTCGGCCCGTTCTATCTTGGCAATCAGGCCCGGCTTGTGGTTGTATTCGGCCGCAGCCACATTGCACAGCTGGCGAGCCATTTCCATATCAGTCGCATTTTTAGGGAAGCTCACAGCCACGTAATCGGCCTGAAACGCCATGGCGGTACGGATGTCGTCCATGTCCTTGGCGGTCAGCGCGGGTGCGGTCAGGCCACCACCCTGTTTGTTGATGCCCTTGTTGTTGGACAACTCGCCGCCCAACTTGACCGTGGTGTGCACCACTTCGCCTTTCACGGCATCAACCGTGATGACGATCAAGCCGTCGTTGAGCAGCAACACGTCGCCCGCTTTGACTTCACGTGGCAGGGCCTTGTAGTCCAGGCCAACGGCATTGATGTCGCCCAGCTCAGTGCGGGCCGCATCCAGCAAAAACTTTTGCCCAGGCTCCAGCATGACTTTGCCCTCGGCAAACTTGCCGACGCGAATCTTGGGGCCCTGCAAATCCGCCATGATGGCAACTTCGCGACCTGCACGCTGGGCGGCTTCACGCACCAGGCGGGCACGGTCAATATGGTCCTGCGCCTTGCCATGGCTGAAATTGAGTCGCACCACGTTGACGCCCGCCCGAATCATTTGCTCCAGCAGTGCCGGGTCACTGGAAGCGGGGCCAAGCGTGGCCACAATTTTGGTGGCGCGACGGGGCACGACGTGGGGTCGAGAGGTCATGGGGCAGTCTCCTTGTAATTAACTTACCATTTTTGCATGGAAGCAGTTACATGACCGCTCCAACTTGATCATGGCGCCCTGCACGGTTCGATAGGACCTGATCAGGATTGGCCGGCAGCGCGTCGCGTCAGGATCTCAAACGCTGGCAATGTTTTGCCTTCCAGCACTTCCAGGAATGCGCCACCACCCGTCGAGATATAGCCAATCTTGTCCTCAATGCCGTACTTGGCAATGGCGGCCAGTGTGTCACCACCGCCAGCAATGGAAAACGCGCTACTGTCGGCAATGGCGTGGGCGATGACCTTGGTACCGTTTTCAAATGCGGGGAATTCAAACACTCCGACCGGGCCGTTCCAGACGATGGTGCCAGCCCGCTTGAGTTGCTCAGCCAGCATGGCAGCCGTCTGTGGGCCAATGTCAAGAATCAGGTCATCATCGGCCACATCAGTGGCCAGTTTCACGGTGGCAACTGCGTCTGCCGAGAAGGTCTTGGCGGTCACAACATCGACGGGAATGGGCACGGCAGCGTTGCGGGCTTTCATGGCGTCAATCACAGCTTTGGCCTCTGGCAGCAGGTCGGCTTCAGCCAGACTTTTGCCAATTTTCAACCCCGCCGCCAGCATGAAGGTATTGGCAATACCGCCGCCGACGATGAGTTGGTCCACCTTGCCTGCCAGACTTTTGAGGATGGTGAGCTTGGTGGACACTTTGGAGCCCGCCACGATGGCGACCAGTGGGTGCCGGGGAGCCGCCAGGGCTTTCGTGATGGCGTCCATTTCGGCCGCCAGCAAGGGGCCGGCGCAGGCGATAGGCGCAAACTGCGCTATGCCGTAGGTGCTGGCCTCGGCACGGTGCGCGGTGCCAAAGGCATCGTGAACAAAAATGTCGCACAGCGCGGCCATTTTTTTAGCCAGTGTTTCATCATTTTTCTTTTCGCCTTTGTTGACGCGGCAGTTCTCCAGCAAAACGACCTGGCCAGGTGCCAGTGCTTTGCCGTTGACCTGAAAGCCGTCCACCCAGTGGGAGACCAGCGGGACCTCACGTCCGAGCAGTTCGCCCATGCGCGCCGCAACCGGAGCCAGGGAATCTTCAGGCTTGAACGCACCTTCGGTCGGGCGACCCAAATGCGAAGTCACCATCACTGCCGCGCCGGCGTCCAGTGCCATGCGAATTGCGGGAATGGAAGCCTTGATGCGGGTGTCTTCCGTGATGTGGCCGGCGTCGTCCTGCGGCACGTTGAGGTCGGCGCGTATGAAAACACGCTGGCCCGCAACTTTGCCTTGTGCGCACAGATCTGAAAAACGGATGACGTTCATGGTGGGTGATCCTGAGGTGGAGAAAACGAATTGCAAATTGTAGGAGCGTCAACTTGCAAGCGGATTGCGGGATATCAATCCAGCTTTCGTCCGCCTAAATCAGCACGTCACCCACAGACAATTTGGCTCCACGAAGGAACTCACCCGCACCCAGTCGCTTGCCCCCAGGACGCTGAAGTTCGGTCAATCGCACTACTGAATTCATAGCACAAACATCAATACCAACAGGGACTAGCGCCACGATTTGCCCTTGAACTGTGGGCTGGAGCCCATCTGAAGTGCCCATAATACCGTCAGCATTGGGCAGCGGCTCAACCAACTCGGCGCGCCAGACTTTCAGAGTCTCACTGCCCCAAGTGCAGTGCGTGCCCGGACTGGGGTTAAACGCACAGATCCGCCGAACAATGTCCGTGGCGGTTTGCGACCAGTCGATGGCAGACTCCCTCTTTTCCACCTTGTGCGCATAGGTCACGCCCTGCTCGGGTTGCTTGACGGGCACCAGCGCACCGGTTTCGGCCAGGGCCAATGCTGTGACGATCATCTTGCCGCCCAGAATAGCCAGCTGATCGTGCAGTTCCCCGGTCGTAACTCCCGCTGCGATGGGGCAGGTTTCGACCAGCAACATGTCGCCCGTATCCAGCCCCACATCCATCTGCATGATGGTGATGCCGGTCTGCGTGTCTCCTGCCTCGATGGCGCGGTGGATCGGTGCCGCTCCCCGCCAGCGCGGCAACAGAGACCCATGAATGTTCAGGCAACCCAGCCGGGGAGTTTCAAGTATGTCCTGGGGCAGGATCAATCCATAGGCGGCGACCACCATCACGTCTGCTTGGGCATGAGCGATGGCTTGACGCGCATGCATTGCGTCGCCGGGGAACTTGCCGTTCAGCTTCAGGCTGCGGGGTTGCTCGACCGGGAGGTTAAGGTCCAGCGCAAATTGCTTGACGGCGCTGGGTTGCAGCTTCAGGCCGCGTCCACTGGGCCGGTCCGGCTGTGTCAGCACCAGCACGACGTCATGGCCAGCCGCATGGATATCAGCCAGAGCGATGCGGGCAAATTCCGGCGTGCCCGCAAAGATGACGCGCAAGGTCAACGGGAGTCCTCGCGCTCATCCTCGCGCAAGGCCTTGAGCATTTTTTTCTTGATGCGGTTTCGCTTGAGTGGAGACAGGTACTCCACAAACACCTTGCCCATCAAATGGTCCATCTCGTGCTGGATGCACACGGCCAGCAGCCCTTCCGCCTCCACAAGGCGGAGCTGCCCCTCACCATCCATCGCCTCGACTTTGACGGCATCAAAACGCTGGACGCCATCGTAAATGCCGGGCACGGACAGACACCCCTCTTCATTGAGGTGAGTCGCCTCGCTGGTCCAGGCAATGTGCGGATTGATCAGTACCAGGGGCTGGTTGCGTTCTTCCGACACATCAATCACGATCAGCCGCTCATGCACGTCCACCTGGGTGGCAGCCAGGCCGATGCCCTTGGCGTCGTACATGGTTTCCAGCATGTCGGCAATGAGCGTTTTGATGCGCGCATCGACAGCCGGGATGGCCTTGGCCACCTTGTGCAATTTGGGGTCGGGATAACAAAGAATGGGTAGTAAAGCCATGAATTCACTTCAAAGATGTCGTTATTTTCGCTACTTTTCGCCGTTCCAGCAGGACTGTGATGCAGAAAACGTTGCCCAATCAAGGGCTTGAGCGCAGAATCGTGTGTAACTTATCAAGATTTTCGCTGCAATCCCGACTTGGCAAATGCATGAGAATATGCGCAAACACATGACCCTCGTAAAACCCAACATGGCGAAGTCAATGACTCAAGACAAGACTCTGGCCTCCATGACCCTGGCAATGGTCGGAACACTGGCGGTATCACTTTTTGGGGCCCCGGCCCTGGCCCAAAACCTGACGGTCACTCCGGCCCAAAAAGCGACCGCTGAACAGGTCGCTTCCGCGGGTGTTCCGTTGAGTGAGCTGGCCGCCACCGCCCCCGACAGCTACACCGTGAAAAGCGGCGATACGTTGTGGGCCATATCGGGAATGTTCCTCAAAAGCCCGTGGCGCTGGCCCGAGTTGTGGGGCATGAACATGGTGGAGATCAAGAACCCGCACCGAATTTTTCCGGGCCAGCAATTGTTTCTGGAAAAGTTGAATGGCCGGGCCACGTTGCGTTCTCGCGCTGGTGGCGCTGACGCCAACGGTATTCAGACCGTTCGCGTTTCTCCCCGCACCCGTTATGAGAGCCTGGCTGATGAGGTCATTCCCACGCTGAAAACGCAATTCATCGAACCGTTTCTGGCCGAACCCGTCATCGTGGATGAAAACGGTCTGAAGTCCTCACCGCGCATTGTGGCGACTCAGGAAGGCCGCGTGTTGTTGAGCCGGGGTGATCGGGCCTATGCCCGTGGACCGTCGGACAACAAGATTGCCAATGACGCTGGCAAGGCCTCAGAATTCCGCGTGTTTCGCAATGCCACGGCATTGAAGGACCCCGTCACCGGCGAAGTGCTGGGCTACGAGGCACAGTACGTGGGCAAAGCCCGCCTGGTGCGCGGTGAATCCACCGAGCAATCCACCGACAAGGACGGGAAAGACCGGACCGACGTTATCCCCGCCACCATTGACATTGTGGGCGCCAAGGAAGAAATGCGGGTGGGTGACAGACTCTTGCCCGAGCCGCCACGCCAGTTGACCAGTTACGTGCCCCGGGCACCCACCGCCAAGGTGGATGCGCGTGTGGTGTCGGTCTACGGCAGCTCGGTAGCCAATGCCGCCCAAAATCAGGTGGTCGTCATCAACCGCGGCAGCAAAGACGGCATGGAGTCCGGCCACGTGTTGGCGATTCTCAAAGATGGCGTGCGCATCATCGACAAGACGGATGAGGCGAAAACTGAACTCAAGTTGCCCAATGAGCGCAACGGGTTGATGATGGTGTTTCGCACCTTTGACCGCGCATTCGGAGCGTCACAAGGCCGATCGTGCCGCAGGCAATGAACCGGGGGACCATCGTCGAGGTCCGTAACCTTTTTGCGGCGGTGCCGGCGCGACTCAAGTTCCTCAAGTCGGATCGAGCCGAGGCAGCGGCCATCACGGACGTGGTCAAGCGCCTCGCCATGGCCAACCCGCACGTTCATGTCGTCCTTGACGGCGCCGACCGCTCGCCAGCCAACTGGCCGGCGCAAACCGGCGATGGGGCACTGGCGGCGCGGCTGGCACAGGTGATGGGCGAAGATTTCACCGCCAATGCCGTGCGGCTCGCCAGCACGCGGCATGGCGTCGTTGTAGCGGGCCTCGCTGGCCTGCCGACCTATTCTCGAGCCAATTCCCTGAGCCAGTTCTATTTCGTCAACGGCCGCTCGGTGCGCGACAAGGTACTGCTCGGGGCGGTGCGTGCTGCCTATGCCGACTTCATCTTTCGCGACCGGTTTCCGGCGATTGCGCTCTTCCTTGCCGTTGATCCGGCGGAAGTCGACGTCAACGTGCACCCGGCCAAGGCGGAACTCCGTTTCCGCGATGCCGGGGCGGTGCGCAGTGCGGTGATCCGCGCCATCGGCGAGGCGCTGGAGGCGGCAGGTTACCGCGCTTCTTCGACGGTCGCCGAGGACGTGCTCGGCGCTTTCCGGGCGCCCGAGATGGCAGAGAGTGCCCCCAACACGACCGCCTGGTCCCCCGCCCCGCGCTATGAACCGGCCAGCGATACTGGGC